>NZ_CP098360.1:952500-1552500 GCF_030388245.1 Paracoccus sp. TOH
AGGGCCGAACCCACACCTGTTGAAAAAGGTCGGGATGACTTGTGCCTAGGGGTGAAAGGCCAATCAAATCTGGAGATAGCTGGTTCTCCGCGAAAGCTATTTAGGTAGCGCGTCAGACGAATTCTCCCGGGGGTAGAGCACTGCATGGATGATGGGGGCCCACAGCCTTACTGAGTCTAAGCAAACTCCGAATACCGGGAAGAACTATCTGGCAGACACACGGCGGGTGCTAACGTCCGTCGTGGAGAGGGAAACAACCCTGACCAACAGCTAAGGCCCCCAATTCGTGGCTAAGTGGGAAAGCATGTGAGACTTCCAAAACAACCAGGAGGTTGGCTTAGAAGCAGCCATCCTTTAAAGATAGCGTAACAGCTCACTGGTCTAATCAAGAGGTCTTGCGGCGAAGATGTAACGGGGCTCAAGCCACGAGCCGAAGCTTTGGGTGTGCATTTATGCACGCGGTAGCGGAGCGTTCTGTGATATAGAACGCTGCCTCTTTTGCTTGTTCGCAAGCAACGGAGGCAATGTTCTGACTGTGAAGCCGGGCTGTAAGGCATCCGGTGGAGTGATCAGAAGCGAGAATGTTGACATGAGTAGCGACAAACAGGGTGAGAGACCCTGTCGCCGAAAGTCCAAGGGTTCCTGCTTAAAGCTAATCTGAGCAGGGTAAGCCGGCCCCTAAGGCGAGGCCGAAAGGCGTAGTCGATGGGAACCAGGTTAATATTCCTGGGCCAGGAGATGGTGACGGATCGCAGAGCTAGTTCTTCCTTATCGGATTGGAAGGGCTGGTGAGCGGTTCCTGGAAATAGCCCTCCACAAGACCGTACCCTAAACCGACACAGGTGGACTGGTAGAGAATACCAAGGCGCTTGAGAGAACCACATTTAAGGAACTCGGCAAAATACCTCCGTAAGTTCGCGAGAAGGAGGCCCCGTTTGTACGCAAGTATGGGCGGGGGGCACAAACCAGGGGGTGGCGACTGTTTACTAAAAACACAGGGCTCTGCGAAGCCGTAAGGCGACGTATAGGGTCTGACGCCTGCCCGGTGCCGGAAGGTTAAAAGGAGAGGTGCAAGCCTTGAATTGAAGCCCCGGTAAACGGCGGCCGTAACTATAACGGTCCTAAGGTAGCGAAATTCCTTGTCGGGTAAGTTCCGACCTGCACGAATGGCGTAACGACTTCCCCGCTGTCTCAAATGTGGACTCAGCGAAATTGAATTGTCTGTGAAGATGCAGACTTCCCGCGGTTAGACGGAAAGACCCCATGCACCTTTACTATAGCTTCGCACTGGCATCAGGATTGTGATGTGCAGGATAGGTGGTAGGCATCGAAGCAGTGACGCCAGTCGCTGTGGAGCCATCCTTGAGATACCACCCTTCGCACTCTTGATGTCTAACCGCGGCCCGTTATCCGGGTCCGGGACCCTGCGTGGTGGGTAGTTTGACTGGGGCGGTCGCCTCCCAAAGAGTAACGGAGGCGCGCGAAGGTTGGCTCAGAGCGGTCGGAAATCGCTCGTTGAGTGCAATGGCAGAAGCCAGCCTGACTGCAAGACTGACAAGTCGAGCAGAGACGAAAGTCGGCCATAGTGATCCGGTGGTCCCGAGTGGAAGGGCCATCGCTCAACGGATAAAAGGTACGCTGGGGATAACAGGCTGATGATGCCCAAGAGTCCATATCGACGGCATCGTTTGGCACCTCGATGTCGGCTCATCTCATCCTGGGGCTGGAGCAGGTCCCAAGGGTACGGCTGTTCGCCGTTTAAAGAGGTACGTGAGCTGGGTTTAGAACGTCGTGAGACAGTTCGGTCCCTATCTGCCGTGGGTGTAGGATACTTGAGAGGAGTTGCCCCTAGTACGAGAGGACCGGGGTGAACGTTCCACTGGTGGACCAGTTGTCGTGCCAACGGCAGTGCTGGGTAGCTATGAACGGACAGGATAAACGCTGAAGGCATCTAAGCGTGAAGCCCCCCTCAAAACAAGGTATCCCTTGAGAGCCGTGGAAGACCACCACGTCGATAGGCCGGAGATGTAAGCGCAGCAATGCGTTCAGTTGACCGGTACTAATGGCTCGATTGGCTTGATTTGATCCGGAAGAAGACAGACCTGTCTCGCTTCCAAAAGCATCCTTGGACAACACTTCCCAAACGGGAAACGCCGATCGCTTCTTTTCCGGTCTGGTGGCCAAAGCACGAGCAAAACACCCGATCCCATCCCGAACTCGGCCGTTAAGTGCCGTCGCGCCAATGGTACTGCGTCAAAAGACGTGGGAGAGTAGGTCACCGCCAGACCTGAAAAGAAGCGATACATCCCTCAAAACGATCAACGACAGAACATGCCCTGCCGCGGGGTAGAGCAGCCCGGTAGCTCGTCAGGCTCATAACCTGAAGGCCGCAGGTTCAAATCCTGCCCCCGCAACCAACCATAATTATTCAATGTTATCAGTATATTGACTTTGTGCATCTCCTTGATGCGCACTGTTTGACACTCCATGCCCCGCTTTCCGCGGGGCTTTTTGCATTTGCTCCGCCGCTTCAACAACCTCATGCACCGGCTGCCCTGGTGCCAGGCGCAACAAGCTGGCCAAGGCGCCGTGAAGATGGATCGCCAGGCCGGGTTTCCGGTCTCGCCTTCCTCTGCCGGGACCGGCACCACTTCCACCTTATCGATCAGCGCGCGCAGCGCCTCCTTGGCCTCTTCTTGTCTCTCGGCATCGGAGGGGCCGCGGATCAGCTGGCCGATCCGGGCGTGATAGGTCCTGGCCATGCCCGGATGGATGCGGATCGGGTCCGAAGCAGGGGAGGCCGAGAGCTGGCGTTCCAACTGCTTCTGACGCGTCTCCAGCTGTTCCATCTTCGCCCTGATGCGCTCGGGCGGCAGGCCGGAGAGCAGTGCGTCCTGTTCCTTGATGACCTTTGCCAACTCCTTTTCCTTGACGGCCCGGTCATCGACATGGCTGGCGGCCAGGCGATTGCGCTCGGCGACGTATTCGGCGCCTGGTGTGCAAGCGGTGCGAGGTCCCCGCATGACAGCCTTGGCCCGACGGGCGGCGCTCACTCCGGCAGGGTTCGGTCATGCTTCAAGCGCTGGCTGTCCTCCGCCGCCTGCTTCAACGCCCCCAGCATGGTTGCCGCATAGGCGGCATAGGGGCCGATCCAGCGTTCGTGCAGCGCGTGGATGGGCAGCGCGTCCAGGTGGTTCCATCTTTCCCGCCCGCGCCGCTCGACCACGACCAGCCCGGCCGCCTCCAGCACCCGCAGATGCTGCATGACCGTGCAGCGGTCCAGTTGCGGCAGCGCCTCGCACAGCGCGCCGGTGGTCTTCGGGCCCTCCTTCAGCAGGTCCAGCAATTGCCGGCGTGCCCGGTGCCCCAGCGCCTTGAACAGCGCGTCGTCCTGATCTTCGATTGACATGTTATAAAAATATAACATAATGGGGTGCAGCACAAGGAGGAATGCAACATGGAACTGAAATTCACCGTCGGCGGCCGAATCGCGAAACCGGTCGAAGAGGTCTTCGAAACCGTCGTGAATCCCGACAGGCTGTCGAAATTCTTCACCACCGGCGGCGCCAGGGGGCGATTGGAGACCGGGGCCGAAGTAACCTGGGATTTCCACGATTTCCCCGGCGCCTTCCCGGTCCTGGTGCAAGAGGTCGTCCCCAACGAGCGCATTACCCTGCAATGGGAAACCGACAGCGAGCCGCGCATCTGGACCACCGTGACCATGACCTTCCAGGCCCTGGAGGACGGGCGGACGCTGGTGCGGATCAGCGAATATGGCTGGCCCGAGACCGAGGCGGGGCTGAAGGGCTGCCTGGCCAATAGCGAGGGCTGGACCGGCATGATCTGCGCCCTGAAGGCATGGCTGGAGCACGGCATCAACCTGCGCGACGGCTTCTATAAATAGCCGCTGCCCGCAGGTATCCGCCCTGTTCCGCCATCGGGGTCAAGCGGTCTGGCGCCAGATCCGCTTGGCCGGCGACACTTTCTTCAAGACGGCGGCCCTGGCAGCATGTCATCCTTGAGCATCATTCAAAGGAGGAACGCATGATGCCTGAGGCTCCGCGCATCTACCCGACCTTCCGCTTTCGCAATGCGGCGGCGATGATCGCATGGCTGGAACGGGCCTTCGGTTTCACCACCCACGCGAAATACATGGATGGCGACAAGGTCGCCCATGCCGAGCTGGCCTTCGGCTCGTCCATGATCATGTGCGGCGACGACAGGGAGGACGCTTACGGCGAATTGGTTGGCAAGCCATCGGCGCAGGGCGGCAGGTCGCTCTATATCGCCGTGGACGATGCCGATGCGATGTTCGCCCGCGCCAAGGCGGCCGGTGCGGTGATCGAGGAAGGGCTGACCGACCGCGACTATGGCAGCCGCGAATTTATCTGCCGCGACCCCGAGGGCAATCTGTGGTGCTTCGGAACCTGGTGGCCGAAGGTGACCGACAAGACCTGAACATCATGGCCCCGCGGATTTCGAACCGGATTGCGTGCTTTGTGGACGCCCTGCCGCTGGCGCCGGGTCATCGGGTGCTGGAAATCGGCTGTGGCCCGGGCGTGGCGGCCCGGGCGGTTTCCGCCGCGTCGGGAACGGCTTCGTCCTGGCCATCGACCGCTCGGCCAAGGCGATCGAAAGCGCGGTGGCCGGATCGAAGGCGGAAATCGCCACCGGTCGCCTGCGATTCATGCAAACGGCGGTCGAGGATTTCGAATTGCCGCCCGATGAGGCGCCCTTCGACATCGCCTTCGCGATGCGTGCCGGGGCATTGGACGGCCGCCACCCGGAGATCGGGCAACGCGCCCTTGACCGGTTGCGGGCCGCATTGCAACCGACGGGTCGCCTGTTCATCGACACGGGGCATCCGCTCAGCGAAGTCAGGCTGCGAGGATGATGCGATATCCGCGCATTGCCTGGGCCGCGGATTGGGCGCTGTTGGACCTGTGCCGAATTAAACGGATGCCATAACAACAGAGGCAACCAGCCCCAGCCTCATGGATTTCGGAGCCAGAATGGACCCGGAGCGGCACGGGCGCCGGACGAGAGGAAGGCGATGGGGGCACCTGTCGTATCTTGAGCAGCTTTCTTGCGGCTTATCCGGCCGGGAACGCACATCTTTATCCCGGTGTCTTTCAACGCATCCCCGAACCCATCAGCGTGATGGCCCCTGTCCGCCGGCATCCAATCGCCTTAGGCATCTGCGCAACAGGGCGGCAGTGCCGCTGCAATCGCCAGCCGGGCCGGCTGGCGGGATCCGCGCTTCGCGGTGAAGGCCGCGGTGATCTGGGCCTAGCCGGCGGGCGGGCAGACCCGCACCTCGGTCCCCCATTCGGCGCAGCGCCGCATCAGATCCTCGGGCAGCGGCCGGTCGATGAAGACCGCGTCCAGTTCGGACAGGCTGCCGATGCGGGCCGGGGCCGGGCGGCCCAGCTTGGAATGGTCGGTGACCAGGAAGGCGCGCCGCGACTGGCGCAGGATCGAGCGGCTGACCCGCACCTCGGCCAGGTCGAAATCCAGCAGGTCGCCGTCATGATCCAGCGCCGAGGTGCCGATCACCGCGTAATCGACCTTGAACTGTTCGAAGAACTGCGTCGTCAGCTCGCCGACCAGCCCGCCGTCCGAGCGCCGCAGCGCGCCGCCGGCCACCATGATCTCGCAGCCCGGATTGGCCAGCAGGATATTGGCCACGTTCATGTTGTTGGTGACCACGGTGATGTTGGAATGATGGATCAGCGCCTGGGCCACCGCCTCGGTGGTGGTGCCCAGGTTCAGGATCAGGCTGCAATTGTCGGGGATTTCCGCCGCGCAGGCCGCGCCGATGGCGGCCTTGGCCTCGGCATTCATGCGCCGCCGCGCCTCGTAGCCCAGGTTCACCGCGCCGGCCCGCGGCACGGCGCCGCCATGGACGCGGTCCAGCAATCCGGCCTCGGCCATCTCGCCCAGGTCGCGGCGGATGGTCTGCAGCGTCACCTCGAAACGCTGGGCGAGGTCGTCGACCAGCACGCGGCCCTCGGCCCGGGCGAGTTCGAGGATTTCGCTCTGGCGGATGCTGAGGGCCAAGGGGCTCTCCATGCTGGAACGGCTTCACTGTAAGCGATCCGCTTCTGCGCGCAAGCGTTCCTTGCGTCGGGCACGGGCGGCGCCGATGTTCGGATCGGACGTGGTCCAGCCCGAAACGAAAGCCGCTTGACCCCCCGTCGGGGCCGGTGCAGCTTGCGGCGCAACGCAGCAAACAGGCCAGCTATGACCGATTCCGCCGCTTTTCCGGGTCTTGCCTCCTTTGCCTTCGCCCTGCCGGGCCGCACCGTCTTTGGCCGTGGCGAGGCGCGGAAGGCCCCTGCGGCGATCCGTGCCCATGGCCCGCGCGGCGTGCTGGTCCATGGCGCCGATCCCGGCCGGGCCGCCTGGCTGGTCGATGCCCTGCGCGCCGAGGGCGCCGAGGTGCTGACCCTCGCCTGCGGGGCCGAGCCGAGCCTGCCGATGCTGGAGGACGCCCTGGCGCGGGCCAGGGATTTCGGCCCGGCCTGGGTTGCGGCACTGGGCGGCGGCGCGGCGCTGGACCTGGGCAAGGCGCTGGCCGGGCTGGTGCCGGCGCCGGGCGGGATCATGGATCATCTCGAGGTGGTCGGGCGCGGCCTGCCGCTGTCGGTTCCGCCCTTGCCCTATATCGCCCTGCCGACCACCGCCGGCACCGGGGCCGAGGCGACGCGGAACGCGGTGATCGGCCTGCCGGACCATGGCCGCAAGGTCTCGATCCGCGACGAACGGATGCTGCCGCGGCTGGCCATCGTCGATCCGGCGCTGACCGACCATTGCCCGCGCGCGGTGACGCTGGCCTCGGGCCTCGACGCGCTGGCGCAGGTGATCGAGCCTTGGGTCTCGTGCAAGGCCACGCCCTTCACCGATGCGCTGGTGCGCCCGGTGATCCGGCCGGGCCTGCAGGCGCTGAAACGGCTGATGCAGGAGGAGGACGCGCCGGCGCGCGACACCATGGCCTGGGTCAGCCTGTGCGGCGGCATTGCGCTGGCCAATGGCGGGCTTGGCGCCGTGCACGGGCTGGCCGGGGTGATCGGCGGCGTGACGACCGCCGCCCATGGTGCGATCTGCGGCGCGCTGCTGGGCCCGGTGCTGGAGATGAACCGCGCCCATACCCGCGATCCCGCCCGCATCCGCGAGGTCTGCGCCGAGGTGGCGGCCGTGCTGGGCTGCGACGCGGCCGAGGCGCCGCAGGCCCTGGCCGCTTGGGCGCGTGACGCCGGCCTGCCGGGGCTGCGGGCGCAGGGCCTCGATCCGGCGCGGCACCAGACGGTGGCCGAGGCGTCGCTGGCCAGTTCCTCGATGAAGGGCAATCCCTTCCCGCCCACGGTCGCGCAGCTGTGCGAGGTTCTGCGCAAGGCGGGCTGATGGACGACACCCGGCTGCTCTTTCAGGCGAGCTATCCCGCCACGCTGGCGCGGCTTGTGCGCGAGCTCACCTGCGCCCGCGCCGAGATCTGGAGCTTCGACGACGCGCCGACCCGCCGCGCGGCCGAGGCGGCGCTGGCGCTGCGCGGGGTGCGGGCGCATTGCCGCTCGGCCTACAAGCCGCTCTTGCACGCCTTCCTGGAAGAGATCGAGACCGCCGGGCTGGCCGAGGCGCGGATCATCTGCCCGCGCCACCCCGAGGCCGCGCCGGGCCGCTTTTTGCTGGAGGCCTATCCGCTGCCGGCGCTGTTCCCGCTGACCGAATTCGACCTGCAGGAAGGGCCGGACAGCGCCGCCATGCCGGTCTATCAGCTGAGCCTCGGCTATGTCTCGGGCATGCGGCGCGAGATGACGGTGCCGGCGCCCAACCGCATGCATCGCGACCACGCCATGCAGCCGGCGCTGTCGCCCTGCGGCTGGCTGGTCCAGGACGGGCAGGGCGAGCCGCTGCTGACCGATTACGAGACGCTGTATCGCGACGCCATGCGCACCGTCGCCGCCGCGCCCTGGCAGAAGGCGCCGTTCTTCCAGGAACTGGAGATCTCGGCCACGCTGCCGGTCCGCGACCGGGCGCTGGGCTGGGGGGACGAGGCGGTGTCGCTGGTCGAGGCGCTGCACGAGGATCTGTATTTCTCGCTGATCGAGCATTTCCGGCACCGCCTCGGCCGGCCCCCCGGCGACCGCGGCCTGCGTCCCGGCCAGATCGTGCCGCGCGTCCGTCAGGGCGACAAGCACGCCCTGCGCATCGAGACCCGACCCTGGCAGCGCAGCGCCGAGGAGGCCGGCTGCCAGCCGCTCGACCAGGCGCGCGAGGCGCTGTCGCCGCAGCAGATCGCCACCGAACTGTCACGTCTGCCGGGCCGGCCCTTCCACGCCCGCTCGGTCGCCGGCCGGATGATCGAGGGCCGTTACCTGCCGGGGCGCGACCGGGCGGTGATGATCTCGGCCGGGCAGCATGCCAACGAGGTCTCGGGCCCGGTGGGCGCGCTGCGCGCCGCGCAGGAGCTTGCCGGGCGCGAAGGCGCGCATTTCGCGCTTTGCCCGCTGGAGAACCCGGACGGCTATGCGCTGCGCCAGCGGCTCGCCCGCGACAATCCGCGCCACATGCTGCATGCCGCGCGCTATACGGCGTTGGGCGACGACCTGGACTATCGCCAGGGTCCGCCCGATGCCGAACGGGCGCTGCGCGACCAGGCCTATTGCCTGTCGGCGGCGCTGCTGCATGTCAGCCTGCACGGCTATCCGGCGCATGAATGGACCCGGCCGCTCAGCGGCTATGTGCCGCGCGGCTTCGAAAGCTGGACCATGCCGCGCGGCTTCTTCCTGATCCTGCGCCATCATCCCGGCTGGGGCGCCGCCGCCGCCCGGCTGGCCGAGGCGGTGATCGCCCGGCTGCGCCAGCTGCCCGGCCTGGCCGAACGCAACGCCGCGCAACTGGCGCTGGCGCGGCGGCATGGCCTGGCGCCGGAGGCGCCGCAGGGCTTCATCCGCATCCTGACCCAGGACATGCGCGCACCCATGCCGCTGGTGCTGGTCACCGAATGCCCGGACCAGACATTGCTGGGCGACGGCTTCATCGCCGCGCATGAGGCGCAGCGCGCCGCCGTCATCGCCGCCTATGACGCTCTGCAAGAGCTGGAGCTTGGCGACCTGCCCGGCGCGTGATGGTTGAAAAACGCCCAAGACAAAACGGTCTTTTGCCCATATCCTGCTGAAACGGAATGGCTTTCGGAACTGCCGGCCGGGGCCTTGCACTGTGGTTCGGGGAAAGATCATGGTCGAACAGGCTACGGGTGAGGTGCGTTTCGCGGTCGTCCTTTATGGCGGCGTCTCGCTGGCGATCTACATGAACGGCATCGCGCAAGAGCTTTTGCGCATGGTGCGCGGCAGTTCCGACCTGCCGGACGAGGAGCTGGCGCCGGGCGAGATGATCTATCGCCGCCTGTCCCGCGAGCTGGCCGGCCCGCGCGGCGGGCGCAAGCGCTTCGTGATCGACATCATCTCGGGCACCTCGGCGGGCGGCATCAACGGCGTGGCGCTGGCCAAGGCGCTGGTGGTGGGCAGCCGCGACATGGCGGTGCTGCGCGACGCCTGGACGGACAAGGCCGATATCGGCCTGCTGCTGAACGACCGCACCGCTCGCGCCGCCCGGCTGCGCCCGACCGAGTCGCTGCTGGACGGCGGCCACATGTATGGCGTGCTGCACGAGACCATCGCCCGCATCAAGGGCGACGGCAAGCCGCTGTCGGAAATGGTGGACCTGTTCGTCACCGCCACCGACCTGCAAGGCGTGCCGGCGCCGATCCACCTGACCGGCGCGCGGCTGGACGAAAAGATCCACAAGACGGTCTTTCATTTCGCCTATGACGGCGGGCGCGAGGGACGCAACGATTTCTCGCCGGAAAACGATGCCATGCTGGCCTTTGCGGCACGCTGCACCTCGTCCTTTCCGGTGGCCTTTCCGCCGATGCGCTTTGCCGACATGCCCGCGGACGCCCGGCGGGCGGATTACGCGCGCTTCTTCCCGCGCGGCTGGCCGCATGAGCAGCGGCTGTTCGCCGATGGCGGCTATCTGGACAACCGGCCCTTCAGCCATGCGATCGACCTGATCCCCTTCCGCCCGACCACCCTGCCGGGCGAGCGCAAGCTCCTGTTCATCGACCCCTTCCCCGAGGAGCGCCGCCCGCCCGATCCGGTGACCGGCGTGGCGCCGCCGCCGCCGCCCGAGCCGGTGGATTTCCTGCAGAACGCCCGGCTGGCCGCCTCGACCCTGCCGCGGACCGAGGTGATCCGCGACGACATCCGCGCCATCACCCGCATGAACGCCCGGCTGGAGCGGCTGGGCACCCTGCAGGCCCGCTGGGCGCGCGACCAACGGCAGGCGGCGATGCGCGGCCAGGCGATGGACGAGCCGACGAAGCCCGAAAACCTGGACCTGCTGGACCTGGCCGATCAGATGGAGCGTGGCTATGGCAGCAGCTATCCGCTCTATCACCACCTGCGGGTCTATGACACCAGCGACAGCCTGACCGGCATCGTCGCCCGCCTGGCCGGCTACGCCCCGGATTCGGACGAGGCGCTGTATCTGCGCCAGATCCTGCGCGCCTGGCGGGACGACCATTTCTCGGCCTATCACCAGCCGGGGCGCGAGACGGAAAGCGCCTTCCTGTCGCGCTATGACATCGGTTTCCGGTTGCGGCGGCTGATCCACCTGCGGGCCGAGATCGACAGGCGGCTGGACCCCGGCCCCGATGCGCCGCTGCCGCCGGATTCGGCGCAGATGTTGCGCGCGGCCCGGCTGCTGGTCGAGAACGAGCTGGCCGCCGTCCGCCGCCTGGCCACTCCGCTGGAAGCCGATGCCGAGACGCTGCTGAACCGCGACGAAATTGCCGGTCTGACCCACGAGATCGGCCGCCATTACGGCGAGGCGATGCAACAGCCGACCCTGCAGAACCGTTACGAGCTGGCACGCCAGGTCTATGAGAAACCGGCGATCCGCCCGCTGGTCGACAGGGCGCTGGCGCAGCTTGGCGTCGATATGCGGCAAGCCTTCGACCAGGGCAGCGCCCGTATCCGCGAAGGGCTGGACCTGCTGCGTCTGCCGGCGCTGCAGCAGGTTTATGACGGCTTCCACTGGCATGACGTGATGACCTATCCCTTCCTCGAGGGGTCCGAGTTGCAGGAGCATTCGCAGGTCGAGGTGTTCCGCATCAGCCCCGCCGACAGCATGCTGAACGGCCGCCCCGCGAAGCTGGCGGGCATCGCCGTCGGCGCCTTCGGCGGCTTCCTCAACCGCGACTGGCGCGAGCATGACATCCTCTGGGGCCGGCTCGACGGCGCCGAGCGCATCATCGCGGCGCTGATGCCGGACCGCAGCCCCGAGGCGCGCAAGACCTGGACCGAGGCGCTGCACAACCAGATCCTGGCCGAGGAATATGGCGACCAGGCCGGCGAGGGCCGGCGGCTGGCGCTGCTCAAGGCCAAGCTGCGCGATTCCGGCATCGACGAGGATGCGTTCGAGGAAACCGCCGCCCGGGCGCTGGGGGTCAAGGACGCCGCCGCGCTGGACCTGGACCGGTTCCGCGCCCATTACAGCGCCTTCAACGCAGATTTCCCAGGCAGCATGTGGTGAATGTCACCGGCATCCGCCGCCAGGAGAGCGCAGCACGAGCGAAGGCCACGATCTATAGTCATGCGAAAACCGGCAACCTGATCGACTGGCGCCCCATCTTGGAATGGACGGAACAGGAAGTTTTTTCGGCAATCAACGCGAGCGGCATGGCCTGTCACCCTGCTTACCGCTGCTTCGGCATGTCCCGCGTGAGCTGCCGCTTCTGCATCATGTCCAGCCTGCCCGACCTTGCAGCGGCCGCGCGCCAGCCGGAGGCCGCGCCGCTCTACCGACGCATGGTCACGCTTGAGGCTGATAGCGGCTTTGCCTTCCAGGGCGGGCGCTGGCTGGGCGACATTGCGCCGGATCTGCTCGATGCCGATCTGCGCGACCGACTGGCGCGCGCAAAGGAGATCGCCGCCATCCGCTCCAGCATCGAGGCGACAATCCCGAAGAACATGCTCTATGTGAAAGGCTGGCCCACCCGTCCGCTGACCGACGAAGAGGCCGTGTTCTTGGCTGGCATCCGACAGAAAATCACCGCTCTAAAGGCCCATGCTCATGATGCGACGCTGCAGAAAGACGGAGCGTTGATGGGTATCGCGGGCGCTCCTGTGCAAGTGCGCAATCCCGACGCCGCTCAGGTGGAAACGGCAAATGGACCGTTCATGACGTCGTCCTTGCCGGTGGCTGGCTTTGCCATAATCGAAGCTGCCGATTTGGCCGAGGCCATAGACATGGTCTCGCGGACCCCCTGCGCTGTCGCACACGGCGTCGTCGAGGTGTGGCCACTGGAGCAACCATCGTAGAACGGCAACAGGTCTCATTGCGCCCCGAGGCGCGAAGCATTTCAGCTATTCTGTATGTGGTGGTGCTTCGATTGCCCAGCTCGGATCGGCGCCAAAGGGGTGGTCCAGGAAGAAGACCCAGGTCCCATCGCTTAGGCGCCGGTGAACTTCCATGCCATGATGATGCACTTTCGTCGGCTTGCCCTCCTTGTCCATGCCCCTGATCAACCACTGCGAGCGTGTCATCGCAAAGTCGCCGGAAACGGTCGTGTGGTGGGTGATCACATCCATATGGGGCTTCAGCCCGATATAGCCGGCCATCGTTTTACGGATAGCCTCGGCGCCGCGCGCGATGCTGGTGCCGCCATGGACCTCGTCGACCTGAACGATCGACGCTTCGGGATGGTACATGGCGGCAGCGGCTTCGACGTCCTGCGCATTGAAGGCGCGCGCAAGCCAAAGATTGCAGAGTTCGGGAGAGGGAGCGCCCATCTTTGTTCTCCTTTTGCGAGTAGCGGCTATGAGACACCCGCGAATTTCTATGGGAGCGTTTCCTGGTCATCGTGAGCCGGAACGCGGAGACCGCGTTGCACAGCCGGCCGCGCCGCGATTTCAGCAAACCAGCGGGCGACATTCGGGTATTGGCCGAGATCGACATCAAGCTTGGATACGGCAGCGTTGATCCATGGCCAGGTCATCACGTCGGCGACACCGAAAAGATCGCCGACAAGATATGGTCTTGGTTCCAATTGGCCATCCAGCACCCGCAGGATGCGGGCTGTCTCCCGTTCGAAACGGGCGATCACCTGCGGGAGCCTTTCGGCGGCAAAGATCTTGTAGTTCCAGAGCTGGCCGAGCGTCGGCCCGACATGCCCCGCCTGAAAGAGCATCCATTGCAGCGTGAGCCCGGCCTCGATGTCGTTCGCCGGCTTCAGCACACCCGAGCGATCAGCAAGGTAGAGCAGGATCGCGCCACTCTCGAACACCGTCCGGCTCCGGTCGGGGTCAACGATCACCGGGATCTTGTTGTTGGGGTTCAGTGCGAGAAATTCTGGCCGGAACTGGTCGCCCTTTTCGATATCCACGACATGGACGACATAAGGGAGCCCTGTTTCCTCGAGCATGATCGAGGCCTTGTGGCCGTTGGGAGTCTGGTAGCTGTAAAGCTGGATGGGGGTCATGATTGTGCCTGCCAATATCCCGACATTCCCCAAGTGGCCTGCCGCTTGACTTCAAGATCGCCTGATTTTGCTCGCTGGGCAAGCGTTTTTCGCCCCGAGCGGTGTCTGTCGTCGCGCAAACGGCCGAAGTCGGGTGGATCAAGCCTCGAACCCGCAGCATTCTGGCCCGGCAGAGCCGCTTTTCCGCGCGGCAGACGGACCTGTCCTGCCGCTTTCGTTCAGCTTGGGCATGGATCGTGGTCATGCGCATGACGGAGGCGTTCGAAGACGGCGGATGGCGGCAAGGACGGCCCGCACCATCGGGCCGGTGACGGCGACCTCGGCCAACTGGAAGGTAATGGCGCGGGCGTGGCGGACGACGCGGGCGCCGATCTTGATCAGCTTGAGTTGCAGGCTGGTCAACGACCAGTCCGCCATGGCCTCGGGCAGTTCGATGCAGCGCAGGAAGGTTGCCAGGTTGTAGGCCAGCGCGTGCAGTTGCAGCCGCACCTCGTTGTGCCGGAACTTCCGGCATGACAGCCGCGTCCAGCGAAAGGCATATTTGCCTTCCTTGATGTGCTGCTCTGCGGTGCCGCGCTGGTTGTAGAACCTCACCACCCAGTCTGGCTCCATCGGCAGGTTGGTGACGATGAAGCCGACTTTGGGGAACAGCTCGCCCGGATGCCATTCGATCTTGGCGATGACGCGGCGCGGCTTGTCCCAGGACGCCGCCTGATACTCGAAGTCCTCGAAGAACCGTTTGACCTTGGTCAGCGAAGGCCGTCCCACGGGCCGTGTCAGCCGATGCGCGATCTTCTCGCGCAAGACGGCGTTGGCGGGCAGACGGATGGCGTAGAAGAACCTGGCTTCTTCCAGCCGCATATAGATCGCGGGGATCGCGTAGGCAGCGTCGGCCCGGAAGAAGCGTCCACCAAGGTCGCGGCCAGCATATCGGGCAATGACGGGATCAAGGACATCCCGCCAGCCATCGGCGCTGTGGACATTGCCGTTACGCAGGGCGCAGCGCTCCAGCATGCCAAACTGGTTGAACAAGAAGATGGGGTGATAGCAGGTGCAGTCGAAATGCCCGTTCCAGGCAGCACCTTCCTGATCGCCGTGGGTGGGGCTGACCGAGCTGTCCATGTCCAGCACGATGTATTTCAACCCGTTGCGGTCATGAAACCGGTCGATCCATTGGCCGTTCAGATCGGCCAGCGCCGCCCGGTTCGCGGCCAGAGCCAGCGTCTCGGTCTCGAACCGTCCCATCTGCGATGCCGAAGCAGCTTGCGCCTCGACGGCCCTGCCGCCAACGACCTGACGCATCACGGGATCGAGGGCCAAGCGGTCGGCATCGTTCACATCCTCGTATCCGGCCAGTCGTCCGAACACCGATTGCCGGAACAATCCGTCAAGCCGATGGAGCGTGTTCTTCCCGGTGCGGCTGTCTCGCAGCGCCTCCGACGCCAGATTGGACAGGCCGAGCACGTCATCAAGCTCGCGCATCACCAGCAGGCCACCGTCTGAACTGATCTGCGCACCACGGAACTCCAGACGCACACGGCGGTCGAAATCAACCCGATCTCCCCGCGCCAAGCCCGCACCCTCCAGGTGATCCATGAAACGCGCCCCTCGCAGCCGTCAACGCCATGATTTATATGCGAAATATCACGATTACGACAGCGAAATCAGCGACTTACTTGGAGAATGTGGGTTCAAGCCGCTGGGTCCGCGCGCGCCGCAGATCGCCGGTTGGAGCAGCCGCAGCATGGCGATCCTGTCGCGGATGATCGACGACCTGCCCGATGACGGCATCCTGCGCATCCTCGGCAGCCGGGCGGCGGCGGCGCTGCGTGCCGGCGGCGGGCTGATCTCGGGCTTCGCGCGCTTTGCCATGCCGGGCAGCTATTGGCGGATGCTGGCCGACAAGATGCTGTATCTGGCCATGCTGGCCGGCCTTGCCATCGGTCTGCTGGGGTTCTGGCTCGGCTCGGGCATCGCCCGGGCCGGCTGGGCGCTGCTGGCTGCCGCGGTGGCGCTGTGGCTGCTGCTCTACCTGTTCGGCCGCTGGCTGCGCGGCCGGGCCAGCCTGTCGCAGGCGCTGCGCTGGCTGCTGGGGCTGGTGGCGCTGGCGCTGATGGGGGTCGGCGCCGGGACTGTCGCAAATTATCTGCTGGGCTGACGCAGCCGCGTCGCAAAAGCGCGGCGCGCTGTCGCAAACCGGCGGGGTTCTTGCGCGGCGCGGTTGGAAAGTTGCGCCAACAGGGATAGAGGCGAAACCGGTACGGACAGGCCCGCCATTTGGTCCGGGTTTGCAGCTGCCGGCGTCTGCGCTATGCGCGAAGGTGGCGGTCGGTTGAAACCGTCCGGACACGGCGCGGATAGCGAAGGAGGTGGGCGCATGAAGGCACAGATCATCGACGGCAAGGGCTTTGCTTCCGGGGTTCGGGCGCGGGTTGCCGAGCATGTGGGGCGGCTGAAGGCGGCGCACGGTGTGGTTCCCGGTCTTGCGGTGGTGCTGGTGGGCGAGGATCCGGCCAGCGAGGTCTATGTCCGCAACAAGGGCATCCAGACCCGCGAGGCCGGCATGGCGAGCTTCGAGCACAAGCTGCCGGCCGAGACCCCGCAAGAGGATCTTCTGGCGCTGATCGGCCGGCTGAACGCCGACCCGGCGGTGCATGGCATCCTGGTGCAGCTGCCGCTGCCCGGGCACATGGATGCCGAGCGGGTGATCAACGCCATCGACCCGGCAAAGGACGTGGACGGGTTCCACATCTCGAATGTCGGGCTGCTGGGGACCGGGCAGAAAAGCATGGTGCCCTGCACGCCCTTGGGCTGCCTGATGCTGTTGCGCGACCGGCTTGGCGATCTTTCCGGGCTGAACGCGGTGGTGGTGGGGCGCTCGAACATCGTCGGCAAGCCGATGGCGCAGCTTTTGCTGGGCGACAGCTGCACGGTGACCATCGCGCATTCGCGGACCAAGGATCTGGCCGGGCTCTGCCGCACCGCCGACATCCTGGTCGCGGCGGTCGGCCGGCCGCGGATGATCCGCGGCGACTGGGTCAAGCCGGGGGCGACGGTGATCGACGTCGGCATCAACCGCATCGAGGAGGACGGCCGCACCCGGCTGGTGGGCGACGTCGATTTCGACAGCGCGGCCCAGGTCGCCGGGGCCATCACCCCGGTGCCGGGCGGGGTCGGGCCGATGACCATCGCCTGCCTGCTGGCCAACACGCTGACCGCCTGCTGCCGGGCCCATGGCTGGCCCGAGCCCGAGGGCCTGACCGCCTGAGACATGCGCAGGGCCGGGTGTCCCCGGATGCCCGCCGATTTGCACAAGAAGGAAAATCGGGCCCCGTGCCCTTTTCAGTGGAGAGCCTGATGAAGAAATACACGCTGACGGTCGCCTGCCCCTCGACCCGCGGCATCGTCGCCACCGTGGCCGGCTTTCTGGCCGAGCATGGCTGCAACATCACCGACAGTTCGCAATTCGACGATACCGAAACCGGCAAGTTCTTCATGCGCGTCAGCTTCGTCTCGGAAGAGGGCGTGGGGCTGGAGGATCTGCGCGAGGGCCTGGCCGAGCCGGCCAAGCCCTTCGCCATGCAATACGCCATCCACGACGAATCCGAGAAGATGAAGGTGGTGATCATGGTCAGCCGCTTCGGGCATTGCCTGAACGACCTTCTGTATCGCTGGCGCATCGGCGCCTTGCCGATCGAGATCGTGGCGGTGATCTCGAACCACATGGACTATCAGAAGGTGGTGGTGAACCACGATCTGCCCTTCCACTGCATCAAGGTCACCAAGGAGAACAAGCCGCAGGCCGAGGCCGAGCAGATGCGCATCGTGCGCGAGACCGAGGCCGAGCTGATCGTGCTGGCGCGCTACATGCAGGTCTTGTCGGACGAGATGTGCAAGGAAATGTCGGGGCGGATCATCAACATCCACCACTCGTTCCTGCCGAGCTTCAAGGGCGCCAACCCCTACAAGCAGGCCTTCGAGCGCGGGGTGAAGCTGATCGGCGCCACCAGCCATTACGTGACCGCCGACCTCGACGAGGGCCCGATCATCGAGCAGGACATCATCCGGGTGACCCATGCGCAATCGCCCGAGGATTATGTCTCGCTGGGCCGCGACGTGGAAAGCCAGGTGCTGGCGCGGGCCATCCACGCCCATATCCACCGCCGGGTGTTCCTGAACGGCAACAAGACCGTCGTCTTCCCGGCATCGCCCGGAAGCTACGCATCCGAGCGCATGGGCTGAGAACCGCGCCGGGCGGCCAGCGGGCCGCCCCGTTCCGCCCCCGCCTTCACCGTTGCAAAAATGCCCCCGCCGGAGGCCGGACGCCGAAGCCGGCGCCGGCCGCGCAGAATCGCTATGACCCGCGACGCCGGCGCAATGCCTCCTCGACCGTCGGCGCGTAACGCGCCAGCGGCCGCCGCAGCCCATGCGTCAGCAGCACCCGGCGCATGTCGCGGCTGGTGCCGGTCAGCCACAGCGCGATGCCGCGGCGTTGCGCCTTGTGCGCCAGCCCCTCGATCATGTTGGCGCCGGTGGAATCCAGGAAGGGCACGGCGCTGAAATCCACCACCAGCACCCGGAACCCGTCCTGGATGCGGTCCAGAACCGAGCCGATCGAGGCCGTGGCGCCGAAGAACAGCGCCCCCGAGATGCGATAGACCACCACGTCGCGCGGCTGCGGCTGGTCCGGGCGCGGCTGGGCGCTGTCGGCCGTGTCGGCGCCGACCAGAGCCTCGACGCCCACGGCCTGGCTCATGCGCTGGATGAACAGCACCGAACCCAGCGCCAGACCCACCACGATGGCCTCGGTCAGGTCGCGGAACACCGTCAGCAGAAAGGTCACCGCCAGCACCGCCGCCTCGCCCCAGCCCGAGCGCAGCAGGATGGCGATGGCGGGTTTCTCGACCATGTTCCAGGCCACCACCGCCAGCACGCCGGCCAGCGCCGCCAGCGGGATATACGACGCCAGCGGCGCCGCGACCAGCATGAAGCCCAGCAGGAACAGCGCATGCAGCATCCCCGCCACCGGCCCATGCGCCCCGGCGCGCACATTGGTCGCGGTCCGCGCGATGGTGCCGGTGACGCAGATGCCGCCGAACAGCGCCGAGCCGATATTCGCCACGCCCTGCGCCACCAGCTCGCAATTCGAGCGGTGGCGGCGGCCGGTCATGCCATCCGCCACCACAGCCGACAGCAGCGATTCGATGGCGCCGAGCAGCGTCAGCGACAGGGCGGCGGGCAAGAGCGTCAGCACCCTGTCCAGCGACAGCTCCGGCAGCGCCGGGGCGGGCAGGGTCGAGGGGATGCCGCCGAAGCGGCTGCCGATGGTCGCGACATCCGCCCCGGTCGCGGCGGTGAAGCCCGCCGCCAGCGCCACGGCGATCAGCATGCCGGGCCAATGCGGCCGGGCGCGTTTCAACCCCAGGATCACCGCGACGGTTCCCAGCGCGATCGCCAGCGCCGCCGGGGTCAGGCTGGCGCGGGCCTGCCAGAGCGCCGGGATCTTCTCGACCAGCGCGCCCGGCTCATGCGTCAGCGCCAGGCCGAAGATCTCCTTCAGCTGGCTGGTGAAGATGATCACGGCGATGCCGGCGGTGAAGCCGACCGTCACCGGAAAGGGAACGAACTTGATGAAGGTGCCCAGCCGCAAAAGCCCGACGGCGACCAGCATCAGCCCCGACAGGAAGGTCGCAAGGATCAGCCCCGACATGCCGTGCTGCGCGACGATGCCGGCGACCAGTACGATGAAGGCCCCCGCCGGCCCGCCGATCTGGAAGCGCGAGCCGCCAAGCGCCGAAACCAGGAAGCCGCCGACGATGGCGGTATAGAGCCCCTGCGCCGGCGAGGCGCCGGAGGCGATGGCGATGGCCATCGACAGGGGCAGCGCCACGATGGCGACGGTCAGCCCGGCCAGGGCATCGGCGCGCAGCTTGGCCGCGCCATAGCCCTCGCGCAGGACGGTGATCAGTTTCGGGGTGAACAGCGGCGCAAATCCGGGCGCCATGCTGGCCTGTTGGTTCATCTGGGGCCGCACCTTCGCGAAGGAGGCGGCGGGATCGTCGGCTGTCTGTCGGCGGTCGCCGTCGCGATTACGTCTGCGGACCGGGTTTCAGCCGCACGCCGCGCCCGCCCGCGCCGCTGACCGCGCCTTCGCCGATCAGCTCGATCCCGGCGGCCTCCAGCGCCTCGACCACCCGGGTCAGGCTTTCGACCACGCCGCGCACATTGCCGTCGCTGGCCTCCATGCGCTGGATGGTCGGGACCGACAGGCCGGAAAGCTCGGCCAGCCGCTTCTGGTCGATGCCAAGCAGGGCACGCGCCGCCCGCATCTGGGCCGAGGTCATCATGCAGTGATTCCCAATCCTTGATGATGGATGTCTAGCATGGCGATAATGATATTTCAAATATCATGATTGCATGGTGACACACAAAAAAGGCCCCCGCGAAAGGGGCCTTTCCCGGCCGGTCGCGGATGGGTCAGAAATCCATCTTCAGGCCCAGCGTCACGGTGCGGCCCGGGGCATAGAGCGGCTTCACCCCGCGCGCATCGTATTGCACATAGCTGGAACGCTCGGAGTAATTCCGGTCGAAGACGTTATCCACGCCCAGGTGCAGCACGACGTTCTGGTAGTTCTGCGGCCGCCATTCGCCGTAAAGGTTCAGCACCGTATAGCTGGGCGCGTCCGAGAAACCGGCCTCGGTCAGGTAATCGCCCGACAGCTTGTCGGCCCATTCCACCGTGGCGCCGACCTTGGCGTTGTATTGCGCGATTTCCTGATCGACATACAGGGTGGCGATCTTGCCGACCGGCACGGCGGTGCCGCCATTGGGCAGCCGGTCCTCGCCGTCCTGGGTCACGTCCGCCTTGGTGAAGCTGCCGCCGACGCGGCCGCTGCCCCAGCTATAGGCGGCTTGCAGGGTGAAGCCCTTGCTGCGGTATTCCTCGACGTTGCCCAGGTAGGGCGCGCTTTCATCCTCGGGGAACACCAGCTCGCCCATGTCCTTCAGCCGGGTGTCGAAGAAGGTCAGGTTGCCGGTCCAGTTGCCCTGGTCGACGTTCAGGCCCAGCTTGACGTTGCGGGCGCTGGAGGTCTCGTAATCCTCGGCGACGTAAAGGTCCGAGCTGCGGGCATGCAGCAATGCGTATTCGCCGAAGGTGTGGCCCAGCCAGGTATGCGAGGCGCCGGCAAAGACCTCGAAGCCCTCGGCAAACTCATAGGACACGGTGCCGTTCACGCTGGCGCCGGTATCCGAATGGCGGCCGCCGTTGAAATCGGTGAAGCGGTGGTGATCCAGCCGCAGGCCGGTGGACAGGTCGATGCCGTTGTCGAATTCGAAACGGCCCTGGACGAAGGCGCCGATCTGCATGGTGTCCATGGTCCAGTAACGCCGGTCGGTGTCGCCGTAATTGTCGACCTCGTAATCGTCATAGGCCCAGTCCACGCCGGCGGTGATCCTGCCCTGACCCAGCGTATAGGTGTTCTGCAGCTTGCCGCCGATGGTCTGGTTTTCCAGGTTCATGTCGCCGTTGAGCGGGCGCGAGCCGGTGGCGTAGTTCGGGCGTTCGTATGTGTTGCGGCTGACAAAGATCATCGCCTCGGGATCCCAGGCGTCGCTGGGCGCGGTCGAGGTGTATTTCAGGGTCAGCGTATCGCGCGAGACCTTCAGCGGATAGACGCCGCGATCCAGCGGCCGTTCCGGGCTGGTCGGATACAGGTCCATGTTCATCTTGATGGTGCGGTCGGCGTCGTCCTCGGTGCGGTCATAGGCCAGCTCGACCCGATGGATGTCGAATTCATAGCCCAACTTCACCAAGGCGCCGCGGGCGGCGGGCTCGGTGCCGTCCATTTCCAGACCGTCGCCCGATTCGTAATTGTCGCCGCTGGTGCCATGGATCATCGCGAACCAGTCGAAGCCCTCATGGACGCCATAGCCGGCCAGCGAGGCCGAGAGGCCGCGGCCATTGCTGCCATAGGACAGGCCGACGCGGCCGCCTTGGTTCTTGCCATCGGTCAGCAGGTCCTTGGCGCCTACGGTCTCATAGCGCACCGCACCGGCGGCGGCGCCGAAACCGGCATCGGCGGCGGCGGCGCCGGCCTCGACCTCGACCGATTTCAGGAAGGCGGGGTCAACCACGTTCGAGCCGGTATGGTGCCAGCTGGTCGGACCCTGCGGCACGCCGTCGACGGTCACGGCCAGGTTCGACTGTTCCATACCGAAGACATGGATGCGCTTCGAGGGGCCCGCGCCGCCCGAGACCGTGATGGCGGAATCACGGGCGAAAAGCTCGGACACGTCGGCGGGCTGCAGCGCCTCGAGATCCTCGGCGGTGACCGAGACGCCGCCGGTGGCCTCGACGTTCTCCTGGCCGTCGGTGACCAGGGTGATCGGGTTCAGCACGAGGGTCTCGTCCGGCGCGGACGGGGCGGATTCCTGGGCGTAGAGGGCCGTCGCCAGGGCAAGCGTGGACACTCCCGCCAGAGGGAGGATTTGGCGCAACTGCATGTCTTTTCCTTGTTTCGTTGAGGAACTGGCGCGCGTTATAGGCTG
The DNA here is from genome assembly GCF_030388245.1 of Paracoccus sp. TOH. NCBI lineage: Bacteria > Pseudomonadati > Pseudomonadota > Alphaproteobacteria > Rhodobacterales > Paracoccaceae > Paracoccus > Paracoccus sp. TOH. Next base: position 974,594 of record NZ_CP098360.1, read on the forward strand.
CCGGCCTCTATACACAAGTAATTTACTCGGAATTCAATGTCGGGAACTGATAAAAACAGTCGGGATTGTTGCCGATCTGCGTCACCCCCGCCGCCGGCCAGGGAAAGGCCGGCCTTTGCCGAGCCCGGACGACGGGGCTGGCGCTGCCGGGGGCAAAGGGGTTACAGACCAGCAAAGCCGCAGCCCGGGACAGCAAGATGAGCATCAATCTCTATCAGAACGATCTGCCGGACGATCTGGACCTTGGCCCGGTGGTGGCCATCGACACCGAGACCATGGGCCTTGACCCGCGCCGCGACCGGCTGTGCCTGGTGCAGATGAGTTCGGGCGACGGCAATGCGCATCTGGTGCAGATCGCCCGCGGCCAGCACCAGGCGCCGAACCTGACCCGGATGCTGACCGATCCCAAGGTGCTGAAGCTGTTCCATTTCGGCCGCTTCGACATCGCGGCGCTGGAAGCCGCCTTCGGCGTGGTGACCAAGCCGGTCTGGTGCACCAAGATCGCCAGCAAGATGGTGCGCACCTTCACCGACCGGCACGGGCTGAAATACCTGCTGAGCGAGCTGGTCGGCGTCGACATCTCCAAGCAGCAGCAGACCAGCGATTGGGGCGCGGCCGAGCTGTCCGACGCGCAACTGGAATATGCCGCCTCGGACGTGCTTTACCTGCACGCGCTCAAGGCCGAGCTGGAAAAGCGGCTGGAGCGCGAGGGGCGGCTGGGCCTGGCGCAGGCCTGTTTCGACTTCCTTCCCGCCCGCGCCCATCTGGACCTGCGCGGCTGGGGGGATGAAAACGACATCTTCCACCATTAGGTAGCGGGCCATGAGCGCATATCTCGACACCGCCCTGCGGGTGATCCGCACCGAGGCCGAGGGGCTGGCCATGCTGGCCGAGGGGCTTGGCGACAGCTTCGACCGCGCCGTCGCGGCGATTCTGGCCGCGAACGGCCGGGTCGTGGTGTCGGGCATGGGCAAGTCCGGCCATGTCGGGCGCAAGATCGCCGCCACCCTGGCCTCGACCGGCACGCCGGCGCAGTTCGTCCACCCGGCCGAGGCCAGCCATGGCGACCTGGGCATGGTCACCCAGGGCGATCTGGCGCTGGTGCTGTCGAATTCGGGCGAGACGCCCGAGCTTGCCGACCTGATCGCGCATACCCGGCGCTTCCAGATCCCGCTGATCGGCGTCGCCAGCCGGCCCGATTCCACCCTGCTGCGTCAGGCCGACGTGGCGCTGGTGCTGCCCGCCGCGCCCGAGGCCTGCGGCACCGGCATCGTGCCCACCACCTCGACCACCATGACCATGGCCCTGGGCGACGCGCTGGCCGTGGCGCTGATGGAGCATCGCAAGTTCACGCCCGAGCATTTCCGCACCTTCCACCCCGGCGGCAAGCTGGGCGCCCGGCTGTCGCGGGTGGCCGACCTGATGCACGAGGACATCCCCCTGGTCGCCGAGACCGCGCCCATGGCCGATGCGCTGCTGACCATCAGCCAGAAAAGTTTCGGCGTGACCGGCGTGACCAATGCCGAGGGCACGCTGACCGGCATCATCACCGACGGCGACCTGCGGCGGCACATGCAGGGCCTTCTGGAGCACACGGCGGCCGAGGTGATGACCCGCAACCCGCGGACCATCGGCCTCGACCAGATGGCCGAGGCGGCGCTGGCCGAGATGCAGTCGCGCCGCATCACCAGCCTGTTCGTGGTCACGCCCGACGGCCGGCCGGCCGGGCTGATCCATATCCATGATTTCCTGCGCACGGGGATGGTCTAGCGGTGCCGACCCGGTCCTGCATCGTCGCCTGGCTGCGCGTGATCCTGCCGCTGGCGGCGCTGGCGCTTTTGTCGGTGCTGTTCCTGCTGGGCCGCAAGCCCGAGCCGGACGCAAACATCCCCTATGCCGACGTGAACCCGCAAGAGCTGGCCGAGCGTCAGGCGGTGACACAGCCGACCTATGCCGGCGTGACCGAAGACGGGGCGCAGATCAGCGTGACCGGCGCCGAGGCGGTGCCCGATGCCGGCGGCGGCGGTGCGGCCAAGGCGGTGCGCATGACCCTGCGCGCCAGGGACGGGCGCGCGGCCGATGTCAGCGCCGGCGCCGCCTCGCTGCAGGGCGACCAGATCCGGTTGGGCGAAGGCGCGCGCATGACCACCGCCGACGGCTGGGTGCTGACCGCACCGGAATTCCTGGCGTCGACCACGGCCGGCACCGTGGTCTCGGAGCAGGAGGTGAACGCCCTTGCCCCTTTCGGCGAATTGACGGCGGGCCGGATGGAGCTGAAACCCTCGGGTGAGGGCAGCGGCGATCATGTTCTTGATTTGAGCGGCGGAGTCCGATTGATATACCGGCCATGACCTTTGCGTCCCCACACGCCGCGCCCGGGGGCATCTCATGCGCCAGAAAGGAAACCCGATGATCCGGTCCGGACCGCTTTTGCCCGTGATCCTGTCGCTTGCCCTGGCGGCTTCGGCCGGCGCGCAGGGCACGGGTTTCGGCAATGCGCAGGACATCAAGCAGCCGGTCGAGGTCACCGCCGACACGCTGTCCGTCGATCAGAAGACCGGCAAGGCCACCTTCTCGGGCAATGTGCTGATCGGGCAGGGGGCGATGCGGCTTTCGGCGGACAGCGTGACCGTGACCTATGCCCAGGGCGACCAGAGCCGGATCAGCGCGCTGCACGCCGCAGGAAACGTCACCCTGGTCAGCGGCGAGGACGCGGCCGAGGCGAAGGCCGCCGATTACGACGTCGAATCGGGCAATGTGGTGCTGACCGGCGATGTGCTGCTGACCCAAGGCGGCAATGTGCTGTCGGGCGACAAGGTCACGGTGAACCTGACGACCGGCACGGCCAATGCCTCGGGCCGGGTGCGCAGCGTCCTGCAGCCGGGGAACCGGTGATGGCGGCCGAGGCGGCACAGGGCCTGCGCGTCAGCGGGCTGCGCAAGTCCTATCGCAACCGGCCGGTGATCCGCGACGTGGCGATGCAGCTGGACCGGGGCGAGGTGGTGGCGCTTCTGGGTCCGAACGGCTCTGGCAAGACCACCTGCTTTTATTGCGTGGCCGGGCTGGTGGCGCCCGATTCGGGGCAGGTGCTGATCGACGGCCAGGACGCGACGCGGCTGCCGATGTATCGCCGCGCGCAGATGGGCATCGGCTATCTGCCGCAGGAAATGTCGATCTTTCGCGGCCTGACGGTCGAGCAGAACATCATGGCCGTGCTGGAACTGGTCGAGCCGCATGTGCATCAGCGCCGCGAGCGGCTCGAGGAGCTGCTGGGCGATTTCTCGATCGGCCATCTGCGCAATGCCTCGGCCATGGCGCTGTCCGGGGGCGAGCGGCGCCGGGTCGAGATCGCCCGCTGCCTGGCGGCCGATCCGGCCTATCTGCTTCTGGATGAACCATTCGCCGGCGTCGATCCGATCGCCGTGGGCGAGATCCGCGGCCTGGTCCACGCCCTGAAAAGCCGCGGCATCGGTGTGCTCATCACCGATCACAACGTCCGCGAGACGCTGGAGATCGTCGACCGCGCCTATATCCTGCATGACGGCCATGTGCTGAAATCCGGCACCACGGCCGAGATCGTCGCCGACGAGCAGGTGCGCCGGGTCTACCTGGGCGAGAGCTTCCGGATGAACTGAGCGCGAGGCCGCGCCGATCCCTGCGCGCGGCCGTTGACACGGGCGCATGGCTGTCACCAAATGAGGTTATGGCGGGGGCAAGGACGCCCCTGTCGGAAAACCTCGGCGGCGCATGGGCTGCTTGCCTGCCGCCGCCGGGCAACCGAAAGGACGGACCACCATGCGCTACCAGATCAGCGGAAAACAGATCGATATCGGCGATGCGCTTTCGACCCATGTGAAGGCCGAGCTGGGTGAGACGATTGACAAGTATTCTCAACGTCCTACGGATGCCACGGTGATCTTTTCCCGCAACGCGCATGAATTCATCTGCGATGCGGTGGTGCATCTCTCGACCGGGTTGAACGTGCAGGCCAAGGGTGCCTCGACCGAGATCTATGCCGCCTTCGAACAGTGCAAGGAACGGATGGACAAGCAGCTGCGTCGCTACAAGCGCCGGCTCAAGGATCACCACAAGGACCGGGTCGAACCGATTGCCTTCGAGCAGGCGGGCATGTATGTGCTGGCCGCCGATGAGGACGAATGGGAATCGCAAGGGGACGGCCTGCAGCCCATGATCATCGCCGAGATGGAAACCCGCGTGCCCACCCTGTCCGTGGGCGAGGCGGTGATGCAGATGGAACTGGCCGGCAGCCCGCTGCTGGTCTTCCGCAACGAGAAACATGGGGGCGTGAACGTCGTTCACCGCCGCGAGGACGGCAACGTGGGCTGGATCGACCCTCGCAATCTGGGCTAGACTGACGCAGAAGGGCAGTCTTGTTGAACCAAACGTCCCGGCCGCGCAGCCCGCGGCCGGGACCTGACAATTTTCGGGCGACATGCAAATCAGCGACATTCTCTCCCCCGCCGCCGTGCGGACGATGAGCCAGACCACCAGCAAGAAGCGGTTGTTCCAGGAAATCGCCGAGCAGGCGCGCACGGTCTATGGCGTGGATGCGCCGCAGACCCTGGATGCGCTGCAGGAACGCGAAAGCCTGGGCCCGACCGGAGTCGGCCATGGCGTGGCGCTGCCGCATGCGCGGCTGCATGGGCTCGACCGCGTGGTCGGCCTGTTCCTGCGGCTGGAAAAGCCGCTGGATTTCGACGCCGTGGATCGCCAGCCGGTGGACCTGATCTTTGCGCTGCTGGCGCCGAAGAATTCCGGCGTCGATCACCTGAAGGCGCTGGCGCTGGTCTCGCGCACGCTGCGCGACCAGGATCTGCGCGCCAAGCTGCGCGCCAATGACGACGCGGTGGCGCTGCATGCCATGCTGGCGGCGGCGCCGGGCATCAAGGCGGCCTGAAGTCGCATCCGGGCGGGCAGGGGGTGAAATGCCCCCGCATCGGCGCTATACTCCCACGCGGGAGGAAGACCGAATGACCAGACATCTAGCAGACCGCAGTCACGAAACCAGCGCGGGCCGCACGCAATACTATACGCGGCAGGAACGCGAATCCGGCACCCATCCGGCCATCGCCGCCCTGCGCATGCGGCCCCGCGCCCGCAGCGAGGCGACGAATCGCCGCGCTGCCGAATTCGCCCGGATCGAGCGCGGCCATCAGGTCTGACCCTTGACCTGCCAATATGAAACCGGCCGGGCGCTGCCGCCCGGCCGGTTTTCCTATTGTCCCCGGGCCCGGCCGCGATCAGGCGCGGACCAGCTTTTCGTAATCCGCGGCGATCTTGCGGGTGGTGTCGCCGACCTGGAAATGCCAGTCGCCGATCTGCCCGACCGGAGTCACCTCGGCGGCCGTGCCGGTCAGGAAGCATTCCTGGAAACTGTCCAGCTCCTCGGGCTTGATGCGGCGTTCGTGCACCGCGGTGCCGTTGTCCTTCAGCATCTGGATGATGGTCTGCCGGGTGATGCCGTTCAGGAAGCGGTCGGCCAGGGGCGTGTGCACCTCGCCATCCTTGACGAAGAAGATATTGGCGCCGGTGGCCTCGGCGACATAGCCTTCCCAGTCCATGAACAGCGCGTCCGAGCAGCCCTTCTCCTCGGCGGCGTGCTTGGACATGGTGCAGATCATGTAAAGCCCGGCGGCCTTGGCGGCGGTGGGGATGGTCTCGGGGCTGGGCCGCTTCCACTTGGCGATGTCGAGCTTGGCGCCCTGCCATTTCGCCTCGCCGTAATAGCTGCCCCATTCCCAGGCGGCGACGGCCATGCGCACCGGGTTGCGGCGGGCGGAAACCCCCATGTCCTCGCCCGAGCCGCGCCACATCACCGCGCGGACATAGGCGTCCTTGAAGCCGTTGGCATTCAGCACCGCCTCCTTGGCGGCGTCGATCTCCTCGGCGGTATAGGGCGATTGCATGTCCAGCAGCCGCGCCGATTCGATCAGCCGCAGCGAATGCTCCTGCCCCTTGAAGATCTTGCCGCTGTAGCAACGCTCGCCCTCGAACACCGAGCTGGCATAGTGCAGCGCATGGGTCAGGATGTGGACATTCGCCTCGCGCCACTCCACCAGCTTGCCATCCATCCAGATCTTGCCGTCACGATCGTCATATGCGCCCGCCATTCTTTCCTCCGGCCGGTTCTGTTTCGGAATGTTGCGCCCTCAGAGCGTGTCTGGCAAAGAAAGTTGCGCAACTTGGGGTCTGGGCTATCCATTCATGGTTGGAAAGTCAATAAGTCTGACATAAATAGGAGCCATGCATTACGGAGAAGCCATGCAGAACAAGGTTGGAATCGCGGCGACGGGCGGCGAAAGCCTGCTGTTTCTTACCGATGACCAGCTGCGGCGCGGGATCGAGGCGATGTTCTTCGCCTATCGCGCCTTCACGGCCGATCCCGACATGATCCTGGCCGAGCTGGACTATGGCCGCGCCCATCACCGGGCGATCCATTTCATCAACCGCGAGCCGGGACTGACAGTGACGGCGCTGCTGGACGTGCTGGGCGTGACCAAGCAATCGCTGAACCGGGTCTTGCGCGCGCTGATCGAGGACGGGCTGGTCGAAAGCCGCATCGGCCGCCGCGACCGGCGCGAACGCCAGCTCTACCTGACCGACAAGGGCGCGATCCTGGAACGCCAGCTGTCCGAGGCGCAGCGCGCCCGGATGCGCGCCGCCTATCGTGCCGCGGGGCCGCAGGCGGTGGCGGGTTTCCGGCAGGTGCTCGAGGCGATGATGGACCGCGACACGCTTCGGCAGTATCGTGCGCTGAAAGATCTGCCCGACCCGTCATGAACAGTCCCGATCCGCAACCCGCGGCCCATATCCTGGTCGTCGACGACGACGAACGCATCCGCAGCCTGCTGCGCCGTTTCCTGATGCGCAATGATTTCCTGGTCACCACGGCGCGCGACGCCGCCCATGCCCGCCGCCTGCTGGAGGGGCTGGATTTCGACCTGATCGTGCTCGACGTGATGATGCCGGGCGAGGACGGCTTCTCGCTGACCCGCGACCTGCGCCAGCGCATGCCGACGCCGATCCTGCTCTTGACCGCCAAGGGCGAGACCGGCGACCGCATCGAGGGGCTGGAAAGCGGCGCCGACGACTATCTGCCGAAACCCTTCGAGCCGCGCGAATTGCTCTTGCGCATCGCCGCCATCCTGCGCCGCATCCCGGTGGCCGAAGCCAGGGGGCCGAAATTCCTGTCGCTGGGCCCGTTGCGCTATGATGCCGACAAGGGCGAGCTGTGGCAGGGCGATGCGCCCTTGCGTCTGACCGGGACCGAGCAGGCGTTGCTGAAGCGCCTGGCCGATACGCCGCGCCAGCCGGTCAGCCGCGGCGCGCTGATCGAGGATCTGGGCCGCAGCCCCGCCGAGGAGCCGGGCGAGAATTCGGAACGCGCCATCGACGTGCAGATCACCCGGCTGCGCCGCAAGATCGAGCCCGACCCGAAGGAGCCGCGCTATCTGCAGACGGTACGCGGGACGGGCTACATGCTGGTGCCCGACTAGGAAGCCGCCGCGCCGCTTTCGCGGCCGCAATGGGTCTTTGGGCAACAGAGAAGACCCGAGCGCGGCGCCCCCTGCTTCTTCGTTGGTCAAAGACCCATGCCGGACCTGCCATCCGCGCGGCGCATGAGAAAGGGGCCCGAAGGCCCCCAATTCATGCCAGCGCGCCGTGGCAGTGCTTGAACTTCTTGCCCGAGCCGCAGGGGCAGGGGTCGTTGCGCGACGGGTTGCCCCAGGTGGTGGGGTCGGTCTCGTCGAAGCCGGCGACGCGGCCCGAAACCTCGCCGCCCTCGGCTTCCTCGTGCTCGGGGTGCATCTGCGCCTCGGTCGCCGCTTGCTGCTGCTGGTATTCGCGCAGCATCTGCTCGCGCTCGGCATCGGTCAGCGGCCGGATGCGGGCCAGTTGCTGGGTCACGTCGACGCGCAGCCCGTCCAGCATGGTCTCGAACAGCTGGAAGCCCTCGGTCTTGTATTCCGACAGCGGGTCGCGTTGCGCATAGCCGCGGAAGCCCACCACCGAGCGCAGGTGTTCCAGGGTCACCAGATGCTCGCGCCACTTGCCGTCGATCTGCTGCAGCAGCACCTGCTTTTCGATCTGGCGCATGTTCTCGGGACCGAACTGTTCGGTCTTCTGCGCCATATAGGCATCGGTGGCCTGCTGGATGCGCTCGCGGATCAGCTCCTGGTCCACGCCGTCCTCGGCCGCCCAGTCGGCGATCGGCAGGTCCATGTTCAGCTTGTCGATCACCGCGTCATGCAGGCCCTGGACATCCCATTGCTCGGCATAGGCGCGGGGCGGCAGGTGCTGGTCGATCAGGTCGTCGATCACCTGCGCGCGCATGTCGGCGGCGATCTCCCCGACCTCCTCGGTATGCATGATCTCCAGCCGCTGGCTGAAGATCGCCTTGCGCTGGTCGTTCATCACGTCGTCGAATTTCAGCAATTGCTTGCGGATGTCGAAGTTGCGCCCCTCGACCTTGGCCTGGGCGCGTTCCAGCGACTTGTTGACCCAAGGGTGAACGATGGCCTCGCCATCCTTCATGCCCAGCGTGGACAGCACCTTGTCCAGGCGTTCCGAGCCGAAGATCCGCATCAGGTCGTCTTCCAGCGACAGGAAGAACAGCGAACGGCCGGGGTCGCCCTGCCGGCCCGAGCGGCCGCGCAGCTGGTTGTCGATGCGCCGGCTTTCGTGGCGCTCGGTCGCCAGAACGAACAACCCGCCCGCGTCCAGCACCGCCTGTTTCTCGGCGGCGTGCTCGGCCTCGATGCGGGTGCGCAGCTCGTCGGGATGCGCCTCGGGATCGGCGGCCAGCGCCTCCATCACCTTCATCTCGACATTGCCGCCCAGCTGGATGTCGGTGCCGCGGCCGGCCATGTTGGTGGCGATGGTCACCGCGCCCAGCTTGCCGGCATCGGCGACGATCTTCGCTTCCTGTTCGTGCTGGCGGGCGTTCAGGACATTGTGCTGGATGCCCTCGCGGGTCAGCATCTGCGACAGCATCTCGGATTTCTCGATGCTGGTGGTGCCGACCAGGATCGGCTGGCCCTTTTCATGGGCTTCCTTGATCGCCTCGATGACGGCGGTGTATTTCTCGGCCGCGGTGCGATAGACGCGGTCATGCTCGTCGATGCGCTGCACCGGGCGGTTGGTCGGCACCTCGACCACGCCGAGCTTGTAGATCTCGGCAAATTCCTCGGCCTCGGTGGCGGCGGTGCCGGTCATGCCCGAGAGCTTGTCGTAAAGGCGGAAATAGTTCTGGAAGGTGACCGAGGCCAGCGTCACGTTCTCGGGCTGGATCGCCACGCCCTCTTTCGCCTCGATGGCCTGGTGAAGGCCGTCCGACAGCCGGCGGCCTTTCATCATCCGGCCGGTGAATTCGTCGATCAGCACGATCTCGTCGTCGCGCACGATGTAGTGCTGGTCGCGCTGGAACAGCTTGTGCGCCCGCATCGCCTGGTTGACGTGGTGGACGATGGTGGTCGATTCGGGATCGTAGAGCGTCTGGCCCTCGGGCAGGATGCCGGCGGCCTGCAGGCGCTTTTCAAGGAACTCGTTGCCTTCCTCGGTGAAGGTGGCGTTGCGGGTCTTCTCGTCCAGCTTGTAATGCTCGGGCGCGAGTTCGGGCATGAAGGCGTCCAGCGTCTTGTAAAGCTCGCTGCGGTCCTGCGACGGCCCCGAGATGATCAGCGGCGTGCGCGCCTCGTCGATCAGGATGCTGTCCACCTCGTCGACGATGGCGAAGAAATGCCCGCGCTGGGTCATCTGCTCGATCGAACCCTTCATGTTGTCGCGCAGGTAGTCGAAGCCCAGCTCGTTGTTGGTGGCATAGGTCACGTCGGCCTGGTAGGCGGCGCGCTTTTCGGCATCGTCCTGGAAGGGATAGACGACGCCGGTGGTCATGCCGAGCTGGGCGAAGACCTTGCCCATCCAATGCGCGTCGCGCTTGGCCAGGTAGTCGTTGACGGTGACGACATGCACGCCCTTGCCGGCCAGCGCGTTCAGATAGGCCGGGAAGGTCGCGACCAGGGTCTTGCCCTCGCCGGTCTTCATTTCGGCGATATTGCCCTGATGCAGGAAGATGCCGCCCATCAGCTGGGTGTCGAAGGCGCGCAGGCCAAGCGCGCGGCGCGCCGCCTCGCGGCAATTGGCGAAGGCCTCGGGCAGGAGCTTGTCCAGATCCTCGCCCGATTGCGCCCGGCCCTGCAATTCGCGGGTCTTGCCGATCAGGTCGGCATCGGACAGGGCGCGGAACTTCTCCTCCTGCGCGTTGATCTGGGCCACCAGCGGGCGGACCGATTTCACCTTGCGGTCGTTGGGCGTGCCAAAGACCAGTTTCGCCAAGTTTCCGATGCCGAGCATGTGAGCCTTCAAAATCGCGTATCTGGGGGTGCGCGGGACGTTCCGCCCACTTGCCGGCACCATTCGCCTTGCCCTATCACTTGGGCCGGAAAAACGGCGACGGGCGCGCATTTTCGGTTGGGCCGGATGTATGCGCCAGCCGCCTGAGTGTCAATGTTTGCGCCTGTTCACCTGCGCGTGGCCGGCGCCGTCCCATGAAAGGGAACCTCATGCTGAAACCGCTCCTCGCCGCGACCGCCCTTGCCTCCGTCACGCTGGGGGCGCTTCCGGCCCTGGCGCAGGACGCCGATACCGTGGTTGCCAAGGTCAATGACGAAACGATCACCCTGGGCCAGATGATCGCCATGCGTCAGGGGCTGGATCCGCAGGCGACGCAGGGACTGCCGGACGCGGCGCTGTGGGATCTGATGCTGGACCAGCTGATCCGCCAGACCGCCGTGGCGCAAGGCGCCCAGCCGCTGAGCAAGCGCGACACCGCCGCGCTGGAGATCGAGAAGCGCGCCTATCTGGCCGGCTCGGTCCTGGAAAAGGTCGCGGGGGCCGAGCCGAGCGAGGCCGAGCTGAAAGCCGCCTATGACCAGGCCTTCGGCGGCCAGACCGAGCCGAAGGTCGAATACAACGCCGCCCATATCCTGGTGAAGACCAAGGAAGAGGCCGAGGCCATCGCCAAACAGATCAAGGACGGCGCCGATTTCGGCAAGCTGGCCGAAGAGAAATCCACCGACAATTCCGGTCCGAACAAGGGCGACCTGGGCTGGTTCCAGCCCGAGCAGATGGTCGCGCCCTTTGCCGAGGCGGTGAAGAAGCTGGACAAGGGCCAGGTCTCGGACCCGGTCGAGACCCAGTTCGGCTGGCATGTCATCAAGCTGGTCGACTCGCGCGAGGTCACGCCGCCCAGCTTCGACGAGGTCAAGGAACAGCTGGCCGTGCAGGTCCGCCGCGACAAGGTGCAGGCCGCCATCGAGAAGCGCGTCGCCGAGTCGAAGGTCGAGAAGACCGAGGGGCTGGCCCCCGACCTGCTGAACAAGACCGAGATCCTGGGAGAGTGACCAAGATGGCCAAGGCCGAAGACAAGAAGTCCGGGCTTTCCGATGCCGACAAGCTGAAATCGCTCAAGAAGAAGCTGAAGAAGCTGAAATCCGCCTTCAAGGAGGCTGCGGTCAGCGTCGAGTCGCGCGTCGAGAAGGGCGCCGAGGCGGCCGCGGCGGCGGTGAGGAAGACCGGAAATCCGGTCTCGCCGCTGGCGCCGGCCGGTTTTCCCGATCTGCCGGTGGTCGCGGGGGCCGAGTTCGCCTCGGGCGCGGCGGGTGTGAAGTACAAGGGCCGCACGGATGTGATGCTGGTGCGGTTGGCGCCGGGCACCGCCATCGCCGGCGCCTTCACCAGGTCGTCGACCCGCGCCGCCAGCGTGCTGGACTGCCAGGCCAAGCTGGCGCTGACGCAGGATACCGCCAAGGGCGCGGCGATCATCGTGAATTCGGGCAATGCCAATGCCTTCACCGGCAAGAACGGGCAAGAGGCGGTGGATGCCGTCACCGGCGGCGTCGCCAAGGCGCTGGGCGTGCCGCGCGAGCGGGTGTTCTCGTCTTCGACCGGGGTGATCGGCGAGCCGCTGCCGGCCGAGCGCATCACCGCCGTGATCGGCGATCTTGCCGCCAACCTGGACACGGCCGGCGCGGCCGGCGCGGCGCGCGCCATCATGACCACCGACACCTTCCCGAAAGGCGCCGCCGCCAGTTTCGAGGCCGAGGGCGGCATCATCAACATCGTCGGCATCGCCAAGGGCTCGGGCATGATCGCGCCCGACATGGCGACCATGCTGGTCTATGTCTTCACCGATGCGCAGATCGCCCCGGCATTGCTGCAGAAGATGCTGTCGGGGCGCATGGACCAGACCTTCAACGCCATCACCGTGGACAGCGACACCTCGACCTCGGACGCGCTGATCCTGGCGGCGACCGGCAAGTCGAAGGCGGCGCCGATCACCGACCTGCGCTCGGCCCCGGCACGGGCCTTCGGCAAGGCGCTGACCCGGGTCATGCTGGATCTGGCGCAGCAGGTGGTCCGGGATGGCGAGGGCGCGACGAAATTCGTCGAGGTGCAGGTGACCGGCGCGACCAGCGACGCCGACGCGCATCGCGTCGCCATGGCCATCGCCAATTCGCCCCTGGTCAAGACCGCCATCGCCGGCGAGGACGCGAACTGGGGCCGTGTGGTCATGGCCGTTGGCAAGTCGGGGGCCGTGGCCGACCGCGACCGGCTGACCATCCGCTTCGGCGACATGGTGCTGGCCGAGAACGGCTGGCGCGCGCCCGGCTATGACGAGGCCGCCGCCAGCGCCTATATGAAGCGCGACCAGTTGGTCATCGGTGTCGATCTGGGGCTGGGCAAGGGCAAGCGCACGGTCTGGACCTGCGACCTGACGCATCGCTACATCGACATCAACGCCGATTACCGCTCATGAAGATCGTGCTTGTCGCGGCCGTGGCGTTGATCGACGCCGATGGCCGCGTGCTTCTGGCACAGCGCCCCGAGGGCAAGTCCCTCGCGGGCCTGTGGGAGTTTCCCGGCGGCAAGGTCGAACCGGGCGAGAGCCCGGAGACGGCGCTGATCCGCGAGCTGCACGAGGAGCTGGGCATCGAGACCTGGCAATCCTGCCTGGCGCCGCTGACCTTCGCCAGCCATGCCTATGACGATTTCCACCTGCTGATGCCGCTGTTTGCCTGCCGGCGCTGGCAGGGGGTGCCGATGCCGCGCGAGGGCCAGAACCTGGCCTGGGCGCGCGGCACGGAACTGTCACATTATCCCATGCCGCCGGCGGATGTGCCGCTGATCCCGATCCTGCGCGACTGGATCTGAGGCTTTGACACCACCCCGCCGGGTTTTTCTCCTCCATTGGCCGCATCTTTGGACAATATTAGTTAACATTTTACATTTTTGTGGCAATTCTGAAACCCTGTAGAGGAGGAGGAGTACTCAGGACATGATTCGCACGATTACGATCGGAAGCTGTATTTCTGTCCAAGGCGTGTTCGAGCGTCAGCAGGCGAACGGGAACATCGTTGTCCGCGTGGGAAGCAAGACCTACGAGGGCAAGCCGGTTCTTCTGACCTGATCGAGATACGGTATGTGCCCAGAATCATGACGGGGCCCTTTCACAAGGGGCCCCGTTTTCATTTTCCGACGCCCCGAACGCGAAAGGGCGGACCCGCAGGCCCGCCCCCTCATGCCGTTCGGATGCGGGATCACAGCTGGCGCTGCACTTCCTCGCGCTCGAAGATCTCGATGACGTCGCCCTTGCGGATGTCGTCGTAGTTCTCGAAGGCCATGCCGCATTCCTGACCGGACTGCACTTCCTTGACCTCGTCCTTGAAGCGCTTCAGCGTCTTCAGCGTGCCCTCGTGGATCACCACGTTGTCGCGCAGCAGGCGCACGCCGGCCGAACGCCGGGCCACGCCCTCGGTCACCAGACAGCCGGCGACATTGCCGACGCCGGTGACGCGGAAGACTTCGCGGATCTCGGCATAGCCGATGAAGTTCTCGCGCACCTCGGCCGACAGCAGCCCCGAGGCCGCCGCCTTGATGTCATCCACCAGGTCGTAGATGATCGAGTAGTAGCGGATCTCGACACCCTTCTGGTTGGCGGCGTTCCGCGCCGGGGCATTGGCCCGGACGTTGAAGCCGATGACCGGGGCGCGGCTGGCTTCGGCCAGTCCGATGTCCGATTCGGTGATCGCGCCGACACCGTAATGCAGCACGCGCACGCGCACCTCGTCGTTGCCGATCTTTTCCAGCGCCTGGACGATCGCCTCGGCCGAGCCTTGCACGTCGGCCTTCACCACCACCGGCAGTTCGGCGACGTTCTCGTCGGCCTTGGCCTTGGCCAGCATCTGGTCCAGCGTGATCGCGGCACCGGCGGCGGCGCGCTTGTCCTTGGCGGCCTGCTCGCGGTAATCCGCGATCTCGCGCGCCTGCGCCTCGGTCGAGACGACGTTCAGCACGTCGCCGGCTTCCGGCGTGCCGTTCAGACCCAGCACCTCGACCGGGACCGAGGGACCGGCCTCGTCGACGCGCTCGCCCTTGTCGTTGATCAGCGCCCGGACCTTGCCCCACTGTTCGCCGACGACGAAGATATCGCCGCGCTTCAGCGTGCCGTTCTGCACCAGCACGGTGGCGACCGGGCCGCGGCCGACATCCAGCTGGGCCTCGATCACCGCGCCCTGTGCCGGGCGGTCGGGATTGGCCTTCAGCTCCAGGATCTCGGCCTGCAGCGCGATGGCTTCCAGCAGCGCGTCCAGGCCCTGGCCGGTCTTGGCCGAGACTTCCACGTCCTGCACCTCGCCGGACATGGCCTCGACGACGACCTCGTGCTGCAGCAGGTCGGTGCGGACCTTCTGCGGATTGGCGGTCGGCTTGTCGATCTTGTTGATCGCCACGATCATCGGCACCTTGGCGGCCTTGGCGTGGTTGATCGCCTCGACCGTCTGCGGCATGACCGCGTCATCCGCCGCCACCACCAGCACGACGATATCCGTCACCTGCGCGCCGCGGGCCCGCATCGAGGTGAACGCGGCGTGGCCGGGGGTGTCGAGGAAGGTCAGCGTGGCGCCGTTCGAGGCCTTCACCTGATAGGCGCCGATATGCTGGGTGATGCCGCCGGCCTCGCCCGAGACCACGTTGGCGTGACGGATCGCATCCAGAAGCGAGGTCTTGCCGTGGTCGACGTGACCCATGATGGTGATGATCGGCGCGCGCGGCTTCAGATCCTCGGGCTTGTCCTCGACCTGGTCGATGACCTGCTCCACATCGGCATCCGAGACGCGCACGGCATTGTGGCCGAACTCGTCGATCACCAGCTCGGCGGTGTCGGCGTCGATGGACTGGTTGGCGGTGACCATCATGCCCATCTTCATCAGCGACTTGATGACATCCGCCACCCGTTCCGCCATGCGGTTCGCCAGTTCCGACACCACGATGGTTTCCGGCAGCTGCACGTCGCGGGCCTGCTTTTCGGCGCGCTGGCTGCCGCCCATGGCTTTCTGCCGGGCCTTTTCCTGCTTGCGCTTCATCGCCGCCAGGCTGCGCTGCCGGCCGCCTTCGCCGTCCAGCGCCTGGCTCAGCGACAGCTTGCCGGTGCGGCGGCTGTCGTCGCGGCCCTTGTTGCGGTTGTCGCGGTCGTCGGCCGGGCCGCGAGTGTCGCGGTCGCGGTCGGTCTTGCGCGGACCGGCGGCGCTGACGCCCTTGGTCTCGGCGCGCACGGCGGCGGCCTCGGCGGCGGCGCGGTCGGCCGGGGTGGCCGGGCGCGCTTCCGTCTTGGGCTTGGCGATCTCGGCCTTCTTCTTCTCGCGCAGCTCGGCTTCGCGGGCGCGGCGCTCGTCCTCCTCGGCCTTCAGCCGCAGGGCTTCCTCGCGCTCGCGCTCCTCGCGCTCCTTGGCTTCCAGCTCAAGGCGGCGGCGTTCGCGTTCTTCCTCGCGGGCCTTCTCCTCGGCAACGCGCTGAGCGGCTTCCTCGACCTCGCGGGCCTTGGCGGCGCGCAGAGCGGCCATGCGCCGCTCCATCTCGGCATCCGAGATGCCGGCGGGACGCTTCGACGGGTCGCCCGACACGGCCGAGGGCGAGCCCGAGCGCCCGCCGCCCGCTGCCGGGCCGGTCTTGCCGGGCACGACCACGCGCTTGCGCTTGGTCTCGACGACCACGTTATGGGTCCGGCCGTGGCTGAAGCTTTGCTTCACATGGCCCGAGCGGCCGCCACCAAGACCCAGGGGTTTCTTTCCGTCAGTATCGCTCATCCGATCTTCATTCCTTCCCGGCGGCCGCATTGCCGCCGTCATGCTCGCGCAGACCCGTCAGTCTGCTCGCGTCCCTGATCAATTTTTCGGTCAGGCCCCCCGGCGCAAGCGCGCTGTGTATGACATGATCGCGCCCAAAGGACAAACCCAATTCTGATGCGGTCATGCAGCCGAACCACCGGCCCCCGGGCGGGGTCCAGAGCTTGCCTTTGCCGCGTTCCGATCCGTCGCTGGCCTGCAACAGCACCTTGGCCTTTCCGGCGGCCAGCCAGTCCTTGACCTTCTCGAAGCCGGCGACCGCCAGCCCGGCCTTGCGCGCCAGCGACAGCGTGTCCGTCACCCGCCGCGACAACCCGGATTCGATCAGCGCCAGCAGCTCGGGCGGGGCGGTCACCCGCGCCTTGGCGCCTCGCGAAAACAAGCCCTTGGCGGCAGCCTTGTCCAGCGCCTGCCGG
Organism: Paracoccus sp. TOH; assembly: GCF_030388245.1. Taxonomy (NCBI): domain Bacteria; kingdom Pseudomonadati; phylum Pseudomonadota; class Alphaproteobacteria; order Rhodobacterales; family Paracoccaceae; genus Paracoccus; species Paracoccus sp. TOH. The sequence continues at coordinate 991,212 of NZ_CP098360.1, forward strand.
TCGGCCACCACCCAGAAGCCGCGTCCGGGCAGCTTCTCGGCCAGATCCGGCACCACCTCGCCATCGGGGCCCGCGACAAAACGGATCAGCCCGGCCTTCGGCTGGACCTCGCCCGTGACGATGCAGCGCCGTTCGGGCGTCTCGCGGTCCTTGATACGGCCCCCGCGTGTCATCCGGCTCCCGGGGCGTTACACCCCGGCCTCCTGTTCGTCGCCCGGCTCGGCCGGCTCGGCCTCGTCGGCCGATTCGAGCTCGGTCGGATCGACCCAGCCCAGCATGACCCGGGCGGTCATCACCAGGTTCTGCGCATCTTCCAGCGAGACGTCGAAGGGTTCCAGGATGCCGTCGTCCTTGACGCGCTGGCCGTTCTGCGTGGTCCAGCCGCCGGCCAGCTCCCAGTCGGCGCAGGTGGCGAAATCCTCCAGCGTCTTGACGCCGTCCTTGGCCAGCGCCTCGACCATCTGCGGGGTCAGGCCCTCGAACTCGATCAGGCTGTCCTCGACGCCCAGGGCGCGGGCATTTTCCAGCGCGGCCTTGTTCGCGGCCTCCAGATGTTCGCGGGCCCGGGTCTGCAGCTCCTCGGCGGTGCCTTCGTCCACGCCCTCGATCGACAGCAGCTCGTCAACGTCGACGTAAGCCACTTCTTCCAGGTTGGTGAAGCCCTCGGCCACCAGAAGCTGGGCGAAGAACTCGTCCAGGTCCAGCGTGTCCATGAACAGCTTGGTGCGGGCGTTGAACTCGGCCTGGCGGCGCTTCGATTCTTCCTCTTCGGTGAGGATGTCGATATCGAGCCCGGTCAGCTGGCTCGCCAGCCGCACGTTCTGGCCGCGGCGGCCGATGGCGAGGCTGAGCTGCTCGTCCGGCACCACCACCTCGATGCGGGTCGCGTCCTCGTCGAAGACCACCTTCGCCACCTCGGCCGGCTGCAGCGCGTTCACCAGGAAGGTCGCCTGGTCCTCGGACCACGGGATGATGTCGATCTTTTCGCCCTGCAATTCACCGACGACGGCCTGCACGCGGCTGCCGCGCATACCGACGCAGGCGCCGACCGGGTCGATCGAGTTGTCATAGCTGATCACGGCGATCTTGGCGCGCGACCCCGGATCGCGGGCACAGGCCTTGATCTCGATCACGCCGTCATAGATTTCCGGCACTTCCATCTTGAACAGCTCGGCCATGAACTGCGGATCGGTGCGCGACAGGAAGATCTGCGGGCCGCGCGCCTCGCGGCGCACATCCTTGACATAGGCGCGGATGCGGTCGTTCGGGCGATAGCTCTCGCGGCCGATCTTCTCGTTGCGGCGCAGGATGGCCTCGCCCCGGCCCACATCGACGATGATGTTGCCGTATTCCTCGCGCTTGACGACGCCGTTGATGATGGTGCCGGCGCGGTCCTTGAATTCCTCGTACTGGCGGTCGCGCTCGGCCTCGCGGACGCGCTGCAGGATCACCTGCTTGGCGGATTGCGCGGCGATGCGGCCCAGATCCACTGGCGGCACCTGTTCCTGGAACACGTCGCCCGGCTGCGGCTTGCCCGAGAAATCGGTCAGCCCCTGGCCATCGCGCAGCCAATGCGCGCGGCCGTCCTTCGAGGGTTCGAAATAGGCGCGGGCCTGGTCGGCGGTGAACTCGGCCTGGTAGTTCTCGACTGCGTCATCCTCGACCACGGTGCGGGCGCGGGTGAAAGTGGCGTTGCCGGTCTTGCGGTCGATATGGACGCGGATGTCCATTTCCGAGCCGTAGCGCGACTTCGCGGCGCGGGCCAGGCTGTCCTCCATCGCCTCGATCACCAGATCGGGGTCGATCATCTTCTCGCGCGCGACCGCCTCGGCGGTCTGCAGAAGCTCAAGCTGGTTGGCAGAGGTGATGGCCATTCCTCACTCCTTCGCACCGGCGTTGTCGCCGGATTCCGTTTCGATCTCGTCAAAAGCGGCTTCGTCCAGATTGTCGATCTGCACGCCCGCATCCTTCTTTTGCCGCAGCATCTCGGCGATCAATTCGTCGGTCAGCACCAGCTTCGCATCGGAAAGCCAGTCGAAGTTCAGCCCGATGGTATGGGTCTCGCCGCCCTCGTCGATGTTGAGCAGCACCTCTTCGCCCTCCACCCCGGCCAGCACGCCCTTGAAGCGCTTGCGGCCGTCGATGGGCTGGTTGGTTTCCAGCCGCGCCTCGTAGCCCTCGAAAAGGGCGAAGTCCTTGAGCCGCGTCAGCGGCCGGTCGATGCCGGGGCTGGAGACCTCCAGGTGATAGGCGTCCTCCAGCGGGTCCTCGACATCCAGCACCGCGCTGACGGCGGTGGAAATGTCGGCGCAGTCGTCGACATTGATGCCGCCTTCCGGGCGGTCGGCCATGATCTGCAGCGTGGCGGTCTTGCCGCCCTGCAGGCGGATGCGCACCAGTTCGAAACCCAGATCCTCGATGACCGGGGAAATGATCTCGGCCAGGCGCCGGTCGATGGCGGTCTTGGCGATGAGGTCGGTCATTCGTGATACCCCAAATACAAAAAACGGGCCGAGGCGGCCCGTGCGTCTTACCGGTGGGCAGGGTGTGGACGCCTGCGCCGCTGTTGAGCCGCATATAGGGCGCGGCGCGGGCGATTGCAAGGAAAACCGGCGGGGCCGTTCAACGCGGTGCAGGATTGTCCCGCCAGATGCGGAAATTCAGCGCCCCGGCCAGGGTCAGCCAGGCCAGATAGGGCAGAAGCAAAACCCCGGAAAGCAGCTCCAGCCGGAAGGCCGCGACCACCAGCGCGGCGCTGACCAGCCACAGCACCGCCAGCACCGCCATGGCCGCGCCCGGCCGGCGCGCGCCGAAGAATACCGGCGTCCACAGGGTGTTCAGCGCGATCTGCGCCGACCACAGCGCCAGGGCGGGCCCGGCGCCGGGCAGGCCCGCCAGCCGCGCGCCCACCCAGGCCAGCAGCAGGTAAAGCGTGGTCCAGGCCAGCGGGAACGCCCAGCGTGGCGGGGTGAAATCCGGCTTGCGCAGCCCGTCATACCAGCCGCCGGGCGGAAAGATCAGGCCGGCCGCGGCCGCCGCGCCGCAAGCGATCAGGAAGAACAGGAAAGTCACGTCGCACCCCGCCGGAACAGGCGGCGCGCCCTATCGCGCCGCATCCCGGAAACCGTCCATCACCCGCACCAGTTCCGCGGCGATTCGCGGCTCGCTCAGCGCGTGGCCCGAGGCGGGGACCAGCCGCAGATCGGCCTTGCCCCAGCCCTCGGCCAGTTCCCAGGCGGTCGCGGGCGGGCAGACCATGTCATAGCGGCCCTGCACGATCACGGCCGGGATATGCTCGATGCGGTGGCGGTCGCGCAGCAGCTGGCCCTCGGCCAGGAAGCAGTCATGGGCGAAATAGTGGTTCTCGAGCCGGGCGAAGGTGCGGGCGTAGTCCGGGGGCGCATGGCCCGGCCCGTTGATCTCCAGTCCCGCCAAGGCGTTTTCCCAGACCAGCCAGGGCAGGGCATGGCGGATCTCTTGTCCGCGGTCGCCGCTGAACAGCCGCCGGTGATAGGCGGCGATCATGTCGCCGCGCTCGGCCTCGGGGATCGGGGCCTGGAATTCGGCCCAGCGGTCCGGGAAGAAGCGGGCGACGCCACCGCCATAGAACCAGTCCAGCTCGGCCCGGCGGCCCAGGAACACCCCGCGCAGCACCAGCGCCACCACGGGGTCGGGATGGGCCTGGGCATAGGCCAGCGCCAGCGTCGCGCCCCAGCTGCCGCCGAACAGGATGGCGCGCTCGATGCCCAGTTCGCGGCGGATCGTCTCGATATCGGCGATCAGGTGCCCGGTGGTGTTCGCAGCCACCGTGGCATGGGGCTGCGAGCGGCCGCAGCCGCGCTGGTCGAACAGCACCGCCCGGTAATGCGCCGGATCGAAGAAGCGCCGCATGAAGGGGCTGCACCCGCCTCCGGGCCCGCCATGCAGGACGATCACCGGCACGCCGCCCGGATTGCCGCTCTGCTCGACATGCAACATGTGGCCGTCGCCGACCTCGATCATCCGGCGGTCGAAGGGTTCGACCATCGGATGCAGCCTGCCATGCGACGGTGTGCCGCCGATTTGCCCTGCCAATCTGTCCATGGCACCACTATATAGCGCCTCGTGCGCGCCCGCCACATGAAGGACGGCCAGATGACCGAAAGACCAGCCCCCGCCAGCCCGGCCCCCAGCAGCATCGACCCGGCCGAGGTCGCCAAGTTCCAGGCCATGGCGCGGGAATGGTGGGATCCGAACGGCAAGTTCAAGCCGCTGCACATGCTGAACCCGACGCGGCTGGATTATGTCACGACCCAGATCGCGGCACAGTTCGGCCGCGACCTGACCGCGCCCCGGCCCTTCGACGGGCTGCGGCTGCTCGACATCGGCTGCGGCGGCGGGCTGATGGCCGAGCCGATGGCCCGGCTGGGCGCCGCGGTCACCGGCGCCGACGCGGCCGAGGGCAATATCGCCATCGCCGGCCTGCATGCCGCGGACCAGGGCCTTGCCATCGACTACCGCGCCACCACGGCCGAGGCGCTGGCGGCCGAGGGGCGCCGTTTCGACGTGGTCATGGCGCTGGAGATCGTCGAGCATGTCGCCGACCCGGCGCAGTTCATCGCCACCTGTCGCGACCTGGTGGCGCCGGGCGGCATGCTGATCGCCTCGACGCTGAACCGCACGGCGCGCAGCTTCGCCGCCGCCATCGTCGGCGCGGAATGGGTCATGCGCTGGCTGCCCAAGGGGACGCATGACTGGCGCCGCTTCATCACCCCGGACGAACTGGCGCGGATGAGCGAGGCGGCGGGGCTGCGCGTCGTCGACCGCTGCGGCATGGTCTTCAACCCGCTGGGCTGGAGCTGGTCGCTGTCGCATCGCGACCTGTCGGTCAATTACGCGATGACCGCGCTGCACGACGCCTGAAATTTCCTCGTCCGGCAGAGGCTCGATCGCCGCGCGGCCGGTCTTTCACCGTTTCCCAAATACCCGGACGACCCGGCGCCCTCAGCGTCCGCCGCGCGATTCGTGACGCAACGTCTCTTCCAGCTGCTTGCGCAGCATGCGCAGCACCGGCAGCGCCGCGCGCACCCGATCGGCGCCGACATCGCGCACCACATCGGCGATTCGCGGCATGAAGGCCGCCAGTGCCGCGTCCCGCGCCGCCCGGCCCGCCGGGCTGATCGCCACGAACTTGCGCCGCGCGTCGTCCCAGTCCGGGCGGATATGGATATGCCCGGCCCATTCCAGCCGCGACAGCGTGTTGGTCATCGCGCCGCGGGTGACGTGGAAGGCTTCGGCCAGCTCGGCGGGCGTGCGTTCGACATTCAGATGCGCCAGCAGGTTCAGCACCGAGAAATGCGAGATCTGCATGCCCTTGGGCAGCGCCTTGCCGATCAGGTCGCGCGCCAGCTGGTCGGCGATGAACACCTCGGAAAACAGGCTGGCCGCAAGGGCATCGGCCGAGATGTCGGCATGCCCTGCCGGGCTGTCATGGGTCTTGTCGATCATGGGCCGGTGAAGTCTCGGTCATGCGTAAGCGATGGGATGCGGGACCGTGCCCCAGGGACGGCCCCGGGGTCAAGCGTGACGAAGGTGACGCCGGGCTCGCTGCCGCCATCGGCCAGCACCTCGCCCCAGGGGCCGACCGCCAGGGAATGGCCGTGGCTGCGGCGCACCCGGCGCCCGGCATCGAAATGCGCCGCATGGCTGCCGCATTGCGCCGGGGCCAGCACGAAGCAGCCGGTCTCGATGGCGCGGGCGCGCAGCAGCACCTCCCAATGCGCGGCGCCGGTGGTGTCGTTGAAGGCGGCGGGCACGGTCAGCGCCTTTGCCCCGGCCTTGGCCAGCGCCCGATAGAGCTGTGGAAAGCGCAGGTCGTAGCAGACCGTCATGCCGATGGGCAGCGGCCCCTCGGCCAGCACGGCGCGGCCGCCGGGACGGAAGGCCGCCGATTCGCGATAGGATTCGCTCTCGGACACCGTCACGTCGAACATGTGCAGCTTGTCATAGCGTGCCCGGATCGCGCCGTCGGGGGCGATCAGGAAGCTGCGATTGGCAAAGCGCGTCTCGGCCGGATCGCCGGTTTTCAGCGACAGCGAGCCGATCAGCAGCCAGATCCCCAGCGCGCGCGCATCCTCGCGCAGGGCGGCGAGCGTCGGGTCCTCGGCCTCGACATGCAGGATGCGCTGCTGCAAGTCGCGGCTGCCGCCCAGCAGGTTGGTGGCCTCGGGCGTCAGCACCCAGCCGGCGCCGCCCTGCGCCGCCTCGCGCACCAGCGCCCGCGTGACCGGCAGGTTGCGCGCCGGATCGTCCGAGACGCTGAGCTGCACCAGCGCCGCCGTCAGCGCCTCGCTCATGCCGTCAGGCCCAGCAGCCCGTCCAGCTTGCCCCGATGCTCCAGCGCATGCAGGTCGTCGCTGCCGCCGACATGCTGGCCGTCGATGAAGATCTGCGGCACGGTCCGGCGGCCGCCGGCGCGCTGGGTCATGGCGCCGCGCAGCTGCGGGTCGCGGCTGACATCGGTTTCCTCATAGGCGACGCCCTTCTTGCGCAGCAGCGATTTGGCGGCGGTGCAATAGGGGCAGGTGGGGGTGGTATAGATCTCGACCTTGGCCATAAGCGCGTCCCGGTAGTCATGGTTCGGCCCTTATCTATGCATCCTTGACCGCCCGCGCCAGAACCACCACCGAGATCGGCCCCGTTCCGGCGGCGCGCAACGCCTCGGCCGCTGCCGCCATGGTCGCCCCCGAGGCCATCACGTCATCGACCAGCAGCACCGCGCGGCCCTGCAGGCGCGGCGCCATGCGCGCCGGCACGGCGATGGCATCCGCGACATTGGCGAAACGGTCGCCGACGCTGCCATGGTCCTGCATCGGCGTGTGCCGCAGCCGCCGCAGCCCGCCCGGCAGATGCGCCAGCCCATGCGCGCGCGCGACGCGCCGGGCCAGCATCTCGGCCTGGTTGTATTTCCGCTTCAGCAGCCGGCGCGGATGCACCGGCACCGGCACCACCACCATGTCCGGCCGCAGCAGCGGCAGCGCCGCCCGCGCCACCCAATCGCCCAGGGCGGGCGCCAGGTCCAGCCGGTCGCCGTGTTTCAGCATCAGCGCCAGCTTGCGCCCGGTGCCGCGATAGGCCAGCGCCGCGCGGCCGCGCAGCCAGGGCCGCTGGACGCGCAGGCAGTCGTCGCAGACCAGCAGTCCCGCCGCCTCGTCGGCCTCGTCCCCTGGTCCGCCGCCGGGCAGCGGCACCCCGCAGCGCCCGCAGCAGGTTCCCTGGATGAATTCCGCCTCGCGCCAGCAGGCGGCGCACAGCCCGCCCTCCTCGGCGACCGGCGCGCTGCAGCACAGGCATTGCGGCGGGTAGATCAGCCGCAATGCGCCTTTCATCAGGCCGCGAAGCCCCCTATGTTCTGCCTCCATGATGCCTGACCGTTCCACCCCCGTTCCCAGCCTTACCGACCGCGGTGCGCTCGAGCGGAACCGCCGCCGCGCCCTGCACCTTGGGCCGGTGGATTTCCTGCACCGAATCGTCGCCGACGAGATCGAGGATAGGCTGGCGGAGGTTAACAGGAGGTTTAGCGACATCGCCGTGGTGACGGGTCTGCCGGAGTTCTGGCAAAAGGCCATGCCCGGCGCGAAGATCGTCGCCGACGCGCCCCGGCTGGACCTGCAGCCCGGCGCGCATGACCTGGTGATCCATGCCATGGCGCTGCATTGGGCCGAGGATCCGGTGGGCCAGCTTGCGCAGGCGGCCCGGGCGCTGCGTCCCGACGGGTTGCTGATCGCCGCCTGTCCCGGCGGGCGCAGCCTCTTCGAGCTGCGCGAGGTGCTGACCCGCGCCGAGGCCGAGGTCTCGGGCGGCCTGTCGCCGCGCGTCCTGCCGATGGGCGAGATCCGCGATCTGGGCGGGTTGCTGCCGCGTGTCGGGCTGGCGCTGCCGGTCGCCGACCAGATCACCCAGGTCGCCAGCTATCGCAGCCTGTTCCACCTGGCCCGCGACCTGCGCGCCATGGGCGAGGGCAATGCGCTGGCCGGCCGGCTGCGCCATCCCACGCGGCGCGATGTCCTGATGCGCGCCGCCGCGCTTTATGCCGGGGATCACCCCGATCCGCAGGACGGCACGCGCATCCGGGCCACCTTCGAGCTGGTCTTCCTGACCGGCTGGGCGCCCGATGCCAGCCAGCAGAAACCGCTTCGCCCGGGCTCGGCTAGGATGCCGCTTGCCGAGGCCCTGTCCCGCACGAGAAAGCCCGAATGACCCTTCCCGAGCACGCTCCCGCCAGCCATCCCGCGATGCCCCCTCGCAAGATCGGGGTGCTGATCGCCAATCTGGGCACGCCCGACGCGACCGATTACTGGTCGATGCGGCGCTACCTGTCCGAATTCCTGTCCGACAAGCGGGTGATCGACTATCCGGCCTGGAAATGGCAGCCGCTGCTGCAGACGGTCATCCTGACCAAGCGGCCCTTCACCTCGGGGGCGAATTACAAGACCATCTGGAACAACGAGGCGAACGAAAGCCCGCTGATGACCATCACCAAGGACCAGGTGGCGGCGCTGCGGGACCGGGTGGCGGCGCTGTGGGGCGACCGGGTGATGGTCGATTTCTGCATGCGCTACGGCAATCCCTCGACCCCCGACGTGGTCGCGCGGATGGTCAAGGCGGGTTGCGACCGCATCCTGTTCCTGCCGCTTTATCCGCAATATGCGGGTGCGACGACGGCGACGGCGAACGACCAGTTCTTCCGCGCGCTGATGGCGGAAAAGCGGCAGCCGGCCGCGCGCACCGTGCCGCCCTATTTCGACCGGCCGGACTATATCGCGGCGCTGGCCGGCTCGGTCGAGCGTGCGCTGGGCGGCCGCCAGCCCCGCAAGCTGGTCGCCAGCTATCACGGCATGCCCAGGCGCTATCTGCTGGAGGGCGACCCCTATCATTGCCAGTGCCAGAAGACCTCGCGCCTGCTGCGCGAGCGGCTGGGCTGGCCCGAGGGCGTGATCGACACCACCTTCCAGTCGGTCTTCGGCACCGAGGAATGGCTGCGCCCCTATACGGTCGAGCATGTGGCCGAGCTGGCGAAACAGGGCATCACCGAGATCGCGGTGATCTCGCCCGCCTTCTCGGCCGATTGCATCGAGACGCTGGAGGAGATCCAGGGCGAGATCCGCGAGGCCTTCGTCCATGCCGGCGGCAGGGAATTCACCTATATCCCCTGCCTGAACGCCGAGCCCGCGCATATCGACGTGCTGGCGTCGGTGATCGCCGAGAACCTGGCGGGCTGGGTCTGAGACCCGGCGCGCGGCAGCGAAAGGCGCCCCGCCGGCCGTCAGGGCGCTGCCGGCTCCGCGGCGGCTGTCCGGACCAGGTTGCGGGCCATGGCGCGCAGGCTGACAAAGGCCGATGCGGCGCCCGGGTCGATATGGCCCAGCGACCGGGCGCCCAGCTTGGCCGAGCGGCCGCGGCGGCTTTCGATCCCGGCGGTCCGGCGCATCCCGGCCTCGGCCGCATCCCGCGCCGCCGTCAGCACCCCGATCTCGTCCGCGCCGGCGGCGGCGGCGGCGGTTGCGGCCTCGGCCGCCGGCAGCCAGGCGTCGATCATGGTCTTGTCGCCGGGGCTGGCGCCGCCCCGCGCCAGGATGCCGTCGCTGATGCCGGTGATCCAGGCCGCCAGCGCCGCGCCGTCCAGGTTCAGCCGGTCCTGCACCGCCCGTCCCGCCTGGCGAAACGCCCCGGCATAAAGCGGCCCCGACGAGGCGCCGACCGCCGCAAGGAAGGTCTGGCCGATCCGTTCCGAGATCGCGCCGATCAGGACCTCCGGCTCCAGCCGGTCCAGCTCGGGCAGCACCGCCGACCAGCCGATATCCATGGTCACGCCATGGTCGCCGTCGCCGATCACCCCGTCGAGCTGCGACAGCCAGTCCCGCTCCTGCCGGATCTCGGCGGCCACGGCGCGCATCATCGCGACGAACAGCGCCGGGGTGATCCGGCCGCCGGCCTGCAGGGCCGCAGCATCCGTCGCGGCGGTGTCCTCGCGGCGGATGCTGCGCCGCGCCGTGCGGCGGGCGGTCGGCGGCGGCGCCTCGACGCCCACGGTCAGGGCCGGGCTGCGGCAGGGATGATCCAGCAGCCGCGCCAGCTCGTCATCCAGCCGCAGCAGGGTGATCGAGGCACCGGCCATTTCCAGCGCCGTGGCATATTCCCCGACCCAGCTGGCATGGATGGTCACGCCCAGCCCGTCGAGGATCTGCCGCAGCCGGCGGAACAGCAGAAACAGCTCCAGCTGCGTCGTCGCGCCCAGGCCGTTCACCAGCACCGCCACCCGGTCGCCGGCCGACAGCGACAGCTCTGCTAGGATCTTCTGCATCAGGTCGTCGGTCACCGCGTCGGCCGAAGCCAGCGGGGCGCGATACATGCCCGGCTCGCCATGGATGCCCATGCCGATCTCCATCTCGGTGTCGCCGATCCGGAAATTCGGCGTGCCGGTCTGCGGCAGCGAGCAGGGGCCAAGCGCGACCCCCATCGAGCGGCAGTTGTCATTGGCGCGGCGGGCCAGCGCCTCGACCCGCGGCAGCGGCTCGCCCAGGTCGGCGGCGGCGCCGGCAATCTTGAAGACGAAGAAATCGCCGGCCACGCCGCGCCGCTCGGCCCGCCGCTCGGCGGGGGCCGAGGCGATGTCGTCGGTCACCGCCACCTGCCGGACCGGCGTGCCCTCGGCCCCGAGTTCCTCGGCCGCCATGGTGAAGTTCAGCACGTCGCCGGTGTAATTGCCGTAAAGCAGCAGCACCCCGGCACCGCCATCGGCGGCCCGGCCGGCGTCGAGGATCTGCGCCGGCGAGGGCGAGGCGAAGACATTGCCCACCGCCGCCGCATCCGCAAGGCCGCGGCCCACATAGCCGGCAAAGGCCGGCTCGTGACCCGAGCCGCCGCCGATGACGATGCCGACCTTGCCGTCGCGCGGCCCGTGGCGGGCGACGATGGCGCGGCCGGTCGGTCCCTCGACGGCCAGCAGCGCGGCATGGGCGGCGACATAGCCCTCGATGAATTCGGGGATGATGGCTTCGGGCGCGTTGATCAGCTTCTTGCTGCGTGGGGTCATGGTCCTCTCCTCGCTCTGCGGCGGCTCAGTTCAGCGGCACCAGCCGCTTCGCGGCGGCGACGGTGCGTTCCAGCCAGGCATGTTCCTGCGCGCGCGTGGCCGCCATGTCCTCGGAATGCGGCAGCCAATGTTCCAGGATCACGCTCATCTCCGGCGGGCAATGCGACAGGCAGTCGAGGATCTGCGCCAGTTCGGCCCGCCCTTCGCCCAGCGGCGTGCCGTGGATGCGGAAACCGACGCCATGGGGGTCGGGGGTGATCTGGTAGTCCTTCAGATGCAGGTTGATCGTATAGGGTGCCAGCATCCGCACCGTGGTCATCGGCCATTCTCCGGCGCAGATCGAATTGGCCACGTCCAGGCAGACGCCCAGCGATTCGTCCGCCACCTGGTCCAGAAGTTCGACCATGCGCGGCGAGGGGTAGTTGAAATGGTTTTCGATGGCGAAGCGCAGGCCAGCGCGCTTGCCGTCCGGCAGCAGCTCGCGCAGCTGCGCCGCCAGCTCCGGCACCGGCACCTGCGCGTCCTCGGCATCCAGCGCCACGCGCAGGATGCGGGCGCCGAGGCGGGCGCCGATGGGGATGTAGCGGGCCAGTTCCTCGGCATCGAAGCTTTGCGTGCCCAGTTCCAGCGCCATGCCGTAACGGTCCGCCCGGGCCTTCAGCGCCAGGTGCTCGTCGGCACCCAGCCGGTCGAGCGGCAGGTTGTCGGCATATTGCACCACCGACAGGCCGTGGCGATGCGCGATCTCCAGCAACTCCATCGCCGTCATCGGGCGCGGCGGCTGCCGGTCCCCGATGCCGATCGACCAGCGAAAGGCATAGCTGCCCAGTCCGAGCTTCATCTTTCCCCCCGTTTTCGCGGATCAGGGGCGGCGCCGCGCCGGCGCCGCCAGGCAGGTGATCAGTGGATCAGCGAACCGCCGTTCACGTCCACCTCGGAGCCGGTCACATAGGCCGACAGGTCCGAGGCCAGGAACAGCGCGCAGCCGGCCACGTCCTCGGCGGTGCCGGGGCGGCCCATGGGAATCCCGGCCTTGATGCTGTCCAGCATCTCGGGGGTCAGCAGGCCGCCGGTGATGTCGGTGGCGATGAAGCCGGGGCAGATCGCGTTCACCCGCACATTGTCCGGCGCCAGCTCGCGCGCCATGGCCTTGGTCAGGCCCAGCACGCCGGCCTTGGCGGCCGAGTAATGCGGTCCGCCGAAGATGCCGCCGCCGCGCTGCGCCGAGACCGAGGACAGGTTCACGATCCGGCCCTGCTTGCGGGCGCGCATATGCGGGATCACCGCCTGGCTGCAATACAGCGTGCCGCGCAGGTTGACGTCCAGCACCGCGTCATAATTCTGCGGCGCGATGTCCATGATCTTCAGCGGCTGGGTGATGCCGGCGTTGTTGACCAGGATGTCGATCCGGCCCCATTCCTCGATCAGCCTGTCGATGACCTGCTGCACGCCCTGAAGGTCGGTGACGTTGCAGGCCATGCCAAGATGCTGCGGGCCCAGATCGGCGGCGGCCTGCTTCGCCGCCGCCTCGTCCAGATCCAGGATGGCGACGGTGGCGCCGTGATCGGCGAAAAGCCGGGCGGTGGCCTTGCCGAGGCCGCGTTTCGACGCCGCACCGGTGATGACGGCGAACTGGCCCTGAAGCAGAGCGGTGGTCATGCGATTCTCCCTTGGTTTGCGAAGGTTGCGGCGGGCGTCACAGCCAGCCGCGGATCTGTGCGGCGACGGCCGCGGTCGAGATGCCGTAGCGGTCGTGCAGGGTGGGCAGGGCGCCGGCATCCAGGAACTGGTCCGGCAGGCCGATCATGCGGAAGGTCGGGGCGACGCCATGGGTCAGCAGCGTCGCCGCCACCGCCTCGCCCAGACCGCCGATGCGGGTGTGGTTTTCCGCGGTGACCACCAGCCGGCCGGTTTTGCCGGCCTCGGCCAGGATGGTCTCGGTGTCCAGCGGCTTGATGGTCGGGCAATGCAGCACCGCGACCGAGATGCCGTCGCGCTCCAGCGCGACCGCGGCGTCCAGGGCGCGCATGGTCATGAAGCCCGAGGCGATGACCAAGGCGTCGCTGCCGTCGCGCAGCAGCCGGGCCTTGCCCAGTTCGAACCGGTAATCGGGGCAGTGCCGGCGGATCACCGAAGGCACCTTGCCGCGCAGCAGCCGCATGTAGACCGGGCCGGGATGGGCGGCGATGGCCGGCACCGCCTCGGCCACGTCGATGGCGTCGCAGGGGTCGACGATGGTCAGGTTCGGCAGGCCGCGGAAGATCGCCAGATCCTCGGTCGCCTGGTGGCTGGGGCCATAGCCGGTGGTCAGCCCGGGCAGGGCGCAGACGATCTTGACCGGCAGGTATTCCTCGGCGATGGCCATGGCGATGAAATCATAGGCCCGGCGGCTGGCGAAGACCGCATAGGTGGTGGCGAAGGGAACGAAGCCCTCGCGCGCCATGCCGGCGGCGGCCGAGATCATCACCTGTTCGGCCATGCCCATCTGGTGGAAGCGGTCCGGGAAGGCCTCGGCAAAGACATGCAGGTCGGTGTATTTCGACAGGTCGGCGGTCAGGCCGACGATCCGGTCGTTGCGGCGCGCCTCGGCGACCAGGGCCTGACCGAAGGGCGCGGACACCGTCTCGTAGCCCTCGGCCGCCAGCGAGGCGATCATGGCCGAGGTGCGCGCCGCCTCGCCGGGTTTCGGCGCCGGGCGGGGCTGCCACTTGCGATGCGGGTCGTAGCGATGATGGGCGATGGTCATGTCCTGTCCCTCCTCAATCCGGGCGGCCGGCGTCCAGAACCGCCAGCGCCTGTTGCCATTCGTCGGGCTCGACGCGGACGAAATGCGTGATCTCGCGGCTTTCCAGGAACGGCACGCCCTTGCACATCACCGTGTCGCAGATGATCACCCGCGGCCTGGGCTCGGCCAGCGCGCGCGCGGCGTCGAAGGCGCGGACCAGCGCCGGGATGTCGTTGCCGTCCACCCGCTGGACGTGCCAGCCGAAGGCCGCCCATTTGTCCTGCAGCGGCTCGGCGCACAGCATTTCGGTCGATTTGCCGTCCGCCTGCTGGTCGTTGAAATCGACGATGCAGATCAGGTTTCCCAGCTTGTGATGGGCGGCGGACATCGCTGCCTCCCAGGTCGAGCCCTCGCCCAGCTCGCCATCCGACATCAGGTTGTAGACGAAGGCGGGGTTGCCCTTGGCGCGCAGGCCCAGCGCCATGCCGACGCCGATGCCCAAGCCCTGGCCCAGCGAGCCGCCGGTGATCTCCATCCCCGGCGTATAGGCGGCCATGCCCGACATCGGCAGGCGGGAATCGTCGGTACCATAGGTCTCCAGCTCGGCCTCGGGCAGGATGCCGGCCTCGATCAGCGCGGCGTAAAGCGCGATGGCGTAATGGCCGATGGACAGCAGGAAGCGGTCCCGGCCTTCCCATTCCGGTTCGTGCGGGCGCAGGTGCAGCGCGTGGAAATAGGACACCGCCAGCACATCGGCGATGCCGAGCGCCTGCCCGACATAACCCTGTCCCTGCACCTCGCCCATGCGGATCGCCTTGCGGCGGATCTCCCAGGCGCGGCGGGCGAGGCTGGTGTTCGACAGCAGGGCTGTCGCGCGTTCATCCTGCATGATTCCTCCTCCGGCAGTCGCGGCTGCGGCAATGGCCGCGTCGCTTTTTACTGGCGGCGGATCGGCCGGCAGGCAATTAAGTTTTCCTACCGAGTTGTTAAGAACAGCTTAGATGACCTGCTGCCGGGAATCGGCGAGGGTCTTGCCAGTCGGGCGAGGAGGACGCTCTGCCATATAAGCACCATGCTTGACATGCCGGGGGCGCGGGACGAGCTTCGCCCGCCGCGGTCGCCGGCAGGTCGGGCGGGACGGCCCTCCTGACCGGCCCGAGAGGTTTTTCTAGGGAGGAGTCACATGACAATCCGTCATCTATTCGCCGCCGCCGCGGCGCTTGCGCTTTGCGCGCTGCCGGTCTGGGCCCAGAACTTCCAGCTTTCGCACAATGCGGCGGCCGGAAACCCCAAGGACGTGGCCTCGCTGAAATTCGCCGAGCTGGTCGAGCAGAAATCCGGCGGCCGTCTGCATGTCGATGTGGGTGGCAGCGCGCAATTCGGCGACGATGCCGAGACGATCACCAACATGCGGCTGGGCACCGTCGCCTTCTCCGCCAATTCGCAGGGCACCACCTCGGCCGTGGTCCCCGAGATCGCGCTTCTGGGCCTGCCCTTCCTGTTCCAGGATCTGGCCCAGGCCGAGGCGGTGATGGACGGCCCGGTCGGCGACAAGATCGCCGCCGCCGCCGAACAGCAGGGCCTGGTGGTGCTGGGCTGGTGGAACAACGGCATCCGCGAGGTGTCGAACTCCAAGAAGCCGGTCCAGACCCCCGCCGACCTGGCCGGGATGAAGCTGCGCACGCCGCCCGATCCGATGACCATCGACATCTTCGCCGCGCTCGGCGCCTCGCCGACGCCGATGGCCTTTTCGGAGCTTTACATCGCCCTGCAGCAGGGCGTGGTGGACGGGCAGGAGAACCCGCTGATCAACATCCATTCCTCCAAGCTGCACGAGGTCCAGCCCTATATCTCGCTCACGCATCACAAATACGAGGCGACGCCGTTCCTGGCCTCGAAGATGATCTTCGACACGCTGTCGGCCGAGGATCAGCAGATCGTCCGCGATGCCGCGAAAGAAGCCGGCGCCCTGAACCGCCAGATGGTGCGCGAGCAGACCGAGGCGCTGCAGGCCGAGATGGAAGCCGCCGGCGTCACCTTCAACGAGGTCGACCCCGCGCCCTTCGTCGAGGCGACGCAGCCGGTCTATGACAAGTGGCGCAAAGACTATCCCGAACTGGTGGACGAGATCGTCGCCGCAGCCAAGGCGGCGGGCCAATGATCCAGGCCACCTGTTCGCAGGGCGATGACAGCGCGGCTTCCCCCGCCCTGCGCATCGCCAATGCGGTCGGCGCCGTGCTGGACCGCTGCGCGGTGCTGATCGCCACCGGCTCGGTGGTGGTGATCTTTCTGGCGCTGATGGCCGAGGTGGTGGTGCGCTATCTCACCAGCGCGGGCCTGGGCTGGCCGAACGAGGTGCCGAACCTGCTGTTTCCCTGGCTGGTCATGGGCGGCATCGTCATCGGTGCCAACCGCAACGCCCATATCGCCGCCGAATTCCTGCGCGCCCAACTGGACAAGCGCCAGTTGCGGCTGCTGCTGATGGCGATCCATGTGATGGTCGGAGCGGTGTTCGCCGTGCTGGCCTGGCTGTCGCTGGGGGTGATCGCGATCACCAAGGCGCAGGTCTTTCCGATGACCGGGCTGGGCCAGGCATGGGCCTATAGCTCGATGCTGTTCGGCTTTGGCGGCATCGCGCTCGCCTCGCTGGTCAACCTGGTGCGGGTGGCGTCGAGCGACGATCCCGCGACGCTGAGCCACCCGGACGCGGAGCATATGACATGACCTTCATGATGACCGGGCTTTTCGCCCTGCTGCTGTTTCTTTCCGTGCCGGTCGGCTATGCGCTGATCATGGCTTCGGGCACCGCCATCCTGTGGCAGGGCGGCACGCCGACCGTCCTGGCGGTGGTGAAGTTGTTCCAGCCGACGCAGAGCTTTCCGCTGCTGGCCATTCCCTTCTTCATCCTGTCCGGCTCGCTGATGATGTCGGGCACGCTGGGCCAGAAGCTGGTGCAGTTCGCCGCCGCCATGGTCGGCCGCTTCCACGGCGGCATGGGTCAGGTGACGGTGGTTGGCTCGACCATCTTCGGCGGCGTCTCGGGCTCGGCGGTGGCCGAGGCCTCGGCGCTGGGCTCGATGCTGATCCCCTGGCAGAAACGCGAGGGCTATCCGGCGGGCTTCGCCGCCGCGGTCACGGCCTCCTCCTCGACCATCGCCGGGCTGATCCCGCCCTCGATCCCGCTGATCCTCTATTCGACGGTCTCGAACACCTCGATCGCTTCGCTGTTCTCGGCGGCGATCCTGCCGGGGCTGATGCTGGCCTTCGGCATGATGCTGGTGTGCTATTTCTCGGGGCGGTTGCGCAACTTCCCCCGCCTGTCGAACCGGGCCGAGCTGACCGGCTTCGGCCGCTCGCTGCTGTCGGCCTTGCCGGCGCTGGCCATGCCGTTCTTCATCATCCTGTTGCTGCGCGCCGGCATCGCCACCCCGACCGAGGTCAGCGTCATCGCCGTGTTCTACGCGCTGGTGGTCAGCCTGTTGCTGTATCGCGACCTGACCCTGGCCCGGCTGCAGGAGGCCCTGGTCGGCACCGTCATCACCACCGGCGTGGTGATGCTGGTCATCGCCGCCTCGAGCCTGGTCGGCCATGTGCTCATCACCGAGCGCATCCCCGCCATGGTCGCGCAATGGTCGCAAGAGACGCTGGGCGCGCCGGTCCTGATCATCCTGATGATGAACCTGATCATGCTGGTGGTCGGCATGTTCCTGGACCTGCCGGCGGCGATCCTGCTGCTGGGGCCGACCTTCGTCGCCATCGGCCAGGCCATCGGCATGGACCCGATCCAGCTGGGGGTGATGATCTGCATCAACCTGTCCATCGGCCTGTTCACCCCGCCGATCGGCACGACGCTGTTCATCGGCGCCGCCATCGCCCGGGTGCCGATCGGCGCCGTGGTCAAGGAGCTGTGGCCCTTCTACCTGGTCGCCTTCCTGGTGCTGGTGCTGATCTCCTACATCCCCGCATTCACCATCTACTAAGGAACGGACATGCAGAAGGAACGGAAGATCGCCTTCGTCGGCCTTGGCTCGATGGGCCTGCCGATGGCCGAGAACCTGCTGCGGGCCGGCCACGCGGTCGCGGGGTTCGACACCCGGCCGGCCGCGGTCGAGGCGCTGGCCGGCGCCGGGGGGCAGCGCCCGGCCGATCTGGCCGCCGCCTGCGCGGATGCGGCGCTGCTGGTGCTGATGGTGGTGAATATCGACCAGGCGCGGGCGGTGCTGTTCCAGGCCGGCGGCCTGGCGGCGTTGCCGCCCGCGGCGCGCATCTGTCTGATGGCGACCTGCCCGCCGCAGGACGTCGCCGCCCTGGCGCGCGAGGTGGCGGCGGCCGGGCGCGAGCTGATCGACTGCCCGGTCTCGGGCGGGGTGGTGGGCGCGCGGGCGGGGACGCTGACCATCATGGTCGGCGCGCCCGCCGCCAGCTATCAGGCGGTGGCACCGGTGCTGCGCGCCATGGGCGACAGGCTTTACCATTGCGGACCCGAACCGGGGCAGGGCGCCATGGTCAAGGCGATCAACCAGCTGCTTTGCGGCGTCCATCTGGCCGCCGCCGCCGAGGCGCTGGCCCTGGGCGAAAAGACCGGCATCGACGGCGCCACCCTGCTGGAGATCGTCTCGGGCTCGGCGGCATCAAGCTGGATGCTGAAGGATCGCGGGCCGCGCATGTTGCGCCGGAACCCCGAGGTGACCAGCGCCGTCGACATCTTCGTCAAGGATCTGGGCATCGCCCTGTCGGCGGGCCGGGGCGCGGCCATGGGCCTGCCGCTGACCGCCGCGGCGCATCAGATGTTCCTGGCCGAAAGCGGCGCCGGCCACGGGCTTGCCGATGACAGCCAGGTCATCGCCGCCTATCGGCGGCTGAACGGCATCGGCTGAGCCGTGGCCGGGTTTCGCGGCGCGGCGCCTTGACGGGCGCCGCCTCTGGCTGTCCTCTGGGGGCAAGAGGAACCATGCCGCTCAATCCGAACCTGAACTCGCTTGCCTATTTCGAAGCCGTGGCGCGCACCGGTCGGGTGACGCTGGCCGCCGCCGAACTGGGCGTGTCCACCGCCGCGGTCAGCCAGCAGCTCAAGCAGCTGGAAGAGCAATGGGGCGTGCGGCTGTTTCGCCGCCAGGACCGCCGGCTGACGCTGACCCTGGACGGCGAGATGCTGTTCCAGACCACCACCGCCGCCTTTCGCATGATCCGCGGCGCGCGCTCGGCGGTGCTGCGCCAGCGCGACAGCCGGCAGCTGAACCTGCGCTCCAGCCCCAGCTTCGCGGTGCGCTGGCTGACGCCCCGGCTGAAGCATTTCCTGGAACTGAACCCGGAATGGGGCGTGCGGGTCGATGCCTCGCCCGATTTCTCGGATTTCGAGACCGAGATCATGGACCTGGACCTGCGCTACGGCTCGGGCAACTGGGCCGGGCTGCATGCGGAATGCGTGATCCGCGACTATGTGCTGCCGATGTGCAGCCCGGCCTATCGCGACATGCTGGCCGCGGCAGAGGCCGATCCGGTGCGCCAGCTGGCCCAGGCGCGGCTGATCCATTCGGTCAAGGCGCTGTATCAATGGGATGTCTGGCTGGCGGTCCACGGCATCGAGGCGCCGGACCAGCAGGCGCCGCTGCGCTTCGACCGCTCGTCCATGGCGATCCAGCTGGCGCTGGACGGCATGGGCATCGTGCTGGAATCGGTGACGCTGGCGCTGGACGAACTGCAAAGCGGCGCGCTGGTGCCGCTGTCGACCGATTTCGCCGCGGTGGAGTTTCCGGCCTATTGGGCGGTCTGCCCCGACCGGCACCTCAACCGGCGCATCGTGCGGCTGTTTCTCGACTGGCTGCGCGAGGCGGCGGCCGGCTTCCAGGAGGTGGCGCAGCAGCGGCTGACCGGGCTTGGCTGTCCGATCCGCATCGCCGCCGCGGGCGAGCCCGGCCTGCTTTGAGGACAGGGTGCCGGGCCCCGGCCGTCCGGCCGAGGCCCGCGCCGTCAGTCAGGTGGCCGGCTCGGGCCTTGGCCCCGACCGGCCGGCCAGATACTGCCGCAGCAGCACCAGGCCCAGGATCGCCGCGCCGATCACGGTCGAGACCAGCTCGGGCGCGATCATCATCAGCGCCGCCACCGGCAGCAGCAGCCGCTCGATGGTCAGCAGCGGCCCCAGCAGCCAGTTGGTGATCGCCGCCGACAGCGCCACGATGCCCAGCACCGCGCCGGTAAAGGCCAGCAGGAAGTCGGGCAGGGTGAAGGCCTGCGTCACCAGCAGCAGCGAGGGCGAGAAGACGAAGACGAAGGGCACCATCGCCTTGCCCATCGACAGCCGGAAGGCGGTGTTGCCGGCCTTGAAGCCGTTGGCCCCGGCGATCCCGGCCCCGGCATAGGCGGCCAGCGCCACCGGCGGCGTCACGTCGGCCAGCACGCCGAAATAGAACACGAAGAAATGCGCCACCAGCGGCTCGACATTCATCATGCCCAGCACCGGCGCCGCCACCGCGACCATGATGATGTAGTTTGCCGTCGTCGGCACGCCGCAGCCCATCAGCACGCAGACCACCGCCGTCATCAGCAGGGTGAAAAGCAGCGTCAGGGTCTCGATGCTGAACAGCTCGAAGGGCAGCACGGCCAGCAGCCCGTGCAGCGAGGCGGCCCAGTTTGCCGCCACCGAGGTCACCATGAAGGCGATCTTGAAGCCGACGCCGGTCAGGGTGACAATGCCGATCACCACGCCGACCAGCGCCGCCGCCGCCGTCACCGCCAGGGATTGGCGGGCGCCGGCGACGAAGCCTTCATAGATGCCGGTGGCGGTTTCCCTGATGCCCTCGACGGCGCCCGCCGCCATGACCCGCTGGATCAGATAGACGGCCATGCAGGCGGTGATGGCCCAGAAGGCCGACAGGAAGGGCGTGCGGCCCGACATCAGCATCCAGACCAGCAGCACCAGCGGCAAGACCGACAGCCAGCCCTCGCGCAGGACTTTCCAGGCCTTGGGCAGCTCTTCCTGGCGCAGGCCGCGGATGCCCAGGCGCTTGGCCTCCAGATGCACCTGAACCAGCACGCCGAAGAAATGCATGAAGGCCGGGACCACCGCCGCGATCAGGATGGTGCGCAGCGGGATGCCCAGATATTCGACCATCAGGAAGGCGACCGCGCCCATGACCGGCGGCGTGATCTGCCCGCCGGTCGAGGACGCCGCCTCGACCGCGGCGGCGAAATGGCGCTTGAAGCCGATCTTGATCATCGCCGGGATGGTCAGCGCGCCGGTGGTCACGGTATTGGCGATCGACGAGCCCGAGATCGTGCCCAGCATCGCCGAGGAAATGACCGAGACCTTGGCCGGCCCGCCGGCGAAGCGCCCGGCCAGCGCCGTGGCCAGGTCGATGAACAGCTGGCCCAGGCCGATCTTCTGCGCCATCACCCCGAACAGCACGAAATGAAAGACATAGGTGGCGATGACGCCAAGCGCGGTGCCGTAGATGCCCTGCGAGGTCAGGTAAAGGTGGTTGACGATGGTGGACCAGTCCGCGCCGGGGTGGACCAGGATGCCGGGCATCGACTTGCCGAAATAGGCATAGGCGATGAACAGCCCGGCGATCACCGGCAGCGGCCAGCCCATCGAGCGGCGCACCGCCTCCATCAGCACCAGCAGCAGCACCGTGCCCATGACGATGTCGATGGCCAGCGGGTTGCCGACGCGGAACTGCAACTGGTCATAGATCCAGGGCACGTAGAAGGCGCTGACCGCGCCGCCGATGGCCAGCACCCAGTCCGTCACCGGCACGCCGAGAATGGCGAAGCCGTCGGTCTTGTGGCGGTTGCGCGCCAGGGCCGAGAAGCTCAGGAAGATGATGAACAGCGACACGCCCATGTGCAGCCCGCGATGCGTGGTGGCGCGCGGGATGCCGAAGCCGGCGGTGTAGAAGTGATAGCACGACAGCAGGAACAGGATGATCCCGGACAGGATGGCGATCGGCCGCGTCACGGTGCGGAATCGCGCCTCGGGATCGTATTCTTCCTCCAGGGCGCGAAGCTCATCCTCGGAAAGCGGGCGGGTTGTCTCGGTCATGGGGGGGTCCTGCCGTTCGGTTCAAGGGCAAAGGACGCGGACCGGGGGCCGGCCGCGTCCTTTCGTCAGCCTGCGGCCATGCTCACTCGAGCTTGCCGGCTTCCTTGTAGAAACGCTCGGCGCCCGGATGGAAGGGGATGCCGGCGCCCTGGGTGGCGCTGTCCAGCGTGATCAGCTTGCCCTTGGCATGGCCGGCGGCGAACAGCTTCTGGGTGTTCTCGTTGTAAAGCGCCTTGGTGATGCCATAGATCAGCTCCTCGGGCTGGTCGGCATTGGTCACCAGCTGCGCCCCGACCGAGATCGTGGAGACATCGGCAGCCTGCCCTTCATAGGTGCCGGCCGGAACGGTGTCGGCGGCGAAGAAGGTATAGGTCTCGCGCAGCTTGTCGACCTCGGGGCCGGTGATCGGCACCAGCACCACGTCATGCTGGCTGGCCAGCTCGGCGATGGCGCCGGCCGGATAGCCGCCGACGAAGAAGAAGGCGTCCATGGCGCCATCGCGCATCCGGTCCGCCGCCTGGTCGGGCTTGAGATATTCCGCTGTCACGTCGGCTTCCGACATGCCGAAGGCCTCCAGGATGATCTTGGCATCGACCAGTGTGCCCGAGCCCGGCTCGTCCAGCGACACCCGCTTGCCCTTGAGATCGGCGACCGAGGCGATGCCCGCATCGGCCCGGGCGACCAGATGGATGCTTTCGGGATAGAGATTGGCGATCAGCCGCAGCTTCTCGACCGCCGGCTGGCCTTCCCACAGCCCGGTGCCGGTCTGCGCCCAATAGGCGACGTCGGACTGGCTGAAGCCGGCCTCCATCGCGCCGCCGTTGATGGCGTTCACATTGCCGACCGAGCCGTTCGAGGCCACCGCCGTCGCCACCAGCCCCGGCACCCCGCACGAACCGCCGTCCTCGCAGGCGCGCGAGCCGGGCGGGCTGGAGATGGCGTTGGCGATCAGCCCGCCGATCGGATAATAGGTGCCCGCCGTGCCGCCGGTGCCGATGCGGAAAAACGACATTTCCTGCGCCGCAGCGGCCTGGCCGAAAGAGGCGGCAATGGCAAAAGCCGCAAGCAAAGTCTTGAGTTTCATGTACCTATCCCTGTTTCCCGGATCCTCTGGACAAAGGTTAGCCCAAGCCCGCCGCTGACGACAACCCGGGCAGCGGCGCGCGTGCGGTTGCCGCTACGTCATGCCGCCACACCAGGCCAGACAGCCGGTTCCGCCGCCCGCGTTGCGTTTTTGCGCTTGTTCCGGTAAAAACGCCGGGTTGGTTGCGGCCTTTTTGCAGGTTTTTGTCCTCGGGCCGTCTATTTCCGTTGCGCGCCCAGGGCGTGCTGGACCAGATCGCACAATCAGGGAAAAGACCTTTTGGCAGAAATGACGCAGGTTCCGATCGACCCGATCACCCCCGAAGCAGTTCCGGCGCCCGAGGGCCCGACGCAGATCATCGACACCGCCTACGAGATCGGCCAGGACAACATCAATTATCGCCGACGCTTCGTGTTCGAGCTGGATATCCACAACGTCGTGTTCAGCATCTCGGCGCTCGGGGTCGTCGCCTTCACCCTGCTGACCCTGATGTTCCAGAACACGCTGGACCCGTTCTTTTCCGGGCTGCGCGATTTCCTGACCGCCAATCTCGACTGGTTCTTCCTGATCGTCGGCAATGTCTTCGTGCTGCTGTGCCTGGTGCTGATCGTGCTGCCGCTGGGCCGCATCCGGCTGGGCGGTCCGCAGGCGGTGCCCGATTACAGCTATCTCTCGTGGTTCTCGATGCTGTTTGCCGCCGGCATGGGCATCGGCCTGATGTTCTATGGCGTGTCCGAGCCGCTGGGGAACTACACCGCCGCCTTCGACGGCCCGGCCGTCGGGCCGGACGGCATCCGCACCGACTGGGCGCCGCTGCAAGGCGTGCCGGGCGATGCCGAAGGTGCGCGGCGGCTGGCGATGGCGGCGACGATCTTCCACTGGGCGCTGCATCCCTGGTCGATCTATGCGATCGTGGCGCTGTCGCTGGCGCTTTTCGCCTTCAACAAGGGCCTGCCGCTGACGCTGCGCTCGGTCTTCTATCCGATCTTCGGGGAACGGGTCTGGGGCTGGCCGGGGCATGTGATCGACATTCTGGCGGTCTTTGCGACGATCTTCGGGCTTTCCACCTCGCTGGGCATCGGGGCGCAGCAGGCCAGCGCCGGGCTGAACTTCCTGTTCGGCCTGCCCGCGACCACCGGGGCAATGATCTTCCTGATCATCTTCATCACCGGCATCGCCACCGCATCGGTGGTGGCTGGCATGGACAAGGGTGTGAAGCTGCTGTCCGAGGCGAACATGGCGCTGGCGCTGCTGCTGCTGGTCTTCATCGTGCTGGTCGGCCCCACCACCCAGATCGCCACCGGCTTTTTCAAGAACCTGCTGGCCTATGTGGAATATCTGCCGGCGCTGTCGAACCCGCTGGGGCGCGACGACGACAATTTCCGCCAGGGCTGGACCGCCTTTTACTGGGCCTGGTGGATCAGCTGGTCGCCCTTTGTCGGCATGTTCATCGCCCGTGTCAGCCGCGGCCGCACGGTGCGCGAGTTCCTGATCGCGGTGCTGCTGATCCCGTCGCTGGTCTCGACCATCTGGATGACCGCGCTGGGCGGCACGGCGATCAGCCAGGTCGTGGACCAGAGCCTGCGCTCGGTCCAGGACGCGGCGCTGGAACTGCAACTGTTCGAGATGCTGGCGCATCTGCCGCTGACCGGCATCACCTCGCTGATCGGCATCGTGCTGGTGATCGTGTTCTTCGTCACCTCGTCGGATTCCGGCTCGCTGGTGATCGACACGATCAGCGCCGGCGGCAAGGTGAACGCGCCGGTGCCGCAGCGGGTGTTCTGGGCCACCTTCGAGGGGCTGGTCGCCATCGCGCTGCTGTTGGGCGGCGGGCTTGCGGCGCTGCAGGCCATGGCCGTCTCGACCGGCTTTCCCTTTGCGATCGTGCTGCTGGGGGCCTGCTTCGCGCTGGTCAAGGGCTTGCGGGCAGAGCCGGGCTGACCGGTCCCGCAGGCGGTGCGGGGCGGCGCGGTGCGCCGGGCGTCGGATGCATCTTGATATGCCACCGATTCCCTCCTAGCACCCGCGGGAACAGAAAGGCGGAACATGTCTAACAAGGATCTCGAGCCCCGACATCTCGACACGCTGGACCGCGACCTGGGCCGCTTCGCCAATCTCGAGGCGGCCGCGGTCTATGTCTCGCGGCCCCTGGTGGCGCCGAGCATCGGTTTCGTCTTCATCATCCTGGCCGGGCTTGCCGCGGCGATGCTGCTGGGCCAGCACGGCGAGATGCCGATCGTCGTCGCCGCCGCGGTGTTCGGCGCCTACATGGCGCTGAACATCGGCGCCAACGATGTCGCCAACAATATGGGTCCGGCGGTGGGGGCGAATGCGCTCAGCATGGGCGGCGCCATCATCATCGCGGCGATCTTCGAAAGCGCCGGCGCGCTGATCGCCGGGGCCGACGTGGTCTCGACCGTGGCCAAGGGCATCGTCGCGCCCGAGGCGCTGGACACGCCCGCGATCTTCATCTGGGCGATGATGGCGGCGCTGCTGGCCTCGGCCCTGTGGGTGAACCTGGCGACATGGATCGGGGCGCCGGTCTCGACCACCCATGCCGTGGTCGGCGGGGTGATGGGCGCAGGCATGGCGGGTGCCGGTTTCGGTGCGGTCAGCTGGGACCAGATGTTCGCCATCGCCGCAAGCTGGGTCATCTCGCCGGTGATGGGCGGCGTGGTGGCGGCCGGCTTCCTGTGGTTCATCAAAAGCCGGATCATCTATCGCGACGACAAGATTGCCGCCGCCCGAACCTGGGTGCCGGTGCTGGTCGGGATCATGGCCGGCACCTTTGCCGCCTATCTGGTGATGAAGGGGCTGAAACAGCTGATCGCGGTCTCGATGGGCTCGGCGCTGCTGCTGGGCCTGATGATCGGGCTGGGCTGCTGGCTGGTGATGATCCCGGTCACCCGCCGCCAGTCCAAGGGGCTGGAGAACCGCAACAAGTCGCTGAAGGTGCTGTTCGGGATTCCGCTGGTCGCCTCGGCGGCGCTGCTGAGCTTTGCCCATGGCGCGAATGACGTCGCCAATGCCGTCGGCCCGCTGGCGGCCATCGTGCAGACCGCGCAGACCGGCAATTTCGAGGGGGCCGTGACCATTCCCCTGTGGGTGATGCTGATCGGGGCCTTCGGCATCTCCTTCGGCCTCAGCCTGTTCGGGCCCAAGCTGATCCGCATGGTCGGCAGCGAGATCACCAAGCTGAACCCGATGCGGGCCTATTGCGTGGCCCTGTCGGCGGCGATCACCGTCATCCTGGCCAGCTGGCTGGGGCTGCCGGTCAGCTCGACCCATATCGCGGTGGGCGCGATCTTCGGCGTGGGCTTCTTTCGCGAATGGGACGCCGAGCGGCGGCTGAAACGGGCCCGCATGACGCTGCCGAAGACCGAAGAGATCCCCGCCGACGAGCGCCGCCGCCGCAAGCTGGTGCGCCGGCTGCATGTGCTGACCATCGGCGCCGCCTGGGTGGTCACCGTCCCCGCCGCGGCGCTGCTGTCGGCGATTCTGTTCCTGATCCTGCGGCAGATCCCGGTCTGATCCGGCGCGTCGGGGCGGCCGGCATCCTGGCCGCTTTTCCCCCTCGTCTGCATCGCGATCCGGTTTCCTGACCCGGTTGCCGCCGGGCGCGCAACCGGGCGGATCCGGAACGCGTTGCGCCTTGTTGCCGCGTGCTTTCCGGTCGCCATGCCCGAGGATTCGCCCATCGCCCACGCCCAGGACGCCGCGGAAACCGCGGGGCTGATCCATGCCGGCGACGATGCGCCCGGAATCTCCCGCCGGCGCTGCGGCACCGGGTTTTCCTATCGCGACGCGCGGGGCCGGACGATCCGCGACGCCGCCGTGCGGCGCCGCATCCGGGCGCTGGCGATCCCGCCTGCCTGGTCCGAGGTCTGGATCTGCGCCGATCCGCGCGGCCATGTGCAGGCCACCGGGCGCGATGCGCGCGGCCGCAAGCAATATCTTTATCACCCGCGCTTCCGCGCCTTCCGCGACCGTGCCAAGTTCGATCACCTGCTGGAGTTTGCCGCCTGCCTGCCGAAGATCCGCGCCCGCGTCGATGTCGACATGGCGCGGCCCGGGATGCCGCCCGACAAGGTTCTGGCGACCGTCGTGCATCTGCTTGAAACCACGATGATCCGGGTCGGCAATGCCAGCTACGCGCGCGAGAACCGTTCGCACGGGCTGACCACGCTGCAGAACCGCCATGCCCGGATCGACGGCGGCAAGGTCCGCTTCCGTTTCCGGGGCAAGGGGGGCAAGACCTGGGATCTGGGCATCCGCGACCGCCGCGTCGCCCGCATCGTGCGCAAGATGCAGGATCTGCCGGGCCAGCCGCTGTTCCAGTATCTCGACGAGGCGGGCGAATGCCGCAGGATCACCTCGGGCGAGGTGAACGACTACCTGCGCGGCATCGCCGGGCGCGAGGTGACGGCCAAGGATTTCCGCACCTGGACCGGAACGGTCCTGGCCGCCGAGGCGCTGGCACGCTGCGATCCCTTCGAGAGCGAGGCCGAGGCCAAACGCAACCTGCGCGAGGCCATCGCCAACGTCGCCGCCCGGCTGGGCAACACCCCGGCCATCTGCCGCAGATGCTATGTCCACCCGCAGATCATCGAGGCCTATCTGGCGGGCGGGCTGAAGCTCCGGCTGGGCAAGGACGGCACCGCCCGCGATACCGGGCTCGGCCCCGAGGAGCGTCAGGTCCTGCGCCTGCTGCGCAAGGCCGCCCAGCCGTCCGGGGGCTGAACGGCGCCGGTCCGCGCCGCCATGAAAAAGGGCCCTGCCGGCTCCTTTTCGCGCTGCCTGCGGGTCAGATCAGCAGCACCTGGGTGCCGATCTTGGTCAGGTCGTAAAGCTGCTTGATATGTTCGTTGTAAAGGCCGATGCAGCCGTTCGAGGACTTGCGGCCGATCTTGCGCGTGTCATGCGTGCCGTGGATGCGGTAATACTGCCAGCTCAGCCACAGCGCATGGGTGCCCAGCGGGTTGTCCGGCCCCGGCGGCACGAAATCCGGCCATTCCGGGTTGCGCTTCTTCATCTCGGGGGTGGGCGCCCAGCTCGGACCCTTGACCTTCTTGATGATCTCGGTGCGGCCGGTGCGGGTCAGGTCGGCGCTGACCGGAACCGAGGTCGGGAACAGCTTGTAGACGGTCTGGTCCTCGGACCAGTAATGCAGCGCGCGCGAGGTCAGGTCGACCAGGATGGCGCCATTGGTCAGGGTGCTGAAATAGGGCTGCCAGTCCTGCATGCGGAAGCTGGAGATGTTGCGGCGCGAATCCTGGGCCGCGTCATATTGCACCATGCCCGCGTCCGGGGTGGCGCCGCCGGCCGCGCCCTGCAGCGGCTGGCCGGTATAGGGGTCGATGGCCTGGGCCAGGGCCGGGGCCGCCAGCCCCGCCGCCGCGCCCATCGCCGCCGAGGCGGTCAGAAATTTCCGGCGCGAGACCGGATTTTTCGGCGTGATCATGTGTCGCTCCTGATATGTGGCGGACCGCTCGCGGCGGTCTTCTCTGCCCGAATTTGCGAAGAATGGCGTTACGACATGGATTTACGCCCCGGCCCGGACCCTTGCAATTCAAACAAGCGTCATTGTCGCAACAGAGTCGCAGCCTGTGGCCCTCACGCAATCTTTCGTTTGAAGCGAGGCGCTGCCTTTTGTATGGCTGGCGCAAAATATCCTCTCGGGACAGGACATGATGCTGAAACTCTCTACCCTGGCGCTTGTTTCGGTGCTGGCGCTTGCCGCCTGCCAGCAGCCGCAGCAGACGCAACTCGGCCCCGACGGCCAGCCGCTGCCGGTCGCCTACAAGATCACCCCGCGGGAAGAGGCGCAGATCCCCGGCCGCATCCTGGGCCAGATCAATGCGCTGCGCGCCAATGTCGCCGCCGCCCCCATGGTGCAGAACCCGATGCTGGACGCGGCCGCCAAGGCCCATGCCCGCGACATGGCGGCGCAGAACCGCGCCTGGCATTTCGGCTCGGACGGCTCCTCGCCGCTGGATCGCATCCGCCGCAACGGCTACATGGGCCACCTGATCGGCGAGAACATCTCCGAGACCTACGAGAACGAGATCGCGACGCTGAACGCCTGGATGCAGACCCGCGACACCCGCGACGTGGTCATGGACCCGCGCGCGACCGAGCTGGGCGTCGGCTGGTACCAGGAACCCTCGGGCAAGATCTGGTGGGTGCTGATCACCGGCGGCGCGACCGCCACGCCGACGACCATGGCCGGCGGCTTTGCCGCCCCCGGCGCCGGAATCTGACCGGACGGCGCGGCCGGACCGGGCCGCGCCTTTCCGCCTTTCATCGGCAGGCGGGCCCTCGGCCGGCGGCTGCGTCGCAGGAGGTCGGGATGAGCGAGATCGACCGAATCCTGGCCGCGGCGCTGGTCCTGGCCGCGGCGGCTGCGGACATCTCCGCCCAGGCATGGCGCGGTGCGCTTGCTGTCCGCTACAAGCCAGACGGCACCTCGCTGACCGAGGCCGACCTGGCCATCGAGTCGATGTGGCGCGAGCGCATCCGGCGGCAGTTTCCCTCGCACGGCATCCTGGGCGAGGAATACGGCGCCGATGCCGGCAGCAGCGCCTTTACCTGGGTGCTCGATCCGATCGACGGCACCCGCCAGTTCGCGGCGGGATTGCTGAACTTCGCCTCGCTGATCGGCGTCTGCCGCGACGGAGTGCCGGTTCTGGGTCTTATCGACCTGCCGGCGCCGGGCGCCCGCTATGTGGCGGCCGAGGGGCGCGGCACGCGCTTCGGCAGCCGCCTTGTCCGCAGCAGCGCGCAGCGCGCGCTGGACAGGGCCGTCGTCAGCCTGGCGAATCCCGACAGTTTCACCGCGCCCGGCAGCGCGGCCGGATACCGCCGGTTGCGCTCGGCCGGGCGGGTCAGGGTGTTCGACGGCGGCGCGGCCGCCTATGGCGCGCTGGCCCGCGGGCTGGTGGATCTTTGCCTGAACGGCGACGACCTGGACGCTTACGACATCTGCGCCCTGTGCCCGGTCGTGCAGGAGGCGGGCGGCGTCATTTCCGACTGGCGGGGTCGGCCGCTGACGCTGCGGTCCAGCGGGGCCATCCTGGCCAGCGCCTCGTCCGAACTGCACGCGGCGGCGCTGGACCGGCTGGCCCTGCCGGGCTGATGGCGATTCGGCCCGGGCCGACATGGCAGGGCAGGGCATGACATGGCAGGCGCGACGGGCAGGCGGCCGGCCTGCGCCGTCCCGGCAATCAAAAGCCCCGCGACGATGCGCAGGGCCCTTGTGACAGGCGCTGCCGGCGGCGCCTAGGGATAGAGGAAAATCGGCACGCCCGGGCGCAGCATGGTGAAGATCTCCTCGATCTCCTCGTCGGTGACGGCGATGCAGCCGGCGGTCCAATCGTTGCGCTGCCGGACCAGCTGCCGCCCCTCGGGGCCGAGGCCGTGGATGAAGATGTCGCCGCCCGGCCGCAGCCCCCTGGCCGCCGCCTGGGTCACGTCCTGCGCGGATGGGTAGGAGATGCCGACCGACAGGTGATAGCGGCTGCGCGGGTTGAAACGGTCGATGAAATACATGCCCTCGGGCGTGCGGCCGTCGCCTTCGAATTGTTTGCGGCCGACCGGCTGATTGCCGAGCTTGATCTCATAGCTCTTGATCACTTCCCGGCCGCTGACGAGATACATCTTGCGCTCGCCCTTCTTCACCACGACCTGCGTGATGGGCGGACCCTGATAGGTCTTTCTGGATTGAGTGCTGTCCCCGCCGCCGCAGCTTGCCACAACAGCCACTGCGACAACCGCGAAAAATGCGCGTATTGCCCGAATCATCACTGCCCTCTGTCTGCGCTATGCGCTTGGTTTTCCCAAGAAATAGCACAGAGATTAAAATTTCGCTAGCTTCGGCGAAATTCCGCCACGGTCTCGACATGCGGCGACCAGCGGAACTGGTCGACCACGAAGAGCCGCGCCAGCGCCCATCCGCCCTCGGCGAGAATCCGCGCGTCCCTTGCAAAAGTGACGGGATCGCAGCTGACCCAGGCCAGCCTGTCCGCGGCCGAGCGGGCCAGTTCGCGCGCCTGCGCCTCGGCCCCGGCGCGCGGCGGGTCGATCACGATTGCGTCATAGGCCAGCTCGTCGGGCATGAGCGGCCGGCGGGCAAGGTCGCGAATCTCGGTCGTGATTCGGCGCAGGCCGGGGCTGCGGCGGGCGGCCGCGTCCAGCGCCTGCAGCGGCGCGGCCAGCCCCTCGACGGCATGGACCTCGGCCGTCTCGGCCAGCGGCAGGGTGAAGGTGCCGCAGCCGGCGAACAGGTCCAGCACCCGGCCGGCACCGCGCAGCATGCCGCGCACCGCGGCCAGCAACGCCGCCTCGCCCTCGGCGGTGGCCTGCAGGAAACCGCCCGGCGGCGGCACGACCTGCGCCCGCCCCATGGGCAGCGCCGGCGGGCGGCGGGTGATGCCTTGGCCGTCCCAACTGAGCCGCGCCAGATCGCCCTCGGCCGCCAGCGCCGCCAGGGTTTGGAACAGCGCCGGCTGCATCGGCTTGCCGCCGGTCACCGCCACGTCCAGCCCGGCCGGCGTCTCGGTCACGGTCAGCGACAGCTCGCCCGCGCGCGAGGCGCCGGCGACGACCAGCCGCCGCAGCAGCGGCAACGCCGACTGGATTCCCGGCCGCAGCACATGGCAATCCGCGATATCGACGATCACGTCCGAGGCGCGGGCGTGAAAACCCAGCAGCGCGTCTTTCTTCGTCCGCCGCCCCGACAGCACCGCCCGCCGGCGCGAGCGCGGCGGCGAGACATGCACCCCGGCAATCGGCGCGGAAAGCCCCTGCGCCCGCAACGCCTCGGTCACCACGCCGACCTTCCAGGCCTTCACGAACGCCTCGGAGCCGTGCATCAGCGCGCAACCGCCGCAGGCGCGGTAATGCGGGCAGGGCGGGCGCACCCGCTCGGGCGCGGGGGTCACGATGCGCGGGCTGGCGATGCGGCCGTTCTCGGCCTCGCCCTCGATCACCTCGCCGGGCAGGGTCAGCGCCGCCAGGGCGCGGCCCCCGGTCCCGACCGCCACGCCATCGCCCTTGCGGCCCAGCCGCTCGACGGTCCAGATCACTCGGCGGCCTCGGTGGTTTCCTCGTCCTCGTCGGTGCCCAGGAAGCCGCCGGACTGGCGGTTCCAGTAGCGGGCATAGGTGCCGTCCAGCGCCAGCAGCTCGGCATGGCTGCCCTGCTCGACGATGCGGCCGGATTCCAGCACCACGATGCGGTCCAGCTCGGCGATGGTCGAGAGCCGGTGCGCGATGGCCAGCACGGTCTTGCCCTGCATGGCGCGGTGCAGCGCCTCCTGCACCTGCGCCTCGACCTCGCTGTCCAGCGCCGATGTCGCCTCGTCCAGGACCAGGATCGGCGCGTCCTTCAAGAGCGCGCGGGCCAGCGCGATGCGCTGGCGCTGGCCGCCGGACAGCTTGACGCCGCGCTCGCCCAGATGGGCGTCGTAGCCGGCGCGGCCCATATGGTCGCGCAGGGTCAGGATGAACTCATGCGCCTCGGCCGCGCGGGCCGCCGCCACGATCTCCTCCTCGGTGGCATCCGGGCGGCCGTAAAGGATGTTGTCGCGGGCCGAGCGGTTGAACATCGCGGTTTCCTGCGTGACCATGGCGATGTTGCGGCGCAGGCTTTCCTGGGTCACCGCGCGCACGTCATGGCCGTCCACCCGCACCGCGCCGCGTTCCACGTCGTAAAGCCGCAGCAGCAGCGAGACCATGGTGGACTTGCCGGCGCCCGAGGCCCCGACCACGCCCAGCCTCTCGCCCGGGGCGATATGCAGGTCCAGGTCGCGGATGCCGCCGCCGCCGTCCCGCGCCGTGTCGCGGCCATAGGCGAAATCGACATGGTCGAAGTCGATGCGCCCGGCCACGCGGTCCAGCGCGACCGCATCGGCGGCGTCGGTCAGGGCATGGGGCGGCGACAGGGTCTTCATGCCGTCCTCGACCTCTCCGATCGAACCCCAGACGCCCATCAGCGCCATGCTGACCCAGCCGGTCATCTGCGCCAGCCGCATCGAGATCGCGCCGGCGGCGGCGATGTCGCCGGCCGTCGCCAGCCCCTCGCGCCACAGCATCAGCGTGCCGCCGATCAGCACCACCGGCAGCGCGCCGGCGACGAACATCAGCGAAAAGCGGAACCAGGTGCTGACGCGGCCGAAATCCAGCGCCCGTTCGCGAAACCCGGCCATGGCGCCAAGCGCGGCGCGGTCCTCGTGCTCGGCATGGGCGAAAAGCTTCACGGTCTTGATGTTGGTGATCGTGTCCACCACCTGCCCCGTCACCATGGCCCGCGCCGAGGCGCGGCTGGCCGAGCGGGTGCGGATGCGCGGCAGGAAGAAGCGGATCAGCAGCGCATAGCAGGCAAGCCAGGCCAGCATCGCCACCGCGCCCCAGCCGTCCACCGAGACCAGGAAGGCGGCCGAGCCGATGATCGAGGCCAGCGCGAAGGCCACCACGTTGACGAATTCCGTCGCCACGTCGGTCACCGCCCGGGCGGTCTGGGTCTGCTTCTGCGCGATGCGGCCGGCGAAATCGTTGTCGAAGAAGGTCACC
This sequence comes from Paracoccus sp. TOH, assembly GCF_030388245.1. NCBI lineage: Bacteria > Pseudomonadati > Pseudomonadota > Alphaproteobacteria > Rhodobacterales > Paracoccaceae > Paracoccus > Paracoccus sp. TOH. The sequence goes on from NZ_CP098360.1 coordinate 1,024,704, forward strand.
GCATGGCCCATGGTCCAGCGGTGCAGCCGCGACAGCACCAGCGGGAACAGGTTCGGCCCGATGATGACGCTGGAGGAGGCGGTGGACAGGCCGAAGATCGCCGGCCGCACCACCAGGAAGAACAGCACGAAGCCCAGGATCAGCCCGCCCTTGTCGGCGACCAGGGTCGCGGGCGTGCTGGTCACGACGGCATCGATCACCCGGCCCAGCAGCACCGCCGAGACGATATCCGCGATGCCGCTCAGCGCCGAGGCCACGGCCGCGACCGCCAGCCCCGACCATGCCCCCGACAGGCACCAGCGGAAGAAGGCCAGCAGGCTGCGCGGCGGCGGGCCCTCGGCCGGGCGGAAGGCGTCGATCATGCGGGCGAAGACATCATGCATCAGGCCCGGGCCTCCTGTCGCAGCGCGATCCGGCGCAGCACCTCGCGCGGCAGGATGAAATCGCTTTCGATCCATGCCGCCTCGGCGCGTTTCAGGGCCTCGCCCAGGGCCGGGCCGGAAAGCTCGGGCATCAGGTCGCGGGCGGCCAGCGGGAATTTCGCCTCGGCGCCGCGGGCCAGCTCGTGGCACCAGCCAAAGGGCGGCGCCTCGCCGCGGGCGGCGCGGATCAGCACCGATTGCGCGGCGACGGCGCGGCCGTGGCGCCAGGCGGCGACCGGCGGATGCAGCGCCAGCGCCGCGGCGATCTGGTCCTGGCTGCGGGCCTCGTCGCGCGACAGCCGCAGCGCCCCGGCGGCGTTCGGGGCCGCCAGCAGCGCCAGGCGGCGCGGCCAGCAGGGCAGCGCGCCGGTGCCGAATTCGTGCTCGGCCTCGACCAGCTCGGGCAGGTCGCCGGGATCGGCGCCGGGCAGGACCAGCGACAGCACGCCCGCCTCGGCCATCAGCGCCACGGCGCGCGAGGGGTCGGGCGCATCCAAGAGCTTGCGCATCTCGTGGCCGATGCGTTCCCTGGAAATGCCGGCGAGGCCCGCGCGCAGCTCGCGGCAGGCGGCCAGCGCCTGCAGGTCGGCCTCGCGCCCATACCAGGCCAGGAAGCGGAAAAAGCGCAGGATGCGCAGGTAGTCCTCGGCGATGCGGGCGCGCGGGTCGCCGACGAAGCGCAGCCGGCGCGCGGCCAGGTCGGGCAGGCCGCCCACCGGATCCAGCACCTTGCCCGAAGCGGTGGCGTAAAGCGCGTTCATGGTGAAGTCGCGGCGCTGCGCGTCTTCCTCGATCCGGTCGGAATAGGCGACCACGGCGCGGCGGCCGTCTGTTTCCACGTCGCGGCGGAAGCTCGTGACCTCGAAGCCGCGGCCGTCGGCGATCACGGTGACGGTGCCATGGTCGATGCCGGTCGGCACGCTGCGCAGGCCGGCCGCCTCGGCCAGGCGGATGCTGTCCTCGGGCCGGGCCGAGGTCGAGATGTCCACATCCGCCACCGGCTCGCCCAGCAGCGCGTTCCGGACCGCGCCGCCGACGATCAGCGCCTGCGCGCCTTCGGCCGAAAGCGCGGCCAGCACCCGCGCCAGGGCGGGATCGTCAAGGAAGGGCGCGGTCAGGCGGGTCATGCGGAAAGCCTGGCTGAAATCCGGGTGGCGAGCGAATGCAGGACGCGGGCGGTGGCGCCCCAGATATAATAGGGTCCCCAGGGGGCGACATAATAGTCCCGCCGGGCGCCGCGCCAGATCCGGCCCTCGACATGATAGTTCGCCGGATCGGTGACATGGGCGAAGGGGACGGTGAACACCTCCTCGACCTCGCCGGCCTCGGGGACGGGGGTGAAGGGGCCGTGGACCAGCGCCAGCACCGGGGTCATGGCAAAGCCGGTCACGGTGCGATGCGGCGGCATGGTGCCCAGGACCTCGACGCGGGCGGGGTCGAGGCCCACCTCCTCATGCGCCTCGCGCAGGGCGGCGGCGGTCTCGTCGGCATCGCCGGGATCGACCTTGCCACCGGGCAGGGCGATCTGGCCGGGATGGTGGCGCAGGCTGCTGGCCCGCTTGGTCAGCAGCAGCCGCCCGTCCGCGGCGTCGAAGGCGGCAAGCACTCCGGCGGGGCGCAACGCCGCCTCGCCGGGCGCCGGGGCGCCGCCGAAGTCGAAATCGGACGAGGGCCCGGTCGTTCCCGACAGGGCCCGCATCAATGTCTCGCGGACCCCCGTCATCAAAGTGCGGCCCGGCTTTCTTTGGCCCCGGCTTGCGGCAGCAGATTGCCCTCGGCATCCATGGTCGCCTCGAAGCCGAGGCTTTGCGGGTCGAATTCGTAATGCGCGCCGCAGAACTGGCAATCGGCGGTGACGATGCCGTCGCCGTTGGTCATGTGGGCGATGTCCTTGGCCGAATAGATCGACAGCGTGTCGCGCACCCGGTCGGCATTGCAGGAACAGCCGAAGACCAGCGGTTGCACGGCGAAGGCGGTGGGCTCCTCCTCGTGGAACAGCCGGAAGACCAGGTTCGGCAAGGGCAGGGCGGAATCGACCAGCTCCATCGCCTCGACCGTGGCCATCAGCATGGTGGCGCGGTTCCAGTCCTCGGACTGCGCGCCCTGCAGGATGTCGGCGGATTGCAGCGCCTCGCCTTCCGGGGCGGCGTGGCTGGCGGCGGGCAGGGTCTGCAGCATGATGCCGCCGGCACGCCAGTGCTCCTCGGCCTGGCCGGGCATGCGCGAGCGGCCGACCGTCAGCTCGAAGCGGGTGGGAAGCTGCTCGGACTGTTCGAAATAGGCCTGCGCGCAGGCGGCCAGCGAGCCGCCGGCCAGCGGCGTCAGGCCCTGATAGGGCGTCGTGCCCTCGCCCTGGTCGATCAGCACCGCGAAATAGCCCTGACCGAGCTGGTCGAAGCCGGTGACGCCCTCGTGCAGCCGGTCCGGGTCGAAGCTGGCCCAGGCGCGCATCCGGGCGGGGCCGCCCTCGGTCTCGGGGGCGTAATAGTCGGTGGCGATGGTGCGGATGGCGCCGTTGCCGCGCACCTGCAGCGACAGTTTCCAGCGCAGCTTGATGGTCTGGCCGATCAGCGCGGTCAGGGTGGTCAGTTCGGCCACCATGGCGCTGACCGCGACCGGGTAGTCGTGGCGCGACAGGATATGTTCGAGCACCGGGCCCAGGCGCGCGACGCGGCCGCGCATGCCCGAGCGCTCCAGCTGGAAGGGCAGCACGCTGTCGTCCCAGGAAAGATCCTTCGTTTCGGTCATTGCAAGTCCTTCGGAATACGGGTGCGCGGGGCCGGCGACGGCCCGGCGCCTTGGCCCCAATATAGGCCCTGCGGCGGAAAGCCCAAGGGGGAAGCCGGGGGCTTCGCGCCCCCGGACCCCCGCGGGGTATTTGGAAAACGGCGAAATGCAACCTTCATGCCGGTTGACCTCGCGCGGGCGGGGACGGTAACCCGAGCGGGTATGTGCAGGGAGCCAGCCATGACCTTCGATCGCCGCATCAAGATCGCCCCGTCCATCCTGTCGGCGGATTTCGCGAATTTCGGCCAGGAGATCCGCGCCATCGAGGCCGAGGGCGCCGACTGGGTGCATGTCGATGTGATGGACGGGCATTTCGTGCCCAACCTGACCTTCGGCCCGCCGGCGGTGAAGGCGTTCCGGCCGCATGTGACCAGTTTCATGGACGTGCACCTGATGATCGCGCCGGTCGATCCCTATATCGAGGCCTATGCCGAGGCCGGCGCCGACATGATCACCGCGCATGTCGAGGCCGGGCCGCATCCGCATCGCACCCTGCAGGCGATCCGCGCCACCGGCAAGAAGGCCGGGATCTCGCTGAATCCCGGCACGCCGGCCGAGGCGGTGGAATATCTGCTGGACCTTTGCGACATGGTGCTGGTGATGACGGTGAACCCCGGTTTCGGCGGGCAGAAGTTCATTCATTCGCAACTGGACAAGATCGCCCGGCTGCGCGCCATGATCGGCGACCGGCCGGTGCATATCCAGGTCGATGGCGGCGTCGATCCGGGCACCGCGCCGCTGGTCGCCAAGGCGGGGGCCGATGTGCTGGTGGCGGGCTCGGCCGTGTTCCGCGGTGGCTCGGTCGCCGATCCCGGCGTCTATGGCAAGAACATCCGCGCCATCCGCGAGGCTGCCGAGGCCGCGACCCGTTGATCTGGCGCGGCGCCACGGCGCTGGCCGGCGCGGCGCTGGGTCTGGCCGCGCCCCTGGCCGGAAGCGACTGGCGCGAGCGGTTGGCGCTGTCGGGGCCCGAGGTTGCGCCGGGCGGCATCTGGCTGCATGCCGCGAGCGTCGGCGAGCTGACTTCGGCCCGCGTCCTGGCCGAGGCGCTGGCGCCCGGCTTTCCCCTGACCGTGACGACGAACAGCCTGACCGGCCGCGACCTGGCGCGGCGGCTGGGCCATGCCTGCGGCCTGGCGCCTCTGGACGTGCCGCAGGCGGTGGGGCGCTTCCTGGACCGGGTGCGGCCTTCGGTGCTGGTGACGGTCGAGAACGAGCTTTGGCCCAACCGCTCGGCGATGGCGGCGGCGCGGGGCGTGGCCCAGGTGATGGTGGGCGCGCGCATCTCGGCGCGTTCGGCGGCGCGCTGGGGCCGGCTGCCGGGGCTGATCGGGCCGATGCTGGGCCGCATCGACGCGCTGTCGGCGCAGGACGCGGCCAGCGAGGCGCGGCTGCTGGCGCTGGGGCTGCGGCCCGAGGCGCTGACGCCGCGGCTGAACCTGAAGCTGCTCGGTCCGGCGCGGATCGCGCCGGGCGCGGATGCGCCGGACCGTCGGCGCACCGTGCTGGCGGCCTCGACCCATGAGGGCGAGGATGCGGCGATGCTGGACGCCTGGCTGGCCGCGCGGCAGGTCGCGCCGGATCTGCGGCTGATCCTGGCCCCGCGCCATCCCGGGCGCGGCGATGCCGTGGCGGCGCTGATCGCCGCGCGGGGGCTGGATTTCGCCCGGCGCAGCCAGGGCGGCGGGCCGGAGGCGCCGCTGCTGCTGGCCGACACGCTGGGCGAGATGGCGCTGTGGTATCGCGCCGCCGGCATCTGCGTCACCGGCGGCTCCTTTGCCGATCACGGCGGCCATACGCCATGGGAGCCGGCGGCCTGGCGCTGCGCGATCCTGCACGGGCCGCATGTCGCGAACCAGGCCGATGCCTATGCCGATCTGGACGCGGCGGGGGGGGCGCTGGCCTGCGATGCCGCCGGGCTGCCGCGCCTGCTGGCGGAGCTGTTGCGCGATCCGGACCGGCAGCGTCGCATGGGCGAGGCCGCGCGGGCGCTGCTGCTGGCGCGGGCGGGCAATCCTGCCACGCTGATCGCGCGGATCGGGACGCTGGCGCGGGCACGGGCTTGCGGAAGCGGCTGAGCGGCCCGATATTTGCAGGGAAAGGAGCCGACATGATCCGCTATGCCCTGCGCTGTGACCAAGGCCATGAATTCGATGGCTGGTTTCGCAATTCCGAAGGTTTCGAAAGCCTCAGGAAGGCCGGACAGGTGACTTGCGCGCAATGCGGCTCGGTCCATGTCGAGAAGGCGCTGATGGCACCGCGCGTCACCCATGGCGGCGACGATGCCCCGGATCTGCACAGCCCCCGCGACCCGCACGAGGCGGCGCTGGAAAAGCTGCGCCAGCATATCGAGGCGAACTCGGATTACGTCGGCATGTCCTTCGCCGCAGAAGCCCGCGCCATGCATGAAGGGCTGGCGCCCGAGCGCGCGATCCACGGCGAGGCGCGGCTCGAGGATGCCAAGCAGCTGCTCGAGGACGGGATTTCGGTCGCGCCCCTGCCATTCCGGGCCCGGCAGCGGGCGCATTGAGCCCGCTTGCCCGGTCGTGCCGGCCCGGCCCTAGCCCGGGGCGTGTTCGCCGTCGATCAGCACCATGATGCGGCCGCGCGAGCAGCGCTCGACGCGGGCCTCGACGCCGTAGACCTCGGCCAGCAAAGCGGGGGTCAGGATCTCCTCCGGCCGGCCCTCGGCATGGGTATGGCCGCCATGCATCAGCACGATGCGGTCGGCCCATTGCGCCGCCAGCGCCAGGTCGTGCAGCACGGCGACGACGATGCGCCCCTCGGCCGCCAGCCGTCGCAGTTCCGACAAGAGCCGCACCTGCCGCGCCAGATCCAGCGCGCTGGTCGGCTCGTCCAGCAGCAGCAGGCGCGGGTCGCGCACGATGGCCTGCGCCAGGCTGACCATCTGCCGCTGGCCCCCGGACAGCGCCGAAAGCGGCTCCAGCGCCAGCGCGCCGATGCCCAGCTTGTCCAGCACCGCCATGGCGGTTGCATCGGCACCGCGCGCGTCCAGCGTGTCGCCCGCCCGCCGTGCCGCGATCACGCTTTCCAGCGCCACCAGCGACGAGCCGGCCGGCAGGCTTTGCGGCATGAAGCCCACCAGCCGGGCGCGGTCGCGCATCGGCACATGCGCCAGGTCGCGCCCGTCCAGCAGCACCCTGCCGCCATGCGGCTGCAACTGGGCGATGGCGCGCAGCAGCGTCGATTTCCCGGCCGCGTTCGGTCCGGCCAGCACCGTGACCTCGCCCGGGCGCAAAAGCGGCAGGTCCAGCCCTGCGAGCACGCTGCGCGCGCCGTAGCGCACCGAGATGTCCTGCGCCAGCAGCCCCTGCATCAGCGCCGCCTGCCGCGCAGGATCAGCGCGAAGAAGATCGGCAGGCCGATCAGCGAGGTGACCAGCCCCACCGGCAGCAGCACCCCCGGCACCAGCGTCTTGCTGAGCGTCGAGGCCAGCGACATGACCAGCGCCCCGGTCAGCAGGCTGGCGGGCAGAAAGACGCGGTGGTTCTCGCCCACCAGCATCCGGGCGATATGCGGGCCGGCCAGGCCGACGAAGCCGATCACCCCGACCATCGACACGGCGGCGGCCGACAGCAGGCTGACGCGGAACAGCGTCCAGCGCCTGAGCCCGGTCACGTCGACGCCGAAGCTGCGCGCCTGATCCTCGCCCAGCCGCAGCGCCGTCAGCTTCCAGGCGGCGCGGAACGAGAACGGCACCGAGACCGCCAGCACCGCCGCGATCAGCATCACCCCCGGCCATTGCGCCGAGGCGAGGCTGCCCATGGTCCAGAACACCAGTTGCTGCAGCGCATCGGCCGAGGCGACGAACTGCACCAGCGACAAGAGCGCCGCTGCGGTGAAGTTCAGCGCCACGCCGAACAGGATCAGCACCTCGGGCCCGCCGCCGCGGATGCGGCCCAGAAGCTGCAGCAGCGCCAGCGCGCCCAGCGCGAACAGGAAGGCATTGCCGGAAACGCTCCAGACCGCGGGCAGGCCGGGCAGGGTCAGGCCCAGCACGATCGCCACCGCGGCGCCAAGCGCGGCCGAGGACGAGACGCCCAGCGTGAAAGGCTCGGCCAGGGGGTTTTCCAGCACCGTCTGCATCTCGGCCCCGGCCAGCGCCAGCGCCGCGCCGACCAGCAGCGCCATCGCGGCGACCGGCAGGCGCACGTCCCAGACGATGACGTGGGTGCCGCGCGCGACCTCGCCGCCGGCCAGCGCCTGCAGCGTATCCGCCAGCGGCAGCCCGGCCGGGCCGGTCACCAGGTCCAGCAGCAGCGCCGCCAGCGCCGCCAGCGCCAGCACCCCGACCAGGGCCGAGTTGCGCCGGCCCTGCCGGTGATAGCGGCTCAGCGTCGCGTCGCTCATGGTTGCGGGGTCACCCACCAGCTTCCCGGCACGGTGACGGGCGAGAAGCGGGCATTGATCTCGGCCAGGGTGGCGGCGGGATCGACATCCTCGAACAGCGCGGGATGGAAGGTCTTGGCCAGGTATTCGATCAGCGCGATATGGATGGGCGAATCGTTGAACATGTGCCAGACGCCGGCGGCGCGGCCCTGCTCCACCGCCCGCAGCGCCGAGAAGCCGGGCGCCGAGACCAGCGCCTCGAAGCTGGCCTGCGCGGTCGCGGCATCGACCTCCGAGCCCAGCACCAGCCCGCCGCGCGCCGCCATATGCGTGCCGCCGGTGGCGATATAGATGTCGGGATCGGCGCCGATCAGATATTCCAGGCTGACATTGCCGACCGGGGTCTTGACCGTCTCGGCGCCGATGTTTCGTCCGCCAGCGGTGACGATGAAATCGTTGAACACGCCCGAGCCCACGGTCGAGCAGCAGCCGGTGGGCGCGGCATGGACGTGGAAGAACACCCGCGGCCGCTCGGTGACGGCGGCCAGCCGGCCGCGGACCCGGTCGAGCCGGGTTTCGTAAAAGCCGGCGAATTCCTCGGCCCGTTCCTCGGCGCCGGTCAGTTTGCCCAGGATGTGCAGGCTGGGGATCGAGTTTTCCTGCGGATGCGAGAAGAAGTCGACATAGGCGACCGGGATGCCTGCCGCCTCGATCTGCTGGCGCACCAGTTCGGTGCCGGGATCGTTCTGGTCGATCAGCGTCAGCACCACCAGGTCGGGATGCAGGCCGATGATCGCCTCGGCCGACAGGCCGCGCGTGCCGGCGCCGACCGGCTTGATCTGGTCGATATCGGGAAATTTCTGCCGATAGGCGGCCAGGGTCGGCTCGTCCAGCGCCCGCGCCAGCCGCCAGCCGCTGACCAGCGAGACCGGGTCGTCATGGATCAGCCCCAGCACCGACAGATGCCGCGCCTCGGCCAGGACAATATGCTTGGCGGGCTGGGGCAGCGTGACCTCGCGCCCCAGGATGTCGGTCGCGGTGACGTCGGCACGGGCCAGGCCCAGCGAGGCGATCAGCGCGGCGGCGGCAAGCAGGGGACGGGTCAGGATCATGGCGTTTCCAGGGCTGGGGTGCCGGGGCGCAGCGATGCGCGCGCGCCCCGGCCGGTTCGGCTGCTTCTTAGCCTGCGGCGGGCGTGATGCGCCAGATGCGGTCGCCAGCCTCGTCATCCGCGCCCTTGGACTTGTTCACCGCCCAGACATTGCCCTTGCCGTCGGCGCGCAGCTGGTTGGGCAGGCTGCCGGCGTCGATATTCGCTACGATCTCGCCCTCGGGGCTGACCACGGCGATGGTGCCGGCGCCGCGATTGGCGACATAGGCCAGGCGGCTGACCGGCTCGAAGGCGACGTTCAGCGGGCCGGCGCCGACCGCCACGTCATGGATCACCTCGCCGGTCTCGGCCTTGACGATCAGCAGGTTGTCGGTGGCCTGCGAGGCGACGAAGATCAGCCCCTCCTGCGGGTCGTAGGCCACGCCCGAGGCGGCCTTGACGCCGGGCAGCGGGATCACCCGAACCTCGCCCGAGGCCAGGTCGACCACCGCCGCCTCGGGGGTGGACAGGCTGACGGTGACCAGCTTGCCGCCCGCCTCGTCGATATCCAGCGCCATGGTCGAGAATGCCTCGCCGCGGATCTGCGACGTGATGGTGATCGGCTCCAGCGGCTCGAGCGTCCTGGTGTCGAAGACCTTGATCTCGGGCGTGCCGGTGGCGCTGGCATAGGCGCGGCCATTGGCCTCGTCCACCAGCACGTCGCGGGCATGCGGCACGGCGCCCGGCGCGAACTGCTTGACCAGCGACAGGTCGGACTGCTTGTAGACCGCGGCGCTGTCCTGGCGGGTGTTGGTCACCCAGACATGGCCGTTCGCATCGTCCACGTCCACGCCATAGACCGCGAACAGGCCGCCGTCGCTGCCGTCCGCGCGCGCGGGGGCGGCGGCGGGTGTCACCTCGGCGACGATCTTCAGCGTCTGGGGGTCGATCTTGACCAGCTTGGCTTCCTTGACCGGCGGGCGGCCGACGGCGCTGGTGACGAAGACCGCGTCCCCGGCCGCGTTCGCCTTGACCTGATAGAGGCCGCGCACCACCGGCTGGCTGGTGACGGCGAATTTCTCGGCGCCGCTGACCGGAACCTGGGGCGAGACCTTCAGCTCGACCACCTCGGCCGAGGCCGGGTTCTCGGTGATGACGACGATCGGCTGCAGCCCGATCTCGGCCTCGGCGTCGATGTCGAGCGCGAAGCTGAAGGTGCCGTCCTCGGCCACGGCGATCGGCTCGGGGGTCAGCACCTTCGGGCCGCGCATCAGGGTGACGGTCTGGCCGGGGATCATCGCCTCGCCCGCGATCACCGCCTTGCCGCCCTGGTGGACCGGGGCGCGGCCCTCGCCGCCGGCGCTGACATGGCCGGCGAAATCGACCAGCGGCTTGGTGAAGATCGTGTCGGCCAGCACCGGGGCGGAAAGAACCGACAGCGCCAGCGCCGAGACGCCCAGCAGGGACCGAAGGCGATAGCGGGATTGGATGGCCATGGAAAGCTCCTTGAACAGGGGGAACGGACGTGGCTGACCGCTGGGGCTGGCTCGGATCAGGCGGCACCCTATAATCCTGACGGTCCTTGTCAACTAACGCCGGGCGGGGCAGATAGCTTTGTGAACGAAAGGATTGTCGCAAGATGTCGCAGGCTGGACAGGTCGGACCGGATCACGCCAGGAAGCAGGCCGAGCTGCGCATCTTCCAGACCGGCGCGCCGACCCATGCGCTGTCGCAAAGGGTGGCGGCGGTCGGTCCCGGCTACCGGCTGTTCCTGGCCGTGCCCCGGACCCCGGCGCCGGCGCGGGGCTGGCCGGTGCTTTACATGCTGGACGGCAATGCCGCCTTCGACTTCCTGACGCCCGAGCATCTGGCGCTGGCTCCGGGGCTGATGATCGTCGGCGTAGGCTATGACACCGACCGGCAATTCGCGCGCGAGCTGCGGACGCTGGATTTCACCGCGCCGGACGGGCCGGGCGACGGGCTGCGCCCCGACCATGTCCATCCGGGCCGCATGGCCGGCGGCGCGGCGATCTTTCACGACCGCCTGACCGGCCCGCTGCGCGCGGCGGCCGAGGCCGGCCTGCCCGTCGATCCCGTCCGCCGCACGCTCTGGGGCCACAGTTTCGGCGGGCTGTTCGCGCTTTATGCGCTGCTGGCCCGGCCGCAGGGCTTTGCCCGCCATGCCGCGATCAGCCCCTCGATCTGGTGGGACGAGGCGCTGATCCGCCGCGTGGCGCAGGAAGCCGCCCCCGCATCGTTGCCGCTGCTGGTGGCGCTGGGCGACCGCGAGCAGCGTTCGGGCAGCGCCGGCCCGCCCCCCGACGGGCCGGCGCCGGCGACCATGCAGTTCGTCGCCGGTCTGGCCCGGCATCCCGGCCACCGGGCGCAGCTTCATGTCCTGCCCGGCCATGCGCATATCCAGACGCTTGCGGGCTCGTTCCCGCTGGTTCTGCCCTTCGCGGCCGCCGATTAACCGGATCTTTGCGACTCTGCGCTTTTCTTGTCCGGAAACGGAGGGAGTCGCATGGTCCTTGTCAGATACGCTTTCGGAATGCTGGGGATCACGCTTTGCGTGCTGAGCACGACGCGAATGCAGGCGGATTGCCGCGCCGGCTGCGCCGCCTTTGCGGCCGCGCGATGGGATCCGGGCGAGGTTCTGCCGGGCCTTGCCGGGCTGCTGGGCGGGTTTGCCGCCCTGGCCTTCCCGCAGGCCGGCAAGGCGCAGCCGCCGCCCGGCAGCGCGGCCCCGGTCAGACCGGGGCCGCCGCCAGCCGGCGGGTAAGTTCGGGCAGGATCAGCGCCGTGGCCTCGGCCGAGGTCATCTCGGCATGCAGGAAGGGCAGGTCGATGACCTCGAGACCGGCGACATAGGGCGCCCACATCGCCGGGTTCAGGGCGCTGCCCTGGTGGTCGCGGGCGGCGCGGAAATGCGTGACCCGGCCGCCGAAGCGGCGGTGGCGATGGCCGCGGATCAGCCGGTTGGTGGCGGTCACCGTGCGCACCACCCCGTCCAGAACCGGCTCGGGCAGGGCGCCCAGGGCGCTGTCGCCCCGGCGCAGGAAAGCCACCACCGCCTCGCGCGTGTCCAGGTCGCGATGCGCCTCGGGGTCGTAGCCGGCGATGGCCAGCAGGGCGCGCAGCGCGGCGACCGGGTCGGGCTCGGGCTCGTCCCGCCACGCGTCGCAGGGATAGCTGTCCAGCATGGCGACCAACCCGGTCTCGCGCCCGGTCGCGGACAGGATCGCGGCAATTTCCTGCGCCAGGATGCCGCCGACCGACCAGCCGGCCAGATGCACCGGCTGGCCGTCCGGAACCAGCGCCGCGATGCGCTGCGCGTAGTCCCGGGCCAGCGCCGCCAGGCTTTCGGGCATGGCCACCGCCGGGTCGAGGCCGGGATGCTGCAGGCCCCAGACCCGCCGCGCCGGGGCGATGCGCCGCGCCAGCCCGCGATAGCCCCAGGCCAGGCCGCCGGCCGGATGGATCAGGAACAGCGGCGCCGCCTGCGGATCGCCCTCGGCCAGCAGGATCAGCGGGCCAAGCCCGTCGTCGCGGGGCGCCCGCGCGTCCAGCGCGGCGGCCAGCGCGGCCAGCACCGGCTGCTCGAAGATGGTGCCCAGGCCCGGATCCAGGCCGGTCTCGGCCTCCAGCGCCTGCGCCAGCCGCACGGCGGAAAGCGAATCACCGCCCAGGGCGAAGAAATCCGCCTCGGCCGGGGCGGGGGTGTCGAGGTGCAGGATCGCGGCGTAAAGCCGCGCCAGCAGCCGTTCGGTCGGGGTCTTTGCCGCCCGGCCGGCGGCGGCGAATTCCGGCGCCGGCAGCGCCTTGCGGTCCAGCTTGCCGTTCGCGGTCACCGGCAGCGCCGCCAGCGCCACCTCGGCCGCAGGCAGCATATAGGCCGGCAGGCTGGCCGCCAGCCGCTCGGCCAGCAGGCCCGGCCGCCAGTCCGCCGCCGGCACCAGATAGGCCACGAGGCGCTTTTCTCCGGCATGGTCCTCGCGCGCGATCACCACCGCCTCGCGGGCCAGGCCCGAGGCCATGATCGCCGCCTCGATCTCGCCCAGCTCGACGCGCAGGCCGCGGAGCTTCACCTGATGGTCCGAGCGGCCCAGATAGACCACTGCCCCGTCCGGGCGCAGCCGCGCCAGATCGCCGGTGGCGTAAAGTCGCCCTGCCGGCCCCGCGACGAAACGTTCCGCGGTCAGGTCGGGCCGGCCCAGATAGCCGCGCGCCAGCTGCACGCCGCCCAGATACAGATGCCCGGCCAGACCCGGCGGCACCGGGCGCATCCGTTCGTCCAGCACCTGCAGCGCCGTGTTCCAGACCGGCCAGCCGATCGGCACCGGGTTCGCGCGGTCCTCGGGCCCGGCGGGCCAGAAACTGACATCCACCGCCGCCTCGGTCGGGCCGTAAAGATTGTGCAGCTCGGCCGTCATCCGGGCATGGAAGCGGTCGCGCTGGTCCGCCGTCAGCTCCTCGCCCGAGCAGAAGACGCGGGCCATCGCCAGCCCCTGCGAGGCGGGCGAGGCCAGGAAGGCCGACAGCATCGAGGGCACGAAATGGCAGGTGGTGATGCCGCGTTCGCGGATCAGCCCGGCGATGGCGGCGGGGTCGCGATGCGCGCCGGGCGGCGCCATGACCAGCTCGGCCCCGGCGATCATCGGCAGGAAGAACTCCCAGACCGAGACGTCGAAGGTCGCCGGGGTCTTCTGCAGGATGCGGTCCTGGGCATTGATGCCGTATTGCGCCCGCATCCACAGCAGGCGGTTGACGATGGCGCGATGCTCGACGGCGACGCCCTTGGGCTCGCCGGTCGAACCCGAGGTGAAGATCACATAGGCCAGATCGTCCGGCGCCGGCGCGGCCTTGGGGCGGCCCGCGGCGGGCCGGTCGGCCGGCCGGTCGGCGGGCCAGTCGGTGGGCCAGTTGGTGGGCAGCAGCAATTCGGTGCCCGGCGGGAACAGCCCGGCCAGATCGGCCGAGGTCAGCACCGCGACCGGCCGGGCCTGCGCCAGGATGCGGGCGATGCGCTCGGGCGGATGCGCCGGGTCCAGCGGCAGATAGGCCGCGCCGGCGCGCAGGATGGCCAGCAGCGCCACCGGCAGTTCCAGCGCGCGGTCCAGCGCCACCGCGACGATGCGGTCCGGACCGGCGCCGAGCACCTGCAGCCGCGCAGCCAGAGCCGCGCTGCGGCGATCGAGCGCGGCGCAATCCAGGCTGGCCGCGCCGAAGCTGACGGCCGGCGCCTCGGGCGTGGCGGCAAGCTGCGCCTCGATCAGCGCGGTCAAGGTGGTGTCGGGCAGCGGATGCCGGGTCGCCTGGGCCCGCGCTGTGCTTGCCGCGATCTCGGCCGGGCTGGCGGTCGGCACTTCGGCCAGGGTTTCGGCCGCCAGCGCCGCGGCCAGGAAGGCCGCCAGCCGGTCGCCATGGCCGCGCACCTCCTCGGGCGCATAAAGCGCCGGGTTCGCGTCCACCTCGAAGATCATCCCCGCGGCCGGGTCGCCGCGGAAGGTCAGCGTCAGGTCGTCCACCGCCCCGGCGCCCAGGATATGCAGCCGGCAGTCGAGCCCCGGGAATTCCGGCGGCCTGTCAAAGGGCTGCACGTTCACCAGCGGCCCGTAAAGCCGCCGCGTGCCGCCGACCAGCCCCAGTTCGCGCCGCAGAATCTCGCTGCGGTAAAGGCCGCGGCGGCGGGCCTGGGCCATGGCTTTCGACTGCGCGGACAGCCATTCGGGCAGGGGCGCGTCCTCGTCCGGGCGCAGCCGGTGCGGCAGAACGTTCATCGCCATGCAGGGCACCTGCGCGATCCTGCGGCCCATCCGCGCCATGAAGGGCAGGCCGATCACCGCCTCACCGCCGGTCCAGCGCGCCAGATAGGCGCCGCAAAGCGCGTTCAGCACATCCGGCCAGCCCAGCCGGTGTTCGGCGGCATAGGCCGCCAGCCGGTCCAGCAGCGCCTGCGGCAACCGGCGCGAATCGCGCAGGAAGTCATGGCCGCTGACCGCGCGGCCCGGCGCCGGGCCCGCGACCTCGGGCAGGCCGGTAAGCTGGGCGTGCCACCAGTCGCGGTCGGCCGCGCGCCGGGGCGAGGCGCGCCAGGCCGCGTCCTCCTCGGCCGCCAGCGCCAGCGGGCCGAAGGGCTCGGGCTCGGGCGTGCCGGCCACCAGCGCGGCGTAATGCGCGGCGATGCGGTTGGTGACCAGCACCATGCCATAGCCGTCGATGGCCAGGTGGTGGATGCGCTGGTAAAGGAAATGCCGCTCGGGGCCGAGTGCGATCAGGCTCAGCGCCCCGGCCGGCTCGCGCGCCAAATCCAGCGGGCGGCGGCTGTCGGCCTGCATCTGCGCCTGCGCCTGCGCCTCGGCATCGGGCTGGGCGGAAAGGTCGGCGAAGCCCAGGATCGGCGGCAGGCCGACGCTTTGGCGCGGCCCGTCCGGCCCGGCGAAGAAGCGCAGCGCCAGGGCCGGGGTTTCGGCGATGGTGCGGGAGACCGCCCGGGCCAGCGCGTCGCGGTCCAGCGGGCCGGTCAGTTCCAGATATTGCCCGGTGTTCAGGATCGGGTTGTCCGCGTCCAGCGCCTGGACATACCACAGCCCCTCCTGCGCCTCGGTCAGCGGGCAGCCGGTCTCGGTCGGGATGTCGCGATTCTGAGCATTCATCTGGGCCATACCCCGGCAGGCACAAGGGAAACGGAAACGAAACGGATGCTAACGACCATGTTACCCCGCAGAAAGGTTCGCGGGTCTTGCCCGTTTCGGGCCATGGCCATACTGTCGCTAAGAAAATTAGTCAACTTTACCGCTTTTCCGGCCAGAACCAGCATGACCCTGCCCACGCCTTCCCTTCCGCTGCGCGACACCGCTCGGGCCTATGGCCGCATCACCCGGCTGCTGCACTGGAGCATCGCCGCGCTGATGCTGTGGCAGTTCATCGGCATGGGGCTGCGGCTGGCCCTGGGCCGCACGCCGCTGGTGTCCTTTTTCGTCGGTTCGCATCAGCAGGTCGGCACGGTGCTGTTCCTGCTGATCGCGCTGCGGCTGCTCTGGTCGCTGGCGAACCGCCGCAACCGGCCGGGTCATGGCGCCGGCCTGCCGGGGCTGGCGGCGCGGCTGGGGCATGGCGCGCTGTATCTGGTCATGCTGATCGTGCCGGTCGCCGCGCTGCTGCGCGCCTATGGCGGCGAGCGCGGCTTCGCGCCCTTCGGCTTCGAGATCTTCGCGGCGCAGCAACCGCCGATCGGCTGGATGGTCGGCATCGGCGACGCGCTGCATGGCGAGCTGGGCTGGCTGCTGCTGGCGCTGATCGCCGGCCATGTGCTGATGGTCGGCCTGCACGAGGGGATGTGGCGCGACGGCACCCTGGCACGCATGGCCGGCGGCCGGCGCCGGGCCGGCCCCTAGGCGACGGTCCGCCCAGGGCGCGGCGGCAGATGCCGTCGCGGCGCGGCGTCGCCCTTTTTCATTGATTGCGCGCCGGGGCGGTGTCACCATTCCGTCATGATGAATGCGCCCTTCGGTTTCCCGTCCGAGCATGATCGCGTGGCCTTCGACCGGGCCGAACTGGGCGTCATCCTGTCGCTTTACGGCCGCATGGTCGCGGCGGGCGAATGGCGCGACTATGCCATGTCGTTCCTGCGCGACATGGCGGTGTTCTCGGTGTTTCGCCGGGCGGCCGAGCATCCGCTCTATCGCATCGAGAAGCGTCCCAGGCTGCGCCAGGCGCAGGGGCAATACGCGGTGATCGGCCTGGACGGGCGCATCCTCAAGCGCGGGCACGACCTGCCGACGGTGCTGCGGGTGCTGGAGAAGAAGCTGATCCGCCCGGTGGACTGACCCGGGCGGCGCTCAGCCGGCCTCGCCCGGCTTGATCTTCTGCGCCGTGCCTTGCGCGAAACTGTCCAGCCTTCCCTTGGCGGCGTCCTGGGTGTTGACGATGCCGGCGACCATGGCTTCGGCATAGGCGGCGTCCAGCCCCGACATGTTCTGCATGTGCGAGATCGCCGAGCAGGCGGCGAAATTCGACAAGGGCGTGTTCTGCGCCACCCGGCGGGCCAGCTCGTATGCCTTGGCCTCGCTGTCCGCGACCCGGTATTGCGCCAGCCCGACCTGCGTCGCCTCCTCGCCGGAATAAAGCCGGCCGGTCAGCATCATGTCGACCATGCGCGCCTGGCCGATCAGCCGCGGCACGCGGATGGTGGCGCCGCCGCCGGTGAACAAGCCGCGCTGGCCCTCGGGCAGGCCGAAATAGGTGGTCTCGTCCATGACCCGGATATGGACCGAGGAGGCCAGCTCCAGCCCGCCGCCGACCACCGCGCCCTTCAGCGCCGCGATGACCGGCACGCCGCCATATTCGATCTTGTTGAAGGCCTCGTGCCAGCGCAGGCAGATGCGCATGAACTCGGCGGGGCTGCGCTGTTCGCGGCCGTGCTCGACCAGGTCCAGCCCGGCGCAGAAATGCGGCCCTTCGGCGCGCAGCACCACGGCGCGGGCGCCCGAGGCGGGCAGGGCGGAAAAGACCTCGACCAGCTCCTCGATGGTCTCGGCGTTCAGCGCGTTGCGCTTGGCGGCGCGGTTCAGCGTGACGGTGGCGATGCCATCCGCGTCCATCTGAAACAGCAGGTTGTCGAGTGTCAGGGCCGAGATGTCCCGCATGGTCTAGCCTTTCGTGATCCAGTGAATGACGAGGGGAACCGTGGCGATGCTGGCCGCGGTCGAGATCAGGATGGCCGCCGAGACCCGTTGCACGGCGGTGCCGAAATATTGCGCCAGGATATAGACATTGCCCGCCACCGGCAGGCTGGCGGCGGCGATCATCACGCCGGCCGCATAGGGCTCGACCCCGAAGACCGCCAGCGCGGCGATGCCCACCGCCAGCGGATGCAGCACCAGCTTGGCGAAGCCGAGCCAGAGCGCCGGGCCCATGCGCTCGGCCGCGGGGCCGGCGAGGCTGGCGCCGATGGCGAACAGCGCCCCCGGCGTGGCCGAGCCGCCGAGCAGCGCCAGGAACTCGTCCAGCGGCCCGGGCATCGGCAGGTGCAGCCCGGCCCAGGCCAGGCCGGCCAGCATCGAGACGATCATCGGGTTCGAGACGATGCCGCGCAGCAAGGGCACCAGCGTCGAGAGCCGCACCCGGCCCTGCCTTGCCGCGGTGACGATCAGGGTGATTAGGGTCGAGAACACCACCATGTCGATGGTCAGCACCATCAGCACCGGGCCGATGGCGCGTTCGCCCAGCAGCACGACCAGCATCGGCACGCCCAGAAAGCCGGTATTGCCGGTCATCGCGGTATGCGCCTCCATCGCCGCGGTGGCGAGCGGCTGGCGCCGCCAGCGCGCCACGGCGAAGCCCAGCGCCCAAAGCGCGGCCGAGCCCGACAGATAGGCCAGCACGAAGGCCGGGTCGAACAGGCTGGCCACGTCCAGCGTCGCGGCAAAGCGGAACAGCATGGCCGACAGCGCGAAGTAAAAGACGAATTTCGTCAGCCAGCCGGTGGCCTCGGGCGGGAAGAAACGGGTGCGCCCGGCCAGCCAGCCCGTGCCGATGACGAGAAAGAAAGGCAGGGTTTTCAGAAAGATCGCCAGCATCAGTCCGCGTCGATGGCGCAGGCCGGGCCGCGCTCGACGGTGTATTCGGTCTCGCCGGGGGCGATTTCACGCCGGGCGATCAGCCGGTGGCCGGATTCGGCGCAGAAATGCGGCACGTCGATCACCGCGGCGGGATCGGTGGCCAGCAGCGTGACCCGCGTGCCTTTGGGCAGTGCCATCAGCCGCTTGCGCAGCCGCAGCACCGGCAGGGGGCACAGAAGGCCGCGCGCGTCGATTTGCGCGGTCATGCGGCGGAATCCGTCAGGCGTGCGCGGCACCAGTCGTCGATCTGGTCCGGCCGCAATTGTTCGGCCAGGTCGCCGGCGAAGTCGCGGAAGCCCGGCAGCTGTTCGTCGGGGACATGCACCAGCACCGGGATGCCGGCGGCCAGCGCCCGGGCGATGGTGTCGCGGAAGCCGCGGCCGAAACATTCCTGCTTGCCGAATTTGTTGACGATCAGCAATTCGGCGCCCCGGTCCAGAACCGATTCGGTGCGGGCCACGGCCTGGGCCAGCGCGCCGGTATCCAGACGGCAGGCCTGCGAGCCTGCGCCCAGCGACTGGGTGATGCGCACCAAGGGGCCGTCGTCGCCCAGGATGCGCAGGTCCATGTCGCAATCGCAGCCGGGGCGGATTTCGGTATTGATCTGCACCGCGCCGGCCAGCCGCGATCCCGCAGCCGCCAGCCGCTCGGCCGTGGCGGTCAGCAGCCGGTCGCCGGTGCCCGGCGTCTGGTCCTGAATGGTGACGAAACCCAGCATGACGGTCCCTCTTTCGGCGGCCAGCATAGCTTCAGGGCGCGCGGGTGCAATATCGGGTATTCGGGCAACGGAGAAGTGGCCGGACTCAGCTCTCCTCGGCCAGCGGGCCGTAGAGGATCAGTGCCGGATGCGGGCTGGGGCCTTCGCTGTCCAGCAGTTCGGCAAGGGCCGAGACGGTGCTGCGGATCAGGCGCTGGTGCGGGTGGCCCACCGCCTCGGCCAGCAGGGCGGGCGTGTCGGGGGGCAGGCCGTTTTCGACCAGCAGCGCCGCCATGCGCGGGAAGGTGCGCTGGCCCATGAAGACGACGGTGGTGGCGTGCGGATCGGCCAGCGCCGGCCAGTTCTGATCCTGGGGCAAGCCGCCGGTGACATCGGCGCCGGTGACGAATTGCAGCCGGCGCGCGGTCTGGCGCCGGGTCAGCGGCAGGCCGGCGACGGCGGCCGCCGCCATGGCCGAAGGCACGCCCGGCACGATCTCGAACGGGATGGCGTGGCGGCGCAGCGCCGTCAGCTCCTCCTCGAGCCGGCCGAAAAGGCCGGAATCGCCGGATTTCAGCCGCACCACATGCTTGCCGGCCCGGGCATGCTCGACCAGCAGGGCGTTGACGTTCTCCTGCTTGGCCGAGGGGCGGCCGGCGCGCTTGCCGACCGGGATGCGTTCGGCCTGCGGTCCGGCCTGATCCAGCACCGGACCCGAGGCGAGGTCGTCGTAAAGCACCACATCCGCCCGGGCCAGCAGGCGGGCGGCGCGCAGCGTCAGCAGATCCGGGTCCCCCGGTCCTGACGAGACGAAGCTGACATGGCCCTTGCTGTTCATGGTTCCGCGATGCGGCAAAATCCGCGCCGATGCAAGAGGCTGATGGGCGCCGCCAATCGGGACCGATATCGGGACCGCGCCGCTTGCCGGGCCGCGCGGCTTTTGCCATAGAGGACCGACCGCGACCTGGGGGATCCAAGCCATGTTCCGTGCCCGCCATCTTCTGGGGATCGAGCCGCTCGCCCCGCCCGAGATCACCACGCTTCTCGACCTGGCCGAGACCTATGTGGATCTGAACCGCCGCACCGTGAAGCATTCCGATGCGCTGGCGGGCATGACGCAGATCAACATGTTCTTCGAGAACTCGACCCGCACGCAGTCGAGCTTCGAGCTGGCCGGCAAGCGGCTGGGCGCCGATGTGATGAACATGGCGATGCAGACCAGCTCGGTGAAGAAGGGCGAGACGCTGATCGACACCGCCCTGACGCTGAACGCCATGCATCCCGACCTGCTGGTGGTGCGCCATCCGCAGTCGGGCGCCGTGGACCTGCTGGCGCAGAAGGTGAATTGCGCGGTCCTGAACGCCGGCGACGGCCGGCACGAGCATCCGACCCAGGCGCTGCTGGACGCGCTGACCATCCGCCGCGCCAAGGGGCGGTTGCATCGGTTGACCGTGGCGATCTGCGGCGACATCGCGCATAGCCGCGTCGCGCGCTCGAACCTGATCCTGCTCGGCAAGATGGAGAACCGGCTGCGGCTGGTCGGCCCGGCGACGCTGATGCCGCCGGGCGCGCGGGACTGGGGCTGCGAGGTCTACGAGGACATGCGCGAGGGGCTGAAGGGCGCCGATGTGGTGATGATGCTGCGCCTGCAGAAGGAACGCATGGACGGCGGCTTCATCCCCTCCGAGCGGGAATATTACCACCGCTGGGGCCTCGATGCCGAAAAGCTGGCGCTGGCGGCGCCCGATGCCATCGTCATGCATCCCGGGCCGATGAATCGCGGGGTCGAGATCGACGGCACCATCGCTGACGACATCAACCGTTCGGTCATCCAGGACCAGGTGGAAATGGGCGTCGCGGTGCGCATGGCGGCGATGGACCTTCTGGCGCGCAACCTGCGCGCCGAACGCGGCACCAGGGCGGCGGAGATGATGGCATGATCCTGCATTTTCACAACGCCCGCCTGGTCGACCCCGAGGCGCAATCGGTCGAGCAAGCCACGCTGACCATCCGCGACGGCCGGATCGAGGCCATGGGCACTGACGCTCCGCAAGGCGCCGAGCTGATCGACTGCGGCGGCAAATGCCTGGCGCCCGGGCTGATCGACTGGGGCGTCAAGATCGGCGAGCCGGGCGAGCGGCACAAGGAGAGTTTCCGCAGCGCCGGGCTGGCGGCGGCGGCGGGCGGGGTGACCACGCTGGTCGCGCGGCCCGACACCATGCCGCCGATCGACGCGCCGGAATCGCTGGAATTCGCCACCCGCCGCGCGGCCGATGCGCCGGTGAACATCCGCCACATGGCGGCGCTGACCCGCGGCCGTCAGGGGCGCGAGATGGTCGAGATGGGCTTTCTGCAGGATGCCGGCGCCGTGGCCTTCACCGACGGGGTGCGGGTGGTCTCGGACACCCGGCTGCTGTCGCGCTGCATGACCTATGCCCGCGGCCTTGGCGCGCTGATCGTCGGCCACCCGCAGGAGCCGGGCCTGTCGAAGGGCACGGCGGCGACCGGCGGCAAGTTCGCCTCGCTCTACGGGCTGCCTGCGGTTTCGCCCATGGCCGAGGTGATGGGGCTGGACCGCGACCTGGCGCTGGTGGCGATGACCGGTGCCCGCTACCATGCCGACCAGATCACCGTCGCGGCCAGCCTGCCGGCCTTGAAGCGGGCGCGCGAGGCCGGGCTGGACGTGACCGCCGGCATCTCGATCCATCACCTGACGCTCAATGAATATGACGTGGGCGGCTATCGGACCTTCTTCCGCTTCACCCCGCCGCTGCGCTCCGAGGAGGACCGGCTGGCCATGGTCGAGGCGGTGGCCGAGGGGCTGATCGACGTGATCGCCAGCTTCCACACCCCGCAGGACGAGGAATCCAAGCGCCTGCCCTTTGCCGAGGCGGCGCCGGGCGCGGTGGGGCTGCAGACCCTGCTGCCGGCGGCGATGCGGCTTTACCATCAGGGCGGGCTGAGCCTGCCGCAGCTCTGGCGGGCGATGTCGCTCAATCCGGCGCGGCGGCTGGGCCTGCCGGGCGGACGGCTTGCGGCGGGGGCGCCGGCCGATCTGGTGCTGTTCGACCCGGACGCCCCCTTCGTGCTGGACCGTTTCACCCTGCTGTCGAAGTCGAAGAACACGCCCTTCGACGGCGCGCGGATGGAGGGCAGGGTGCTGGGCACCTGGGTCGCCGGCCGCCGGGTCTTCGGAGCGGACGCATGAGCCTGATCCTCTGGGCCGTCATCGGCTACCTGCTGGGCTCGATCCCCTTCGGCATCGTCATCACCCGGGCGCTGGGTCTGGGCGACCTGCGCCGGATCGGCTCGGGCAATATCGGCGCGACCAACGTGCTGCGCACCGGCAACAAGCCGGCGGCGCTGGCGACGCTGCTGCTGGACAGCGGCAAGGGCGCCATCGCCGTGCTGCTGGCGCGCTGGCTTGCCGGGCCGGACGCGGCGCTGGTCGCGGGCGCGGCGGCCTTCCTGGGGCATCTGTTCCCGGTCTGGCTGGGCTTCCGCGGCGGCAAGGGCGTCGCCACCTTCCTGGGCACGCTGCTGGCGCTGGACTGGCGGCTGGGCCTGATTGCCTGCGGCATCTGGCTGCTGACGGCGGCGGCGGGCCGGATCTCCTCGCTCTCGGCGCTGGTGGCGGCGGCGCTGACGCCGTTTCTCGCCCTGTGGCTTGACGGCCCGCGCATGGCGGCGGTAACGGCCTTCATGGCGGTGCTGATCTTCATCCGCCACCACACCAATATCAGCCGCATCCTGGCCGGGACCGAGCCGCGCATCGGCAGGAAATCCTGATCTTCGCCGTTCTGCGGATCTTCCGGGGGTTGTCCGCTGGGCCCGCCATCGGCCCGAGGGCCAATGGACGACGGCAGAGCCCCCGGTCCGGCCGTGCCGTTCAGCGCGTCGGCACCGGCTCCTCGCCCGAGTAATCGTAGAAGCCGCGCCCGGTCTTGCGCCCCAGCCAGCCTGCCTCGACATATTTCACCAGCAGCGGGCAGGGCCGGTATTTCGTGTCCGCCAGCCCCTCGTGCAGCACGTTCATGATCGCCAGGCAGGTGTCGAGGCCGATGAAATCCGCCAGTTCCAGCGGTCCCATCGGATGGTTGGCGCCCAGCTTCATCGACTGGTCGATGGATTTGACCGAGCCCACGCCCTCGTAAAGCGTATAGACCGCCTCGTTGATCATCGGCATCAGGATGCGGTTGACGATGAAGGCCGGGAAATCCTCGGCGCTGGCCGAGGTCTTGCCGATCTTCTCGACCACCTCGACCAGTTGCTTGTAGGTTTCCTCGTTGGTGGCGATGCCGCGGATCAGCTCGACCAGCTGCATCACCGGCACCGGATTCATGAAATGGAAGCCCATGAAGCGCTCGGGGCGGTCGGTGCGGCTGGCAAGGCGGGTGATCGAGATCGAGGAGGTGTTCGAGGTCAGGATGGTTTCCGGCTTCAGATGCGGCAGCAGATCCTCGAAGATCGCCTGCTTGACGGTCTCGCGCTCGGTGGCGGCCTCGATGACCAGGTCGGTCTTGCCCAGATCCGCCAGGGCCATGGTGGTGCTGATGCGTTTCATCGCCGCATCCTTGTCCTCGGCCGAGATCTTGCCGCGGCTGACCTGACGGTCGAGGTTGTGGTCGATCTGCGTCAGCGCCTTGTCCAGCGCCTCGCGCGAGATGTCGGTCATCAGCACGTTATACCCCGCCAGCGCGAAGACATGCGCTATGCCGTTGCCCATCTGCCCGGCGCCGATCACGCCCACCGATTGAATCGCCATGAACCTCATCCTTTTGTCGGTCAGTCGGGACGATAGGCGCAAGCGTCCCGAAGGTTCAATGTAAAAACCGCCCGGCGAGCGGCCGGGCGGTTTTCGGGATATGTTTCGGGCGGTTGGGGGCGCTGCCCCCCGCGTTCCGGTGGCCCCGCGACGGGGCCCCCGGGACGCGCCCCCCGGGGTATTTGGGAAACGGTGAAAGCCCTCAGAGCTTGCCGGTCAGTTCCGGGACGACGGAGAACAGATCGCCGACGAGGCCGTAATCGGCGATCTGGAAGATCGGCGCCTCCTCGTCCTTGTTGATGGCGACGATGACCTTGCTGTCCTTCATCCCGGCCAGGTGCTGGATCGCGCCCGAGATGCCCACCGCGACGTAAAGCTCGGGGGCGACGACCTTGCCGGTCTGGCCGACCTGCCAGTCGTTCGGCGCATAGCCCGAGTCGACCGCAGCGCGCGAGGCGCCCACCGCGGCGCCCAGCTTGTCGGCCAGCTCTTCGATGATCGCGAAGCTCTCCTTCGAGCCGAGGCCGCGGCCGCCCGAGACCACGCGCTTGGCCGAGGTCAGCTCGGGACGGTCGCTCTCGGCCACCTCGTCGCCGACCCAGGCCGACAGGCCGGGATCGGTGGCGGCGGCGGTCTCGGTCACGCTGGCCGAACCGCCCTCGGGGGCGGCGTCGAAGCTGGCGGTGCGGATGGTGAAGACCTTCTTGGCGTCCTTCGACTTCACGGTCTGGATGGCGTTGCCGGCATAGATCGGCCGCTCGAACGTGTCGGCGTCGAGGATGGCCGAGACATCCGACAGCACCATCACGTCGAGAAGCGCCGCGACGCGGGGCATGACGTTCTTGGCATCGGTGGTCGCCGGCGCGGCGATGTGGCTGTAATCGCCGGCCAGGCCGACGATCAGCGCCGCGGTCGGCTCGGCCAGGCGGTGGCCGTAGAGCGGCGCCTCGGCCACCAGCACCTTCGCGACGCCGGCGATCGTCGCGGCCTCCTCGGCGGCGGCCTTGGCCTGCGCGCCGGCGCAGAGCACCGTCACATCGCCCAAGGCCTTGACCGCCTGCACCGCCTTCGCCGTCGCGTCGCGGTTCAGCTCGCCATTCGTGACTTCGCCAAGCAGCAGAACAGCCATCAGATCACCCCCGCTTCTTTCAGCTTGCCCACCAGCTCGTCCACCGAGCCGACCTTGATGCCGGCCTTGCGGCCCTCGGGCTCGCGCACCGAGACCACCTCGAGACGCGGCGCGACGTCGACGCCGTAATCAGCGGCGGTCTTCTCATCGAGCGGCTTCTTCTTGGCCTTCATGATGTTCGGCAGCGAGGCGTAGCGCGGCTCGTTCAGGCGCAGGTCGGCGGTGACCACCGCCGGCAGCGCGACCTCGATGGTCTGCAACCCGCCGTCGACCTCGCGCGTGACCTTGGCCTTGCCGCCGTCGAGTTCCAGCTTCGAGGCGAAGGTGGCCTGCGCCCAGCCCAGGATCGCCGCCAGCATCTGGCCGGTGGCGTTCATGTCGTTGTCGATCGCCTGCTTGCCGGCGATGATCAGCTCGGTGCCCTCGGCTTTCGCCACCGCGGCGAGGATCTTCGCCACCGCCAGCGGCTCGATGTCCTGCTGCACGTCCTCGGCGGCCACCACCAGAATGGCGCGGTCGGCGCCCATCGCCAGCGCGGTGCGCAGCGTCTCGGCCGCTTGCTTCACGCCGATCGAGACCGCGATCACCTCCTCGGCCTTGCCGGCCTCCTTCAGACGGATCGCCTCCTCGACCGCGATCTCGTCGAACGGGTTCATCGACATCTTCACGTTCGCAAGATCAACACCCGTTCCGTCCGCCTTAACGCGCGCCTTCACGTTGTAGTCGATCACGCGCTTCACTGGCACGAGAACCTTCATCGGCCTCTCCCCTTTGGTTGCGTCACCTGTTCGGAGGGTTTGTTAGCGGGCCATCGGCGGCATTGACAGGGAAAAAACGACCGGAACGCGTCGTAACGTTTCCATTCCGCCATGTTGTCGCTAACGGCTGGCTCCTGGCACCCACAGGATGTCCTGCGCGCCGTTTTCATTGGCGACGCGCCCCGCCACGAACAGCCAGTCCGACAGGCGGTTGAGATATTTCACCGCGGCGGGATTCGCATCCTCGGCCGCCGCCAGCGCCACGGCGGCGCGCTCGGCCCGCCGCGCCACGGTGCGCGACAGGTGCAGATGCGCCGACAGCGCCGAGCCACCCGGCAGGATGAAGCTGCGCAGCGCCGAAAGCCCGGCATTCATCGCGTCGATTTCCGATTCCAGCCGCTCGACCTGGGCGTCGATGATGCGCAGCACCGGATAGGGCGCCTCGGCGTCCTCCTCCATGCGCGGGCGCGACAGATCGGCGCCAAGGTCGAACAGGTCGTTCTGGATCACCGCGATGCGCGCCGCGATCTGGTCCGCGGCATGCAGGCGGGCAAGGCCCAGCGTGGCGTTGAGCTCGTCCACCGTGCCGTAAGCCTCGACCCGCAGGGCGTGCTTGGGCACACGCTCGCCATTCGACAGCGCGGTTTCGCCCTTGTCGCCGGTGCGGGTGTAGATCTTGTTCAGAACGACCATCAGTTGCTCCTGACCCAGAGATACAGCAGGAAGACCGCGATGGCGATCGCCTGGGCGATGATGCGCCAGCGCATCATGCGGTTGCCGTGCTTGCGGTTGAATTCGCCGCCGCGCGCGAAGCCGCCGATGCCGGTGGCCAGGATCACCACCACCGCAAGGCAGCAGATCGCGAGCAGGTAGAACAGCGGTTTGTCATGCATGGACGGACCCTTTCGGCGCAGAGCCTAGCTGCGGCGCGCGAACCAGTCCAGAGCGCGCGTGGAAAGAAGCCGCCGCCCGATGCCCGAGACATGGGTCGGCGTGGTGACGTAATAGCGCGGCCGCGGGCGCGGGCTTTCCAGCGCCTGGGCGATGCGGGCGCTGACGGCCGCCGGCGGCAGCTCGAAGCGGTCCTTCTTGGCCGCCGGTTCGTAGAGGCGTCCGAGCAGCGTGCGGCGGTATTGCTCGGCGCGCGGGCTGGCCCGCCAGTCGATCCAGGTCTCGAAATGCGGGATGGAGTTCTGGCGGATCCGGGTGCCGATCGGGCCGGGCTCGATCAGGATGAATTTCACCCCGGTATCGGCCATCTCGACGCGCAGCACGTCGGTCAGCCCCTCCAGCGCGAATTTCGTCGCCACATAGGCGCCGCGCCAGGGGATGCCGATCAGGCCCAGGACCGAGCTGATGTTCACCACCCGCCCGCCATGGGCGCGGAAATGCGGGATCAGCCGGCGGGTCAGATCATGGGTACCGAACAGGTTCGCCTCGAAGATCGCCCGCAATGCGCCGCGCGGCAGATCCTCGGCGGCGCCGGGGATGGCGAAGGCGGCGTTGTTGACCAGCGCGTCGATGCGCCCCAGCGCCAGCGCGGCTTCGGCGCAGCGGGCGACGCTGTCGTCGCAGCCCAGTTCCAGCGGCAGGGTGTCGAAGCCTTCGGCGCGGCGGGCCTCGATATCCTCGGGCTTGCGGCAGGTGGCGATGACGCGCCAGCCGCGCCCGCGCATGTGCCGTGCCGCGTCCAGCCCGATGCCCGAGGAACAGCCGGTGATCAGAACGGTCTTCATGCGCGCCTCCTTGCCGGGCGGTTCTGCGCCATGGCCGGGCCTTGCGCAAGCCGCGCATTTCCGGCTGGACCGGCGCGGCGCGCGGGCCTATTCAATCGGCCATGTCCGACGACCCGAACATTCCCGATCCCCATGCGGATCAGACCAGCTCCGAGCCGCTGTCGCGCGCCATCGGCGAGCGCTACCTGACCTATGCGCTGTCGACGATCATGAACCGGGCGCTGCCGGATGCGCGCGACGGGCTGAAGCCGGTGCATCGCCGCATCCTGTTCGCCATGCGCGAGCTGCGGCTGTCGCCCAGCGGCGCGTTCCGCAAATCGGCGAAGATCAGCGGCGACGTGATGGGCAACTATCACCCGCATGGCGACGCGGCGATCTATTACGCGATGGCGCGGCTGGCGCAGCCCTTCGCCATGCGCTACCCGCTGGTCGACGGGCAGGGCAATTTCGGCAATATCGACGGCGACAACCCCGCCGCCAGCCGCTATACCGAGGCCCGCCTGACCGCCGCCGCCGAGGCGCTGATGGAGGGGCTGGCCGAGGACGCCGTCGATTTCCGCCCGAACTATGACGGCACGCTGGAAGAGCCCATCGTGCTGCCGGCGGCCTTCCCGAACCTTTTGTGCAACGGCGCGAGCGGCATCGCGGTCGGCATGGCGACCAACGTGCCGCCGCACAACCTGCACGAGGTCATCGACGCCTGCCTGCATCTGATCAAGGCGCCGGATGCCCGCGACGACACGCTGGTCAGCATCATGCCGGGGCCGGACTTCCCGACCGGCGGCGTGCTGGTCGAATCGCGCGAGACCATCGCCGAGGCCTACCGGACCGGCCGCGGCAGCCTGCGGCTGCGGGCGCGCTGGTCGGTCGAGGATCTGGGCCGCGGCCAGTGGCAGGTCGTCGTCACCGAGATCCCCTACCAGGTGCAGAAATCCAAACTGATCGAGCGGCTGGCCGAGGTCATCCAATTGAAGAAGGTGCCGATCCTGGCCGATGTGCGCGACGAATCGGCCGAGGACATCCGCATCGTGCTGGAGCCGCGCACCCGCGCCGTCGATGCCGAGCAGTTGATGGCGGCGCTGTTCCGGGTTTCGGATCTGGAGGTGCGATTCGGCCTGAACATGAACGTGCTGATCGACGGCCGCGTGCCCAAGGTCTGCTCTCTGAAAGAGGTGCTGCGCGCCTTTCTCGACCACCGGCGCGAGGTGCTGGTGCGGCGCTCGAACCACCGGCTCGACAAGATCGCGGCGCGGCTCGAGGTGCTGGAAGGCTACATGATCGCCTTCCTGAACCTCGACCGGGTGATCGAGATCATCCGCCACGAGGACGATCCCAAGGCGGTGATGATCGCCGAGTTCGGCCTGACCGAGGTGCAGGTCGAAGCGATCCTGAACATGCGCCTGCGCGCGCTGCGCAAGCTCGAGGAAATCGAACTGCGCGCCGAGCACGAGAAGCTGACCGCCGAGCGCGTCGAGCTGATGGCCATGCTGGCCGACGAGGGCGCGCAATGGGCGAAGATCGCCGATGAGCTGCGCGAGACCCGGGCCCGGTTCGGCAAATCCGCCCCCGGCGGCCTGCGCCGCACCGAGATCGGCGAGGCCGGCGAGGTGGCCGAGATCGACATGGATGCGATGATCGAGCGCGAGCCGATCACGGTGATCCTGTCGAAAATGGGCTGGATCCGCGCCATGAAGGGCCACCAGCCGCTGGATGCCGAGGTCAAGTTCAAGGACGGCGACGGCCCGTTCATGGCCATCCATGCCGAGACCACCGACAAGCTGATGGTCTATGCCGCCAACGGCCGCTTCTATACCCTGCCGGCGAACAACCTGCCCGGCGGCCGCGGCATGGGCGAGCCGTTGCGGCTGATGATCGACCTGCCGAACGATGCCGCGGTGATCGACCTTTTCCCCTGGCGCGAGGGCGAGCGGTATCTGGTCGCCTCGAAGGCCGGGGACGGGTTCATCGTCGCCGGCGCCGACATCCTGGCGCAGACCCGCGCCGGCAAGCAGGTGCTGAACGGCGAGGCGGCGCTGTGCCGCCGCGTGACCGGCGATCATGTCGCCGTGGTCGGGCAGAACCGCAAGCTGCTGGTCTTCCCGTTGTCGGAACTGCCGGAAATGGCGCGCGGCAAGGGCGTGCGGCTGCAGAAATACAAGGATGGCGGGCTGTCGGATGCGATCTGCGTCACCCTGGCCGAGGGGCTGCGCTGGCAGGAATCCGGCGGCCGGACGCGCAGCGAACCCGACCTGACCGAATGGCTGGGCAAGCGGGCAGGGGCGGGCTACATGGCGCCGCGCGGCTTTCCGCGCGACAATCGCTTCAACTGAAAAAGGGCGGGTCGCATCCCGCCCTTTGCGCTAGCTGTTGGTGCTTGGCGGCGTGGCCGGGCGTTCGACCGGCATGGTGGTCGCGGTCTGGTCGTTGGACATCTTCTTGTGGCCGGGGCAGTCCGCAAGCGCGGGGACTGCGGCCATCGAAAGCGCCAGCGCCAGCGCGACGGTCTTGCTGATCATCATCGGCTCCTTCCTGCGGTTCAGGCATGCCGGACAGGCCAGGGTGCAGGCCCGGCATGTCCCAGCCTGACATGCGGGGACGATTCGATCAATTCCGCCGCCTAGTCCTCACGCACCTGTTTGCGGCCGGTGATCATCGGCCGCACCAGATCCTCGCGCTTCCAGAAGCGATAGAACAGGATCACCGCGACATGCAGCAGCGCCAGCACCAGGATCAGCGAGGCGCCCAGTTCGTGCCAGCCCACCGCCCTGGTCCGCGTGGCGCTGCTGACATACGAGGCCAGCGGGCCGACATTGATATAGTCGTCGGGATCCGAGATCAGGCCGCTGCTGACCTGCGCCGCCAGCAGCGCCAGCAGGGCGATGACCGCCAGCGCCCCCAGCGGATTGTGGCCCGGCCAGTAGCTGGGTTCGCGCAGGAACAGGCCGCGCACGTAGCCGGCGACGGCGCCCGGCCCGCGGAGGAAATGCGAGAACCGCGCCGGGGCCGGCCCGACCAGGCCCCAGACCAGCCGGAAGACCAGCAGCCCGGCCACGACATAGCCGCACCAGAAATGCAGGGTCATCTTGGCCGGCCCGAACTGGCCAAGACACCAACCGAGAATCACGAAGAAGGCCAGCAGCCAGTGGAACCCGCGCAGCAGCGGATCCCACAGCCGGACCTCCTGCACCGGGCCGCGCCCGGTCATCAGCTTTTCTCGCGGTAATTGTCATGACAGGCCTTGCAGGCCCCACCCAGCTTCTGGACCACCGGCGCGACATTCTCGGCCCCGCCCTTGACCGCATCGGCGGCACCGGTCGCGGCCTCCTGCAACCCGGCGAACTTGGCGCGGAACGCTTCGAGATCGGTCCAGATGGCGGGCTTGGCGGCGCTGTCCTTGGCATCGGCCGAGCTGCTGCCCTCGATGAACAGGCTGGACAGGTCGTAATGGGTCAGCGCCTCGATATTGGCGGCGGCGCGACTGGCCGCAGCCTCGTCATAGGCGATTTCGCCCTTGGCCATGCCGGAAAGCGTGCCCATGTTGATCGCCAGCATCTGGTAGAAGCCATGGCGGGCCTCGATGGCCTGATGGATCGGATCTTCCTGTGCAAGCGAAGCCAGCGGGACCGTGGCAAGGGCGGCGGCGGCAAGAATCAAGCGCATGTCGTCATTCCTTTGATGTGGCATGGAGCTGCAATCGGGATTCGCGCCCGCACAGAGTTGCACAGCCCGCCCAATCTGCCAACGCACCGGCCGATGCCGTTTTCGTGAAACCCCCGTGTTGGCGGGATTTTTCCGGCCAGCTCGACCGTTTCCCGGCTTGCGCTTTTTGGCGCCGACGCCGGGCCGGTCTGGCCAGGATTTGGGCAGAATCCCCCCGGGGCCGTCCGATGGGCACGCGGCTCTTGCGCCCTGCCGGGCAGCGGGCGCAAGCTGAAGCCGACGGGGCCGCATCCCCCGTCAGCCCCGCGCCGCACGGGGCCTGCAAGGCAGTGACCGCCGTTCATGCCGCGTCTCCTCCCTCCACGCGGCATGGACGGCGGCTTTTTCAGCCCGCCGGGATGCGCAGCTTCAGGCAGAAGCGCAGCCGGCCGCAGGGCCGGGCATCGCCGATCCAGCCGTTCGGCGCCGCCAGATAGGCGCGGATCGTCGCCGCGATGTCCGAGACATCCTCGGGGCGCAGGCCGTGGAACAGATAGGCGCCGCGCCCCGGCGCCTGCAGCGCCATCAGCAGCGGCCGCGCGTCCCGCGCCCGCAGGGCGGCGCGGCGCAGGGCGATGTGCGGGCCAAGCGCGCGCAACGCCTCGGCCAGCGCATCGGCCGCCCGGCCCGGCGGCAGGGTCAGCGTGACCGGCATCGGTCCAGCAGATAGATGTCCATGATCCAGCCATGCTCGGCGCGGGCGCGGGCGCGGGTGTCCAGGATGCGGCCGGCGACCGCGGGCAGCGGGCCCCGGATCAGGATCTGCTGCGGCATGCCCAGGAATGCGCCCCACCAGATATGCAGTCCCTCCTGCGCATCGAGGTTCTGGAACGAGCATTCCCCGTCCAGCATGACCACCAGCCGGTCCACGGCCTCGGGCCAGCCATGGTCGCGGATCTGGCGGCCGGTGGTGATCAGCACCGGCGCCGCCACCGCGTTCAGCGGCATGGCATGGGCGGCGCAAAGCGCCTGGATCGCGGTGATGCCGGGGATCACCCGCAGGCTCAGCGGCAGGCGGCGTGCCACCCGTTCCGCGATGCGCAGCGTGCTGTCGTAAAGCGATGGATCGCCCCAGACCAGCAGCGCCGGGCGGATGGCGCCATGGGCGCGGATCACCTGTTCCCATCTTGCGGCGATGGCGTCGTGCCAGGCCTCGACCCCGTGGCGATAGCCGTCCGAGACGTCGCGCGCCGGCATGTCGAAGACCGCCAGCGGCGGCGGGCTGGCCAGCACCTGCTGACAAAGCGCCCGGCGCAGATCGGCCAGGTCGGCCTTGTCCTCGCCCTTCGAGGGGATCAGGATCAGGTCGGCATCCGCCATGGCGGCGACGGCCTCGCGCGTCAGGTGGCCGGGACTGCCGGTGCCGATGCCGATCAGCGCAAGCGCGATCATGGCGCGGCTCCGATCAGGTGGAAGAAGCTGCCGGTGGCCGGACCGCGGCGCGAGCCGGTTTCGGGCACCGCATCGCCATTGGCGTCGGCGACGCGGGCCAGCGGCTCGTCGGGCTGGGCCAGGATGGTGGCGTAATGGAACTCGTGCCCGGCCAGCGGCTGGCGATAAAGCCCGGCCAGCGGTTCGGCGCGGCGATAGCCCAGATGCATCCGCCGCTGGGCGTAGCTGGTCTCCAGCCCCAGAAGCCCGGCCATTTCGTGGCGGGTGCCCCGGGCATCGACCAGCCCGGCGCCCATCGCCATGTAGCCGCCGCATTCGCCATGCACCGGCCGGGTTTCGGCAAAGCGCCGCAGCCCGTCGCGGAAGCGGTCGGCCGCGGCCAGCCGGCCTGCGTGCAGTTCGGGATAGCCGCCGGGCAGCCAGCAGGCCCCGGCGCTGTCGTCCGGCGCCTGATCGGCCAGCGGCGAGAAGGGCAGGATCGTTGCCCCCGCCGCCCGCCAGCCGGCAAGCAGATGCGGATAGACGAAGGAAAAGGCGTCGTCCTGCGCCAGCGCGATGCGGTCCGCCGGCGGCGGCAGCGGGCGGAAGGGTTCCGCCGCGATCCCCCCCGCCGCCGCGGCGACGATGGCATCCAAGTCCAGATGCCGCGCCGCCGTCGCGCCCGCCGCCGTCAGCAGCGCCCCAAGCGCGGCATGTTCCTGCGCCTGCACCAGGCCCAGATGCCGCTCGGGCAACTCGATCCCGGCCTCGCGCGGCAGCACGCCCAGCACCGGGATGGCAAGCTGGTCGAAAGCCTGCCGCATCAGCGCCTCGTGTCGGGCCG
This sequence comes from Paracoccus sp. TOH, assembly GCF_030388245.1. Taxonomy (NCBI): domain Bacteria; kingdom Pseudomonadati; phylum Pseudomonadota; class Alphaproteobacteria; order Rhodobacterales; family Paracoccaceae; genus Paracoccus; species Paracoccus sp. TOH. Next base: position 1,057,975 of record NZ_CP098360.1, read on the forward strand.
AGGCGACGCGGTTCAGCACCACGCCGGCCAGAGGCACGTCGCGCCGCATCTCGCGGAAGCCCAGTGCCACGGCGGCGGCGGATTGCGCCTGCCCCTTGCAATCCATGACCAGCAGCACCGGCCAGCCGGTCAGCGCGGCGATGTCGGCGCTGGCGCCGTTGCCGCAGCCGCCCGCCCGCGCCACGCCGTCGAAAAGCCCCATCGAGCCCTCGGCCAGCGCGATATCCGCGCCGCCCGCCGCGCCGATCAGATGCGCGATCTGCGCCCGGCCCATGGCCCAGCTGTCAAGGTTGAACGATTCGCGCCCGGCCGCGGCGCGGTGAAAGGCGGGGTCGATATAGTCCGGCCCGCTCTTGAACGGCTGCACCACCAGCCCGCGCGCCCGCAGGGCCGCGATCAGCCCCAGCGTGACCGTGGTCTTGCCGGACCCCGAGGCCGGGGCGCTGACGATCAGCCCCTTCATTCCGGGAACCGGGGCTCGGTGCCGACCGGGCGGAAGCGGCGGTCGTAATCGCCGGCATAGAGGCGGCTTTCCTCGAAGCCTTGGGCCGCCAGCGCCCGGCCGACCAGGATCAGCGCCGTGCGCTCGCCTTCGCCGATGCCGGGGTCCAGCCCGCCCAGCGTGGCGCGGATGATGCGCTGGTCGGGCCAGCTGGCCCGGAACACCACCGCGACCGGGCAATCGGCGCCGTAATGCGGGATCAGTTCCGCCTGCACCCGGTCCAACACATGCACCGACAGGTGGATGGCCAGCGTGGCGCCGGTGGCGGCGAAATTCGCCAGGGTTTCGCCCTCGGGCATCGCGGAGGCGCGGCCCGAGGTGCGGGTCAGCACCACCGATTGCGCGACGCCCGGCAGGGTCAGTTCCGCCCCCAGCGCCGCCGCCGCCGCCGCAAAGGACGGCACGCCCGGCGTCACGTCATAGGGGATGCCGAGCTCGCGCAGCCGCCGCAATTGCTCGGCCATGGCCGACCAGACCGACAGGTCGCCCGAATGCAGCCGCGCCACGTCCTGGCCCGCCCGATGCGCGGCGGCGATCTCGGCGATGATCTGGTCGAGATCCAGGGGCGCGGTGTTCACGATCCGCGCGCCGGGCGGGCAATGCGACAGCAGCGCCTGAGGCACCAGCGAGCCGGCATAGAGGCAGACCGGCGAGGCGGCGATCAGGTCGCGGCCGCGCAGGGTGATCAGGTCGGCCGCGCCGGGGCCGGCGCCGATGAAATGGACGGTCATGCGGGGTCTCCTTCTGCGATGGCGGCGGTGGCCATGCCGTCTTGCGAGATGACGCGCGGCGCGACGATGCGCGCCCCGGGGCCAAGCGCCGCCAGGGCGGCGGCCTCGGCCAGCGAGCCGGTGCCGTGGCGCGTCAGGATGCGCGGCGATCGGGTGGGGGTGGCGATGCCGGCGATCTCGACGGCCAGCAGCGGCAGGCCGGTCCGCGCCGCCAGCGCCCGGATCACCGGCGCCTGCGCCTTGGCCGGGCTGGTCGCCAGCGCTTCGGCCGCCCCGGCGCGGGCCAGCGCGTCGGCCAGCGAGGCAAGGCTTGCCGCCCGGCGAAAGCCGATGCCCGCCACCCTCATGGCCAGCTCCATTGCGTGACGCTGCGCGCCGGGGTCCAGCCGCGCATCCGGCCAAGCGGCGCGGCCTCTTCCAGCGCGATGCGGGTCAGGCTGCCGCCGCGCGCGGCGTGAAGGGCGACCAGCAGCGCCTCGGTCTCCAGCGTCACCGCGTTGGCCACCAGCCGGGCCGGGGGCAGGGCGTCGATCACGGCGGCGCTTGCGCCGCCGCCGATGAAGATGGCGTCGGGGGGTGGCAGATCGGCCAGCGCCCCGGGGGCAGCGCCGTGAACGGCGCGCATCCAACCCGCCAGCCCGAAAGCGTCGATATTGGCGGCGATATTGGCGATGCGGTCGGCGCGGGGCTCCAGCGTCACCGCCCGGCCGCCGTTCAGGCACCATTCGACGCCGACCGAACCCGAGCCGCCGCCGATGTCCCAAAGCATCTCGCCCGCGCGCGGCCCCAGCGCCGCCAGCGTCATCGCCCGGACGGCGCGGCGGGTGATCTGGCCGTCATGGGCGAAGCTGTCGTCGGGCAGGCCGAAGCCGCGCGGCAGGCCGGCGCCCGGCGGCAGCTTCGCCCCGTCCAGCGCCACCGCGACCGGGGCCGCGCAGTCCAGCGCGAAGTCGTCGTCCGCCCGCGTCTCGCGGATGCGTTCGCGCGGGCCGCCAAGCGCCTCGAGCACCACCATGCGCGTCGCGCCCAGCCCCTGCGCTGCCAGCCATTGCGCCAGGGCGGCCGGGGCGGCGCCGTCGCGCAGCAGGCAGATTGCCCGCGCGCCCCGCGCCATCACCGGGCGCAGCCGGGCGAAGGGCGCGGCGTGCAGGCCGAGGCAGGCCACCTCCTCCAGCCGCCAGCCCAGCCTTGCGGCGGCCAGCGAAAACGTGCCGGGCGCCGGAAAGGCCCGCCATTCGCCGGGGGCAAGCCGCGCGGCGATGCTGCCGCCGGCGCCGTGCCAGAACGGATCGCCCGAGACCAGCGCCGCGACGTGCTGCCCGCGCAGGGCCGGCAGCGGGTCCAGGCTGAAGGGCACCGGCCATTCCCGGCCCCGCGGCCCCGCGATGCCGGCCAGCGCCAGATGCCGCGGCGCGCCGAAGACGATTTCCGCCCGATCCAGCGCATCGCGGCTTGCAGGCGGCAGGCCGGCGAGGCCATCTTCGCCCAGACCGATGATGGAAAGCCAGGGATCAGGCATGACGCGCATCCTTCTGCTGGGCGGCACCACCGAGGCGGGGGCCATGGCCCGCGCGCTGGCCGAGGCCGGGCTGGACGCGGTCTATTCCTATGCCGGCCGCACCGCCAACCCGCTGGCGCAGCCGCTGCCCACCCGCATCGGCGGCTTCGGCGGGCCCGAAGGGCTGGCCGATTACCTGCGGGCCAAGCGCATCAGCCATGTCGTCGATGCCACCCACCCCTTTGCCGGGGGCATGAGCCGCAACGCCATCGCCGCCTGCGCCGGCACCGGCACGCCGCTGATCGCGCTGGAGCGGCCGCCATGGATCGCGCGGCCCGGCGACCGCTGGGTGCATGTCGCCGATTACGAGGCTGCCGCCCGCTCGTTGCCCGGCGACGGCTCGGCGGTGTTTCTGGCCATCGGGCGGCAGAACCTGCAGCCCTTCACCGGGCTGAACCACGTCTGGATGCTGCGTTTTGCCGAGGTGGCGGCGCATCCGCTGCGCGACGCGACGCTGATCGTCTCGCGCGGGCCGTTCACCGTCGCGGGCGACATGGCGCTGATGCGCCGCCACGCCATCGCCCATGTCGTGGCCAAGAATGCCGGCGGCCATGCCGCCGAGGCCAAGCTGGCCGCGGCGCGCGAACTGGCCCTGCCGGTGGTGATGATCGACCGGCCGGTGCTGCCGCTGCGCCGCGTCGTCGCCACGCCGGCCGAGGTGATGGCCTGGCTTCATGGCGCGGATCGCGGCGTATAGACCCAGGGCCCGACCCGGCGGGTGGCGCTGTTGCCCAGGATGACGACGCTGCGCATATCGGCCATCTCGGGCCGGGCTTCGGCCAGGGTGACGGTGCGGATCGCCTCGTCGGGGGTCGAGACGGCGCGGGCGAAACAGATCGGCCGCTCCGGCCCACAGCATTCGCGCAGGATCTGCAGCGCGCGGGCGAAACCCTCGGGCCGGGATTTCGAGCGCGGGTTGTAGAAGGCCATGGCGAAATCCGCCTCGGCCGCCAGGCGCAGGCGCTTTTCGATCAGCGCCCAGGGCTTCAGGTTGTCCGACAGGTTGATGGCGCAGAAGTCGTGGCCCAGCGGCGCGCCGATCCGGGCGGCGGCGGCCAGCATGGCGGTGATGCCGGGCAGGATGCGGATCTCGGGCGTCTCGCCGCGCCCCTCCAGCGCCTCGAACAGCGCCGAGGCCATGGCGAAGACCCCCGGATCGCCCGAGGAGACCACCACCACCCGCCGCCCCCGCGCCGCCAGATCCAGCGCGAGGCGGGCGCGCTCCAGCTCGACCCGGTTGTCCGATGGGTGCAGCACCAGCCCCGCGCGCGGGGCGACGCGGGCGACATAGGGGATGTAGCCCACCACGTCGGTCGCCTCGGCCAGCGCCGCCTGCACCTCGGGGGTGACCAGCGCCTCCGCGCCCGGGCCAAGGCCCGCCACCGCGACCCAGCCCGTCATTCGGCGGCATCCGCGGCAGCATCGGACCGCGGCCGGCGGCCGTTGCCATGCACCAGCACGGTGGCGAAATAGGGGCAGGCCGCCAGATCGGCCTGCGCCAAGGGGGTCACGCGCTGGTTGGGCATGGTGCCGCGCTCGACCAGCCAAGCGTCGGCCATGCGCCCGGCCGAGGCCAGCGCGCGGGCGATCTTCGGCAGGTTGCGGCCGGTCTTCATCACCACCACCGCATCGGCGGTGCGCATGTGGCGGGCCAGCTCGGCCTCGGGCAGGGTGCCCATCAGCACCGTCATGGCGTCGTCGCCCCAGGTCATCGGCTGGCCGATGGCGTTCCAGCAGCCGGTCATGCCGGGAATGCCGGGGATGATCTCGACCGGGACGATGCCTTGCAGCCGGGCGTGCAGATGCATGAACGAGCCGTAGAACAGCGGGTCGCCCTCGCACAGCACCACCACGTTGCTGTCGGTGGCCAGCCGCGCCAGCCGCGCGGTCCAATCGTCGTAGAAGGCCGAGAGCAGCCGGTTGTATTCCGGGCTGTCGAAGGGGATCTCGGTGGTGACCGGATATTCCATCGCGTGTTCGACCGCGTCCGGGGCCAGCAGATCGGCGACGATGCGGCGGGCCTGGCCGGCGCGGCCCTTCTTGCGGAAATAGGCGATCTGCCGCGCATTGCGGATGGCGCGTTCGGCGCGGACCGAGATCAGGTCGGGATCGCCGGGACCAAGGCCGGCGCAGATGATCTTTCCGGTTTGGGGGCCCATGGTCATTCCTTCCGGCTGGCCAGCGCGTTGACGGCGGCGACGGTGATGGCCGAGCCGCCCAGCCGGCCGCGCACCACCAGCGCCGGGACGGGCGGGGCGTCGATCAGCGCCGCCTTGGATTCCGCCGCGCCGACGAAGCCCACCGGACAGCCGATGATCGCGGCGGGGCGCGGACAGGCGGGATCCTGCAGCATGTTCAGCAGGTGGAACAGCGCTGTCGGCGCATTGCCGATGGCGACCACGCTGCCGGCGAGGTCGTCGCGCCACAGCTCCAGCGCCGCGGCGCTGCGGGTGTTGCCCATCTGCGCCGCCAGATCCGGCACGCGCGGGTCGTTCAGCGTGCAGATGACCCGGTTCGCGGCGGGCAGGCGGGAGCGGGTGATGCCCTCGCTGACCATGCGCGCATCGCAGAGGATCGGCGCGCCGTCTTCCAGCGCCTGACGCGCCGCGATGGCCATGCCGGCCGAGAAGATCACGTCGCGTTCCAGCCCCACCAGCCCGGCGGCGTGGATCATGCGCACCACCACCGGCTCTTCCTGGGCGGTGAAGCGGGCCAGGTCGGCCTCGGCGCGGATGGTGGCGAAGGACTGCGCGTAGATCCGGGCGCCGTCGGTTTCGTATCGGTGCAGCATCGGGGTTTCCTGGGGCGGCTATCGGAGAAGGGGTGGGATGCGGTCCGGCGCGAGCCCGGCCAGCCCGACGGAATCGCCGGGCCGGCCGTCCCGGATCAGGTCGAAGCGGTCGGGGCCGGTCGCGACCAGCGTCGCCGAGGCCGCGCCCTGATGCGCGCAGCCCTTGGCGCAGCCGCTGACATGCAGGCTTCGGCCGGGGGCGAGGTGCGGCGCCAGCCGGCGTGCCAGCGCCCGGACATCGGCCAAAGCCTGCGGGCAGCCGGGGGCGCCGGTGCAGGCATGGACGCGCAGGAGCGGGTCGCTGGGGTCGAGGATGGCGCCGCCGATCTGCGGGCGGCTGGCGCTTTCGATCAGCAGCGCCCGCCACGGGGTGAGGCGCAGGGGGCCAAGGGCGGCGGCCTCGGTCAGTTGCCGGGCGGTGATCTGGCCGAAGGCGAAGCCCAGCAGCCAGCCGTTCGGCGCCGGGCCGGGTCCGGCCGGATCGGCGCTGGCGGGCCCGGCGGCGCGGTCGCATGGGTATTTGGACAACAGAGAAGGCGGGAGCGGAATCGCGCCGGGGGGCGCGGCGGGGCTGCGGCGCAGGTGGTCGCGCATCCGGCCGCGGCCGTCCCGGACGCCGCCCTGCGTGAACCAGCGCGCCAGTTCCACGGCGCGGCCGGCGGCCTGGGCGGCGTCCCGGGCCGTCAGCGCCCAGTCGCCGCCATCGGGCAGGATCAGCCAGCCCTCGGCCTGGGGGCGCAGGCGGATGTCCGCGGGCGTCCCGGCCAGCACCGGCGGGTCGGCATCGACGGCGAAGCCGAACTTGCCGGGCACCTGCGGCGCGTCGGGCGCGGTCATCGCCCGGGCGATGGCCTCGGCCGCTTGCCAGGCCGTGCCGTCCTGGGGCGCGAAGGGTGACAGGATCACGTTGCGCCGCGCCTCGGCCTCGGGGCTGTCGTCGAGCAGGCCGAGGCGGGCGAGCGCGGCGGTCGCCTTGCCATGTCCCCGGGCGTCGAGGCCGCGCAATTGCAGGTTGGCGCGGCTGGTCAGGTCCATCATGCCGTTGCCCAGGCTCCAGGACAGGTCGGCGATGGCCTGCGCCTGCCCGGGCTCCAGCCGGCCGTTGCGGGTGCGGATGCGCAGGACCAGCCCGTCGCCGGACGCCATCGGCCGCAATGCGCCGGGGCACCAGCCCCTGATCTCGAAGGTCATCGCGATGTCTCCGCCAGCACCGAATTGCGCCGCGTGGTCCAGAGGCCCGAGGCGAGCAGCTGCGCGAAGAGCGCGCGCATGGCGGCCAGCGCGGCGGGGTTTTCGCGCTGCAGAAAGGCCACGACCTCGGGCCGGCCCAGCGTCGCGTCGTGATAGAGGTCGAAGAGGTGCCCGGGCACCACCCCGGCCAGATTGGCGAAGGCGGCCATGTGGTCGAGCGTCGCCGCGATCTCGGCCGCGCCGCGGAAGCCGTGCCGCATCATGCCGTCGGCCCACGCCGGGTTGGCGGCGCGGGCGCGGATGACGCGGGCGATCTCCTCGGCCAGGCTGCGGGCGCGGGGCTGGCCGGGGCGGGTGGCGTCGAGGTGGTAGAGCGCGGGGGCGGGGGCGCCGATGCGGGCCATGGCGGCGGCGAAGCCCGCTTCATGCGCGGCATAGTCGCCGGCCAGCAGCAGATCGGATTCCGGCAGGTCCTGGGCGTGGACGAAGGCATCGGCCCGCGCCAGCCGGTCGCGGATCGCCTGCGGCTGATGGGTGATCCGGCCGTCGGCGGCGATGGCATGGGAGGAGGCGGCGAGCCAGGCTTCACCCGCCGCCTGCCGGGCCTGATCGGTGAAGGTTTCGGCCAGGTCGGCCAGGCCGAGGCCGTAGAGCCCCGGTTTCGGGCCGAAGACGCGGGGGGCGCGGCTGCGGTAGGGATTGTCCCCCGGGGTTTCGTCGCGGGCTGAGAGCGCCTCGGCCCCGGTCTCGAAGAGCTGCGCAAGGCCGGGGAAGATGTCGCGGAACAGGCCCGAGACCCGCAGCGTCACGTCGATGCGCGGCCGGCCAAGCTCGGCCAGCGGCAGGATCTCGATGCCCGCGACTCGGCCCGAGGCGCCGTCCCAGCGTGGGGCAAGGCCGGCCAGATGCAGGGCCATGGCGAATTCCTCGCCGGCCGTGCGCATGGTGGCGCTGCCCCACAGGTCCACGACCAGGCCTTTCGGCCAGTCGCCATGGTCCTGCAGGTGGCGGCGCAGCAGCTCCTCGGCCAGCTTCACCCCCTGCGCATGGGCGTTGCGCGAGGGCACGGCGCGCGGATCGACGGCAAACAGGTTGCGACCGGTCGGCAGCACGTCCTGCCGCCCCCGCGCCGGCGAACCGGAGGGGCCGGGCGCCACCCGACGGCCGGCCAGCGCGCGGGCCAGCCCTGCGGTTTCGCCGGCGGCGGTGCCATAGACATGCAGCCCGTCGCCGAAGCGGCTGTCCTTCAAGTCGCAGAGGAAGCGGTCGATCAGCGGGATCGCCTCGGAGGCCGCGGCGCCCGGAGGCAGGCCCAGGTCGGCCTCGACCCCGGCGGCGCGGGCCTCGTCGCGGATGGCGCCGATCAGCCGGTCGCGGCGGCGCGGGTCGAGCCCGTCGGCGGTGGAATATTCGTCGAGCAGCCGTTCCAGATGCGCCAGATTCCCGGGGATGGCGGAATCGACCAGCGGCGGCGGCAGGTGGCCCAGCGTCACGGCGGAGAGGCGGCGCTTGGCCTGCGCGGCCTCGCCCGGGTCGTTGACGATGAAGGGGTAGATCACCGGCAGGTCGGCCAGCAGCGCCTCGGGCCAGCAGGTCTCCGACAGCGCCACGGATTTGCCGGGCAGCCATTCCAGCGTGCCATGCGCGCCCATGTGGATCAGGGCATCCGCTTGCGTCCGCAGCCAGAGGTAGAAGGCGACATAGTCGTGGCGCGGCGTGCGGGTCAGGTCGTGGTAATCGTCGGCGCGGGTCTTCACCTCGCCGCGTTCGGGCTGCAGGGCGATCAGGTCGGCGCCGTGGCGGATGGCGGCGAAACCGAAGCCTTCGGCCGGCGGCTCGCCCCATGCCGCCTGCAGGTCGTCCTGCAGGCTTTGGGGCAGGCGGGCCAGCGCCTTGCGATAGGCCGCGAGCGGCCAGTGGATGCGCTCGGCCATGAGCCGGTGGCCGAGGTCGTCATGCGCAAGCCCGAGGATCGCGCCGCAGGATGCCAGCGCGTCCAGCCCCACCGCATGGGCCAGTTGATGCGTCTTGCCGGGATAGGTCGACAGCACCACCGCGCGGCGCGGTGCCGGCAGGCCGAGCCATGCCTTGATCCGTGCCACCGCCGCCGCGATGCGGCCCATGTCGGGGGCGTGGATCGCACGGGCGAATTGCAGCGCCGGGTCGCGCTGTTGCGGTTCCTTGAAGCTGATCGCGCCCAGGAAGATGCGGCCATCCACCTCGGGCAGCACGACATGCATGGCCAGGTCGGCGGCGGAAAGGCCGCGCTCCTCGGCCGCCCAAAGGGCGCGCGGCGCGGTGGACAGCGCCACCTGGAACACCGGGCAATCGGCGCCGTCGAAGGGCGTCGCGCCGGCATCATCGCGGGCGGAAAAGGCGGTCATGTTCAGAATGGCCGCCATGCCCGGCAGATGCGGGGCAAGCCAGTCCGCAAAGCCCGCAACCTTGAGCGAGGGAGCGAAAACCCCGGTCGCGTCAAAGCCCGCATCCCGCAGCGCCCGGATCGTCGCATCCACCGGGCCCAGATCGGCCGAGGTCAGATAGCTGCGGTAAAAGCTGACCAGAACCGGGCTCGCGCCGGCCGCCGGTTTTGTGATCACACCGGCATCGGGGGCATAGAACCCCCATTGCGGGATCGCAGGCTGGCCGGTGACCGGTGCTGCTGCAAGCCCGGCCGCGCCCGCCAGTTCCGCCAGCGCCATCTGCGCCGCGACCGCGCCGCCCTGGTCGCACAGCGCCGCCAGCCGGTGCAGCAGTGGCGCCGGCAGCGTGGAAAAGCGGTCCAGTGTGGCGTCCGGCCGGCCATCGGCAGGCAGAAAGGCCAGCGCGATGCCATGCCTGCGGGCATGGTCCTGAAGGCTGGCGACGCCATAGGGCCAATAGGGTTCGCCGCCGATCAGACGCACCAGCACCGCCTTGGCGCCCGAAAGCGTCGCCTCGCAATACTGATCGACCGAGACCGGATGCCGCAGCGCCGAGAGATTGCAGAGCCGCAGAGACGGCAGGCCGCCGGCAGCCCGGTGCCAGCCCGCCGCGAAAGCGCCGAGGTCGCTGTCGGAATAGGACAGCACGACCATATCGGCGGGGCTTTGGCCGGGGTCGGTCGGGACCTCGGTTTCCTCAAGCCCACGGCTTTCGCGAAAGACGACGTGCATCGTCAGGCCGCCAGAACCGCCCGGATCGCGGCCTCGTCGATGTCGTCATGCTCGGCGATCACCACAAGGCGCGAGGCGCGGGGCGATGCGCCCCAGGGCCGGTCGTATTGGTGGCGCACGCGTTCGCCCACCGCCTGCACCAATAGGCGCATGGGCTTGCCGGCGACGGCGACATGGCCCTTGACCCGCAGGATGTTCTGTTCGCGGGCCAGCCGCTCGATGCGGGCGGCAAGGTCAGCGGGGTCGGCGATTTCGGCCAGCTCGATCACCACGGAATCGAAATCGTCATGTTCGTGATCGTCCGCGCCGTCGTGATGGCTGGGTCGGGCGGCCAGATCGTCCTCGGCTGCGGCACCCAGCCCAAGGATCACGCGCGGGTCGATCACGCCATCGGTCAAGGGCAGGATCGGCAGCTTGCGCGGGGCCTCGGCCTCGATGACCGCGCGGGCGGCGGCAAGGCCCGCATCGCCGGCCAGATCGGCCTTGGAAAGCAGCACGATATCGGCACAGGCGATCTGATCCTCGAATACCTCGGACAGGGGCGTTTCGTGGTCGAGGCTGTCGTCGGCCTCGCGCTGGGCCTGAACGGCGGCCTCGTCGGGGGCAAAGCGGCCGGCGGCCACCGCCTCGGCATCGGCCAGCGCGATCACGCCGTCCACGGTGATCCGCGAGCGGATCGCCGGCCAGTCGAAGGCTTTCAACAGCGGTTTCGGCAGCGCCAGGCCCGAGGTCTCGATCAGGATATGGTCGGGTTTCACCGGCATCGCCATCAGCCGTTCCAGCGTCGGGATGAAATCGTCGGCGACGGTGCAGCAGATGCAGCCGTTCGACAGTTCCATGATGTTCTCGGCCGGGCAGTTCGCGTCGGCGCAGGATTTCAGGATCTCGCCATCGACGCCCATGGTGCCGAATTCATTGACCAGCACCGCCAGCCGCTTGCCTTGCGGGTTCAGCATCAGGTGGCGGATCAGCGTGGTCTTGCCGGCGCCGAGAAAGCCGGTGATGACGGTCACGGGGGTCTTGGTCAGGTCGCTCATCTGTTATCCGATCGGGGGAATGCGCGCGAGGCTGCGCTTGCGGAAAATGGTGACGCGCTCGCGCCAGGGCACGATGCCGTCCGGGGCGTCGGCATAGGCGGCGGCGCCGGCCAGGATCTCGGACGCGTCCTCGGCCGACATGCGGCCATAGACATAGGTCCAGCGGCCCGGCGCCGAGAGCGCGATGGCCGCGCCGCTGGCGCAGGCCGAAAGGCATTCGACCGGGACGATGCGCACGCCGTCGGGCGCGCTTTCGGCGGTCAGCGCGTCATGTAGCCGCGCGCCGGGCACCGGCTCGCCCTCGGGCACCGGCTGGCCGGCGCGGCAGGTGACGCAAACATGCAACGTGACGGTCATGCACCCTTCATCCGTTGTGGCGGCAGGGCGCAGGGGCACGGAATGCCCCAAGCCCCAGCGGGAACACCCCGTCCGCCGGTCGATCCTTCTGCGCTGGCAGGTCTCCCGGCTTGCGGATTCGGGCCTTGGCCCACGGCCGCCCCGCCTTCCCGGCTTTCGCCAGTGGCCTCGGGGCGACCTCTCCGGTCACGGTCGCGGGGGCGGCTGCTTTCAGGCGGTTGCCTGTCGCATTCCCTCTTCGCCTGTCATAGGACAGGAACCAGCGCCCCCTGTCTGTGCGCGCCCGGTCCCGACTTGTCAAGCGAAGGAGTGCCCGATGCAGACCGACGACAATGCCCGCCATGCCGAGAAGATGGCGAAGATCAAGGCCGCCCGCGACCGGATGATGCAGGACAAGCAGGGCGAGAAGGGGCTGGTCATCGTCCATACCGGCAAGGGCAAGGGCAAGTCCTCCTCGGGCTTCGGGATGATCCTGCGCTGCATCGCCCATGGCATGCCCTGCGCGGTGGTGCAGTTCATCAAGGGCGGCTGGGACACCGGCGAGCGGCGGCTGCTGACCGGGCATTTCGCCGATCTGTGCCAGTTCCACGCCATGGGCGAGGGCTTCACCTGGGAGACGCAGGACAAGGCGCGCGACATCGCCGCCGCCCGCGCCGGCTGGGACAAGGCCAAGGCGCTGATCCGCGATCCGTCCATCCGCATGGTCTTGCTGGACGAGATCAACATCGCGCTGCGCTATGACTACCTTGACCTCGAGGAGGTGCTGGTCTTCCTGCGCGACGAAAAGCCGCCGCTGACGCATGTGGTGCTGACCGGCCGCAATGCGAAACCGGACCTGATCGCGGCGGCCGATCTGGTGACCGAGATGGAGCAGGTCAAGCACCCGTTCCGCGACGGCATCAAGGCGCAGCCGGGGGTGGAATTCTAGACCCGCCTGCTGTCATCTGTGCGTCGCGGAGTTTTCTGCAAGAAGATCACGAGTGAGTGCGAAGGAATATTCAGACATGTTTTTGAGACAAGGCTTTGTTGCGCTGCTGGCCATCTGCCCGGTCTCGGCGGCCTGGGCGGTGCCCGCCACCGAGGAAGGGGCGGCACGGCTGCGCGGCGTTTTCCAGACCTATTTCGGCGGCACCGCGGGGGTGGTCAGCGTCACCCCGCAGGGGGAAAGCTATGAGCTGAAGATCGACCCGGCGCCGCTTCTGGCGCAGGTTCCCGCCGAGCAGGCGCAGATCAGCATCTCGGCCCTGACCTACCGGCTGACCGACAATGGCGACGGCAGCTGGGGCGTCAGCGAGGACCAGGTGCTGAGCTGGTCGGTGGTGGTGCCGAAGACCTTCGAGCAGAAGGGCTCGACCAGGATCGAATCGACCGGCATCTGGGATGAATCGCTGATGAGCTTCCGCGAGCAGCAGGCGGTGATGACGGATTATGTCATCGATTCGGTGCAATATGCGCCGCCGCTGCCGCCGCCCGCGCCCGAGGCTGGCGCCGCGCCCGAACCGATGCCCGAGGAGCCGCAGGTCGTGTCGCGCGATCACCAGCGCACCGCGCGGATGGAGATGTCCCTGAGCGGCGCGGCGGGCAAGGCCGGCGGCGTCGATCAGGCCATGCGCTTCACCGCCGAAGGGCTGGAGCAGACGCAGGACTTCGTGATGATTCCGGGCGGTGAGCCGGTGCAGATCCGGGTCACCGCCCCGGGCTATGACGGCAGCGGCCAGATCACCGGCGCCCGCACCGAGGGCGAGCTGTCCCTGCTGGCCTGGTTCGTCGCCCATCCCTCGGAAGAGCTGATCAAGGGCTCGCAGGAGGCGCTGCGCGACCGGGTCAGCGCGGCCATGCCGCTGTGGGACGAGCTGTCGATGGATGCGGCGCTGCGCGATCTCAGGGTCGGCACGCCGCTGGGCGAGTTCGGACTGGCCTCGGCCAGGCTGATGGTCGGCATGTCCGGGGTCACCGCCGACGGCCGCTTGCAGGAGCAGGTGGCGCTGGCGGGCCTCAGCGTGCCCGAGGGCGTGCTGCCCTCCTGGGTGGCGCCGATCCTGCCGCAAGAGGTGACGCTGGACTTCACCGCCTCGGAATTCGACCTGGCGGCGCCGGCGAAGATGCTGATCGAGGCGGTCGACCTGGCGGCCGAGGATCCCTTTGCCAAGCTGGATCCCAAGCAGGTGCAGGCGGCGCTGCTGCCGCAGGGCAAGGCGGCGCTGACACTCGCGCCCTCGCAGATCAAGGGCGATGGCTATCGGATCGACTATCGCGCCGATGTCGCGGCCGGTCCGGGTGCGGTGCCCTCCGGCTCGGCGCTGATCTCGGCGACCGGGCTCGACAAGGTCGAGGCGGCGCTGGCCGCCGCCCCGCCGGACGAGGCCGGCCAGCCGCTGATGATGCTGCGCATGGCCCGCGCCATGGCCAAGCCCGGCGCCAGCGGCGAGAATGTCTGGGACATCCAGATGCCCGAGGGCGGCGGCCCCGTCACCGTCAACGGCCAGCCCATGGGTCCGGCCACCTCGCAGCCCTGAACCGAGGGCAGCCCTGAACCGGGGGCAGCCCCGCCCGATGCGGCGGGGCTAGCGGCGTTGCCAGTCCGCCGCGGTGTTTTCCTGCCAGCCCGAGCGGTGCAGCAGCGGGGTGTCGTCGGTGAAATCCGGCCAGCCCAGACAGAGCAGCGCGCTGAACTCCCAGCTTTCCGGCACCTGCAGCAAGGCGGTGATCCGCGCCGGATCGAGGATCGAGACCATGCCGAGGCCGAGGTTGCGCGCCCGCGCCGCCAGCCACAGCGTATGGATCGCCATGGCGGTGGATTGCTGCAGCGTCCGGGCCATGGTGGCGCGGCCCAGATGGTGGCCTTCGGCCGGGTCGATCTCGGTCAGGACCGCCAGCCAGACCGGGGCGCGGTCCAGCCCCGCCAGCTTCAGCGCGTCATATTCCTGCCGCTGCGGGCCCTGGTAGCGGGTGGCGGCCTCGGCATTGCAGCGCAGGAAATCGGCGCGGATCGCGGCGCGCAGGCCGGGGCTTTCGACCCGGATCACCCGCCATGGCCGGGAATTGCCGACCGAGGGCGCCAGTTCCATCGCCGCGCGCAGCGCGTCCAGCAGCGGCTCGGGAATCGGATCCTTGCGGAAATGCCGCACGTCGCGGCGCCAGCGCAGGATGCGGTCCAGGGCGGCACGGTCCTCGGCGCCGAACTCCATCACGGTACCGCGCAGATGGCGCTGTCGGGCAGGCCCTCGGCCCCGGCGCGGATGGCGACCGGGCGGTCGGGCACGGTCAGCTCGACGGCGAGCGGCCGGCCAGAGACGGTCAGCGGCCGGTGGTTGTTGGCGTTCAACTCGACCCGCAGCCGGTCGCCGGGCTCCAGCGCGTCGAGATGCCGGGCCGGGCCGTAGAGCCGGGCGATCTTGGTGCCGTTCAGGTAAAGATGCGCGTGCCCCTCGCCCGTCCGGTGGGTCAGGCCGGCATGGTCGGGGGCGAAGCAGAAGCCCTGCAGCTGCAGGAACAGGTTCCAGCCCGAGACGCTGTCGGGTTCCAGCCGGGCCGAGGCGGTGGCGCTGCCGGCGGGCAGGTCGATCGGGGCGCCGTGGTCATGCGTCTTGGCCCCGGCGGCCGCCGCGCCATGGCCGCTTGCGCCATGGTCGTGGCCGTCCAGGGTAATGCCGTTGGCCGCGGCGACGACGAAACCCAGCCCGCCGCCGAAGATCAGGCCGATCAGCAGCATCGGGATCGAACGATCCATGTCTGGCCCCCGGTTCATGGAAGGGCCGGGCACGGTCTGTGCCCGGCCGGAGGAATTTTCCGACCGGATCAGGCGGGCTGCGGAACAGCCGCCCGCTGACCCTCGCGCTGCCAGAACCAGCCGGCCAGCAGGCCGAGCAGCGCCCAGGCCATGGCCCCGGCCCCCAGCGCCCGGCCGGCGAACTCGGCCGAAAGCTCGGGCGGGACCGGGCCGGCATAGCTGCCGGGCTGCGGCGCGCCGATCAGATGCGGGGCCAGGATCAGCACCACGGCGACAGCCCAGGCTGCCCAGCCCTTGCCAAAGGCGACCAGCCACAGCGCCAGCCCGGTGGCGATGGCGGTGCCCAGCCACCAGATGGCGCGAAGCTGCACCTCGGCGGCGGCGACGCCCGGCACCTCGGGCGCAAGGCCGAAGGCGGGGGCGAGCTGCATGGTCAGGTAGCCGGCAAGGCCCCAGAGCAGGCCCTGCCGCGCGGTGACCGCATTGCCCTGCGATTCGGAAACCGCCATCAGCGCCACCAGCATCAGCCCGTAACCGGCATAGACCAGCATGGTGAACAGCACCGAGAGCCCGTTGCGGGTCCATTCGAAGGCGCCGAGATCCTGGTGCGCGCTGACGGGTTCGGCGCCGAAATGCGCCAGCTGCCCGGATTCGTAAAGCTCGGCATGCAGCAGCACCGGCTGCACGAACCAAAGCTGCAACAGGGCGGCAATCAGCCCCGTTGCAGCGCCAGCGATCAATCCGCTGGTCAGGATGCGCGAGAACATGTCAGTGGCAGGGGAAGCCGGTGGCGTGACGCACGTCATGGGCGGCGTCATGCAGGGTCTCGGCCTGCACCAGCCCGGCCATGAAGATCAGCCCGAAGCCGATGGCGAAGGTGGCGATGGCGGGAAACAGCACCGAGGCGCGGCTGGCGCCGGCGGCGGCGGTTGCGGATCTTGCGGTCATCCTTGACCCTTTCCTTTGGTCGTCCAACCCGACGACGTTGCGGTTCCATGCATCGGCAGGTCTCCTGGCTTGCGGGTCAAGGCCGACGCCCGCCTTCCCGGCCGGATGGCCAGTGGCATGATGGACGTCCGCTCTCCGCTCACAGTCGCGGGGGCGGCTGCGGATTTGGCCCCGGATGTCCAGGACCGCACCGCATTCCCTTTTGGCCCCCGAAGGGGCACCGATACGGCCATATGCTAGCCGCGATGCGGCATGTCCGGCAAGCGGAATCGCGGCGCGGCGCTATCGCATGGGTATTTGGCCAACGCAGAAGATGCCGGGGGCAGGGGAGGGGGCGTCCCGGTCGCGGCCCGTGATCACGGGCCCGGCGGCCAGTCCAGGTCGACCCAGACCAGCCGGTGCGCGGATGCCGTCAGCGCGGCTTGGGCCAGCGGACCCTCGGCGGGCCAGACCACGCCCGCGCCCAGCAGCTTCAGGCCCCGGGAGGGCAGGACGTAATCGACGCGCAGATTGCCCGGCGGCCTGTCGTCCGGCCAGTCGCCACTATCCAGCCCCGGATCGCCCTTGTGGCCGTCATTCACCCCGCCCTTCGCCGCCGCGCCGCCGGGGCTGCGGGGCAGGGGGTCGGCGACCTGCGCCATGAGCCGGGCCAGCGCCTGCGGTCGCCCCTCGCTGTCCTCGGGGTCGAGGTTCAGGTTCCCGGCCAGCACGAAGGGCGCTTCGGGCAGGTGGTGCAGCCAGAAGGCCAGCTCGTCATGGTTGCGGCGGCCGTTCAGATCCTCGGGCCCGTCGAAGACCGGCGGCGTCGCGGACATGGCAAGCAGGTGCAGCGGCCGGTCCGCCACCGTGATCACCGCGTCCCAATGCGCGGTCGAGGACAGGCGGCGGATCGCCGCCACCGCCTCGGGCAGCGGCGGCATCAGATTGCCGGGCAGGTCGCGCCACAGAAATTCCGTGTAATCGGTCACCGGCCCGATGGGATGGCGCGACAGGATCGCCATGCCGCCCTGTCCGGTGAACGCACCGAAACCCTGCGCATCGTCGGCCGTGCCCAGCCGACCGTCGGCGTTCAGGTCCAGCCCGGTCGCCATGCCGGAATTCGGCCGCGCCGCGAAACGGTGCGGATAGTCCAGCCCCGCCTGCGCCAGCAGCGCGGCAAAGGCGTCCAGCGCCTCGCCGTCGAAATCCCAGTCGAAATCCGTCAGCAGCAGGATGTCGGGCCGGGTCTCGGCGATGACCCGGGTCACCGCCGCGACCTGCGCATCCCGGCGGCCGAGGTCGCGCAACAGAAGCCCCGGCCCGTCGCGCGACAGGTCGGGGCTGTAGGTGGCGATCCGCAAGGGGTCCGCCTGTGCGTGAACGCCAAGGGCGGCGATCAGCGCCGCCCCGGCCAGCGCCCTTATACCCAAGGGCGGCTCTGGGCCATCTGGGTCTCGAACGTGTCGATGGCGCCGGCCTTCTCCATGGTCAGGCCGATATCGTCCAGCCCGTTCAGCAGGCAGTGGCGGCGGAACGGGTCCAGCTCGAAGGGGAAGCTCTGCCCGTCCGAGGTGGTCACGGTCAGGTTTTCCAGGTCCACGGTCATGCGGGCATTGGCGCCCTTCTTCGCATCCTCCATCAGCACCTGCACCACCTCGGCCGGCATGACGATGGGCAGGATGCCGTTCTTGAAGCAGTTGTTGTAGAAGATGTCGGCGAAGCTGGTCGAGATCACGCAGCGGATGCCGAAGTCCAGAAGCGCCCAGGGCGCGTGTTCGCGCGACGAACCGCAGCCGAAATTGTCGCCGGCGACGATGATCTGCGCGTCGCGCCAGGCCGGCTGGTTCAGCACGAAATCCGGATTCTCGTTGCCTTCGGCGTCAAAGCGCATCTCGTCGAACAGGTTCTTGCCCAGACCCGAGCGGTGGATCGTCTTCAGGAACTGTTTCGGGATGATCATGTCGGTGTCGATATTGACCAGCGGCATGGGTGCCGCGATGCCGGTCAGGGTGGTGAACTTGTCCATGTCTTGATCCTCGCAGAATTGACTTGGGGCGCGTGCGCCCGTTAACCGAGACCCGAGCGGCGCCTGGCGCCATGGCTATGCAGGTCTTGTAGATGTATTTCGGGTTTTCGAGTTTCGCCGCCCTGCGCGCCTGTATCGCGCGCGACTGGACGCCGCAGATGGGCGATCCCGAGATCACCGGCTGGCTGACGGTGCTCTCGTATCTTCTGTGCCTGTTCCTGGCGGTGAAGGTGCTGCGCCGCCGGCCGGCCGGCGCGGCGCGCGGGCTGTGGCTGGCGATCGCCGCGCTGATGGCGTTCCTGGCGCTGAACAAGCAGCTTGACCTGCAGACGGCGCTGACCGCCACCGGGCGCTGCATGGCCCGGGCGCAGGGCTGGTACGACAACCGCTGGCTGGTGCAGCTGGCCTTCATCGCCGGGCTGGTGCTGGGCGTGGTGATCGCGCTGCTTTGGGCGACGAAGGCCCTGCGCGGGCACATGCGCCGCAACGGCCTGGCCCTGCTGGGGCTGGCCGTGCTCTGCGGCTTCGTGCTGGTGCGCGCGGTGGGCTTTCATCATGTCGACAGGCTCCTCAGCCTGGATTTCGCGAACCTGGCCTTCAACTTCTGGTTCGAGAATGCCGGGCTGTTTCTGATCGCGGTCAACGCCTTGCTGCTTTTGCGGCGGGGCCGCTAGGGGCCCCGCCCGAAGCATCAGACGGTCTCCGGCAGCAGTTCGCGCACATCGGTCAGGTGGCCCTTGATGCCCGCCGCCGCCGCCATCACCGGCGACATCAGATGCGTGCGGCCGCCGCGGCCCATGCGCCCCTCGAAATTGCGGTTCGAGGTCGCGGCGCAGCGCTCGCCCGGCGCCAGCTGGTCGGGGTTCATGCCCAGGCACATCGAGCAGCCGGCCAGCCGCCATTCGAAGCCGGCATCGATGAAGATCTTGTCCAGACCCTCCTCCTCGGCCTGCATCCGCACCAGACCCGAGCCGGGCACCACCATGCCGCGCACCCCCGGCGCCAGCTTGTGGCCCTTGAGGACGCCGGCGGCGGCGCGCAGATCCTCGATCCGGCCGTTGGTGCAGGAGCCGATGAAGACCGCGTCGATCTTGACCTCGTTCAGCGGCGTGCCGGGCTTCAGGCCCATGTAGTCGAGGCTGCGGCGCGCTGCCTCGACCTTGCCGCCCTCGAAATCCTCGGGGGCGGGGACGCGGTCGGTGATCGCCGCCACGTCCTCGGGCGAGGTGCCCCAGGTCACCACCGGGGCGATGTCCTCGCCGCGGATGGTGACGACCTTGTCCCAATGCGCGCCCTCGTCGGAAAACAGCGTCTTCCACCAGTTGACCGCGGCTTCCCATGCGGCGCCCTTCGGGGCGTGCGGGCGGCCCATGCAATAGGCAAAGGTCTTTTCGTCCGGCGCGATCAGGCCGGCGCGGGCGCCGCCTTCGATCGCCATGTTGCAGACGGTCATGCGGCCCTCCATCGACAGGTCGCGGATCGCCTCGCCGCAATATTCGATGACATAGCCGGTGCCGCCGGCGGTGCCGGTCTTGCCGATCACCGCCAGCGTGATGTCCTTGGCGGTGACGCCCGGCCGCAGCTTGCCGGTGATTTCCACCTTCATGTTCTTGGATTTCTTCTGGATCAGCGTCTGGGTGGCCAGGACGTGCTCGACCTCCGACGTGCCGATGCCATGCGCCAGCGCGCCGAATGCGCCATGGGTCGCGGTGTGGCTGTCGCCGCAGACCACGGTCATGCCGGGCAGGGTCCAGCCCTGTTCCGGGCCGACGATATGCACGATGCCCTGGCGGATGTCGTTCATCGGGTAATAGTTCAGCCCGAATTCGCGGGCGTTCTTGTCCAGCTCGGCAACCTGGATGCGGCCCTCGGGGTTCTCGATGCCGTTCACGCGGTCGGCGGTGGTGGGCACGTTGTGGTCCGGCACGGCGATGGTGCGCTCGGGCGAGTGGACCTTGCGGCCGGCCATGCGCAGGCCCTCGAAGGCCTGCGGGCTGGTCACTTCATGGACCAGATGCCGGTCGATATAGAGGATGCAGGTGCCGTCGTCGGAACGCTCGACCACATGGGCGTCGAAGATCTTGTCGTAGAGGGTGCGGGGCGTGCCCGCATTGGTGTTGCCGGTCATGGCTGTCTCTTTTCTGGAAGACTAGCTGGGAAAGGGCGGAGGAGGGTGCCGCAGCCTGCGGCGGGGCGCGCGCAAGCGCCCGCTCCCGTCAAAGTCGGGCGGTGACGGACAGGCTTTCGCCGTAGAACCGGCCCGGCAGGCGGGCGCGGTCGTGAATGTCGAAATAGACGAATCCTCGCATGTGGGCAGTATTACGCCGATTTCGGCCCGCGTTCAATATCGCCACACGGGGCTGTTAATTCCATCTTGAAGAACGCCGCCTATCTTTCCGCCCAGGGATACGGAAAGGACCGACCATGCTGATTCGCTTCATCCTGCGGGCGCTGCCGCTGTTCGGCGTGGCTGCCTTCACCCTGGCGGTCTATCTGGCGCATACGCCGGCCGAGCGGGCGCGGGAACTGGCGCAACTGGAAAGCCGGCACCTGGTCTGGCCCGTCGGGCTGGCCCAATGCCCGGATCACGCGGAAAATCTGCCGCTTGCGGCCTGCCTGCCCCGGGATGCGCCCAGAAATCCGCTGCCGCCGCATTGAGCGGGCGCGATTCCGTGCTACATTATAAAGGCCCCTGCGCCGGGGGAGATCGGCGCGATGACCGGAGGATGAACCCCTGTCCAATTCCGTCTCGCCGGCCCCTGCGCCGGCTGCGACCACCGCGGAGCCCGGGCTGACGAGCGATCAGCTACTGGACCGCATTCTAGCCTCTCTCGACGACGACAAGGCCGAGGAAGTCGTGACCATCGACTTGCGCGGCCGTTCGGCCATGGCCGATCACATGGTGATCGCCTCGGGCCGCAACGCGCGCCAGGTGGCCTCGATCGCCGAGAAGCTGGTCGAACGCCTGAAGCAGCAAACCGGCCGCACCGCCCGGATCGAGGGCAAGGAGACCGGCGATTGGGTGCTGATCGACACCGACGACGTGATCGTCCATGTCTTCCGCCCCGAAGTGCGCGAGTTCTACCAGCTCGAGAAGATGTGGATGCCCGCCGACGCGCTGCGCTCGGCGACGCTGGACCGGATGCGTGCCGATCACGCGGCCGAAGAGAGCCGCGGCACCCGGAAATAGGATGCGCATGGTCATTGCCGCGGTCGGGCGGCTGCGGCAGGGCCCCGAGGCGAAGCTGATCGCCGATTACCTCGACCGCCATGCCAAGGCGGGCCGCAGCCTGGGCCTGCCCCCCGTCACCCTGGCCGAGGTCGAGGACAAGCGCGGCGGCGGCATGGCCGCCGAGGCGCCGCTGCTCTTGAAAGCCATTCCTGAAGGCGCCGCCACGGTCGTGCTGGACGAGCGCGGGCAGATGCTGTCCTCGCCCGAACTGGCCGCACGGATCGCCGGCTGGCGCGACCAGGCCCGCGACGTGGCCTTCGTCATCGGCGGCGCGGACGGCATCGACCCGACCCTGCGCGACCGCGCCGAGCTGGCCATCAGCTTCGGCCGCATGGTCTGGCCGCACATGCTGGTCCGGGTCATGCTGGCCGAGCAGATCTACCGCGCCACCACCATTCTGGCCGGCAGCCCGTATCATCGGGAATGATTTTCCGGATCAAGATGCTGGAATACCTAAGATTTTAGGCATTATACCGGCGTCGGGCCGGTGAAGATCCGGCTTTCCCGGCTATGATGGAACCATTCCATAACCAGTCCCCGGGTGCAGCATGATTCCCGTCGCCAACCAGATCCAAAGCCGGGCCGGCGCCGTCGCGGCCCCTGCCGCCAGAACCGCCGAGGCCCCGCTTGCCGCGCAGGCGCCGCCCCGGCTGCCGCCGGTCGAGGAGATCGCCCCGGCCAGCAAGGATGTGCAACTGGGCCGCGACGGCGTCGGCCGGACCCGGCGGGCCGAGGCCCGCGATCGCCCACCGCAGAGGTCGGCCCGACCGGCCCCGGACGATGCCGACGGGCCGCAGGACCGCGCCGTGTTCCGCGCCCGGGTGATCACGTTCCTGACCGCCATCTATGGCGATGACGAGGCGTTCCTGCGCGCGCTCAGGCGCGGCACCATCATGGTGCGCGCCGTCGCGGACCAGCCCGAGCCCGAGATGTGCCCCGAACTGACCTATGCGATCTATCGCGAGGGCGCGGCCCAGGCGCAGCCATCCGCAGGCGACCCGGCGGCGCGGCGCGGCGCCAACGGACCGCCGGTCAGCGTCGGCCTGCATGATTTCATCGCCTGATGGCCGAAATGACGGGTGGCTTGGCCGCCTTGCCGGCGATGGCGCTTCTTCAGGGTGGCAGCAGAGGCAAGAGGGGGCCGGCCGATGTTCTCGCCCGCCTCGTCCGTGGTCTGCGGCGCGCTCATCACCCCCAGGTCTTCGGGCTGATCTTGCCGCATCCGCCGGCGCCGTGCTGAAAGGCGCTGCCCAAGACACGTCCCTCGGCGCGACAGAGGGGCCGGCATCGGCCGATGCTCTCGGCCGCCGTGTCCGTGGCCGGCGACGCAGCGCATCCGTGCCAGAGGCCCGGGCCTTTCATGGTGCCGCTTGGCCAAGCCGCCGCCGATGCGCCTCGCGACAAGGTGCAGGGCCGCAGCCCGGCGCGTCCGTCAGGGGCAGGGGGTCACCCATCTGTCGATGATCTCGACCGCCTCGTCCGCGGTCTCGACGAAGCTCATCAGCTCTAGATCTTCGGGGCTGATGGTGCCGGCATCGGCCAGGGCCTGCCAGTTGATGACCTGGTGCCAGAATTCCGGGCCGAACAGGATGAAGGGCACCCGCTTCATGCGGCCGGTCTGGATCAGCGTCAGCGCCTCGAAGGTCTCGTCCAGCGTGCCGAAGCCGCCGGGGAACACCGTCACCGCGCGGGCGCGCATCAGGAAATGCATCTTCCTGATGGCGAAATAGTGGAAGTTGAAGCACAGGTCCGGCGTCACATAGGCGTTCGGCGCCTGTTCATGCGGCAGGACGATGGACAGGCCGATCGAGATGCCGCCGGCTTCATGCGCGCCCAGGTTGCCGGCCTCCATCACGCCGGGACCGCCGCCGGTGCAGATGACGTTTTCGACGCCATAGCTTTCCAGGCTGCGCTCGGTCATCAGCCGGGCGAAGCGCCGGGCTTCCTCGTAGTAATGCGACAGCGCGGCCAGGGTCGGGGTGCGCGCCGTCTCGCGTTGCTCGGGCGCCGGGATGCGCGAGCCGCCGAACATGACGATGGTCGAGCGGATGCCGCGGGCATCCATGATCATCTCGGGCTTGAGCAGTTCCAGCTGCAGCCGGACCGGGCGCAATTCCTCGCGCAGCAGGAATTCGTTGTCGGTGAAGGCCAGCCGATAGGCCGGGGCCCGGGTCTGGGGCGTGTCGGGCAGGGTGCGGGCGGCCGCCACGTCCTGCTGGCTGTCGCGAAACGGATGGTGGCGGTCGTCTTCTTCTCTCATCCAAACCTCTGGCACGAACTGCCGCACATTGCGCGGCCGCAGCCCCCGGCTTATAGCCCTTGGGCAACAGTTTCCACCCGAGAGAGGCCAGACCATGTCGAATGACGCCCTTGAAGCCGCCATCGAATCCGCCTGGGAGATCCGCGACCAGATCACGCCCGCCACCAAGGGCGAGACGCGCGACGCCGTCGAGACGACGCTGGAGGCGCTGGACAAGGGCGAGCTGCGCGTGGCCGAAAAGCGCGGCCAGGACTGGCATGTCAACCAATGGGCGAAAAAGGCCGTGCTGCTGGGCTTCCGCCTGAAGGACATGGAAGTGCATATGGGCGGCCCGCAGGGCGGCACCTGGTGGGACAAGGTGGACAGCAAGTTCGCGCATTGGGGCCAGGCGCAATGGCAGGCCGCCGGCTTCCGCGCCGTACCGAACTGCGTCGTGCGCCGCTCGGCCTATATCGCCAAGGGCGTGGTGCTGATGCCCAGCTTCGTGAATCTGGGCGCCTATGTCGACGAGGGCACCATGGTGGACACCTGGGCCACCGTCGGTTCCTGCGCGCAGATCGGCAAGAACGTCCACCTGTCGGGCGGCGTCGGCATCGGCGGCGTGCTGGAGCCGATGCAGGCCGGCCCGACCATCATCGAGGACAATTGCTTCATCGGCGCCCGGTCCGAGGTGGTCGAGGGCTGCATCGTGCGCGAGGGCTCGGTCCTGGGCATGGGCGTGTTCATCGGCAAGTCCACCAAGATCGTCGACCGCGAGACCGGCGAGGTCATGTATGGCGAGGTTCCGGCCGGTTCGGTGG
Organism: Paracoccus sp. TOH; assembly: GCF_030388245.1. NCBI lineage: Bacteria > Pseudomonadati > Pseudomonadota > Alphaproteobacteria > Rhodobacterales > Paracoccaceae > Paracoccus > Paracoccus sp. TOH. The sequence continues at coordinate 1,082,272 of NZ_CP098360.1, forward strand.
TGGTCGCCGGCTCGCTGCCGTCGAAGAATGGCGTGAACCTTTACTGCGCGGTGATCGTCAAGCGCGTCGATGCGCAGACCCGCTCCAAGACCTCGATCAACGAGCTGCTGCGCGACTGACCTGTTGCAGCCCTGCACCGGACTCACCCTTGCGTGAGTCCGGCGTGAAACCCAAGCGCCGCCACTGCGTTCATCCCGCACAGGGATCCTGAAAGCGGAGTTTCACATGCAGGGTTTGGGTTGGCTGGCCGCGATCATCGTCGGCGGTCTTGCGGGCTGGGTCGCCAGCAGCATCATGAAGGCGGATACGGGGCTCATCCTCAACGTCATCCTGGGCATCGTCGGCGCCATCGTCGGCAATGCGCTTCTGGGTCTGGTCGGGCTGAACGCCCAGGCCGGCAGCTGGCTTGCACAGGGCGTTGCCGGGCTGATCGGCGCGGTGGTGCTGATCTGGCTTTACCGGGCAGTGGCCGGATAGCGGAAACGGGGCGGGCCTTCCCGCCCCTTTTCAGGTCAGGCGGTGAAATCCGCCTGCGTTGCCCCGGTGATGCGGGCCAGTTCCCCCGGCGCGATGGCGAAGACGTGGCGCGGCGTCCCGGCCGCCGCCCAGACCGTCTCGAATTCCAGCAGGCGCGGATCCAGCCAGGCCTGGACCTGCCGCAGGTGCCCGACCGGCGCGACGCCGCCGATGGCGAAGCCGGTCTCGGCCCGGATCAGGTCCGCATCGGCCTTGCCCAGGCTTTGCCTGGCCACCGCGGTCGCCTTGGCCGGATCGACGCGATTGCCGCCGGCGGTCAGGAACAGCACGACATGGCCGGTCGTCTCGCCGCGAAAGATGATCGACTTGGCGATCTGGTCGACGGCGCAGCCGACCGCCGCCGCCGCGCCCTCGGCGGTACGGGCGCTGTCGTCGGTCTCGCGGATCTCGACGGCCAGGCCGGCCGCCTGCAGTGCCGATTGCACCCGTTTCAAGCTCTTGCTCATTGTCTCTCCCTCCGGTTTCGGGCGATATGACGCGAAAATGCAGCAAAGGAAAAGCCATGGCCCAGCAGGTCTATACGCTTCTGGTCGAGGTCGGCCGCGCCGCGGATGACGGCCTGCCCGAAGGCGCCAGCGGCGCGGCGCTGGTTTGCTATGCCTCGGGCGTGACCGAGGAGGAGGCGGTGCGAGAGACCGTCGCCATCCTGAAGCAGGCCGGGCTGGCGCCGATCGAGGTCACCGGCCACGGCAGCATCGACGAGCGGTTGGCCGAGGGCCACGAGATCCCCCAGGAGGAGCGCGCCCTGATGGACCGCGCGCTTAACGAGAACGCGGTGATCGTCGCCCAGATGGAGCCGCTTTACGGCGACGGGGATGAGGAAGGCGACGACTGATCGGCCCCTATCCAGCCGCGCCGGGCTGGGCTAGACTGGCTGCAACCAGAAAAAAAGCCCATGAACGAGCAACGGAACGGACAGGCAGAATGACCAGACGCATTTCCCGCATCGCGACCTCGGCCGTGCTGACCCTTGCCCTGGCGGGCTGCGGCGTGTCGCTGAACCAGGGTCCGGGCGGCATCGGCGGCAATTTCGGCGGGCTGCCCACGGCCGGCGGGCAGGGCTCCGAGGCCGGCTTCCAGAACTGGGTGCAAAGCTTCCGGCCGCGCGCGCTGGCCGCCGGCATTTCGGCCGGCACCTTCGACAGCGCCATGGCCGGCGCGCATTACCAGCCCAGCATCGTCGCGCTCGACCGCAAGCAGAGCGAATTCACCAAGCCCATCTGGGATTATCTCGACGGCGCCATCGGCACGCGCGTCGCGACCGGCCGGTCCAAGGCGGCGCAATATGCCGGCACGCTGTCCGCCATCGAGTCGCGCTACGGCGTCCCGCGCGAGGTGGTGCTGGCGGTCTGGGGCATGGAATCGAATTTCGGCGCCGGCCGCGGCAGCACCCCGATCGTGCCGGCCTTGGCGACGCTGGCCTATGACGGCAGGCGCGGCGCGTTCTTCGCCGGCGAGCTGGTCTCGGCGCTGCGCATCATCCAGTCGGGCGACGTGGACAACGCCCATATGGTCGGCAGCTGGGCCGGCGCCATGGGTCACACGCAGTTCATGCCCTCGTCCTTCCTCTCCCACGCCGTCGATTTCAACGGCGACGGCCGCCGCGACATCTGGTCGGACGACCCGACCGACGCGCTGGCCTCGACCGCCAGCTATCTGCGCCAGAACGGCTGGCGCCCCGGCCAGAGCTGGGGCACCGAGGTCGTCCTGCCGCAGGGCTTCGACTTCAACCAGGCCGGCAAGTCGGTGCAGCATTCCGGCAGCCAATGGGCGGCGATGGGCGTGCGCACGCTCAGCGGCGCGCCGGTGCCCTCGGGCTCGATCCTCGCCCCGGCGGGGTCGCGCGGTCCGGCTTTCCTGATCACGGAAAACTTCCGCGCCATCCTGAAATACAACGCCTCGGACAGCTACGCGCTGGCCGTCGCCTATCTGGGCGACGCCATCGCCGGCCGGGCCGGCATCCAGGGCAGTTGGCCGCGCGGCGACCGCACGCTGTCGAACAGCGAAAAGGCGGAAATCCAGCGCCTGCTGATGGCCAAGGGCTTCGACACCGGCGGCGTGGACGGCAAGCTCGGCAGCCGGTCGAGCGAGGCGATCAAGGCCTTCCAGCGCGCGCGCGGCGTGACGCCCGACGGCTATGCCGACACCCGGCTGCTGGCCATGCTGCGCAGCTGAACGACACAGGGGGCGGTCCAAAGCCGCCCCCTCTTGCCTTCTCTGTTGCATAAATACCCAAACCGGCCGCGCAACAGGCGCGGTCAGGCCAGGATCTTACGGAACTCGCCCAAGACCCGGGCGTAGACGTCGCGCTTGAAGGGCACGATCGATTCAACCACATCCGCCGCCCGCATCCATTGCCAGCGGTCGAACTCGGGGTGTTCGGTGGCGATCCGCACCGCCTCGTCCGGGCCCAGGAAGCGCATGGCGAACCATTTCTGCTTCTGGCCGCCGTATCGGCCCTTCCAGACCTTGCCCAGCAACTCGGGCGGCAGGTCATAGGTCACCCAATCCGGGGTTTCCGCCACCACATCGACCAACTCGGTGGTGACGCCGGTTTCCTCGACCAGCTCGCGCAGCGCCGCGTCGCGCGGGGTCTCGCCCGGGTCGATGCCGCCTTGCGGCATCTGCCAGGCCGGGCCGGGATTGTCGATGCGCCGCCCGGCAAAGACCAGCCCGGCCGGGTTGATCAGCACCACGCCGGCGCAAAGCCGATAGGGCAGGCCCGAAGGCCCCAGCAGCTCGGTCATTGCGTCTGCGCGCCCTGGGCCGCGTCCTCGCCGGTATTGGCGGGCTTGGCCGTCTCGGGCACGGTCTTGGCGTTGTAATCCATCGCCGACAGGCCCTTGAGGATGTCCACCGCATAGGCGAGCTGGTAGTCCTCCTCGCGCAGCTTGGCGGTGGCCTCGACCTCCTTGGCCTCCTCCTCGATCTGCTTGCGCTCCTCGTCGCTGATGGAATCGTTGTTCAGCGCCCCGCGCAGATCGGCTTCCGAGCTGAGGAATTTCGACTCGGTCCGCGGCTTGCCGCCGTTCTCGGCCTCGTCCTCGGGCTTGGGCGTCGGCTGCTCGACGATGATGTCGGGCTGGATGCCCAGCGACTGGATCGAGCGGCCCGAGGGCGTGTAATAACGCGCCGTGGTCAGCCGGATGGCGCTTTCCGCGGTCACCGGCATCACCGTCTGCACCGAGCCCTTGCCGAAGCTCTTGGTGCCGACGACGATGGCGCGGCGGTGGTCCTGCAGCGCGCCGGTGACGATTTCCGAGGCCGAGGCGGAACCGCCGTTGATCAGTGCCACCATCGGCTTGCCTTCGGCCAGATCGCCCGGCTTGGCGTTCCAGCGCTCGCTCTCCTCGGGCTTGCGGCCGCGGGTCGAGACGATCTCGCCCTTGTCGAGAAAGGCGTCCGAGACCTCGATGGCCTGGTTCAGCAGACCGCCCGGGTTGTTCCTCAGGTCCAGCACGAAGCCGTTCACCTTGTCGATGCCACCGGCATCCTTGATGGCCTTGGCCATCTCGGTCCGCAGGGTCTCCATGGTCTCGTCGTTGAAGGTGGTGACGCGCAGCACCACGGCATGGCCCTCGATCCGGGTCTTGACCACCGTCAGCTTGATGACGTCGCGGGTGATGGTCAGGTCGAAGGGTTCCTTCTCGCCCTCGCGCAGGATGGTGATCTTGATCTCCGATCCGACCGGGCCGCGCATCTTCTCGACCGCCTCGTCGAGGTTCAGCCCCATCAGCGATTCGCCGTTCACATGGGTGATGAAGTCGCCGGCCTTCACGCCGGCCTCGGCGGCGGGGGTGTCGTCGATGGGCGAGATGACCTTGACCAGCCCGTCCTCCTGCCCGACCTCGATGCCGAGGCCGCCGAAGCTGCCGCGGGTCTGGGTCTGCATGTCCTCGTAATCCTTGGCCGACAGGAACGAGCTGTGCGGGTCGAGCGAGGTCAGCATGCCGTTGATCGCCGCCTCGATCAGCTTCTTGTCGTCCACCTGTTCGACATAGTCGGCGCGCACCCGCTCGAAGACATTGCCGAACAGGTCGAGCTGTTCATAGACCGAGGCGTTCTTGCCCGTTTCCTGTGCGACCAGGGGGCCGGCGAATTGCGTGGCGACGACCGCGCCCGCAAGCGTGCCGATCGCCCCTGCCAGAAGATAGTGTTTCATTCCGTTCCGTCCTGCCCGGTTGCGTTGCGGCCTGTTTCGTCTGCGGCCTCGCCGACAATGGGATTCATCACGAACCACTCTGCCGGGTCCAGTGTTTCCTTGCCTCTGCGAAGTTCAACATACAGTGTCTCGGTCTGTCCAGCACTGCCTCCCATGGCTGCGCTGGCGACGAATTCGGCCCCGAACTCCTGCGCGGGCGGTTCCTGCCCGCCCATCAGGCCCACCGGCTCGCCTGCCGCCAGCACGTCGCCCGTCTCGCCGAAGACCTGCGCCAGACCGGCAAATATCATCAGATAGCCGCGCGCGGGCTCAACGATCATCACATTGCCGTAATCGAGCAGCGGCCCGCGATAGCGGATCGTCGCCGGCCATGGCGTCGTGACCAGCGCCGCCGGCGCGGTGGCGATGACCAGCCCCGGCCGCTCGACGCCCGCGGCGTCCGGTTCGTTGTAGCGGCGCAGCACCTTGCCCAGGGCCGGCAGGGCCAGGCTGCCCTGCGCACCCTCGAAATCGGCCATGGGCGCGCCGATGTCCTGCTCCATGCCGTCGATGCCGGCGGCGAAGGCGTCCAGCGTGTCGGCCGATTGCACCAACGCCGTCAGTTCCTTGGGATCCTCGCCGAAGCGCACCGGCAGGCTGGAGCGGTCGGTGACGGCCGAGGCCAGCAGCCGCCGGGCTTCCTGCACCTGGCCAAGCCCCTGGGCCAGGGTGTTGGCGGCGTTCAGCTGGATGGTGCGGACCTGGCGGATCTCCTCGAGCTGCTGCTGCATCTCGCGCGCCTCGGCCTCCAGCCCCGGCGCCACCGAGGCCAGGACCATGCCGGCCCGGGCCGAGGATTCGGGCCCCGCGGGATGCAGCAGCAGCATGGTCTCGGGCGATTTCTGCATCGAGGTCATCACCCCCAGCACCCGGCCCAGCCGCTCGCGCCGGGCGTCGAATTCGGCGCGGATCTCCTGCTCGCGCACGCCGGCGCGGCGCAGCCCGTCGCGCAGCGCCGACAGGCCCTGCTCATAGGCGCGGATCATCCGGGTCAGCGAGGCGACCTGGTCGTCCTCGGTCAGCGCCTCGTCCAGCTGGCCCAGGGCGGTGCGCAGCATGTCGGCGGCCTCGGCGGCCTCCTCGGCCGCTTGGTTCAGCTGCGAATCGCCCTGCGCGGGCGTCGCTGGCTGGGCCGGGGCCATGGAGCCGAGGCCGAAGGCCACGATCACCGGCAGAAGCAGCTTCGGTCTCATGCGCGCTCGATCAGCGAATGCCCGGTCATCTCGGGCGGCAGGGGCAGGCCCATCAGGTCCAGCACCGTCGGCGCCACATCGGCCAGCCGGCCGTTGCGCAGCGTCGCGCCCCTGGGCCCGCCGAAGACGATCACCGGCACCGGGTTGGTGGTATGGGCGGTATGCGGGCCGCCGGTCTCGGGGTCGATGCTGGTCTCGCAATTGCCGTGATCGGCGATGATCACCGCGGCGCCGCCGGATTGTTCCAGCGCTTCCAGCATCATGCCCAGGCCCTTGTCCACCGCCTCGCAGGCGCGGATCGCGGCGGGCAGGCTGCCGGTATGGCCGACCATGTCCGGGTTGGCGTAATTCACCACGATCAGGTCGTAACCGGCCCCGATCGCCTGGACCAGCTTGGCGCTAACCTCGGGCGCGGCCATCTCGGGCGCCAGGTCGTAGGTCGCGACCTTGGGGCTTTGCGGCATGAAGCGGTCCTCGCCCGGTTCGGGGGTTTCCTTGCCGCCGTTCAGGAAGAAGGTGACATGCGGGTATTTCTCGGTCTCGGCCAGGCGGAACTGGCGCAGGCCCTTGGCGGCGACCCAGGCGCCCAGCGTGTTCACCACCTGCCGCTTGGGATAGGCCGCATCCATGTATTCGTCATGGCTGGCCGAATAGTCCACCATGCCCAGCAACGCCGCCCATTGCGGCCGCCGGCCGGTCTCGAAGGCGGAAAAGTCCGGCTGGCCGATGGCGGCGAGGATTTCGCGCGCCCGGTCGGCGCGGAAGTTCAGGCAGAAGAAGCCGTCGCCGTCCCTGGCGCCCTGATAGCCGTCGATCGCCGTGGGCTGGATGAACTCGTCGGTTTCGTCGCGGGCATAGGCCGCCGCCACCGCTTCGATGGCGTCCGGCGCGGCCAGCCCCTCGCCGCGCACCATGGCGGCATAGGCGCGCTCCACCCGCTGCCAGCGGTTGTCGCGGTCCATGGCGTAATAGCGGCCGATCACCGTGCCGATCCGCACCGAGGGCGGCAGCGCGCCGCGCAGCTCGGTCACGAAGCCGGGGGCGGATTTCGGCGGCACGTCGCGGCCGTCGGTGATGGCATGGACCACCACCGGCACGCCCTTGTCGGCGATGGCGCGGGCAGCGGCGATCACATGCTGGATATGGCCGTGCACGCCGCCATCCGAGACCACGCCCATCAGATGCGCGGTGCCGCGGCTGGCCTTCAGCTTGCGGATGAACTCGGCCAGAGCGGGGTTTTCATAGAAGCTGCCATCCTCGATGGCCAGGTCGATCTGGCCCAGGTCCATGGCCACCACGCGGCCGGCGCCGATATTGGTATGGCCGACCTCGGAATTGCCCATCTGGCCCTTGGGCAGGCCGACATCCGGTCCGAAGGTCACCAGCGTCCCGTGCGGGCAGTCGCGCATCAGCCGGTCGAAATTCGGCGTGCTGGCCTGGTCGGGGGCGCTCTGCTCGGGGCGGTCCGAAATGCCCCAGCCGTCCAGGATGCACAGGACGACGGGTTTCGGATGTGTCGGCTGGGTCATGCGGCACCTCTCACGCGGATCGGGACGCTTCTACGACCGCAGGCCGCAAGGGGCAAGTTCACCGGCGATTGTGCCGGAATCGTGAAGCCGGGCGGCGGGCAATGGTGTCACCCTGCCGTCAAGGAAGCCCGCTAAGCGGGGCGCATTCCATCACTTCTTTCTGGAGAACCGACCATGTTCACCCGTCGCGATCTGCTGGCAGCGGCCCCGGCCGCCGCCGCCCTCGTCTCGACCGCCGCCGCCGGCACGGCCGCCCTGGCGCAGGACGGCGCCACCGCCCCGGCCGGCTTCACCCCCTTCCGCTTCGGGGTGATCAGCGACCCGCAATTCGCGCCGGTCGTCCCCAATGCCACCGCCACCCGCTTCTATGGCAATTCGCTGTGGAAGCTGGACGCGGCCATCGCCGAGCTGAACCAGCATGACGACCTGGAATTCGTGGTGACGCTGGGCGACATCATCGACCGGCATTGGGAAAGCTACGGTCATATCCTGCCGGTCTATGACCGGCTGAAGCACCGCAAGCATTTCCTGCTGGGCAATCACGATTACGACTACCCGGCGGAATGGATCCCCTCGGTGATCCGCACCGTCGGGATGCCGGCGCCGTATTACGATTTCGCGGTCAAGGGCATCCGGTTCATCGTGGTGGACGGCAACGACGTCTCGACCTTCGCGCCGCCCAAGGACGATCCGCGCCGCGCCCTGGCCGAGGAGCGGCTGGCGAAGCTGAAGGAAACCGGCGCCGAGAACGCGCAAAGCTGGAACGGCTCGCTGTCGGATCAGCAATTCGCCTGGCTGGACGAGCGGCTGAAGGCGGCGCAGGCGGCCGGGGAGCGTGCCATCCTGCTGTGCCACTACCCGGTCTATCCGGCGAACGAGCACAACCTCTGGGACAGCGAGCGCATCGTCGAGCTGGTCAAGGCCCATCCGCATTGCCTGGCCTGGTTCAACGGCCACAACCATGCCGGCAATTACGGCGCCATCGGCAAGCAGCATTTCGTGAATTTCCGCGGCATGGTGGACACGTCGGACACGTCCTGCTTCGCCATCGTCTCGATCCAGCAGGACCGGATCGAGATCCAGGGCTTCGGCCGCGAGGAAAGCCGGGTGCTGGACCTGGCCTGAGGCCGCTTCAGGCCGCTTCGCGTTGCCGAAAGGCCCCGCAGGGAAAGTCCGCCGCGCCTGCGGCGGACCGGGAGGGGGGAGGGGGCGCAGCCCCGCCCGCTGCAGGGGTCAGGATGGCGCGCGGTCAGGCAGCGCCGCTTGCCTCGGCCGCGATCTCGGCCCGCGACTTGCGGCCGCGCTCGGTCGCGGATTTCAGCTGGCCGCAGGCGGCCATGATGTCCTCGCCCCGCGGCGTGCGGATCGGCGAGGCATAGCCGGCCTTGTGGACGATATCGGCAAAGGCCTCGATCCGCTCCCAACTGGAGCGCTTGTAGGCCACGCCCGGCCATTCGTTGAACGGGATCAGGTTGATCTTGGCCGGGATGCCGCGGATCAGCCTCACCAGCCGGCGGGCGTCCTCGTCGCTGTCGTTCACGCCGTCCAGCATGACATATTCGAAGGTGATGCGTTCGCTGTTCGACAGGCGCGGATAGTCGCGCAGCGCGTTCAGCAGCGTCTCGATGTTCCACTTCTTGTTCACCGGCACCAGCTTGTCGCGCACCGCGTCGGTGGTGGCGTGGAAGCTGACCGCCAGCAGGCAGCCGATCTCCTCGGCGGTCTTGGCGATCTCGGGGACGATGCCGCTGGTCGAGAGCGTGATCCGGCGCCGCGACAGGCTGATGCCCTCGCCATCCATCACCACCTTCATGGCGTCGCGGACATTGTCGAAGTTATAGAGCGGCTCGCCCATGCCCATCAGCACCACGTTGCTGACCAGCCGGGTCTCGTCCTTGGGGGCACCCGGCTTCGGCCATTCGCCCAGGTCGTCGCGGGCGACCATGACCTGGCCGACGATCTCGCCGGCCGTCAGGTTGCGCACCAGCTTCTGCGTGCCGGTATGGCAGAAGGAACAGGTCAGCGTGCAGCCGACCTGGGAGGAGATGCAGAGCGTGCCGCGGTTCTCCTCGGGGATATAGACCGTCTCGACCTCATGTCCGCCGGCGATGCGCAGCAGGTATTTGCGGGTGCCGTCGGCGCTGATCTGGCGGGTGACGATCTCGGGCAGCGCGATCTCGAACTTCTCGGCCAGCAGGGCGCGATAGTCCTTGGCCAGGTTGGTCATCTGCGCGAAATCGCGCACCCCCCAGTGATAGAGCCATTGCCAGACCTGGCCGACGCGCATCTTCGCCTGCCGTTCCGGGGTGCCGGCCTCGACCAGCGCCTCGTGCAGCTGCTCGCGCGTCAGGCCGACCAGGTTGCGGCGCGCCGCTTCGGGCAGCTTGCGCGGGATGGTCAGCAGGTCCTGGGTGATCGGGGCGGCGGGCGTGACGGGCGACGGGGCGTTCATGGCTGGCTGGTCCGGGCGGCAAGGGGGGCAATGGGCCTATATAGGGCAAAGCGGCCCAAAAGAAAACAGGGGCCGAAGCCCCTGCCTTTGCCGAAACCGCCGGATGCGGCTTATTTGCAGGCCGACTGCGCCTTGTTGGTCGCGGCGGTGATGCCGGACAGGCTGAACGTATCCTTGGTCACGGTGCCGCGGGCCGAGCGGCCGGTGATCACCGCCGACGAGCCGCCGCGCAGCGCCGAGACCAGCTTGCTGTCGTCCGACGGAGAGCCGGTCCAGGCGCTTTCGCCTTCGGTGAACAGCTTGAAGACATTGCCGCCGATATTCACCTCGACCGCCGAATCCGGGGCGAAGGGATAGCCGCCCGAGAACGAGACCTCGCCGCCCTGGCCGGGGCGATAGGCCACGTAAAGCCGGATGTCGCCGCGCGTCACTTCCTTGGGATTGCCGCTGGAATCCAGGTTCTGGGTGGATTTCGGGGCCGAGACGGCCCAGCATTCCTTGGGGCTGTTCGCCGAGAAGACGGTCCAGTCGCCCTCGGTCCCGATGACATTCGTCGAGTCCTGGGCCAGGACCGGCGAAGACGCGGCGATCGCGATTGCAGCGGCTGCTGCTGCGGCGCGCGGCGCGGATTTCAACATGCTCTGGTCTCCTGCCATGGTCCGGTTCGTTCCGGTTTGTTGCCGATGACGGTGGTGTTTTCAACCATCTGGCTGCAAGATAATGCGAAATTGAAGGGTTGAAAAACCCCCGTTTGTGGAAAATCGCGCGATTGTCAGAGGAAAACGACCCATGACTGCGGCTAGACTCATCGAATTGTGGCGCGGCGGCCTGCACGAGAGCACGCATCTGGGTCATGTGGTGATCTGCGACACCGAGGGCGTGGTCGAGGCCTGGGGCAATCCCGGCACGGTGATCTTCCCGCGTTCGTCGTGCAAGATGATCCAGGCGCTGCCGCTGATCGAAAGCGGCGCGGCCGATGCGGCGGGGCTGGGCGACGAACAGCTGGCCCTGGCCTGCGCCAGCCATAACGGCGGGCGCATCCATACCGGCCGGGTCGAACGCTGGCTTGCCGAGCTGGGCCTCGAGGAGGAGGACCTGCGCTGCGGCGCCCATATGCCGCGCGATCCCGAGGAGCACCGGCGGCTGCTCTGCTCGGACAGCCGGCCCTGCCAGATCCACAACAATTGCTCGGGCAAGCATGCCGGTTTCCTGACGCTGAAACGGCACATGAAGGCCGGACCGGAATATGTCGAGATCGACCACCCGGTGCAGCGCGCCGTGCGCCGCGCCTTCGAGGAGGTGACGGGCGAGACCGCCGCCGGCTGGGGCATCGACGGCTGCTCGGCCCCGAATTTCGCCTGCACGGTCGAGGGGCTGGCCCGGGCCATGGCCTCGTTCGCGCAGCCGGGGCTGGGCCGGCGCGGCGCGGCGCAGCGCCGGCTGGTCGAGGCGATGATCGCCCATCCCGAGCTGGTCGCCGGCGAGGGCCGGGCCTGCACCGAGCTGATGCGGGCCATGAAGGGCCGCGCCGCCGTCAAGACCGGGGCCGAGGCGGTCTTCGTCGGCATCGTCCCCGGCCGGGGCCTGGGCATCGCGCTGAAGATCGCCGATGGCGGCACCCGCGGCGCCGAGGCGGCGATCGCGGCGCTGATGGTGCATCTGGGGCTGCTGGAGGACAGCGACCCGGTGGTGCAGAAATACCTGACCGGGCCGATCCGCAACTGGCGCGGCTTCGAGACCGGCGAGATGCGCCGCGCCCGCGGCTTTCCCGGCTGACCGGAGGCCGGTCCGGCCGGGATCAGAGCAGCTGCCAGATCAGCCGCAGCGCCAGGGCGGTCGAGGTGACGACCAGCAGCGGCTTGATCACCCTGGCGCCGATCCGCATCGCCAGCCGCGCGCCCAGCATGGCGCCGGCGATCTGCGCCACCGCCATGGCGGCGCCGAGCAGCCAGAGCGGCTTGCCCACTGCGGCGAAGGCGACCAGCCCGCCCAGGTTCGAGGCAAAGTTCAGCAGCTTGGTATGCGCGGTGGCCTTGAGGATGCCGTAGCCCGCCAGCATGACGAAGCCCAGCATGAAGAACGAGCCGGTGCCGGGTCCGACCAGCCCGTCATAGAAGGCGAGGACGGGCACCACGCTGGCGGTGAAGGCCAGGGGGGTGATGCGGCGCATGCGGTCGGTATCGTCCAGCCCCGGCTTCAGCGCGAAGAACACCGCGATGCCGATCAGCACCAGCGGCAGCCCGTAGCGCAGCGCCTGTGTCGGGATCCAGCTGACCAGCGCCGCGCCGCAAAGCCCGGCGACGAAGGCCACCGCCGCCTCGGGCAGTTGCAGGCGCGGATCGACCAGCCCGCGGCGGGCATAGGAGATCGCCGCCGTCGCCGCGCCGAAGACGCCCTGCACCTTGTTGGTGGCCAGGGCCTGCGCCGGCGGCAGCCCGGCCAGCAGCAGCGCCGGCACGGTGATGAGCCCGCCGCCGCCGGCGATGGCATCGACGAATCCGGCCGCGAAGGCGGCGCCCACCAGCATCAGCTCGAGATCGAGGGAGAGATCGAACATGGGCTCTCCTTTGCGGCGGCGCGGCGGGATTGTAAAGCCGCCCCCGGCGGGCCGGCCGCGGGGGTGCTGGTCGGGCGGATGCGGTCGCGGGCGCGCCTGCGGGGCGGCGTCGGTGCCGGCGGCGCGGTTGCGGAGGGTATTTGGGAAACGGTGAAACCGTTCAGGCGCGGGGATGGGCGGCGCGATAGGTTTCCAGCAACCGGGCGTCGTCCACCCCGGTATAGACCTGGGTCGTGGACAGGCTCGCATGGCCCAGCAGTTCCTGGATGGTGCGCAGGTCTCCGCCCGCCGCCAGCAGATGCGTGGCGAAGGAATGGCGCAGCGCATGCGGCGTGGCGGTCGGCGGCAGGCCCATGACCTGCCGAAGCTGGCGCATGGCGGCCGAGATCAGCGCCGGGTTCAGCCGGCCGCCACGCGCGCCGCGAAACAGCGCCGCCGCCGGTTCCAGCGGATAGGGGCAGAGGCGCAGGTATTCGGCGATCGCCTGGCGCGCCACGGGCAGCACCGGCACCTGGCGTTCCTTGCCGCCCTTGCCGCGGATGGTCAGAGCCTCGCGGAAGGGCCAGTCGGCGCCGTCGAGCCCCAGCGCCTCGGAGATGCGCAGCCCGCAGCCATAGAGCAGCGTCAGCACCGCCGTGTCGCGGGCGGCGATCCAGGCCTCGGGATGGGCGGCGCCGGCGATCTCCAGCAGCGCCTCGGCCTGGTCCGGGGCCAGCGGCCGTGGCAGCGAGCGGGTGAATTTCGGGCTGCGCGAGGCCAGCGCCCTGGAGGCGTCGAAGCCGTGCCGGTCCGACATCCAGCGGATGAAGCTGCGCGTCGCCGACAGCCTGCGCGCCAGCGAGCGGGCCGAAAGCCCGCGCCCGCGTTCGGCGGCGGCAAAGGCGCGCATGTCGGATTGCGTCAGCTGGCCCAGCGTCGCCGGCAGGGCGGGTGTGCCGTGATAGCCGCCGAGGAAGGCCAGGAAGGCCAGCAGGTCGGCCTGATAGGCGCGGATGGTATGGTCGGAACGGTCGCGGGTCGCGCGCTCGCTGTCGAGCCAGCGCGCGAGATTGTCGGCCATGGCCGGGGCCAGCGCCAAAGGCTCGGCCCCGCCGGTCATTTCCTGAGCCAGGAGATCAGCACCAGCCGGAAGGCCTGGCCGAAGAAGCGCAGAAGATCGGTGCCCTGCGCCGGGTTGAAGCGCCCGAGATCGGCCGAGCCCATCAGCAGCAGCGCCGGCAAGCGGCCGGGGCCGAGGTCGATGGGCAGCAGCACTTCGGAGCGGATCGGGGCGCGGGCCTCGCCATGGACGGGCAGGGTCTCGCGCGCCACGCGGCGCAGCACGATGTCGTCGCCGCGCGGCATCCGCCGCCCGCCCGAGATCAGCCGTGCCACCGTGCCGGCGGGGGCGATCACCAGCGGGCCGCTGGCCTCGGGCGCCGGGATCTCGCCGCCCGATTCCATCACCAGCCGCAGGGTCTCCACCCGCAGGATCGGCGCCACGGCGATATCGAGGTTTTCCAGGAATTCCTCGAAATCGGTCGGCTCCAGCAGCGACAGCACGGCGCGGTGGATGGTGTTCATCCCCGACTGGTTGTCATAGGCGGCCGAGATCACCGATTCATGCGCCGCCTCGAGCCGGTCGAGCCGCGATTCCAGCGCCTGCATGGCGCGGCCGCGGATGTCGATGACGTTCTCGCCCACCTCGGCCTCGCGCGCGCCGATCAGCGCGCGCATCAGGTCGCGGTCGGAGAGGATCAGCTCGGGCTGCGCCAGCAGCCGGGCGCGCAGATCCTCGGTCAGTTCGGCCGCGGTCTGCTCGGTCATCAGACGATCTTCTGTCCGGTCTTGGCCCAGTCGGCGTTGAACTGTTCCAGGCCCTTGTCGGTCAGCACGTGATTCGCCATCGCCTTGATGACGGCGGGCGGGGCGGTGATGACGTCGGCGCCGATGCGGGCGGCGTCGGTGATGTGGTTCACCGAGCGGATCGAGGCCGCGAGGATTTCGGTCTGGAAGTCGTAATTGTCGTAGATCTCGCGGATCTGGGCGATCAGCTCCATGCCGTCGAAATTGATGTCGTCGAGCCGGCCGATGAAGGGGCTGATGAAGCTGGCGCCGGCCTTGGCGGCCAGGATCGCCTGCGCGGCGCTGAAGCACAGCGTCACGTTGACCTTGTGGCCTTGCGACGACAGCGCCTTGCAGGCTTTCAGCCCGTCCCAGGTCAGCGGCACCTTGACGGTGATGTTCGGGGCGATCTTCACCAGGTGCTCGCCCTCGCGGATCATGTCCTCGGCCTTGGCGGCCACGACCTCGGCGCTGACCGGACCTTCGACGATGTCGCAGATCTCCTTGGTGACCTCCAGGATGTCGCGGCCCGATTTCAGGATCAGCGACGGGTTGGTGGTGACGCCGTCCACCATGCCAAGGTCGTTCAGCTCGCGGATGGCGGCGACGTCGGCGGTATCGACAAAGAATTTCATCGGAGGAAGCCCTTCTTGCGGTTTTGCCGTGGGTTTAGCGCATAACAGCCGGCGCGTGAAGTCCGGGCTGCGCGGCTTGCGGGGCGTGGCGCCGCCATGCCACTATCCCGACCGCATGCAAACGGAGAACGTTTTGGAAGCCTTGCAGCCCGATCTCGTCGCCCTGTTGCCGGCCCTGGCCGCCGGCCCGTTCCTGATCGGCAACTGGCCGCTGTTCCTGCTGATCGGCCTGGCCGCGATGCCGGCCTGAGATGGTCCCGCCGCTGTTCTATCCCCATGGCGCGCGCATCGCGGTGCTGACGCAGGAGGTGGTCGGCGTGCTCGACTATCTTGCGCCCGAGGGCGGCGTGCGGCTGGGCCAGCTGGTCGTGGTGCCGCTGGGCCCGCGCCGGGTGATGGGCGCGGTCTGGGGGCCGGGGGTCGGCGATTTCGACGCGGCGAAGCTGCGGCCGGTGGCGCGGCTGATCGACGCGCCGCCGCTGGCGCCGGGGATGATCGAATTCCTGATGCGCATGGGCGAATACACCCTGACGCCGCTGCCCTCGCTGCTGCGCATGGCGACGCGGGCGCCGGACCTGGACCAGCCGCCCTCGGCCCGGCGCATCATGCATCGCGCCGGGCCGGAGCCGGCGCGCATGACCGATGCCCGCGCCGCCGTCTTGCGGGTGATCGAGGATCACGGCGGCGCCGGCTTCGCGCCGGCGGAGCTGGCGCAGCTGGCCGGGGTCAGCCCGGGCGTGGTGCAGGGGCTGGTCAAGGCCGGCACGCTGGCCGAGGTGCTGGCGCCGCGCGATCTGCCCTATCCGCGCCTCGATCCGAATCTGCCCGGCAAGCCGCTGGCCGAGGATCAGGCCGAGGCCGCGGAAAGCCTGCGCGATGCGCTGAAGCGCCGCGGCTATGGCACCACGCTGCTGCGCGGCGTCACCGGCTCGGGCAAGACCGAGGTCTATCTGGAAGCCGTCGCCGAATGCCTGCGGCAGGGCCGGCAGGCGCTGGTGCTGTTGCCCGAGATCGCGCTATCGGCCGAATTCCTCGACCGGGTCGAGGCGCGCTTCGGCGCCCGGCCCGGCGAATGGCATTCGGGCATCACCCGCAGCGAAAGGCGGCGGCTCTGGACCATGGCGGCGACGCATAGCGTCGGCATGGTGGTCGGCGCCCGCTCGGCCTTGTTCCTGCCCTTTGCCGATCTGGGCCTGATCGTCGTCGATGAGGAGCACGATTCCAGCTACAAGCAGGAGGATGCGGTCTATTACAGCGCCCGCGACATGGCGGTGCTGCGCGCCAGCGTCGAAGCCGCGCAGGTGGTGCTGGCCTCGGCCACGCCCTCGGTCGAAAGTTGGGTGAATGCGGCGTCGGGGAAATACCGCCGCCTCGACCTGCGCGCCCGCTATGGCACGGCGGACCTGCCCGAGATGGGCACCATCGACCTGCGCCGGCAGGAGATGGAGAAGGGCCGCTGGATCAGCCCGCGCCTTGCCGCCGAAATCGCGCTGCGCAAGGAGCGCGGCGAGCAGTCGCTGCTGTTTTTGAACCGGCGCGGCTATGCGCCGATCACCGCCTGCCGCGCCTGCGGCCAGCAGATCGGCTGCGACCAGTGCGACGCCCGCATGGTCGAGCATCGCTTCCAGAACCGCCTGGTCTGCCACCAATGCGGCGCGACCAGGCCGATCCCGACCGCCTGCCCGTCCTGCGGCGTCGAGGGCAAGATGACCGCCATCGGCCCCGGCGTCGAGCGGCTGGCCGAGGAGGTGGCCGAGCGTTTCCCCGAGGCGAAGGCGACGGTGCTGTCCTCGGACCTGTTCCATTCCGCCCGGGCGCTGAAGGAGGCGATCGCCGAGATCGGCGCCGGCGCAACCGACATCATCATCGGCACGCAGATCGTCGCCAAGGGCCACAACTTCCCGCGCCTGACGCTGGTGGGGGTGATCGACGCCGACCTGGGTTTGCAGGGCGCCGACCTGCGCGCGGCCGAGCGCAGCTTCCAGTTGATGCGGCAGGTCGCCGGCCGGGCCGGGCGCGAAGGCGGCGATGCGCGCGGGCTGGCGCTTCTGCAGACCTATCAGCCCGAGCATCCGGTGATCCGCGCCATCCTCTCGGGCGAGGACGAGGCGTTCTGGGATGCCGAAGCGGCGGCGCGGCAGGCGGCGGGGATGCCGCCCTTTGGCCGGCTGGCGGGGATCATCCTGTCGCATCCCGACCAGCCGGTGGTCGAGGATTACGCCCGCGAGCTGGCCCGCCGGGCCGAGCCGCTGCGCAGCATCGGCGCCGAGCTGTTCGGCCCGGCCCCGGCGCCCATCGCCCGCATCCGCGCCCGTTTCCGGGTGCGGATGCTGGTCCGCGCGCCGCGCCAGGCGCCGGTGCAGGGCGCCATCGCGCAATGGCTGGCGGCCGCGCCGAAAGCCCCCGCCAACCTGCGGCTGGCGGTGGACATCGACCCGCAAAGTTTCCTCTAGCGCCGGCGCTCGACCAGTTTCGAGACCAGCGGCGACAGGGTGATGACGATGATCATGCGCAGCAGATGGTGGCTGACCACATAGGCCAGATCCGCCCCGGCGATGATGGCGATCACCACCATCTCGGCCTGCCCGCCCGGCAGATAGGCCAGGAAGGCATCCAGCGTCGGCGCCAGCCCCAGATGGGTGATCAGTTCGATGAAGGCCAGGCTGATCAGGGCCAGGAACATCGCATAGACCAGCCCCGCGGTCACGTCGATGCGCAGCTCGCGGCCGGTGATGCCGACATATTTCACCCCGACCGCGACGCCGATGAAGAATTGCGCGGCCTGGATGATCTCGGCCGGCGGGCGGTGCTGGATCAGTCCCGACAGCGACAGTCCCGCCGCCAGCACCATCGGCCCCAGGATCGAGGCGCCGAACAGGCCCAGCCGCTCGGCCAGCTTCCAGCCGACAAGCCCGGCGGCGACCATCAGCCCGATCTCGATGGGGTCGGTGCCGCGGATCGGCGCGCCCGGCGGCTGCGACAGGTCCACGCCCCAGAAGCTCTGCATGATCAGCGGCGCCACGGTGACGATGACCAGCACGCGGGTGGCATGGATCAGCGACAGGGCGCGCACGTCGCCGCCCGCCTCCTCGCCGAAGACCAGCATGTCCTGCAGGCCGCCCGGCATGGCCGCATACCAGGCGGTCGGGTGGTCGAAGCCGAAGACCCGCCGGAACAGCGGATAGCCGACCAGGGCGATGGCGCCGATGAAGACCGGCACCAGCACCAGCGAGGCGGCGATCTCGGGCAGTTCGCCCAGCACCTGTGGGGTGATCGAGGCGCCGACGGCCACGCCCAGGAAGGTGCGCATGAAGATGCCGAAGCCGCCCGCCCCGGCCAGCGGCGCCCCGGCCAGCGCCGCGATCAGGCAGGCCAGCATCGGGCCCAGCAGCAGGGGCAGCGGCAGGCGCAGTGCCAGGAACAGGGCCCCGCCGACGGCGGCCAGCGCAAAGGTCAGGATGCGTCTTCTGGTCAGGGTCAGGGTCATGGTCGTGTCCAACGCGCCGGTCCGGTCGCGGCGATGCCGCCGCCCAAGGCCGGCTTTTGGGCCGCGCGATAGGCCAGCCGCGCCGGAAGGTCCAGCCCGGCGCCGTGCGCGGGACCACGGCGCGGCCGGCAGGCGGGCAGGGCGGTCACAGCCCGCAGCGGTCCAGGAACCCCTCCAGCAGGCCGGCAAGGCGGGTCGCCCACAATTCCTGCCCGGCGGCGTCGGCGATCAGGTCGTTCCTGACCTCGATCAGCACGTTCGGCCGGCCCTGCGCCAGCGCATGGCGGTCGATGGAATCGCCGTCCAGATGCCCGGAATAGGGTTCGTTGTCGCCGGTGATCCAGCCTAGGTCGCGGCATTCGCGCACCAGCGCCTTGCCCAGCCGCTCGTCGCGATGCGAATAAAGCACCCCCACCGCCCAGGGCCGCCGCGGCCGGCCGCGCAGCTGCCGGGTGAAGCTGTGGATGGCGCAGATCGCCCGGTCCGGCCGCGCCGAGGCCAGCGCCTCATAGGCGGCGTGATAGGGATGATAAAGCCGGTCGAGCCGCCTTTGCCGCTCGGCCGGGCCGGCATGGCGATTCGCCGGAATGACGGTGCCGTCATAGATCCGCATCAGCAGCGTCGGGTCGTCCTCGCCCCGGTTCGGGTCGATCACCAGACGCGAGAAATCCGACAGGATCGCCGGCGCGCCCAGCCGCTCGGCCAGCCGCCGCGCCAGCCCGGCGGCGCCGACGTCATAGGCGATGTGCCGCGCCATGTCCGCGGGCGCGATGCCCAGATCGCCGCCGTTGATCCAGTCCGGCACCCGGTTGCTGGCATGGTCGCAGGTGATCAGCCAGCGCGAGGGGCGGTCCGCCCCGATGGTCCTGAAAGCCTCTGCCGTCATGGTTCTTTCGCCTCGCATGGGGCAATCTTTAGTGCAAGCCATGCACAAGGCGCCAGTTGCCGCGTGCCGGCGAATGGGGCTATAGAACAGCCGGTAGCGCAAACAACAGGCGGGAGAACGGGATGAGACGGCATCGCAAGGTCAAGATCGTGGCAACGCTCGGGCCGGCATCCAGCGATTTCGCCACCATCCGCGCGCTTTTCGAGGCCGGCGCGGACGTGTTCCGCCTGAACATGAGCCATGGCACGCACGAGGAACAGCGCGCCCGCTACGACATCATCCGCAAGGTCGAGGCCGAATCGGGCCGGCCCATCGCCGTGCTGGCCGACCTGCAGGGCCCGAAGCTGCGCGTCGGCGCCTTCGCCGAGGGGCCGCATGACCTGCGGGACGGGCAGGCCTTCCGCTTCGACCTCGATCCGACGCCCGGCACCGCCAGCCGCGTGCAGCTGCCGCATCCCGAGATCTTCGCGGCGCTGGAACCCGGCGCCGAGCTGCTGGTCAACGACGGCAAGATCCGCCTGCGGGTCGAGGCCTGCGGCCCCGATTTCGCCGATTGCACGGTGACGGCGGGCGGGCCGATCTCGAACCGCAAGGGCGTGAACGTGCCCGACGTGGTGCTGCCGCTGGCGGCGCTGTCGGACAAGGACCGCGACGACCTGGAATTCGCCTGCGGGCTGGGGGTGGACTGGCTGGCCCTGTCCTTCGTCCAGCGCCCCGAGGACGTGATCGAGGCGCGCGAGCTGGCCAAGGGCCGCGCCGCCATCCTGTCCAAGATCGAGAAACCCGCCGCCGTGCGGGCCTTTCCCGAGATCCTCAAGGTCTCGGACGGGATCATGGTGGCGCGCGGCGACCTGGGGGTCGAGCTGCCGGTGCATTCGGTGCCGCCGATCCAGAAGCGGCTGGTGCGCGCCTGCCGCGCGGCGGCCAAGCCGGTGATCGTCGCCACCCAGATGCTGGAATCGATGATCGAAAGCCCGATGCCGACCCGGGCCGAGGTCTCGGACGTGGCGACCGCGATCTACGAGGGCACCGACGCCATCATGCTTTCGGCCGAAAGCGCCGCCGGCGCCTATCCGGTCGAGGCGGTGGCGACCATGGACAACGTGGCGCGTTCCGTCGAAAGCGACCCGACCTATCGCGAGATCATCGAAAGCTCGCGCCAGGCCAAGCGCCAGACCGTGGCCGACGGCATCGTCGCCGCGGCGCGCGAGATTGCCGAGACCACCGACATCTCCGCCATCTGCGCCTTCACCCAGTCCGGCACCACCGCCAGCCTGGTGGCGCGCGAGCGGCCGCGGGTGCCGATCGTCGCCATGTCCTCGGAACAGGGCACGCTGCGCCGGCTGTGCCTGACCTGGGGGACGCATTGCGTGAAGACCCCGTCGCTGGAACGCTTCAAGCAGGCGGTGGTGAACGCGGCCAAGGCGGCGCGGGATTTCGGCTTCGCCGACGAATCGAACCAGATTGTGGTCATGGCCGGCGTGCCCTTCAACGTGCCGGGCACCACCAACATCCTGCGCATCGCCCCCTGCGACGAGCGCTTGATCTATCGCACCGATCCGGAATAAGCCCGCGGCGACAGATCCGTAACGGAAAGGTGATCCGATGATCGACATCCTGCTGCTGGCCGGCGTGGCGCTTTGCGCGCTTTCGGTGCTGACGGCCATCGTCTCGGTGGTCCGCACCCGGGCACCGCGCGGCGCGGCCATCCTGCTGGTGCTGGGCCTGGTGCTGGCCTTTGCCGGTTCCTGGCTGGATCAGCGTCCCTTCGGCGTCGCGGCGCTGAAGGAAAGCTGGCAGCGCCTGCTGCGCGGCGAGGTCTCGCTGGGCAGCGACCCGGTGACCGCCCCGGCCCCGACCCCGACCCCGACCCCCGAGCCGACGCCGGCCGCCGCGACGCCCGAAGCCCCGGCGACCCCGGCGACCGAGGCGCCGGGCGCCGAGCCGCCGGACCCGGCGGATGCCATCCCCTCCGAGGCGACCGGGACCGATGCCGCCGGGACCGAAGCCGGGACCGAAGCCGGTACCGCGCCCGTCGAAACCGAAGCCGGCACCGAAGCCCCCGGCCCCGAGGCCGAGAAGCCGATCCAGGGCAATGCCGACGGCGCCTCTGCCGAGCCCGCGGCCCCGGTGGCCGAGAACCCGACCGGCGCGCAGCCCAGCCAATAGGACTTGCCAAGCCCCGCGTGCCCGCCTATAGGGCACGCTTCCACCCGCGCGGCCGGCCGACATGGCATTGCCGAGTCGCGCGTTCACTCTGACCGCAAGGAGAGTAAAAATGCCGAAGATGAAGACAAAAGCGGCCGCCAAGAAGCGGTTCTCGATGACGGCTTCGGGCAAGGTCAAGGCCGGCCCGGCCGGCAAGCGCCACGGCATGATCAAGCGCTCGACGAAATTCATCCGCGACGTGACCGGGACCATGATCCTGTCCGACGCGGACGCGAAGATCGTCAAGAAATACATGCCCTACAACCGCTAAGTAGAACCGGACATGGCACGAGTCAAATCGGGTAAGATCACCCACGCCCGCCACAAGAAGGTTCTTGACGCGGCGAAAGGCTATTACGGCAACCGTTCGCGCAACTTCCGCACCGCGACCCAGGCCGTCGACAAGGCCAACCAATACGCCACCCGCGACCGCAAGACGCGCAAGCGCAACTTCCGCGCGCTGTGGATCCAGCGCATCAACGCCGCCGTGCGCGCCGTCGATGCCGAGATGACCTATTCGCGCTTCATCGCCGCGCTGGCGAAAGCCGGGATCGAGGTGGACCGCAAGGTCCTGGCCGACCTGGCCGTGCACGAGCACGAGGCCTTTGCCGCCGTGGTCGCGCAGGCGAAAGCCGCCGCCTGATTTCCGGGCAAAGGCTGAAACGGACCAGACCCGCGTCGCGAGGCGCGGGTTTTTTCGTGGCCGGCCCCTCGGGCAACGGGTTTGCCCGGCGGCGCTGCCCGGGGGCTCCGCCCCGGTCGTCGCTGAAAAAGGTCCGCCGAACCTTTTTCGCTCCTCGCCCCCCCGGGGTATTTGGGAAACGGTGAACAGGGCCGGGCGGGAACCGCGGCCGCGGCTTGCGGGTTCTGCCGCCGATGACCCTGGACCCGCCGCCCGACCGTTATCCCGCCCGCGTGCCCCTGCATCGCCAGCCGATGGGGGTGATCGCCAGCGCCATGACCGCGCGGCGCAACGTGCTGGAGCTGATCCCCGAGATCGCCATCCGCCAGCCCATGGTCTCGGGCAAGACCGGCAAGCGCTGGCACATGGTCCTGGACCCCGAGGCGCTGCGCCGGGTGCTCAAGGACCGGGTCGAGGACTATCCGAAATCGCTGGTCACCCGGCTGATCCTGCAGCCCGCCATCGGCAATTCCATGTTCGTGGCCGAGGGCGCGCATTGGCGCTGGCAGCGCCTGGCCGCCGCGCCGGCCTTCGCCCAGCGCCATGTCGAGGCGCTGGCCCCGGTGATGACCGCCGCCGCCGAGGCCAGCGCCCGGCGCCTGGCGGCGGCGCAGGGCCCGGTCGATGTCTTTGCCGAGACCGTGGCCGCGACCTTCGAGGTGATCTCGGACGTGACCTTTTCCGGCGACGAGGGTTTCGACCGCGACGCGGTGCATCAGGCCATCGACGCCTATATCGCCGGCGCCGCCCGCATCTCGGTCCTGGACATCCTGGGCCTGCCGGGCTGGATACCGCGGCCGGGGCGGCTGGTTTCCGGCGGCGACCTGCGGCGGATGAAGCGCGTCGCCGACGCGGCGATCCGCGCCCGGGCGCGCTCGGGCCCGCGCTCGGTTCCGGATCTTCTGGACCTGCTGCGCGCCGGCGAGGACCTCGAGACGCATCGCCGCATGTCCCCGGCCGAGCTGCGCGACAACCTGCTGACCTTCATCGTCGCCGGGCACGAGACCACGGCGCTGACGCTGGCCTGGGCGCTTTACCTGCTGGCCTTCGACCCCCAGGTGCAGGACCGCGCCGCGACCGAGGCCAGGTCCGCGCTGGCCGGCCGCGCCGCCACCGCCGCCGACCTGCCGCGCCTGGCCTATATCCGCCAGGTGGTCGAGGAGGCGCTGCGGCTTTATCCGCCCGCCGCCTTCCTGTCGCGCACCGCCCGCATCCACGACAGCCTGGGCGGGCGCGAGGTGCGGCCGGGCGACACCATCATGCTGCCGATCTATGCGCTGCACCGCCACCGGCTGCTCTGGGACGATCCCGACCGCTTCGACCCCGGGCGTTTCGCCGCCGGCGTGACCCGCGACCGCTTCGCCTTCCTGCCCTTCGGGGCCGGGCCGCGGATCTGCATCGGCGCCAGTTTCGCGATGCAAGAGGCGGTGATCATCCTTGCCACGCTGGTCGCGCGCTTCCGCTTTGCCCTGACCGCGCGCCAGCCGCAGCCGCGCATGATCCTGACCCTGCGCCCGCATGGCGGGGTCTGGCTGCAGGTCGCGCCGCGGCAGGCGGGTTGCGATGCTCACGCATCCGTTACACAATCCCCCGGCGAACGGGGGACACCATGACCGGCATCATCGACTTCCTGAACACGATCTTCTGGGGCTATGTCCTGATCTATGGCCTGCTGGCGGTGGGGATCTTCTTCACCATCCGGCTGGGCTTCCTCCAGATCCGGCATTTCGGCGAGATGTTCCGCTGCGTGCTGGGGTCGGGTGCGACCGACAAGGACGGCATCTCGCCCTTCCAGGCGCTGACCGTCAGCCTGGCCAGCCGGGTCGGCACCGGCAATATCGCCGGGGTGGCGGTGGCGATCACGCTGGGCGGGCCGGGCGCGGTGTTCTGGATGTGGATGGTGGCGCTGGTCGGCATGGCCACCGCCTATGCTGAATCGACCCTGGCCCAGCTTTACAAGGAGCACGGGCCGAACGGCATGTATCGCGGCGGCCCGGCCTTCTATATCAAGAAGGCGCTGGGGCAGGGCTGGCTGGCGGTGATCTTCGCCGTGGCGCTGATCATCGCCTTCGGGCTGATCTTCAACGCCGTGCAGGCCAATTCCATCGCCGAGGCGGTCCAGGGCGCCTTCGGCATCGACAAATCCGTGGTCGGCATCGCCGTCGCGGCGCTGACCGGGATCATCATCTTCGGCGGCATCCCGCAGATCGCCCGGGTGGCGGAATATGTCGTGCCCTTCATGGCCGGCGCCTATCTGCTGGCGGCGGCCTGGGTGCTGGTCGCCAATGTCGCCCTGGTGCCGGGGGTGATCGGCCAGATCATCGGCTCGGCCTTCGGCCTGCAGGAGGCGGCGGGCGGCGCCGCCGGCGGCATCGCCGCCGCCATGCTGAACGGCGTCAAGCGCGGGCTGTTCTCGAACGAGGCCGGCATGGGCTCGGCCCCGAACATCGCCGCCGTCGCCGTGCCCGAGCCGCATCACCCCTCCAGCCAGGGCTTCGTGCAGGCGCTGGGGGTGTTCATCGACACCATCCTGGTCTGCACCGCCACCGCGATCATGATCCTGCTGTCGGGCGCCCTGCCTTCGGCCGAGCTGACCGGCGTCGCCCTGACCCAGGCGGCGCTGGGCGAGCATTTCGGCAGCTTCGGGCATTATTTCGTCGCCGTCGCCATCTTCTTCTTCGCCTTCACCTCGATCATCGGCAATTATGCCTATGCCGAGAACGCCATCGTCTTCCTGGGCCATGGCAGCCCGGTGCCGGTGCTGGCGCTGCGCGTCGCGGTCATGGCCATGGTGATCTGGGGGGCGATCCAGACCGTGCAGACGGTCTTCGACTTTGCCGATGCCTCGATGGGGCTGATGGCGACGATCAACCTGATCGCCATCGTGGCGCTTTCCGGCACCATCGCCTATGTGACGCGGGACTATCTGCGCCAGCGCGCCGAGGGGCTGACCCCGACCTTCCGCCTGGCCGACCATCCCGCGGTGGCGCCCGGCGCCAGCGCCTCGATCTGGAAATAGGACATGATCACCATCTATCACAAGCCGACCTGCTCAACCTCGCGCAATGTGCTGCAGATGATCCGCGATGCCGGGCACGAGCCCGAGATCGTCGATTACGCCCGCGACGGCTGGACCCGCGGCCAGCTTCTGGGCCTGTTCGCCGCCGCCGACGTGACCCCGCGCCAGGCCCTGCGCGTCAAGGGCACCGATGCCGAGGCGCGCGGCCTGCCGGATGCCAGCGACGAGGACATTCTGGCCGCCATGGTCGAAAACCCGCTGCTGGTCGAGCGGCCCTTCGTCTGCGGCCCCGGCGGCGTGCGCCTGTGCCGCCCGGCCGAGCGGGTGGCCGAGACCTTCGCCCGCTAAGCCCTCCCCCGGGCTTTTCCCTGCGGCCTGCGCGTGCTAATCGGCCCGCGAACCGCAAGGAAACCTGCCCATGTCCGACCAGTCCGACCTGACCGCCCTTCGCCAGTCCTATCTCGACCGCATCGCGACCGCCGCCGACGGCGAGGCGCTGGAACAGGTGCGGCTTGCCGCCCTGGGCAAGAAGGGCGAGATCAGCGGCATGATGAAGGAACTGGGCCGGATGACGCCCGAGCAGCGCCAGACCACCGGCGCGGCGCTCAACCGCCTCAAGGACGAGATCGACGCCGCCCTGCGCGCCCGCAAGCAGGGGCTCGAGGACGCGGCGCTGGACGCGCGGCTGAAGCAGGAATGGCTGGACGTGACCCTGCCCGGCCGGGCGCGGCCGCAGGGCAGCATCCACCCGATCAGCCAGGTGACCGAGGAAGTCACCGCCATCTTCGCCGATATGGGCTTCCGCGTCGCCGAGGGGCCGCAGATCGAAAGCGACTGGTTCAATTTCGACGCGCTGAACATCCCGCCCGAGCATCCCGCCCGGCAGGAGCACGACACCTTCTTCATGGCCCGCGCGGCGGACGACCCGCGCCCGCCGCATGTGCTGCGCACCCATACCTCGCCGGTGCAGATCCGCGCCATGCAGGCGACGGGCGCACCGATCCGGGTGATCTGCCCGGGCCGGGTCTATCGCATGGACATGGACCAGACCCATACGCCGATGTTCCACCAGGTCGAGGGGCTGGCGCTGGGCAAGGGCATCTCGATGGCGAACCTGAAATGGACGCTCGAGGAGTTCTGCCGCGCCTTCTTCGAGGTGGACGAGGTCGAGCTGCGCTTCCGCGCCAGCCATTTCCCCTTCACCGAGCCCTCGGCCGAGGTCGATATCCGCTGCTCGTGGGAGGGCGGCAAGCTGACCATCGGCCAGGGCGAAAGCTGGCTCGAGATCCTCGGCTCGGGCATGGTGCATCCCAAGGTGCTGGCGGCGGGCGGCATCGACCCGGAGCAGTGGCAGGGCTTCGCCTTCGGCATGGGCATCGACCGCATCGCCATGCTGAAATACGGCATCCCCGATCTGCGGGCGTTCTTCGAAAGCGACCTGCGCTGGCTGCGGCATTACGGCTTCGCGGCAGGGGATGTGCCCAGCGTGGCGGGCGGGCTGTCGCGATAGGCTGCGGAGAATTCTTCAAGTTTGAGGCGTTAACTTGAACGGTTGGCGCCTCCGTGCTGCGATCAGCGAACCTTGACTGGTTCGCAGGTGCATCATGAAACGGCGCGGCAGCATCATCCCCGCCCTGGCAGTTTTCTCGCTGCTCTCAGCTTCGCAGGCCCTTGCCTGGCAATTCGAGAATATCACCGGGTCCGGTGCCGGTACGATCAAGGCTTGCGCCGCGACCCATGAATTCCGCAATGCCTGGATCACCTTGCGGGTCTATGGTGACGAGCTGGACATCGTTTATCATCATGAGGACTTCGCCTTTCCCTGGGGCCAGTTGCTGGGTCCGGTCCTGATCAATGTCGATGGCGTTGCGTTTCTCGGTGTGGCGGGGTCGAACAGCCGGCGGGCCGACGATCTCCTTCCCACCGCATCGACCATGATGATCTCGCCCAAGCCCGAGGAATATGGCGCCTTGTTCAGCAGCATGAAAAACGGCCGCGAAATGCGCGTCATCTTTCCCAACGGCGATGTTTATCCGGTGCCGTTGCAAGGAAGCGCCAAGGCGCTGGAGATGGTTTCCGAATGCTGGCGCATCAAGGAGACGGGTCCGAACGGCCGCAACCCTTTCGCAACGCCGGCGCCGAGCAATCCTTTCGAACGACCGGCCGAGCAGCCCGCCAGCAATCCGTTCGAGCAGCCCGCCTGACAGCGCGTCCCAACCCGCTCGGCCGTCGGCACGACGGACTTTCCCGCCCGCCCACCAGGCGGGGCTTTGCCCCGTCTCGGGCGGGCGCTGCCCTTGATCCGGCAGCGGCACGGTCGCGCCGGGCGGCATCGCAGCCGGCACCATCGCCCGACGCAACGCCGGCCCTGCGTCCCGAAAAGCCCGGTCGTTGTCCCGGTCCGGGCGGGTCACATGCCGGGCATGTCGCGCCGCATCCGGTCCATGCGCGACAGGGAAGCCTTCCGGCGGCGATGCGCCCGCCGATCCGCGGCAGCGGCAGGCCATTGCCGTGCCGGTCACCACCACCGCCACGCCGCATAAACCCACAGCCCCATCATCACCGTGGCGCCGCCCATCACCAGCACCCAGGGCTCGCCCGCGATCAGGCTCATCGCCAGCAGCACGCCCCACAGCGCCACGATCATCAGCCGCCCCTGCGGCGATTCGCGCGCCAGGTGCCACAGCCACTGCGCCGTCCCGCAGATCGCCGCCACGCCCAGCACAACCAGAACCGTCTTCACTGCGCCCTCCGTTCCCGCCTTGCCTGCAACCTGCGCCGGCCGGCCCCCGGCCGCAAGCCGCCGCCCGCGCCGCCGCCCACGTCCCTGTCAGATGACAGCCCCGCCGCGCGCCGCTATCTTGCGCCCGACCGCGAGTCTTCCGTCACGCCAGCAACAAAGGGCCAGCATGTCGAACCCCACCACGCTCACCGCCTATGCCACGGCCTTCATGGCCTCGATCAGCCTGTTCGGCCTCGTCGATGCCGGGCGGGTGACCGAAGGGGCGCCCGTCGCCTCGGCCATCACCCAGGCCTATCTGCTGCCGGTGCTGGGCATCGCCGCGGCGACCTTCCTGGCGGTGACGGTGATGACGCTTTCGCGCGGCTACCTGACCCGCCCGCATCGCTGGAACGACGAACGGACCGAGCGCGCCGTGCTCGAGGTCGGGCTGGCCGCCGCCTGCTATTTCGGGGTGCTGGCGCTGCTCGGCTATGTCCTGGCGCTGATGGCGCCGGGCTGGATCAGCGGCGCCGCGCCGGGGCTGGCGCGGCACTGGCCCTGGTTCCTTGCCGCGCCCTGCCTGGGCTTCGGCATCCTCGGCCACCGGCACAAGCCGGCCTGGCTGGCGGCGGCGGCGGTGTTCGTCACCCTGGGCCTGTTCACCGGCTGACGGCTCAGCGCAGGCCCGAACCCAGCCGCCGGCGCATCTCGTCCTTGTCGTCCTGGATCATGCCGGGGATCAGGAACAGGTCGACCAGCGCCCACAGGCAGACCAGCCCGACCAGCGGCCAGCCGATCAGGATCGGCGCCGTCAGCCAGCCCAGGCCCCACAGCGCCAGCATGACAAGGCCGCTGGCCCAGCGGCCCAGATACATGCGATGCGCGCCGAAGCCCCAAAGCAGGATCGCCAGCAGATAGGCGACCAGCGGCGATTTCGCGTCATTCGCGACCCTCTGTTCGATCAGCAGTTCCCGTTGCGTGTCCATTGGCTCCCATGCCCATGTTAATCTCATTCACATATAGGGCGGCGCCCGGCCCCGACAAGGTCCGCTGTCCGGCCGCCGGTGCATGGCCGGTGCATGGCCGGTGTACGCGCGGTGTACGCCGGTCACGCGCCAATCCCCGGCAAATGCTGGAAAACCGGCGACTGGCGGGCAGGGGCGGTGCACGACCCTACCAATCCGCTGCGCCATGCGCTAAGGGACGCCCAAACCGACGGAGCCCTCGCCCATGAAATTCACCCTCTCCTGGCTCAAGGAGCATCTCGACACGACTGCCAGCCTCGACGAGATCACCGAGGCGCTGACCGATCTCGGCCTCGAGGTCGAGGGCGTGACCGACCCGGCAGCGAAGCTGAAAAAATTCACGCTTGCCAAGGTGTTGGAAGCCGTCCAGCATCCCGACGCCGACCGCCTGCGGGTCTGCCGGGTGCTGACGGACGAGGGCGAGAAGCAGATCGTCTGCGGCGCCCCCAATGCCCGCGCCGGCATCACCGTGGTGTTGGCCAAGCCCGGCGATTACGTGCCCGGCATCGACGTGACCCTGGGCGTCGGCAAGATCCGCGGCGTCGAGAGCCACGGCATGATGGCCTCGGAACGCGAGCTGGAGCTTTCCGACGAACACAATGGAATCATTGAGCTTTCCTCGGGAGAGGTGGGCGAGAAATTCGTGGACTGGCTGGCCGCGCACCGCCCCGAGGCGGTCGATCCGGTCATCGAGATCAAGATCACCCCGAACCGCCCCGACGCGCTGGGCGTGCATGGCGTCGCCCGCGACCTGGCGGCGCGCGGGCTGGGTCGGCTGAAGCCGGTCGCGGACGTGACCGTGCCCGGCAGCTTCGTCTCGCCGATCAAGGTGGTGATCGCGCCGGAAATGGCTGAAAAGGCGCCGTTCTTCAGCGGCCGGATGATCCGCGGCGTCAGGAACGGCCCCTCGCCGGACTGGCTGCAGAAGCGGCTGACCGCCATCGGGCTGCGGCCGATCAACACGCTGGTCGACATTACCAACCTGTTCACCTTCGACCTGAACCGGCCGCTGCATGTCTTCGATGCCGGCAAGGTCAAGGGCGACCTGGTGGTACGCGCCTCGGCCGAGGGCGAGGCGCTGCTGGCGCTGGACGGCAAGACCTATGCCTTCGCCCCCGGCACCATGATCATCGCCGACGAGACCGGCCCGGAAAGCATCGCCGGCATCATGGGCGGCGAGCATAGCGGCTGCGACGACGCCACCACCGATGTTTTCCTGGAAAGCGCCTATTGGGATCCGATCGCCATCGCCGCGGCAGGCCGGGCGCTGAAGATCAATTCGGATGCCCGCTATCGTTTCGAGCGCGGCGCCGACCCGGCCTTCACCCTGCCGGGGCTGGAACTGGCGACGCGGATGATCCTGGAACTGTGCGGCGGCGAGGCCTCCGAGGTGGTGACGGCGGGCGCGGCGCCGGATACGACCAGAAGCTACCGGCTTGAACCGGCGCGGATTTCCAGCCTGGTCGGCATGGATATCCCCGAGGCCGAGCAGCGTGCCACCCTGGCGGCGCTGGGCTTCCGGCTGGAGGGCGATCAGGCTTTCGTGCCTCCGTGGCGCCCCGACGTGCAGGGCAGCGCCGATCTGGTCGAGGAGGTGGCGCGCATCGCTTCGCTGACCAGATTGCAGGGCCAGCCGCTGCCGCGGCCGCAGGCGGGCGTGCCGCAGCCGGTGCTGACGCCCTTGCAGCGCCGCGAGCAGGCGGCGCGGCGCATGGCGGCGAGCCTTGGCTATAACGAATGCGTCACCTACAGCTTCATCGACGTGCAGGCGGCGGCGCTGTTCGGCGGCGGTTCGGATGCCGTCCGCATCGAGAATCCGATCAGCAGCGAGATGACGCATATGCGCCCCGACCTGCTGCCCGGCCTGCTGGCGGCGGCGGCGCGCAACCAGGCGCGCGGCTTCATGGATCTGGCGCTGTTCGAATGCGGCCCGGTCTTCCATGGCGGCGAGCCGGGCGAGCAGGACCTGCATCTGTCCGGCATCCTGGTCGGCGCCACCGCGCCGCGCGATCCCTATGGTTCGCGGCGCAAGGTGGATATCTATGACGCCAAGGCCGATGCCGAGGCGGTGCTGGCCATCATCGGCGCATCGGCCAAGGCGCAGATCAACCGCAAGCTGGACGGCTGGTGGCATCCGGGCCGGGCGGGCAATATCGCGCTGGGGCCCAATGCCTTGGCAACCTTTGGAGAAATCCATCCGCGCGTGCTGCGGCATTTCGGCATCAAGGGCGCGGCGGTCGGCTTTACCCTCCGCCTCGCGGCGGTGCCGCTGCCCAAGGCGAAAACGCCGTCGCGGCCGGCGCTGCTGCTGTCGGACCTGCAGGCGGTCGAGCGCGATTTCGCCTTCGTCGTGGACGCGCAGGTCGAGGCCCTGACGCTGGTGAATGCGGCGGCGGGCGCCGACAAGGCGCTGATCGAGCGGGTGACGGTCTTCGACCAGTTCACCGGGCTGGAGGGCGGCAAGAAGTCCATCGCCATCACCGCCCGCCTGCAACCCAAGGACAAGACCCTGACCGATGCCGAGATCGAGGCGGTCGGCGCCAAGATCGTCGAGAAGGTGAGCAAGGCCACCGGCGGCGTGCTGCGGAGCTGAGGGCGCCGCGTGCCGGTGTCGCAACGCTTCCATGGTCCCCCGCGCAACGGCAGCGCGCGTTGCGGCGGGGTCGGGCATGGGCGGATGCAAAGAAAAGCCCAGCAAATGCTGGGCTTTTTGCTGTGACAGCCGTGCAGCGCGCGTACACCGGGCGTACACCATGCGTGCACGGGGCCGCCGCCGAGCGGCCGGGCCGGGCCGGCTTGCGTCCGTTCCGAGCCGGACCGACGGGTGAAGCCTTCACCGATGTGCTGCCTGTGAGCGGCGGACGGTTGCGCCGACGCCCGCGCCGGTCCGGGTCGCGCCGGCGCAACGTCTTGCCGGGGCCCGCCGCTCGTCCCTGTCGGCGCCGCCGACGGGCGCAAGGCGGCGCAAGGGCCGCGACCGCAGCCCGGCCGGGCGGCGGCGTCATGGCGCCGGCGTGGTTGTGGCGGCGGCGCTGGTGATGCGGGTCCGGGGCGCGCTGCCGCGGGGGCGGCAGCGCGGGGAGGGTCAGGTGCCGATCTCGATGCCGCGCTGCACCGCCGGGCGGGCCAGGAAACGGTCGAGATAGGCCTGCACATTGGCGAAGCCGTCCATGCCGGTTTCCGCCTCGGCCTCGTAATTCACCCGCACGGTGCGCAGCCAGGGACCGACCGCCATGTCGGCGATGGAATAGTCGCCGGTGATCCAGTCCCGCCCCTGAAGCTGCTGGTCGAGCACGCCCAGAAGCCGCCGCGCCTCGGTGTAATAGCGGGTGCGGGGGCGGGGATCCTCGATCTCGCGGCCCTTGTAGCGGTGGAAGAAACCGACCTGGCCGAACATCGGTCCGACGCCGCCCATCTGCCACATTAGCCATTGCAGGGTGTGGTAGCGCGCCGCGCCCGAGGCGGGCAGGAACTTGCCGGTCTTGTCGGCCAGATAGATCAGCATGGCGCCGGTCTCGAACAGGCCGATGGCTGTGCCGTCGGGGCCGTCCGGGTCGATCATCGCCGGGATCTTGTTGTTGGGGTTCAGCGACAGGAATTCCGGGGTGAACTGGTCCTCGGGGTCGGAGATGCTGATGCGGTGGGCGTCGTAGGCGAGCCCGCATTCCTCCAGCATGACCGAGGTCTTGATGCCGTTCGGCGTGTTCAGCGTGTAGAGCTGGATCACGTCGGGGCGCCGGGGCGGCCAGCGGCGGGTGATCGGGAAATCGGGAAGTGCCGTCATGTCGTTTCCTGTGCTGACTATGTTGCAAGGGACAATCGTGATATGGCAGCCTGTGCCGGAACACGCGCAACAGGCTGGAAAAGGTAAGCCCATGTTCAAGGAATTCAAGGAATTCATCGCCCGCGGCAATGTCATTGACCTGGCCGTCGGCATCATCATCGGCGCGGCCTTCACGGCCATCGTCAACTCTCTGGTGACCGATCTCATCAACCCGATCATCGGCCTGCTTGGCGGCACCGATTTCAGCGGCTGGTATTTCGTGCTGAGCGGCAACGTGCCCGAGGGCGCCAGCCTGCAGGCGGCGCGCGATTCCGGCGCCGCGGTCTTTGCCTATGGCGCCTTCCTGTCGGCGGTGATCAATTTCCTGATTATCGCCTGGGTGATCTTCCTGCTGGTCAAGGCGGTGAACCGCGTGCAAAGCGCCGCCATCCGCAAGAAGGAGGCGGAGGCGCCCGCCGCCGCCGGCCCGACGCAGGAAGACCTGCTGATGCAGATCCGCGACGAGCTGCGCGCGCAGCGCGCCTGATTGCGCTGGCCGGCGCGGCGGTTTGCGCGCCGGCCCCTGGCCTGTCAGTCCGCGACCATGCGGGCGGCGGCGGTCCAGCCCCGCCCCTGCGCCTCGGCCACCGGGGCCGAGGCCAGAACGCCCTCGTGCACCGCCAGCCCGGCCAGCAGGTTCGGGTCGTCGCGCAGCGCCTGCCGCCAGCCCTTGTCCGCCAGCGCCAGCACGAAGGGCAGGGTGGCGTTCCCCAGCGCCCGGGTCGAGGTGCGGGCCACCGCGCCGGGCATGTTCGCCACGCAGTAATGCATGATGCCGTCCACCTCGTAGACCGGGTTCTGATGCGTGGTCGGGCGCGAGGTCTCGAAGCAGCCGCCCTGGTCGATGGCCACGTCCACCAGCACCGAGCCGGGCTTCATCAGCGCAAGCTGCGCCCGCGTCACCAGCTTGGGCGCCGCGGCGCCCGGCACCAGCACCGCGCCGATCACCATGTCGACATCGGGCAGCAGCTCGGCGATGGCGCCCTGGGTGGCGTATTGCGTGGTCAGCCGGCCCATGAACACGTCGTCGAGATAGCTGAGCCGCGGCACCGAACGGTCCAGCACGGTGACATTCGCGCCCATGCCCACCGCCACCCGCGCCGCCGCCGTGCCGACGACGCCGCCGCCGATCACCATGACATTGGCCGGCCGCACCCCGGGCACGCCACCCAAAAGCACGCCCGAGCCGCCATTGGCCTTTTGCAGCGTCCAGGCGCCGACCTGCGGGGCAAGCCGGCCCGCCACCTCGGACATCGGCGCCAAGAGCGGCAGGCCGCCGCGCGCATCGGTCACCGTCTCATAGGCGATGGCGGTGGCGCCGCTGGCCAGCAGCCCGTGGGTCTGGTCCGGGTCCGGCGCCAGGTGCAGATAGGTGAACAGCACCTGGCCGCGGCGCAGCATCGCGCGCTCGGCCGCCTGGGGTTCCTTGACCTTCACGATCATCCCGGCCTCGGCGAAGACGGCGGCGGCATCGGGCAGGATGCGGGCGCCGGCAGCGGCGTAATCCTGATCCGGAAAGCCGGAGCCGGTGCCCGCGCCGGCCTGCACCAGCACCTCGTGGCCGCGGGCCGTGGCCTCGCGCACCGCCTCGGGGGTCAGGCCGACGCGGTATTCCTGTGGCTTGATTTCGGTCGGGCATCCGATCTTCATGGGGGTCCTCCTCTCCTGTGGCGGCATGGTGGCATGGGCGGGATCAGAATTCCTGCTTAAACTGCGCCGGAAAACCGGCTAGTTTCGAAGAATTCGCCCGTCTTGGCGCCTGATGCGCGGGGATATTCAGCAATGATCGAGCTTGACGCAACGGACCGCCGCATTTTGACCGTGCTGCAGCGCGACGGCCGCCGGACCAATGCCGATCTGGCGGCCGAGGTCGGCCTGTCGCCCAGCGCCTGCCACCGCCGGGTGCAGCGGCTGGAGGAGGCGGGGGTGATCCGCGGCTATGTCGCGCTTCTGGATGCCCGCAAGCTGGAGCGGCCGACCACGGTTTTCGTCGAGATCACGCTGTCGGGCCAGGCCGACGAGCTGCTGGAAGCCTTCGAGCGCGCGGTGCGCAAGATCCCCGACGTGCTGGAATGCCACCTGATGGCCGGCTCGGCCGATTACCTGCTGAAGGTGGTGGCGCAGGATACCGACGATTTCGCCCGCATCCACCGCCAGTCGCTGGCCAAGCTGCCGGGGGTGCAGCAGATGCATTCCTCGTTCTCGCTGCGCACGGTGGCGCAGACCACGGCGCTGCCGGTCTGAATGAAAAACCCCCGCGAAAGCGGGGGTTTTCCTGAAACGAACGTGTCGCTCGTCTTACAGCGCGCCTTCGCGTTGCGCTTTCTTGCGCGCCAGCTTGCGGGCGCGGCGGACGGCCTCGGCCTTTTCACGGGCCTTCTTGACCGAGGGCTTCTCGAAATGCTGCTTGAGCTTCATTTCCCGAAACACCCCTTCGCGCTGAAGTTTCTTCTTCAGAGCACGAAGCGCCTGTTCGACGTTGTTGTCGCGAACACTTACCTGCATGTGGTTGTCACCACCTTCCTAGGTTAGAGTTGAGCAGATTTGCAGGACGCGGCCTTCTAGCAGGGCGAATCGGCTTTGTCCAGATTTTCCGGGCCCGTGCATGCAGCAAGGAGGAATGAGCCATGACGGATGCCATGAAGGACGAGCGCGAGCGGCTGGTCGAGGCCGCCCTGTCGCATGTCGTCTTCGAGGGCATGGGCGACAATGCCATCGCCGCCGGCGCCCGCGACATCGGCATGGACCCGGCCCTGGCCCGGGTCTGGCTGCCGCGCGGCGGCGCCGACCTGGCCGCGGCCTATCACCGCCGGGGCGATGCGGCGCTTGGCGCCCGGCTTGCCGCCCACCCGCCGCAGGGCCGCTTTCGCGACCGCGTCGCCGCGGCGGTGATGCAGCGCCTGGCGCTGAGCGACCGGGAGCTGGCGCGGGCCGGGGCCGCGATTCTGGCCCTGCCGCAGAACGCCACCCTGGGCGCCCGGCTGGTCTGGGAAACCGCCGATGCCATCTGGGACGCGCTTGGCGACCGGTCCGAGGACGTGAACTGGTATTCCAAGCGCGCCACGCTGTCGGCGGTCTATGGCGCGACGGTGCTTTACTGGCTGGGCGACGATTCGCCCGAACACGAGGCGACGCGCGACTTCCTGGACCGCCGCATCGACGGGGTGATGCGCTTCGAGACCTTCAAGGGCCGGGTCGGGGCGCTGCCCGGCGTTTCCATGCTGGCCGGCCTTGCAACGGGCTGGATCAGGCGGCCGGAAAATCACAAGCTGCCCGGAAGGTTGCGCCCCGATGCGCGCCACGGCAGCAAAGGAGGCGATGGGTGATTCCGGATGTAATGCAGGCGGTCGAGATCTCCTCTCCCGGCGGTCCCGAAGTATTGGCGCCCGTCACCCGGCCGGTGCCGGCGGCCGGGCATGGCCAGATCCTGATCCGAATCGCCTGGGCGGGGGTGAACCGGCCGGATGCGCTGCAGCGCGCCGGTTCCTATGCGCCGCCGCCGGGGGCATCGGACCTGCCGGGGCTGGAATGCGCCGGCACCGTGGCGGCGGTGGGGCGGGGGGTGACGCGCTGGAAGCCGGGCGACCGGGTCTGCGCGCTGCTGCCGGGCGGCGGCTATGCCGAATATGCCACCTGCCCGGCCGAGCATGCGCTGCCGGTCCCCGCCGGCCTGACCCTGCGCGACGCCGCGGCGCTGCCCGAGACCGCCTACACCGTCTGGTCCAACGTGGTGATGCGCGGCGGGCTGCAGGCGGGCGAGCGGTTCCTGGTGCATGGCGGCTCGTCCGGGATCGGCACCATGGCGATCCAGGTGGCGAAGGCGCTGGGCGCCAGGGTCTGGGCGACAGCCGGTTCGGAGGAGAAATGCGCCGCCTGCGCCGGGCTGGGCGCCACCGCGGTGAACTACCGCGAGGAGGATTTCGTCGGGCTGCTGCGCAAGGCGGGCGGCGCGAACCTGATCCTCGACATGGTGGGCGGCGATTACATCGCCCGCAACATCAAGTGCCTGGCAGAGGAGGGGCGGCTGGTGATGATCGCCTTCCTTGCCGGCCCCAAGGCCGAGATCAACTTCGCCCAGATCATGACCCGGCGGCTGACGGTGACCGGCTCGACCTTGCGGCCGCAATCGGACCGCGCCAAGGCCGGCATTGCCCGGCAGCTTTGCGATACGCTGTGGCCGCTGGTCGAGGCCGGCGCGGTCCGGCCGGTGATCGACAGCAGCTTCCCGCTGCGCCAGGCCGCCGATGCGCATCGCCGCATGGAGGCCGGCGCGCATATCGGCAAGATCCTGCTGCAGGTCGCGGC
Organism: Paracoccus sp. TOH; assembly: GCF_030388245.1. Classification (NCBI taxonomy): domain Bacteria; kingdom Pseudomonadati; phylum Pseudomonadota; class Alphaproteobacteria; order Rhodobacterales; family Paracoccaceae; genus Paracoccus; species Paracoccus sp. TOH. Next base: position 1,119,357 of record NZ_CP098360.1, read on the forward strand.
GGAGGACTGATAGCGGCTCCGGGCCGGGGCGCGTCGGGGCGCGTCGCGGTCGGGGCACGCTTCGGACAGGCGGTCAGCGCGGGGCGCGCGGCTTGCCCGTCCGACGATCTGCCATTGAAGGATCTGGAGGCGGGTACCGGAATCGAACCGGTCTTCACGGATTTGCAATCCGCTGCGTAACCTCTCCGCCAACCCGCCGGAGCCTCGGGTTTGCTAGGGTTTTCAGGGCGCGGGGTCAAGGGGGTATCGCGCCGGCGCCGTGTTTCGTCTTCGCCACCGCCTGGCGCGGGCGGCGGCGGCGCGTCCTTCGTTCAGGCCTTGGCGCCCCAGGGCCCGTGATGGCTGTCCCGGCCGTCCAGCCGGTCGAAGCCATGCGCGCCGAAGAAATCGCGCTGCGCCTGGATCATGTTCGCCGTGCCGCGGCCGGTGCGCATCATGTCGAACCAGCCCAGCCCCGAGGCCAGCGCCGGCAAGGCATGGCCGGCCGTGATCCCCCGCGCCACCACCGCGCGCAGCGCCGGCATCGCGATCTCGAGCTTCTCGGCGAAGAACGGCGCCAGCACCAGGTTGCGCGACGGATCCTCGGCCAGCGCCGTGGCCATGTCGTTCAGCATCGCCGAGCGGATGATGCAGCCCGCCCGCCAGACCCGCGCGATCCCCGGCAGATCCAGTTGCCAGCCGAAGGCGCGGCCCGCCGCCTCGATCATCGCGAAACCCTGCGCATAGCACAGGATCTTGCCGGCGATCAGCGCCTGCTCCAACTGGTCGGGCGTCAGGTCCAGCGGCTGCGGGGCGGCGCCGAAGCGCGCCTCGCCCGCCTGGCGCTCGGCGATGCGGGCCGAGACGTTGCGCGCCATCACCGCCGCCTCGATCACCGGGATCGGCGCGGCGAGGTGCTGCGCCTCGATCGCGGTCCAGCGGCCGGTGCCCTTCTGCCCGGCGGCATCCAGGATCACGTCCAGCATCGGCGCCCCGGTCAGCGGATCGGCGGCCGCGGCGACGGCGGCCGAGATCTCGACCAGATAGGATTTCAGCACGCCCCGGTTCCAGCCGGCGAAGGTCTCGCCGATGGCGGCGGCGGGCAGGCCCAGCCCGTCGCGCATCAGCCCGTAGACCTCGGCGATCATCTGCATGTCGGCATATTCGATGCCGTTATGCACGGTCTTGACGAAATGCCCGGCGCCGGCCTCGCCCATCCAGGTGGCGCAGGGCGTGCCGTCCTCGGCCCGGGCGGCAATGGCCTGCATGACCGGGGCGACGCGGTCCCAGTCGGCGCGGGCGCCGCCGCCCATGATGGCGGGGCCGTGGCGCGCCCCCTCTTCGCCGCCCGAGACGCCCATGCCCAGGAAGCGCATCGGCAGGCCGGCGCTCGCGCGGCGGTCGGTGTCGTGGAAATTGGCGTTGCCGGCGTCGATCACCAGATCCTCCGGGCCGAGCAGCGGCGCCAGCGCCGCGATCTGGTCGTCGACGGCCGGACCGGCGGGGACCATCAGGATGATGGCGCGCGGCGGGGCGATGGCGGCGACCAGATCGGCCAGGCTTTCGGTCGGGATCACGCGATCGGCCAGCGCGCCGGCCTCGGCCTGGAAGCGGCGGGTGACTGCGGTGGTGCGGTTCCAGACCGCGACGGGAAAGCCCTTCTCGGCGATGTTCAGCGCCAGGGCCGCGCCCATGGTGCCAAGACCGATCAACCCGATTGTCGCCTGCGTCATCGCCCCTCGTCTCCGTTCTTTATCCAGGGAGCGGATGTTACCGTTAACGGCGGCGGGGCACAATCGTGCCCCGGCCGTTCAGCGATAGATATAGTCGCGCCGGAACGGATAGCCGGAATGCGCCCCGGGCATGTCTTCCGAGCCGCGCGCCGGGTCGGGATTGATCAGCAGGATCTGATGCAGCGCCACCCAGCCCCGCTCGAAGGCCATCGCACAGCCGGCCAGGTAAAGCCGATAGGCGCGCAGCACCTCGGCCGCCCGGCTGGGGGGCATGGAACGGGCCAGCGTCTGTTCGGCCTGCGGCAGCTGCGATTCCAGCGCATCGGACCAGCACCACAGCGTCCTGGCGTAATGCGGGCGCAGATTCTCGGTATCGACCATCTCCAGCCCGGCCTGCGACAGGGTGCGGATGGCGTGGCTGACATGGATCAGCTCGCCGCCGGGGAAGATGTGCTTCTCGATGAAATCGCCCAGCCCGCCGCCGACCATGGCGTCGTCCAGCCCGGCGGCGGTGATGCCGTGATTCAGCGCCATGCCGCCGGGTTTCAGCAGCCGGCGCAGCGTTTCGCAATAGGTCAGCATGTTGGCGCGGCCGACATGCTCGAACATGCCGACCGAGGCGAGCTTGTCGAAGGGCTGCTCGGGCCGCAGGTCGCGATAGTCGCACAGCCGGATGCGCACCCGTTCGCCCAGGCCCTCGGCCTCGATCAGGCGGCTGACATGTTCGAACTGGTTGCGCGACAGGGTGATGCCGGTCGCATCCACGCCGTAATGGCGGGCGGCATGCATCAGCAGCCCGCCCCAGCCGGCGCCGATATCGACGAACCGCTCGCCCGGGCGCAGGTCGAGCTTGCGGCAGATCAGGTCCAGCTTCGCCTCTTGCGCCTGGGCCAGCGACATCTGCGGGTCGCGGAAATAGGCGCAGGAATAGACCCGCAGCGGGTCGAGCCACAGCGCATAGAACTCGTTCGAGACATCGTAATGCGAGCGGATCTGTTCGGCGTCGCGTGCGCGGCTGTGATGCAGGGCGGAATGGACGCGGCTCTTCAGCCGCTGCCACAGCGAGGGGCGCAGGGCCTGGCCCTCGGCCGGGGCCAGCGCCGCGACCACCTGCATCAGGTCGCGCATCGAACCCTCGACCCGGGTGCGGCCGGTGACGATCTCGTCCCCCAGCCGGCCCAGCCGGCCGGCGGCGAGCTGCGCCAGCGCCGACATATGGTCGAAGGCCAGGGTGACGGGCACCCCCGGCGGGCCCAGCCGCTTGCCCGAGGGCAGGCGCACCCCCAGCGGCACGGAGAGTTGCTGCAACTTGGTTTCGATCAGAGCTTCCAGAGCCGGCATGAGCACCTCACGCTAGGGCTGGCCGCGAATCGGGTGGTGATGTCGTTGCGAAGCGCGGCAGCTTGTTCCTGACGGATGTCCCGGATGACAGGCGGGGCAACATGGCTGCGATACTAGACCCGATTCGCGGAAAATGACCAGAGGGGGCAGCGCGATGGCGCGAATCGGCGAATCGCCGCGCAAAAAGCCGAAAGCGGCCCGAAGGCCGCTTTTCGCTGATTCCCGAAGGAAGATTTTGGAGCGGGCGATGAGATTCGAACTCACGACCCTAACCTTGGCAAGGTTATGCTCTACCCCTGAGCTACGCCCGCGCTCCGTATCCGATGGCGCTTGGCCTTCGGTGAGGCGTCATTTATGGGAGCGCGCCGGGGCGTGCAAGGGGAAAATCGTGCCGCCGGGAAAATTTTCGCGGCGGTCGCGGCCGGCCGCTTGCCGCGCGCGAAACCGGCCGCCGGGCGGGTGGCCGGGCTTGACCGCCGGGCCGCCATGCCGAAACCTGCCGGCGAAGGGGACACCGATGAAACCAGCCGACCAGCTATCCGAATTCGTCCGCCACGCCATGGCCCAGGGCGGCAACCGGGACCAGATCGCGCGGGCGCTGACCCATGCCGGCTGGTCCGAGCCCGAGATCGACGAGGCGATCCACGGCTGGGAGGTGTCGCCCGGCCTGCCGCCGGTGCCGCGGCCGCGGCCCTATGCCTCGGCGCAGGAGGCGCTGCTTTACGGCTTGCTGTTCCTGTCGCTGGGCATGATCGGCTGGCATGTCTGCGACCTGGGCATGGCGCTGATCGACCGGCTGATTCCCGACCCGGCCGAGGGCTATTCCTATCGCTCCGGCAGTTCGGCGCGCTGGTCCATCGCCTCGCTGATCGCCTTTGCGCCGGTGTTCCTGCTGCTCAACCGCAAGGTCGCGGGCATGAGCCGGGGCGATGCCGGGCGCCGGCGGTCGCTGGTGCGCAAGTGGTTCGCCTCGCTGACGCTGCTGGTCGCCTCGCTGGTGTTTCTGGGCGACGGGATCTACGTCATCTATGCGCTGCTGAACGGCGAACTGACGGCGCGGTTCGCCGCCAAGGCCGCGCTGGTGGCCGGAGTGGCCGGGCTGGTCTTCGCCTATTACCGGGGAGAGCTGAATGACTAGGCGCTGGCCGACCATCGCCATCGGCCTGCTGGCCGCCATCGCCATCGTGCTGGGGCTGGCGCTGACCGGAGGCCCCGGCCAGGCCCGCAAGGAACGCCGCGACCGCCAGCGCGAGGGCGATCTTTCGGCGCTGGCCACGCTGGTGCGCTGCCTGGCCGACAACAACGGCCGGCGGCTGCCGGCGCGGCTGGAGACCACGCCGCAATGCGACTGGCAGGCGCGGCTGGCCGATCCCTTCACCGGCGCGCCCTATCGCTACGAGGTGACCGGGCCGCGCAGCTATCGCCTCTGCGCCGGGTTCGAGCTGCCCGAGGACCGGCCGCCCGGCCTGCGCGACCGCGATGCGGAGGGTTGCGTTCGCCGCGACTATCTTCCCAGCGCTTCGGCAGCCCCCGCGGCGCCCATTCCCGGGCGCGACTAGGGCAGCGGCTTTTCCATATAGACCCGGTCAAGCCCCGCCTCGCGGACGCGATGCGTCTCGGCATAGCCGAGCCGGGCATAGAGGGCCCGGTTCTCGACCATGGCGACATGGGTGTAGAGCCGCAGCCGGGGCAGGCCCAGGGCGCCGGCGCGGTTTTCGGCGAACCCCATCAGCCGTCGGCCAAGGCCCCGGCCCTGCGCGCCCGGCGCCACGGCGATATTCTCGACCAGCAGCGCGTCGGCCTGCGCGACCAGCACGATCAGCCCCAGCACCGCGCCGCCGCCGTCCAGCAGATATGTCTCGCCGGTGGCGATGCGCGCGGCGTGGTCGGCCAGCATCGGGCCGGGCTTGCGGCCGATGCGCGCGACGTAATGGCCATAGGCGTCCTCGACCAGCGCCGCGACCGTGGAAAGATCGTCTGCGCCGGCCGGCCGGATGTCGCTGTCCATATCCCTTCCTTATCCCCGGTCCGCGCAGGATGGGCGCGGGCCGGGGACAAAGGCAAGCCGTCAGGCCAGGGCCGACAGCGGCCGCGACAGGTTTTCCGGCGCCAGCGCCGCGGCCAGAAAGCGGGGCAACGCCCCGGCCAATCGGGCGAAATCCCCGGGCGGGGTCAGGGTCGGATCGGCCTCGACCAGCAGTTCCAGGCCGCGGGCCCCGCTATCGCTGCGGATGGTGATGTTGAAGCCGTCGCCCGGCCCGTTCGACAGCACATGCCGCGTGGTGTCGCAGCCGGCGAAGCGCGCCTCGTCAAAGGGCAGCACGTTGATCAGCGGCGAGAAGAAGAAGCGGCTGCGCGGCTCCATGCCGTAATCCTCGGCGATCTGTTCGATGCGATAGCGGCCGTGCCGGCGCAGCTTGTGCAGCCGCGTGCCCAGCCGGGCCAGCGCCTCGGCCAGCGGCTCGGATTCGTCCAGCGTCACGTCCAGCGGCAGGATGTTCACCACCAGCGCCGGGACCGAGACCGCGACGCTGCCCATGCGGCTCATGTAGGGCAGCCAGACCGGCATCGAGACGCGGTCCTGCGCGTCGCGCAGGCGCTCGGCCGAGCCGTCCGGCAGATGCAGCGCCGCCCAGGCCGAGCAGAGCACCGTCAGCAGGTCCGGCCAGCCCATGCCGACCGCCTGCGCCTGGCGCAGCAGCGCGTCGCGCAGGCCGGACAGGTCGTGTGCCGCCGCCAGCGCCTCGGCCGGGTAGTTCTCGGAGCCCTTGCGCAGCACCTTGGGGGGCGGCTCGGCGGCCAGGACCCCGGCCCAGTGCCGGCCGTCGGCGGCATGGCGCGGGCTGGCGCGATAGTCGAGTTCCTCGTTCAGATAGGCGGCGAAGGGGCGCAGCGCCGGGCCGGGATCCTTGCCGTCCAGCGCGGCGGCGTAAAGCCGGGCGCAGCGCTGCTCGATCAGCGTCATGGCATAGCCGTCCAGCGCGATGTGATGGCCGCGGTTGAACCAGAGGTAATGCCCCTCGGCCAGCCGGATCAGCCATTGCGCCGCGATGGGCTGCTCCAGCAGGTCCAGCGCCGCATCGACATCGGCCTGCATCAGCGCGAAGGCATGGTCGCGGGCATCGGGGCGCTGCGACAGGTCGATCTGGCGCAGCATCGGCCGGCGCTGGGGCTCGATGCGCTGGGCCGGCTGGCCGTCGGCGCCCAGGCCGAAGCGCAGCGCCATGATGTCGGTTTCGGCGATGGTGCCTTCGATGGCCCGGGCCAGCGCCGGGGGATCGGCGACGCCGCGCAATTCCACGGCATGGGCGACGGTCGAGACGGCCTCGCCGGGATGGAAACGGAATTCTTCCCAGAAATCCAGTTGCGCCAGGGTCAAGGGCATCCAGAGCCCCTCGGCGTGGTGATGCGTCATGAAATCCCCTCTCCCCCAAGGGAGTTTGGCGTCGGACCGAGAGAGTGCTGGCTTGATTGCGACCCGGAAGCCGCGGCTGGCTTGCTTCGAGAGAGAAAGCTGGATAAAAATACTCAACTATTAACACCCGTCAAGGTGCCGCAGGCGCCGTGTGCGGGTTGTTGCGACGGAATTGCCGACCCAAAGCAGGTGCCCCCATGATCGAATTCAGTCCCTGGCCCCAGGATCTCGCGCAACGCTATCGAGAGGCCGGCTACTGGATCGACCAGCCGCTGACCCATATCCTTGATGCCCAGCTTGCCGCCAATCCCCGAGCCGAGGCGCTGGTCTGCGGCGACCGGCGCTTCAGCTATGCCGAGCTGGACCGGCTGTCGCGCAACCTGGCCGCGCGGCTGGCAGGGCAGGGGCTGGGCCATGGCGACACGGCGGTGGTGCAGCTGCCCAATGTGGCCGAGTTCTATATCGTCTTCTTTGCGCTGCTGCGCATCGGTGTGGCGCCGGTCAACGCGCTGTTCAGCCATCGCCGGCTGGAGCTTTCGGAATATGTCCGCCAGATCGCGCCGCGCGTGGTCATCGCCTCGCGCCAGCACGAGCTGTTCCGCGACGACGCCTTCGCGGACGCGTTGCGCGCCGGCAGGGTGGGCCATGTGCTGCTGCTGGGCGAGGACGCGCCCGAACGCAGCCTGACCCATTGGCTGGCCGATGGCGCCGATCTGCCGGCGGGGGCCGGGCCGACGCCGGCGGATCAGGTCGCCTTCTTCCAGCTGTCGGGCGGCAGCACCGGCACGCCGAAGCTGATTCCGCGCACCCATAACGATTACGACTACAGCATCCGCGCCAGCGTCGAGATCTGCGGCGTCACCTCGGCCACGCGGTTCCTTTGCGCGCTGCCGGCGGGGCACAACTTCCCGATGAGCTCGCCCGGCGTGCTGGGGGTGTTCCATGCCGGCGGAACGGTGGTCATGGCCCCCAGCCCCGAACCGCTGACCTGTTTCGGCATCATCGAACGCGAACGCGTCACCATGGTGCCGCTGGTCCCGCCCGCCGTGGCGCTGTGGCTGCGTGCGGTCGAGGGCGAGCCGGCCTGCCGGGCGCAGATCGACAGTCTCGAGCTGATGCTGGTCGGCGGCGCCAGCTTTGCCGAGGCGACGGCGCGGCGGGTGCCGGACCTGCTGGGCTGCCGGTTGCAGCAGGTCTTCGGCATGGCCGAGGGGTTGGTGAACTACACCCGCCTGACCGACCCGGATGAGGTGGTCTTCACCACCCAGGGCCGGCCGATCAGCCCGGCTGACGAGGTCCGCATCCTGGACGAGGACGGCAACCCGGTGCCCGACGGCACGCCCGGCGCGCTGGCGACGCGCGGCCCCTATACCTTCCGGGGCTATTACCGCAGCCCCGAGCACAATGCGAAGGCCTTCGACGCCGAAGGCTTCTATCACTCGGGCGACGTGGTGCTGCGGCAGGGCGGCAATCTGCGTGTCGTCGGCCGCATCAAGGACCAGATCAACCGCGGCGGCGAGAAGATCGCCGCCGAGGAGATCGAGAACCTGCTGGTGCGCCATCCCGACATCACCCATGCCGCGCTGGTCGCGGCCCCCGATGCGCATCTGGGCGAGAAAAGCTGCGCCTTCCTGGTGCTGCGCGACGGGGCGGGCAAGCATTCGCCGCCGGCGCTGCGCCGGCACCTGCTGGATCTGGGCGTGGCCGAATACAAGCTGCCCGACCGGTTCCGCTTCCTGCCCGAACTGCCGCTGACCGCGGTGGGCAAGATCGACAAGCGCCGCCTGCGCGACAGCCTCGTGGCCGAAACCGCCTGAAAGGACGAATGATGGATAGTGCCGAAAAGACCGATCTCAGCCCCGAATGGCTGGCCGCGCGGGTCCAGACGATGATCGAGGACGAATGCGAGATCGAACCGGCCGAGAACCTGGTCCTGTACGGGCTCGATTCGATCGCGGTGATGACCTTTTCATCCGAGCTGAAGCAAATGGGCGTCGAGGCCAGTTTCGAGGAACTGGCGCGCGAGCCGACGCTGGACAACTGGTGGGCGCTGATCGCGTCCCGGATCTAGGCGCGCAGCGTCGCGCCGCCATCGACATACAGGTCGGCCATGGTGACATGGCCCGCCTGCTCGGACAGCATGAACATCACCGCGCCGGCGATGTCCTCGGGCGTCGCCAGCTTCTTCAGCGGGATGCCGGTGCGATAGGCCTCCAGGCTGCCCTCGATCACCGCGCGCTCGCCGGCGCCGCCGTCCTCGGTCCACATGCCGGTTTGCATCGGCGTCAGGGTCGAGCCCGGCGCGACGATGTTGCAGCGCACGCCCTGCGCCGCCAGTTCCAGCCCCAGGCAGCGGATCAGCATGGTCGCCGCCGCCTTCGAGGCGGCATAGGCCCCCATGTTCAGGCGCGGAATCCCCGCCGCGTTCGAGCTGACCGCGACGATCGAGCCGCCGCCGTTGCGCACCATGGCGCGGCCGAAGGCGCGGGTGACGTTGAAGCTGCCCGTGGCATTGACGCCGATCACCCGCTCCCATTCCTCGGGCGCCAGGTCCAGCAGCGGCCCGACGGCCAGCACCCCGGCCGCATGGACGCCCAGCCCCAGCGGACCATGCGCGGCCTCGACCTCGGCCACCAGCGCCTCGGTGGCGGCGCCGTCGCGCACGTCCAGCGCCCGGTTCTCGGCGCCCGCGACCGGGTTCGCGGCCAGCGCGGTCTCGGTATCGGTGGCGACGACCTTCGCCCCCGCCTCCAGCAGCGCGGCAACCACGGCCCGGCCGATGCCGCCGGCCGCGCCGGTGACGATGGCGGTCTTGCCCTGAAATCCGGTCAGGCGCATGACTTCACCTCTGCTTGCAGCGCGGTCAGTGCCTGCCGGGTGGACAGGGCCACGCCGCAGGTGGCGGCGATCCAGGCCATGGCCATGTCCTGCTTCTCGCGCGAGAAATCGGCTTGCGCATCGGCCACGGCAAAGGCCTCGATGTCGCGCTGGAACGCCTCGACGGCGGTGGCGAGGCAGCCGATATGGGCATAGACGCCGCAGATCATCAGCTGGTCGCGGCCACGCGCCCGCATCAGATGGTCCAGGTTCGAGCGCTGGAAGGCGCTGTAGCGATGCTTGACCAGCACGATGTCGCCCGCGGCCGGGGCCAGCGCCGGCAGGATCTCCTCGTGCTCGGGGACGGCGCTCATGCCCGGCCCCCACAGGTCGGCCTGCAGGCCGCGATCCGGGCGGAACTGGTCGCCCCGCTGCGCGGTGTAGAACACCGGCACGCCCGCCGCCCGCGCCGCCTGGATCAGCCGCGCGATATTGTCGACCACCGGCGCCAGCGGCGCGCCCTCGGGATAGGGGCGGCAGAAATAGCGCTGCATGTCATGGATCAGCAGCGCCAGCCGGTCGCGGTCGGGCTGCCAGGGACCGCGCGCCTTGGGCAGCTCGGCCTCGGTCGGGGGGGCATAGGGGGCGATGCCGGGCAGGGCCATCAGTTCTCTCCGTCCTTGCGCGCCACCCCGGCCAGGCCCGCATCCTGCGGCAGGCCCAGTGCGGCCAGGAAAGCGCCGAATTTCGCGCCGGTCTCGGCGGCCTCGGCCATCGGGTCCGAGCCGGGAACGATCCCCGCCCCGGCATAAAGCCGCGCCTGCCGGCCGCTGATCTCGGCGCAGCGGATGGCGACATACCAGGCGCCGTCGCCCCGGGCGTCGCACCAGCCGACCGCCCCGGCATAGAAGTCCCGGGCCACGGGTTCAAGCTCGCCGATCAGCCGCGCCGCGCGCGCCATCGGCACGCCGCAGACCGCCGGCGTCGGATGCAGCGCCGAGGCCAGCACGACCGAGGGCGTGTCCGCGTCGCGCAGCCGCCCCTCGATGCGGGTGCCCAGGTGCCACATGCTGCGGGTCGAGGCGATGCAGGTGCCCTCGGGGCAGCTCAGCGCGCGGCACCAGGGCGCCAGCGTGTCAAGGATGGATTCCACCACCAGCGCATGTTCGCGGTGGTCCTTGCCGGAATTGGACAGCGCCTCGGCCGCGGCGCGGTCGGCCACCGGATCGGCCAGCCGCCGCGCCGAACCCGCCAGCGGATGCGAGACGATGCGCTTGCCGGTCTTTTCCACCAGCAGCTCCGGCGTGGCCCCGCACAGCATCCGGCCCTGCGGATGCGCCGGACCCGAGGGCAGGGCGACGCGAAAGGCGGTGACGGTGCGGTCGGCATGCAGCCGCGACATCAGCGCCTCGACCGGGATGGGCGCGGTCGATTCGACCAGCAGGCTGCGGGCCAGCACGATCTTTTCCAGCGCGTCCTGCCGGCCGGATTCCTCATACATGACCGCCAGCGCCCGGGCCACGGCGCGGGCATAGTCGCCGGCCTGCGGTTCGGGCGTCAGCCGCCAGTCCTGCAGGGGCAGGCCCGCGGGGGCGATGCCGTTCGGGGCCGGGGCCGGGGCCGGCTGGCCGTCGCATTGCCACAGGCAGTCCTCAGCCGCCCGGTCGAAGGGCAGGGCGCCGCCGATCACCCCCTCTGCCGGGATCGAGGCCAAGGCCCCGGTCACCCGTGCGTCCAGCGTCGCGGCATTGCCCGGCGGCAGGCGCCGGGCGGCGCCGCGGCCAAGCACGCGCCCCGACGGACCTTCGAAACCGAACAGGACTGGATCAGGCACAAGCGACGCCGTCTTCTTGGGCGCGTCGGACAGGCGGATGTTCATCATGCATCTCGTTTCAAAGGATTTCGTCCCCAATCAGGGCGGGGGCGCGCGGCCGGATGGGCGCGGGCGACGCAGTCATGGCCCATGCTGCGGTCGGGTCTTCGGGGCAGAATTTCTCCCGCTTTGGGTTCAGGCAGTGGCCGTTTCGGGTGGCGAGCCGCCGCTGGCCCGGAACGGCGCGGCTGGCCGGGACCGGATGACCAGCACCCCGCCCCTCGGCTTCCCGCGCGCAATCTGGCAAAGCCGCCGGCCAAAGGCAAGTAAAAAGATCAGGATTATCCGGCAGGGGCGAAAAGCCGCAACCGCCCGTCAAGACCGTCGGGAACCGGCCGCCCCCGCGCCGTGTTCCGGCAGGCAACCGCGATGAGGCCAGAATATGACAGAACAGCGCGATCCGCCCGCCGGGGCGGCGTTTTCCCTTGCCACGGCGCGGGTCTGCACGATCGTCAACATGGGCTCGGGCCGCAAGCAGGGCCGCGACATCGCCGGCGAACTGCGCAAGGCGCTGCAGGGGCGGGTGGCCGCGCTGGAGATCCGCGGCACCGAGGCGGGCTCGGACCTGCCCGCCATGGCCCGACAGGCGGTCGCGCAGGGCTTCGACCTGATCGTCGCGGCCGGCGGCGACGGCACCCAGGCGGCGGTGGCCAGCGCCGTGGCCGGCACGGACAGCGCCATGGCGGTGATCCCCGGCGGCACCTTCAACTATTTCGCCCGCGATCTCGGCTCGGGCGAGACGGTCGAGGAGGCGCTGAAGGTCTTCGAGTCCCCCCGGATCCGCGCCGTCGACATCGGCGAGATGAACGGCACGATCTTTCTCAACAATGTCAGCTTCGGCGCCTATCCGGAAATCCTGAAACGGCGCGAGAATATCTACCGGCGCTGGGGCCGGTCGCGGGTGGCGGCCTATTGGTCGGCGCTGGTGGCGCTCTGGACGCTGCGCCGGCCGCTGCGGCTGACGGTGCGCGCCAGGGGGCGGGAACAGCGCTTCACCACCGCGCTCGCCTTTGTGGCGAAAAGCGCCTACCAGCTCGACATGTTCGGGCTCGAGGGCGCCGATTGCGTGCGCCAGGGCCAGTTGGCGCTGCTGGTGGCGCGGGCCCGACGCCCGACGCCGCTGGTGCGCTCGGCGCTGCGGCTGGCCATGGGCAAGACGGCGCGCTATGCCGATTTCGACCTGATCTGCGCCGAATCCTTCGAGATCGAGACCGTGCCGCGCCATGAATATGTCGCCCATGACGGCGAAAAGACCTGGATGGATTCGCCCTTTGCCATCCGGGTGCGCAAGGGGGCGCTGAAGGTGCTCGTGCCGGCCGGCAGCGGCGGGCGGGACGCGGCATGACGCGCATCCTGCATCTCTCGGACCTGCATTTCGGCTATGAGCGCGCTTCGCTGATCGAACCGCTGCTGGACCTGGTGAATGCCGCCCGCGCCGATCTGGTCGTGGTGACGGGCGACCTGACCCATCGCGGCCGCTCGGCGCAATTCGCCCGGGCGGCGGCCTTCCTGCGCCGGATCGAGGCGCCGCTGATCGCGGTGCCGGGCAATCACGACATCCCGCTCTACAAGCTCTCGGACCGCATGATGCAGCCCTATGTCCGCTGGCGCCGCGCCATCGCCGAAACGCTCGAGCCGGTCGGCCATGTCGGCGCGGTGCGGGTGCAGGGGCTGAACAGCGTCGATCCCATGGCTTGGCAGCGCGGCATCATCACCCCGGCGCAGGTGGCGCGAGTGATCGCCGGGCTGGACCCGTCCTGCACCAACATCGTCGCCCTGCACCACCCGCTGCAGCAACGCCCGCAGGTGGACAAGGCGCTGATGAAGGGCGCCGCATCGGCCCTGACGCGCTTCGAGACCGACGGCGTGCAGCTGGTGCTGAGCGGCCACCTGCACCTGTGGTCGATCGGCGCCTTTCTGGGCGAAACCGGCCGCCCGGTCCTGCAGGTGCAGGCGGGCACCGCGCTTTGCGCTCGGCCGGACGACCGGCAGAACGAATTCGCGGTGCTGGATTTCCGCGGCCCGGACCTGATCGTCGAACGCCATGTCGCGCCGATGGACGAGCCCGGCTTCCGCCCGCGGCAAGAGCTGCGCTTCGCCCGGCGGCACGGCCTTTGGCGCCCGGCCTGATTTCACCGTTTCCAAATACCCCGGGGGAACGCCTTTCCGGCCCCGTCGCGGGGCCGGAAAGGCGTGGGGGCAGAGCCCCCCGGCCCCCGGCTCAACCCTTCGGTTCGACGCGCAGCTTCGTGCCCCAGGGATCGCTGAACTCCACCGCCCCCAGCGCCGCCAGCGCATCGGCATCGGCCACCAGAACCACCTCGGCCAGCCCGGCCGCATCGGCGCTGCGCGGCCCCGCGCCGCGGCTGTTCCAGATGTTTCCCGCCAGGTGATGGTGATAGCCGCCGGTGGCGAAGAAGCTGGCGCCGAACATATGGGCGCTGCGATCCATGCCAAGCCGGTTCATGTAGAATGCCTCGGCCTCGGCGACATTGCCGACCTGCAGGTGGACATGGCCGACCACGCTGCCCGCGGGTGCGCCGGCCCAGGGCGCATCCGCCGCATCCAGCAGGCCCTGCAGGTTCAGCGCGATGCTGTCCATCCGCACCGCGCGGCCATCGGTCTGCCAGGCCGAGCGGGGCCGGTCGGCATAGATCTCGATGCCGTTGCCCTCGGGGTCGCGCAGATAAAGCGCCTCGCTGACCAGGTGGTCCGAGGCGCCGTCCAGGCCGATCTGCCGGTCGGCGGCATGGCGCAGCCAGCGCCCCAGCGCCGCGCGGTCGGGCAGCAGGAAGGCGGTGTGGAACAACCCGGCCTCGCGCGGGCGATGGCGGGCGGCGCGGTCGCGGCGCAGCGCCAGCAGCGGCAGGTCGCCGGCGCCCAGCACCAGCTCCTCGCCGCCACCCGCAAGCCGTTCGAGGCCGATGGCGGAACGATAGAAATCCCCCACCTTGTCCAGGTCGTTGACGATCAGCGCAACCCGGCCGATCTGGATGGGGGCATCGCTGCTGGCCATGATGGTCTCCTTGTTCCCGAAGGACTCTCCGTTGCCGCCAAGATAGGCGCGGCCGGCATGGCTGGAAATGGCGCCAGTCGGGGAACACTGTCGCCGGAAAGGGGATGATTGCCTTCGCCTGCGCCACGGCGCATGATGCGGGACCCTTTCGCCTGCCGGAACCCGATGAAACCCCGCACCGCCCAGACCCCGCCCAGCAAGACCCCGCCCAGCAGAACCCCGCCCCGGCCGCAGCCCGAGGCCGCGCCGCTGGCCGCCGATCCGGGGCGGATGGAGATCTTCCTGGTCGCCACCCCGGGCCTCGAGCAGCCGCTGGCCGAGGAGGCGCGCGCGCTTGGCTACGACGCGCAGCCGCAGCCCGGCGGTGTCAGCTTCACCGGCGGCTGGCCCGATGTCTGGCGGGCCAATCTGGACATCCGCGGCGCGACCCGGGTGCTGGCCCGCATCGGCGCCTTTCGCGCCATGCACCCGGCGCAGCTCGACAAGCGGGCGCGCCGCTTTCCCTGGGCGGACTGGCTGCGCCCGGACGTGCCGATCCGCATCGAGGCCAGCAGCCGCAAGTCGCGCATCTATCACGCCGGCGCCATCACCCAGCGCATCGAGGCCGCGATCCGCGACAGCATCGGCGCCCCGGTCGCCGAGGACGCGCCGGTCACGCTGAAGATCCGCCTGGAAGACGACCTTTGCACCATCAGCCTGGACACATCCGGCGAGTCGCTGCACCGGCGCGGCCACAAGCAGGCGGTCGGCAAGGCGCCGATGCGCGAGACCATGGCGGCGATGTTCCTGCGCCAATGCGGCTTCGACGGGCGCGAGCCGGTGCTGGACCCGATGTGCGGCTCGGGCACCTTCGTCATCGAGGCGGCCGAGATCGCGGCGGGCCTGCGTCCCGGCCGGATGCGGCATTTCGCCTTCGAGCAGCTTCCGGGCTTCGACGCGCCGGCATGGGAGACGATGCGCGCCGCCCCCGCCATCCCGCCGGCACCGGCCGCGATCCGCTATCACGGCAGCGACCGCGACCCCGGCGCCATCCGCATGAGCCGCGAGAATGCCGAGCGCGCCGGGTTGGAAAGCTGGACCCGCTTCGAGAACCGCCCGATCGGCGAGCTGGAACGGCCCGAGGGACCGCCGGGCCTTGTCATCGTCAACCCGCCCTATGGCGCGCGCATCGGCAACAAGGGGCCGCTGTTCGGTTTGCATGCGGCGCTGGGCGAGGCGCTGCGCGAGCGTTTCCGCGGCTGGCGCGTCGGGCTGGTGACCAGCGAGGCGCCGCTGGCCCGCGCCACCGGCCTGCCGTTTCGCGAACCGGGCCCCTATGTCGCGCATGGCGGGCTGAAGATCCGGCTGTGGCAGACCGGGCCGCTGTGACCGGGGCATCCCGGCCGGCGGCGCGGCATTGATACGATCGGCCGCAGGGACGTGATCCCCGCAGGTGCTATGATGCCCCGGAACCGCGCAGGAGGGTCGCATGGACATTCGTTTCGACAACAGGATCGCGCTGGTGACCGGCGCCGGCTCGGGGCTGGGCGAGGCGATCGCGCTGGAGCTTGCCGCTTCGGGCGCCACGGTGGTGGCCGCCGACCTGCATGAGGAAACCGCCCGCGCCACCGCCGCCCGGATCGTCGCGGCCGGCGGCCGGGCCGAGGCGGTGGCGGGCGACGTCTCGGACCCCGAGCAGGTGCAGAAGGCGGTCGAGGTCGCCAAGCGGTTGGGCGGGTTGCATCTGCTGGTGAACAATGCCGGCATCGGCGGCCCCAGCGCGCCGGTCGGGGACTATCCGCTGGACGGCTGGCGAAGGGTCATCGACGTGAACCTGAACGCGGTCTTCTACGGCATGCGCTACGGCATCCCGGCCATGCTGGACGCCGGCGGCGGGGCGATCGTGAACATGGCCTCGATCCTCGGCTCGGTCGGCTTCGACGGGGCGGCGGCCTATGTCTCGGCCAAGCATGCGGTGGTGGGCATGACCAGGAACGCGGCGCTGGAATATGCGCAGAAGGGCATCCGGGTGAACTCGGTCGGCCCGGCCTTCATCGACACGCCTTTGCTCGACCAGCTGGACAGCGACACCAAGAAGGCGCTGGTCGGCCGGCACCCCATCGGCCGGCTGGGCCGGGCGGATGAGGTGGCGGGGCTGGTCGTCTTCCTGCTGTCGGACCGCGCCAGCTTCATCACCGGCAGCTATCACCTGGTGGACGGCGGCTATACGGCGCTGTGACGCTCAGTCCTTGCCGTGCCGGCTGGCGGGCCTGCGCGCCGGCCAGCGCGGCAGGGCGGGAATCTCCAGCACATCGCCCGGCGCGATGGCGGAAGCCAGGCGGATCAGGTCGCGCCGCGCCATGGCGATGCAGCCGGCGGTCGGAAAACCGGGCCGGCGCCATTGGTGCAGGAAGATGGCGGACCCCGCGCCGGGCCGGGCCTGCGGCCAGTTCCAGTCCGTCACCAGCACGATGTCGTAAAGCGGATCGGCCCGCCGCATCGCCTCGTGGCTGGGGCCGAAGGGCGCGCGCACCGGCTGGTTATAGGCCGGATGGCCCGAGGCGTCGCACCACAGGTCGCCCGGCAGGATCGGCCGCGCCCAGCCGCTGGGCCGCGCCAGCCGATCCGGACGATAGAGCAACCCGACGATGCGGTGCCGGCCGACCGGGGTCGCGCCGTCGCCTTCGGCCTTGTCGGCCCGGATGCCGCCGCGCCCGACCGCGCAGGGGATAAGCCGCGACCCCGCCCGCAGCCCCATCGGGGTCAAGAGCAGCCTCACAGCAGATGGCCCGATTTCGCGGCCTTCACGTCCAGATAGCCGGTATTGTGGCGGTTGCGCGGGGTGATCAGCGGCACGCGTTCGGCCACGCGGATGCCGTGGCCCTCCAGCATCGCCACTTTCTTGGGATTGTTGGTCATCAGCCGCACCGCGTCGAAGCCCATCTTCTTCAGGATGCCGGCGCCGATGCGGAAATCGCGCTCGTCATCCTCGAAGCCCAGCCGGTGATTGGCCTCGACCGTGTCGAAGCCCTGGTTCTGCAGCGCATAGGCGCGCATCTTGTTGGCCAGGCCGATGCCGCGCCCCTCCTGGTTCAGATACAGCAGCACGCCTTCTCCCGCCTGGCCCATGGCGGCCAGCGCGGCATGCAGCTGCGGGCCGCAATCGCATTTCAGGCTGCCCAGCACGTCGCCGGTGAAGCAGGCCGAATGCAGCCGCGCCAGCACCGGCGCCGCGCGCGAGGGGGCGCCGATCTCGACCGCGTAATGCTCGGCCTCGCCGGTATCGGGGCGGAAGATGTGCAGCTTGGCATTCTCGGCCGCCAGCAGCGGCAGGCGCGCGGCGGCGACCGGGGCCATCGCGGCTTCGGCCGCCATCTGCGCCAAGGCTGGGCCGGGCGAAAGCCGCGTCAGCCCCTCGGGCGGCGCGGCCACGGGCACCACCAGCACCGCAGGCAGCAGCTGCGCCGATTTCGCCAGGGCGATGCCGGCGCGATGCGCGTCCACATCGCCGCCGCGCGGGCTGCGGAACGGCCCCTTCATCGGCGTCATCAGGTCGCCGGCCGGATCGGCCACGGCGCGCAGCCAGGCCAGATCGGCATCGCCCGGCACCGCGACGCGCGCCAGGTCGCGGTCATAGACCCGGACCTTCAGCGTCTCGGCCCGCGGCTCGGTGATCGCCAGCACGGCGGGGCCGAGGGCGCGCATGGCGTCCAGCCTGTCGGCGCGCAGCGTCTCGACCGCCGCGACCAGCTGGCCGCCGATGACCACGGGCAAGCCCATGCGCAGGTCGGCGCGGGCGCGCGACAGGGTCTCGGTCAGGGTGGGGATCAGGGTCATCGGGCCAGTGCGGTTGAAACAATCTGAAACATAGGGCGGATTTCCGACAACTCCATGTGAGAATTGCTGCAAACCGCTGGACGCCTGCCGCGCCGCGCCACAGTTTTCCGCCATATCGCCAAAGGAGGCAAGAATGGCCGGACTGAAAAAGATCCTGCTCGTCGACGACGAGGAAGACCTGCGCGAGGCGTTGGCCGAGCAATTGGTGGCCACCGAGGATTTCGAGGTGTTCGAGGCCGGCTCGGGCCACGAGGCGGTCGAGAAGAGCAAGGGCGCCATCTTCGATCTGGTGGTGCTGGATGTGGGCCTGCCCGACACCGACGGGCGCGAGCTGTGCAAGCGGCTGCGCAAGCAGGGCGTCAAATGCCCCATCGTCATGCTGACCGGGCACGATACCGATGCCGATACCATCCTGGGCCTGGATTCGGGCGCGAACGACTACATCACCAAGCCGTTCAAGTTCCCGGTGCTGCTGGCGCGGCTGCGCGCCCAGCTGCGCACGCACGAGCAGTCCGAGGACGCGATCTTCCAGCTTGGCCCCTATACGTTCAAGCCGGCGATGAAGATGCTGATCGACGCCAAGGAGCGCAAGATCCGGCTGACGGAAAAGGAAACCAATATCCTGAAATTCCTGTATCGCGCCCAGGACGGGGTGGTGCCGCGCGACGTGCTGCTGCACGAGGTCTGGGGCTACAATGCCGGCGTGACCACGCATACGCTGGAAACGCATATCTACCGCCTGCGCCAGAAGATCGAGCCCGATCCCTCGAACGCGCGGCTGCTGGTGACGGAATCCGGCGGCTATCGTCTCGTGGCCTGATCGATGTTCACCGGCGGAACCGGCGCCCGACTTGCGGGTTCTGCCTGCGAAGCCCGGTGGTCGGAGGATGCGGCCACATGATGACCCGGCCCCGGCCTGCCCGGCGGCCGGGTTTTCTTTCGGCGCGGTCCCGCGGGGGCGCTTCGCCCCCCGCACCCCCAGAGGGTATTTGCGAAACGGTGAGGCGGGGTCCGGCGGTGGACAAGGCCGCTTCGCGCCCCTAGGGTCCGTCCCCGAAAGGAAGCTGCCATGTTCACCATCGCCACCTGGAACATCAACTCGGTCCGCCTGCGCGAGGCGCTGGTCGCCCGCTTCCTGACCGAGGAGGCGCCGGACATCCTGTGCCTGCAGGAGACCAAGAGCCCGGTCGAGAAGATCCCGCTGGAGGCGTTCCGGGCGCTGGGCTACCGGCATTTCGTGGCGCGCGGGCAAAAGGGCTACAACGGCGTCGCCATCCTGTCGAAGCTGCCGATCGAGGATGCGGGCGACCGCGATTATGCCGGGCTTGGTCATGCCCGCCATGTCGCCGCCCGGCTGGAGAACGGCGTCACCATCCACAACTTCTACGTGCCGGCGGGCGGCGACATTCCCGACCGCGAGCAAAACCTGAAATTCGGCCAGAAACTGGATTTCCTGACCGAGATGCGCGACGCCTTCCACGCCGACAAGCCCGCGCGCTCGATCATGGTGGGCGATCTGAACATCGCCCCGCGCGAGGACGATGTCTGGTCGCACAAGCAATTGCTGAAGATCGTCAGCCACACGCCGATCGAGATCGAGCATCTGGGGGCGGCACAGGATGCCGGCAGCTGGGTGGACATCACCCGCAAGGACATTCCCCAGGGCCTGCTTTACAGCTGGTGGAGCTATCGGGCGCGCGACTGGGACGCCGCCGACAAGGGCCGGCGGCTGGATCACATCTGGGCCACGCCCGACATCGCCAATGCCGGGCATGGCAGCCGCATCCTGCGGCCGCTGCGCGGCTGGCAGCAGCCCAGCGACCATGTGCCGGTGCTGGCCAGCTTTGATCTCTGATCCTGCGCTGCGGCGCTTTGCCGCAGTGCCCCGCACGGCCGGCCCAATCTTGCATCGCGCCGGTCGCTGCGCCATCTAGGGGGCAACCCTGTCGCATGAGGATACCCGATGCTCGAGCTTGGCTCCGCCCCCAAAGATGCCGCCCCCGCCGATATCATCAAGGACGTGACCGAGGCGACCTTCATGGCCGATGTGGTCGATGCCTCGATGACGGTGCCGGTCATTGTCGATTTCTGGGCGCCCTGGTGCGGCCCCTGCAAGACGCTTGGCCCGCAGCTCGAGGCCGAGGTCGCCCGCCACAAGGGCCGTGTCCGCATGGCCAAGGTCAATGTGGACGAGAACCAGATGATCGCCGCGCAATTGCGCGTGCAGTCGATCCCGACGGTCTATGCCTTCTTCCAGGGTCAGCCGGTCGACGCCTTCCAGGGCGCGATCCCGCAAAGCCAGATCAAGCAGTTCGTCGAGAAGCTGGCGGCGATGGGCGGCGATGACGGCGGCCTGGCCGAGGCGCTGGACGCGGCCGAGGCGATGATCGCCGAGGGTGCGCCCGAGGATGCGGCCGAGACCTTTGCCGCGATCCTCGAGGAAGAACCCGAGAACGCCGCCGCCTGGGGCGGGCTGGTCCGGGCCCATCTGGCCGCCGGCCATGCCGACCGCGCCGAGGAGGCCCTGGCGCAGGTGCCCGCCGCCATCGCCAATGCCGCGCCCATCGAGGCTGCCCGCGCCCAGCTGCAGCTGGCGCGGCAGGCCGCCGAGGCCGGGCCGCTGGACGAGCTGCGCCAGAAGGTCGAGGCCGACCCGGCCGACCAGCAGGCGCGCTTCGACTATGCCACGGCGCTGCATGCCGCCGGTCAGGTCGAGGAGGCGATCGACCAGCTTCTGGAATCCTTCCGCCGCGACCGCGACTGGAACGACGGCGCCGCCAAGGCGCAGCTGCTGACCATCTTCGACGCCCTGAAGCCCACCGATCCGCTGGCGCAGAAGGGCCGGCGCCGGCTGTCCTCGCTGATCTTCGCCTGATATGGCCCGCGGCATCGACCTGCCCGAGACCGTCCCGCTGTTCCCGCTGCCGGGCGCGGTGCTGATGCCGCGCACCCGCCTGCCGCTGCAGATCTTCGAGCCGCGCTACCTGCAGATGGTCGAGGACGTGCTGAAGACCCCCTCGCGGCTGATCGGCATGATCCAGCCGGCCGAAGGTGGGCTGGACGCGCTGGCCCAGGTCGGCTGTGCCGGACGCATCGTGGCTTTTTCCGAACTGGACGACGGTCGGCTGATGATCTCGTTGAAGGCGCGCTCGCGCTTCCGGCTGAACGAGGTGCAGCCCGGCTTCACCCCCTATCTGCGCGGCCAGGTGGACTGGCGCGGCTACGAACCGGACCTGGCCGTCCAGCCCGAGGAGGATCCGCGCTTCGACCGCCCCGGTTTCATGGCGCGGCTTGGCCGCTACATGGAGCAGCGCGGCCTGTCGACCGACTGGGACGCCGCCGAGGCGTCCGAGGAGGAGACGCTGATCAATTCGCTGTCCATGCTGCTGCCCTTCGCGCCCGAGGAAAAGCAGGCGCTGCTGGAGGCGCGGACCCTGTCCGAACGCCGCGTCCTGCTGGACGGGCTGCTGGAATACGCCCTGCATGGCGGCGACAACGAGGAGACGATCCAGTGACCGACACGACCGAACGCGGCTATGACCGCCACATGCTCGAGGCGCTGGTCTGTCCGGTGACCCATGCCACCCTGCGCTATGACGCCCAGGCGCAGGAACTGATCTCGGACGCCGCGGGGCTGGCCTTTCCGATCCGCGACGGCATCCCGATCATGCTGCTGGACGAGGCGCGCCAGATCCGCGCCTGAGGAAAAAAGCGCGGGCGCGCGGGTGCCTTGGGGGAGGACGCGCGCCCGCCGGCGGTCAGATCCGGCAGATATCCGACCGAACCAGGAACCGTTTCTCGCGGCCATTGTCGAGGCTGAACATGCCGCCCCGTCCCGGCACCACGTCGATGGTCAGCCGCGTGTGCTTCCAGGTGTCATACTGGCTGGCCGAGATATAGAACGGCATGCCGCCGATCTCGCCCAGCTTCACGTCGCGCTCGCCGACGCGGAAATCGCCCTGCGGGTAGCACATGGGCGAGGAGCCGTCGCAGCAGCCGCCGGACTGGTGGAACAGCACCGGCCCGTGATCGGCGACGATTTCGGCCAGAAACTCCAGCGCGGCGGGGGTGGCGGTGACCCGGTCCATGATGCCCTTCCCTTTGCCAAATACCCGCGCCGAAGGCAGCGGCCCCGCGGGGGGGCCGCCGCCCCTGTCAGAAGAAGCCCAGCTTCTTCGGCGAATAGCTGACCAGCATGTTCTTGGTTTGCTGATAGTGGTCCAGCATCATCTTGTGATTCTCGCGGCCGACGCCCGACTGCTTGTAGCCGCCGAAGGCCGCATGGGCCGGATAGGCGTGATAGCAGTTGGTCCAGACCCGCCCGGCCTTGATGCCGCGGCCCATCTGGTAGCAGATGTTGGCGTCGCGCGACCACACCCCGGCGCCCAGGCCGTAAAGCGTGTCATTGGCGATTTCCAGCGCCTCGGCCTGGTCCTTGAAGGTGGTGACCGAGACCACCGGGCCGAAGATCTCTTCCTGGAAGATCCGCATCTTGTTGTGACCGCGGAAGATCGTCGGCTCGATGTAGAAGCCGCCCGACAGCTCGCCGCCCAGATCGGCCGCCTTGCCGCCGGTCAGCACCTCGGCGCCTTCCTTGCGGCCGATGTCGAGATAGCTCAGGATCTTCTCTTTCTGCTCGCTCGAGGCCTGGGCGCCGATCATGGTGGCGGCGTCGCGCGGGTCGCCCTGGGTGATCGCCTGCACGCGCTTGACCGCGCGTTCCATGAAGCGATCGTAGATCGATTCCTGGATCAGCACGCGCGACGGGCAGGTGCAGACCTCGCCCTGGTTCAGCGCGAACATCGCGAAGCCTTCCAGTGCCTTGTCGAAGAAGTCGTCGTCTTCGCGCGCCACGTCGGCGAAGAAGACGTTCGGGGACTTGCCGCCCAGTTCCAGCGTCACCGGGATCAGGTTCTCGGCGGCATATTGCATGATCAGCCGGCCGGTGGTGGTCTCGCCGGTGAAGGCGATCTTGGCGATGCGCGGGTTCGAGGCCAGCGGCTTGCCGGCTTCCAGACCGAAGCCGTTGACGACGTTCAGCACGCCCGGCGGCAGCAGGTCGCCGATCAGGCTGATCCAGACCATGATGCTGGCCGGGGTCTGCTCGGCCGGCTTGAGCACCACGCAGTTGCCGGCGGCCAGTGCCGGGGCAAGCTTCCAGCAGGCCATCAGCAGCGGGAAGTTCCAGGGGATGATCTGGCCCACCACGCCCAGCGGCTCGTGGAAGTGATAGGCGATGGTGGTCGAGTCGATTTCCGAGATCGAGCCTTCCTGCGCCCGCAGCACGCCGGCGAAATAGCGGAAATGGTCGATGGCCAGCGGCACATCCGCGGCCATGGTCTCGCGGATCGGCTTGCCGTTGTCCCAGGTCTCGGCGGTGGCGAGCAGCTCCAGGTTCTGCTCCATGCGGTCGGCGATGCGCAGCAGGATGTTGCTGCGTTCGGTCGGGGCGGTATGGGCCCACTTGTCCTTGGCGGCATGGGCGGCGTCCAGCGCCAATTCGATGTCGTCGGCGTTCGAGCGGGCGATCTCGCCGATCTCGGCGCCGGTGATCGGGGTGGTGTTCGTGAAATACTTGCCGGATTTCGGCGCGACCCACTCGCCGCCGATATAGTTGTCGTAGCGCTTGGCGAAAGGCATCACGTTGACGCCCTTGAAGTCATGCGTCTGGTCGTTCGGCATGGTTTCCTCCTGTCCTGACCGGCTCCTCCTGCCGGTTCATCCAGAAGGTTGGGACGGGCGCGGCCGCAAATCAACGCGCCCCCCCATGCCGCAGCGCGGAATGTGTTTCAGCCCCGAGACAGTCTGCCCGGATTTTCCGAAATCCCCAGCCGCTGCATGCGGCGATAGAGCGTGGCGCGCCCGACACCCAGCGCCCGGGCGGCGGCCGAGACATTGCCCTCGGCCCGCGCCAGGGCGCGAATCACCGCGGCGCGCTCGGCCTTCTCGAAGCCGGTGGTGTCGTCGTCGCGGCCCAGCAGGTCCGAGGCGGGCCGGGGCCGCAGCTGGCCCTCCTTCTCCAGCCCGAAGGCGCGGCGGGCGGCGCGGTTGGCGCCGATGGCCAGGTCGTCCTTGTCCACCGCGATCAGCAGTCCCGCCTCGTCCGAGCCGGGCGCCTGGGCGGTGATGATGCGCGCGCCGGGGAAGGAAACCCGGAAGAATGCCGCCTCGATGGCCCGGGCGCTGTGCGCGACCTGCGCCGCGATCAGCGCGTTCAGCCGCTCGGTATGGTCGGCGCGGGCGGAACTGACGTCCAGCGCCGCGATCAGCCGGCCGTCCGGGCCCCAGATCGGCGCGTCCATGCAGGACAGCCCGGTATTGCTGGCATAGAAATGCTCGTCGCGATGGATGGTGACCTGCCGCCCCTCGGCCAGGCAGGTGCCGATGCCGTTGGTGCCCTGCACCTCCTCGGACCAGTCCATGCCGCGCCACAGCCCCCAGTCGCGGAAGGTGGCGGCGTCGCCCTCGCTGACCCGGTGTTCCAGCACGATGCCCTCGGGATCGGTCAGCAGCAGGTTGCAGCCGGTCGGGCAAACCAGCTGGAACAGCTGGTCGAGCTGCGGCCGGGCGACGGCGATGAAGCGGTCCATGCGCTCGATGCGCAGGGCCAGTTCGCGTTCGGTCAGCCGGTGCTGCACGGGCGGGCGCGCGGGGTCCAGCCCGTGCTTGACCATCGAGCGGCGCCAGCTTGCGGCAAGCCGGGTGACGGCGCCGGGCGATTGCGAAGCCTGGGCCACGCGATCCTCGTGACGCGTCGCGGGCGGCGTCGTCGTCGGGCGGGTCTCGGGCAAGGCGTCCTCCCCTTCCTTACGCGATGGCGAGGATTATTGCCCGGCAAGGCCGATGGGGCAAGCAATGCTTTCGTCAGGGCGCCGCGGCGGCTTCCCGGCCCATGCGGGCCGGCGGCTCTTGGTCAGGGCGCGACGGTCACGGTGCCGCCATCCGACCAGGCGCGGAACTCGGGGCGATACATGTCCTCGACGCTGGCGGCCGGGTGGCGGAACTGGCCCGGCGTCACGGCGCGGACGATATAGACCAGTCGGAACCTTTCGGCCGAGGTACAGGTCAGCGCCGCCGCGAAACGGTCGGCGCGGAACTCGGTCATCTCGGCCGAGGTCTCGCCCTCCAGCCAGTCCAGCGCCGAGACGTCGCCGGCGCGCAGCAGGTTCGGGTTGTCGATCTCCCATCCCGCCGGCAGCGGGTCGGCGATGACCAGCCGGCCGCCGCCCTCGGCTTGCGGCGAGATCTCCAGTTCGACCACCATGCGCGTGCCTTGCGGCAGGTTCTCGGGGTCCAGCGCCTCGCCCTCGATGCTGTAATAGCGCCGGGCGATGCCATAGCCCTTGCCGCCCGCCGCGACCTGCCCGGCGGGCTTGCCGGTCGCGGTCAGCGTCACCTCCAGCGCGCGGTCGCCGGTATTGGCAAGGCTGGCCCCGGCGTCGGGCAGGCTGGCGATCGGCTGGGTCAGCGCCACGCCGTTCAGCGTCGCCGGCGGGGTCGAGCGCGACAGCGACTGCGCCGCCATCACCGTCCAGACCGATTCCTGGGTGGACAGGCTGCGGCCGTCCTGCTCGGCCCGCGCGATGCGTTCGGCGATCTGGCTGGTCAGGTCGGTCTCGTCCACGGCCTGGGTCTTTGCCTCGGCCGCCAGCGCCAGCAGCGCGGTGGCGTCGCGCAGCCTGGTGCCGTAATCGGCGCGGAAGGCGTGGGGTTCGGGCGCGCCGAGGTTCAGCAGGTTGCGTCCTTGGGTGAACATGCGGTCCGCGCGGCCCTGGTCGCCATAGGAGGCCAGCGCCGCCCCCAGGTTGGCCGCCGCCATCGGCGTCGAGAACGACCCGGCGGCGGTATCGGCGTAATAGCGCAGGTCGCCCACGGTGGCGGCGCGTTCACGGGCCAGAACCGCCAGCGCATAGGCCAGCGCCGCGTTTTCCTCGGCCGAGGCGGCGCCGGGTTCGGTGGCGTAATTGGCGCGGTTCCTCAGGTTGTCGATGGCCAGCCGGAAGCCGGTATCGGGCACCTGATAGCCCGCCGCCCGGGCCCGCGACAGGAAGTCGGTGACATAGGCCTCCAGCCACAGGTCGCCCGAATCGGCAGACCACAGGCCGAAGCCGCCATTGCTGCCCTGCCGGGTCAGGATCTGGGTGATCGCCTTCCGCACCTGCTCGGCCGTGTCGCCGCCCTCGCCGCCCTCGACTCCTTCCAGCGCCGCAAGGCTGGGCAGGTAAAGCAGCGGCATGGCCCCCGAGGTCAGTTGCTCGGTGCAGCCATAGGGATAGCGCGAGAGCCGGGCCAGCGCCCCCGCCACGTCCAGCCGCGCATAGGGCCCGACCGCCGCGGTCAGCAGCGCGCCGGGCAACATGCCTTCGGTCAGGCTCGGCGGCACAGAGATGCTCTGCCCCCGCTCGACCACGATGCGGTCCTGGCGCTGGATGTCGGCCTCGTTCAGCGCCACCGGGATGGCGATGTCCTTGGTCAGCGCCTCGCCGCCCGGCGTGGTCAGGGTCAGGCGCAGGTTCGCCAGCCCCTCGGCATCGCCGGCCGTCACCGGCATCTGCACCTGCGCCTCGGCCTTCTCGGCCAGGGTCACGCTGTCCGTGGGCAGGCTGGTGGTCAGCGGCGCGTCGCCGCCGACCTGCTGGACGGCCAGCCGCATCTCGCCTGCCGGACCCGAGGCATGGGTCAGCCGCAGCCCGACCTGCGCCCGGTCCCCGGGTGCCAGGAAGGCGGGGGCGGTCACGGTCATCACCACCGGGTCGCGCACCAGGACCGAGGCATCGGCCTGGCCCACGCCCCTGGCCGACCAGACCACGGCCATCACCCGCACCTCGCCGTTGAAATCGTCCACCGGCACCTCGATGGTGGCGGTGCCGTCCGCGCCGACGGTCAGCGGACCGGAAAACCAGCTCATCAGCTTTTCGGTCGGCGGCGGCGCCTCGGCATTGCCGGCAAGGCTGGCGTCGCCGCCCTCGCGCAGCGCGCCGTCGGGGGCGCCGGTGGGCAGGATCAGCCGGCCGTAAAGGTCGCGCAGCGCCACGCCCAGCCGGCGCTGACCGAAATAATGCTGCGACGGGTTCGGCGGCTGGAAGCGGGTCAGGTTCAGGATGCCCTGATCGACGGCGGCGACGGTGGCCTGCACCGTCTCGCCGGCCGCGGCGCCCTCGACCTTCAGCGTCACCGGAATCATGCCGCGCGGGCGGGTCTCGGCCGGAGCCTCGATGCTGGCGGCAAGCCTGCGGTCGCCGGGATCGACGGCGGCATGGGCCAGACCCAGCGCCCGGACCGGCTGGCGGTCGCCGGGCCGCGCCTCGGCCAGCGGGCGGATGGCGCTGACGGTGACATAGACGCCGGCGCCCCAATCGTCGGTCACCGGCAGGTCCAGGCTGTTCTCGCCCGCCTTCAGCGCCACGGTCTGCATCGAGACCAGCCGGTTCGACAGCACCGAGACCAGGCCCAGCCCCTCGCTGGCCGCCTCGACCCGGACGCGGGCGACGTCACCGCTGCGATAGGCGGGCTTGTCCAGCACCACCTGCAGCCGGTCGGGCGTCTCGGTGCCCGCATTCGCCACCGCGCCCCAGCCGGCATAGAACTGCGTCGAGCTTTGCCCGCCCTGGCCGGATGCCGGCTCGGCCACCAGCTCATACTGGCCCCATTCGACCGGGGCGGCGATCTCGGCCGGGGCCTCGCCCGGCTCGGCCACGCCCTCGGTGATGCGGGTGCGGCTGGTGATCACCTCCCAGTTCCATTGACCGCCCAGCGAATACCATTGGTAATCGGTGTCGATGCGGTTCAGCACCCAGCGCACGGGCTCCGAGGCCGGCTTCAGGTCCGGGCCGACCGCGACCAGCGCGAAACGCGCCTCGGCGTTTTCGGACACGGTGTCGCCCTCGAACAGCGGGCGGATGCCGACGACCGGCGCCTCGGGCATGACCACGCGCGATTCGCTGCGCTCGACCGGCCGGCCGGCGCCTTCGCGGATGTCCAGCACCACCTCGGCCGCGACCGGGCGGGGGCCGAGCTGGCCGGCCGGCGGCAGTTCGATCTGCGTCTGGTAATGGCCCTGCGCATCGGTGGTGCCCGGCGGCAGGCTGTCGGTCACCGGCGAGCTGTCGTCATCCTCGCGCCCGAAGACATAGCCGTCGAAGCCTTTCAGGCTGCGGGTGGGGGACAGGCGCAGCTGCCCCTCGACCGGCAGGTTGGCGGCCGGGGCGCCGAACAGCCAATGCGCGGCAAGCGAAAGCTCCAGCGTGCCGCCGGCGCGGGCCGGGCCTTCGGGCAGACGCGGGGTAAAGTCTATGCGCTCGGGCAGGAAATCCTCGACCAGCATCCGCGCCGTGGCCAGCGCCGGGCCGTCCGCCTCGGTGCGCAGTTCCATCCGCCAGGTGCCGCGCGGGGCGTTGCCGGGGATCGGCCAGGCCACCGTGGCGCCGCCGGCGCCGGCATCCCGCGCCGGCAGGCGCGTCGCCTCGACCCCGTCGGGACGCAGGATCACCGCGGTCAGCGGCAGGGTCTCCAACGCCCGGGCCTCGGCATTGCGGGCCAGCACGGTGGCGTTCACCGTCTCGCCGACGCGATAGGCGCCGCGGTCGGTGGTCAGGAACAGGTCGATGGGCGGGGCAGGGGGCTGGCCCTCGACCCCGCGGTCGGAAAGGTCGAATTCCGGGTCCGACAGCGACAGGAAGGCCATGTCGCGGGGCGCGCGCTCGGCGCCCTCGCCCTGCCAGTCGGTCACCGTGACCAGCGCCGGCGCGGCGCCATCCTTGCCCATGGACAGGCCCGGCGCGAAATGCGCCACTCCCTCTGCGTCGGTCCGGGCCTTGGCCAGCACCTCGTTCGAGCGGCTGACCAGCGCCACCTCGGCCCCGGCCTTGGCCGAGGTGTCGGCCAGGCTGCGCACCGCCACGGTCAGCCCGTCGGCGCCCGAGAAGGTGGAGATCCCGAAATCCGAGAGCACGAACCATTGCGTGGCCAGCCCGGTGTCCTGGACGTTCTCGTTCTCGATCCCGGCCTCGACGATATAGATGCCGGGTTCCAGCGGGCCGGCTTCGGCGGGGATGGCAAGGCTGGTGGTCAGCTCCTGGTTCAGGCTCTCCTGTCCCATGGGCTTGGCGACCTGCGCCGTGCCCTTCCAGACCTCGCGCGCCATGCGGTCGCTGAAGTAATCCGCCTGCCAACTGTCCAGCGGCGTCGCGAACATGTCCTCGGCCATGGCGCGGATCAGGTTGCGGTCGGAAATCCGCAAGAGCCGCAGGCTGATGGTGTCGGCATTGACCGTGACCATCGACAGCCGCTGGTCGCCCGAGGCGGGCAGCACATAGGCGCGGCCGGGAAAGCGGACCGAGGGCGCGCGGTCGCGGACATAGCCCTTGACCGTCACGTCGCGGGCCAGCACCTCGCCATCGGCGGCGGGCAGGCCGGCGCGCAGGGTCAGCTCGACCTCTTGCCCATGCGTCAGGCCGGCGACGCAAAGCCGTTCGCCATCCGCCTCGACCGTCAGGTCGCGGCCGGGCAGGCGCAGGAATGGCGCGTAATCGGTGCCCGAGGACAGTTCGCGCGACAGGATGGCGCAGAAGCGCGGCGTCTTGCCCTCGGCTTCGACCTGGGTGTCGGTGACGCGCAGCCCGTTGCGGGCCTGCGATTCCGTCAGCGCCGAGGCGATCTCGGGATCGGCGGGCGACAGCCTCGCCGCCAGCCGCAGCGCCGCCAGCGCGTCGTGGCCGCGGTCCAGCCGCTCCCATGCCATGGCGAGCCAGGACAGCGCCCGGGCGGCCACCGCATCCTCGGCGCCGCGCAGATAGCCGTTGATCGCCATCGAGGCGATGGCCGCCGAGGCCTCGCGGTCGCCCTGGTCGCTGGTGTAGAGCGTCAGCCGCGCCAAGTTGGTCCAGTCGGCCGCGCGGTCGTAGCGCGCCGCCTCGGCGGCGGTGATGCGCGCCGCCAGCGCCAGGTCGCCGCCCCGTTCGGCCTGCTGGGCGCTGCCCTGGGCATATTCGGCCAGCGGCGGGTGCAGCGCCGGAAAGCTGCGGGCCAGGGATCGCGCGGCGCCCAGATCCTGCGCGCCGATGACGGGCGCGGCGCCGGCGCGGGATTCGGCGCGCAGCCGCTCCTCGGCCGTGGCGGCGACGACATGGCCCGACAGCGCACCGGCAAAGCCGGCCGCGGCGCCGGTGCCCTCGCCCTTGGGGAAGCAGGCGCGGGCGCGTTCGTTATAGGTCAGCGCCGTGCAGGCATCGTTGCCCAGGCAGGCCTGCACGCAGGCTTGCAGCGTGGTGTCGAAGATCGGACCCAGATCGCCGCCCGGCAGGTCGGTATCGGCCTGCAGGGACAGCCGCCGCTCGGGCAGGGGGGCATCATCCTGCGCATGGGCCGTGCCCGCCAGCAGCAGCCCGCCAAGGACCGCCGCGATGAAACCGTGCCGGGCAAGACGTGCCATGACCATCCCCATTCCTTTGCGCTCGGCATAGTTGTGGCACCGGGGCGCGGGCGAGGCAATCTATTCCCATTCCAGTTCGGCAAAGGCCGTGGCGGCATTCCGGGCGGTGACGGCCTGGAAATCCGCCCATCCCTCCGAGACCGGCTTCATCGCCAGGCTGATCGCCGGAATGGCCCGCGACAGCGCCAGGCCGTGGCGCAACGCCTCGCGCGTGGCGTCGCGCAAGGCGGTCAGATAGTGGCGCTCGGGCGTCACCGCCGCGTCCCAGCCTTCCACCGCCGGGCCATGGCCCGGCACGATCAGCGTCGGCGGCGGATCGGGGGGCCGGCCGATCCAGTCGAGCCAGCCGGCCAGCGAGCCGTCCAGCGACGGCGTCAGCCCCTGGAAGACCAGATCGCCGGTGAACAGCGTGCCGGTTTCCTCGTCCAGGACCGTCATGTCGTTGTCGGTATGGGCCGGCGGCACCGGCGTCAGCCGCAGGCTGCGGTCGCCCAGCGAGATGGTCTCGGGCGCGGTGACCTTGTGGTCCACGGCGGCGATGCGGGTGCCGGCGAAATTCGCCGCCCCGATCTGGCGCGGGACCGAGATCATCCAGCTTTCCGCCCGCCGCGCCACCGCTTCGGGCAGGCGGGCATCGGCGACGATGGTGGCGCCGGCCTCGGAGAAGACCTCGGCGCCCAGGATGTGGTCGGGATGCATGTGGGTCAGGATGACGTGGCTGACCGGCCTGTCGGTCAGCTGCCGGATGGCGGCGTAAAGCGCCTCGCCCTCGGCCCGGCTGCCGCCGGCGTCGATCACCGCCACCGTCTCGCCGATGACGAAGGACAGGTTGGCGATGCGGCCGCGGTTCTGCGGCGACAGCGCCGCCATGGCGCCCTGGTGGAGGTGGATGCCCTCGGCCACCTCCTGCATGGTCAGGGCGGGCAGTTCCGCGGTCTCGACGCAGCGGGTGCCGCCGCCATCGGCCAGGTCGGGATGCCGGGCCAGCCAGTCGCGGGCGATGGGCTCGGCGCGCAACTGGCAATCCTCGCGCGTCGCCGCCTCGCCGGCCGGCAGCAGCCGCGATTCGCAGCTGCCCGGCTGGGCGGCAAGGCAGGCGGCCAGGACCAGATGGAACATCCGTTTTCCTTTCGGGATCCAAGGTTAGCACAGCCCCCGTCGGCTGGCCATCTACGACCTTTGGCGTGTTGACTGGCGACCGCGGTGGCCTAGCATCGACTTGTCCGCACCCGAAGCGGCAACCTGGAGGAGGAGAACCATATGGCCTGGACAAAACCCGCGCTGAAGGAAATCGCCTGCGGCATGGAAATCAACATGTATGCCCCGGCCGAGGACGAGCCGGTCCTGTTCTAAACCGTTCTGGCGATGTCCGGGCCCGGTCCCTGCTTGCCGGGGGCCGGGCCTGCCGGACCCCTGACCATGCGTATCGTGATTCTCGGCAGCGGCGCAGGCGGTGGTGTGCCGCAGTGGAACTGCGGTTGCCGCAACTGCGATGCCGCGCGCAATGGGCGCATTCCCGCGATGAGCCAAAGCGGGATCGCCATATCCGCCAATGGCCGGGACTGGGCGCTGATCAATGCCTCGCCCGACCTGCGCCAGCAGCTGGCCGCGACGCCGGCGCTGCGGCCCGAGGGGCTGCGCGGCTCTCCGATCCGGTCGGTGCTGGTGACGAATGGCGACATCGACCATGTCGCCGGCCTGCTGACCCTGCGCGAAGGGCAGGGTTTCGACCTGTTCGCGACCCCGGCCATTCATGCCGTGCTGGCCGGCAATCCGATGCTGTCGGCGCTGGCCCCCGGCCTGGTGCCGCGGCGCGAGGTGACGCTGGACCGCGCTTTCGCCCTGGCGCCGGGCCTGACCGCCACGCTGTTCGCGGTGCCCGGCAAGGTGCCGCTGTATCTGGAGGGCGAGCGGGTCGAGACCGGGCTGATGGGCGAGCAGACCGTCGGTGTCGAACTGGCCGCCAATGGCCGGCGGGCGTTCTACATCCCCGGCTGCGCCTCGGTTCCGGACTGGCTTTGCGACCGCATCGCAGGCGCGGATGCGCTGCTGTTCGACGGCACGCTTTGGACCGATGACGAGATGGTCCGCGCCGGGCTGGGCGCCAAGACCGGGCGGCGCATGGGCCATGTGCCGGTATCGGGTCCGGGCGGCAGCCTGGACGGGCTGCGCCAGGTGGCCTTGGGCGCCCGCATCTATGTGCATCTGAACAATTCGAACCCGCTGGTCGATCCCGCCAGCCCCGAGCGCGCGCAGGCGCAGGCGGCTGGCTGGCAGATCGGCCATGACGGTATGGAGATCGCGCCATGAAACTTGCCGACCACCGCGCCCAGACCCGCGCCGAGTTCCACGAGCGCCTGAAGCGCATCGGCGCCGAGCGCTATCACGACCGTCACCCGTTCCACAAACGCCTGCATGGCGGGCAGTGCACGCCGGACGAGGTGCGGGCCTGGGTCATCAACCGCTGGCATTACCAGTCGCGCATCCCGATGAAGGACGCGGCCTTCCTGTCGCGGCTGGACGACCCGCAGCTGCGCCGCATCTGGCGCCACCGGATCGAGGATCACGACGGCGGCGTCGATCAGGGCGGCGGCATCCGGCGCTGGCTGGCACTGGCCCGCGCCGTGGGCCTCGATCCCGATTACGTCGCCGGCGGCGCGGGGGTGATGCCGGCGACGCGCTTCGCCGTCGATGCCTATGTCCGCTTCGTGCGCGACATGCCCTTGCTGGATGCCGTGGCCGCCAGCCTGACCGAGATGTTCGCGCCCAAGATCCATGCCGAGCGCATCGAGGGGCTGCTGAAGCATTACGATTTCGCCGACGAGACCAGCCTGGCCTATTTCCGCAACCGGCTGACCGAGGCGCCGAAGGATGTCGAGTTCGGCCTGACCTATGTGCTGGACCATGCCGACACGCTGGAAAAGCAGGACGCGGCGGCGGCGGCGCTGATCTTCAAGACCGATGTGCTTTGGGCGCAGCTCGACGCGCTGTGGCACGGCTATGTCGAGGGGCGGCTTCCCCCCGGCGCCTGGCGGTCGGGCGAAGGGCTGCTGGACTCGGCCATTCCCGAGCCGGCGCCCGATGCCGCTTCCGCTTCCGGCCCGGCCCCCAATGCGGCTGCGGTCCCATGACCGGGGGGCGCATCAGCGGCGCCTGCGTGCCCTATCTGCCGCGCGGCGTGCGGCTGCATGACGACCGCGTGCGCGGCATCCGCGTGCTTCTGGCGCCGGAACGGGCCATGCAGCTGGACGCGGTCGGCGATGCGATCCTGTCCGAGCTGGACGGGGAACGCAGCCTGGCCGAGGTCATCCTGAACCTGTGCGGGCGCTATGCCACCCCCGCCGAGCAGATCGAGGGCGACGTGCACGATTTCATCCGCGGCCTGGTGGACCGGCGCATGGTCTTCCTGGCCTGCGCCGAGGGCAGCGACGAGCGGGAGGACGCGGCATGATGGATGCGCCAGCCCCCCGCGAACCCGCCCCCGGCGAACCCGTCCCCCGCGACATCGACGGCAATCCGGTCCGGCCCGGCCTGCCGATGGCGATGCTGGCCGAGCTGACGCATCGCTGCCCGCTGGCCTGTCCCTATTGCTCGAATCCCGTCGAACTGACCCGGGCCCAGGCCGAGCTGACGGCGGCGGAATGGGCGGATGTCTTCCGCCAGGCCGCCGATCTGGGGGTGCTGCAGGTGCATCTGTCCGGCGGCGAGCCGGCCTCGCGCCGCGACCTGACCGAGATCGCGGTCTCGGCCCGCGACGCCGGGCTTTACGTCAACCTGATCACTTCGGGCATCGGCCTGACCGAGGCGCGGCTGCGCGAGCTGGACGGGATCGTCGATCACATCCAGCTGTCGCTGCAGGGCATCGACGCCGCCATGGCCGATTGGATCAGCGGCTATGGCGGCAGCTTTTCCCGCAAGATGCAGGTGGCGGACTGGGTGCGCGCCATCGGCTTTCCGCTGACCCTGAACGCGGTGGTGCATCGCCAGAACCTGGACCGCCTGCCCGAGATGATCGACCTGGCCGAGCGGCTGGGCTGTCGCCGGATCGAGGTGGCGACGGTGCAATTCCACGGCTGGGCCGAACTGAACCGCCGGCCCTTGATGCCGACC
The DNA here is from genome assembly GCF_030388245.1 of Paracoccus sp. TOH. Classification (NCBI taxonomy): domain Bacteria; kingdom Pseudomonadati; phylum Pseudomonadota; class Alphaproteobacteria; order Rhodobacterales; family Paracoccaceae; genus Paracoccus; species Paracoccus sp. TOH. The sequence continues at coordinate 1,153,887 of NZ_CP098360.1, forward strand.
ATGGCCCAGGCCGCCCGGGCGCGCGAGGTGGTGAATGCGGCGCGCGAGCGGCTGCGCGGCCGCATGGTCATCGACTATGTCCCGGCCGACCATCACGCCGCCTATCCGAAAAGCTGCATGGGCGGCTGGGGCTCGACCGGCCTCAACATCGCGCCAGACGGCACGGTGCTGCCCTGTCATGCCGCCCAGACCATCAAGGAACTGCATTTCGACAACATCCGCGAGGTGCGGCTTGCGCGCATCTGGCATCACGGCGACGCCTTCAACGCCTTTCGCGGCACCGCCTGGATGCCCGAGCCTTGCCAGTCCTGCGAGCGGCGCGACCTGGATTTCGGCGGCTGCCGCTGCCAAGCCATGGTCATGGCGGGGACGGCGCGGGCCACCGATCCGGTCTGCTCGCGCTCGCCCTTCAACGCCCGGCTGCGGGCCGAGGCCGAGGCGGATGCCGCCAGCGACGATACCGCGCTGGTCTATCGCCGCATGGCGAAGGAGAAACGGATATGAGACATTCGTTGATTGTGGCCCTTGTGATGGCCCTGCTGGCCGCGCCGGCCCTGGTCCAGAAAGCGGGGGCGACCGAGGTGGCGAACCCGATGCAGCCCTCGGCCCTGTGGGACGACATGCGGCTGGCGGTGATCGGCACCGAGGCCGAGCCGCCGGTCGATCCGGCGGTCTTCGATCTGGATGCCCCGCCGCGCGCCGACAATCCGGCGCTGGTGCCGGTGCATATCACCCAGCCGCCCGGCGCGCCGGCGATCACCGCGCTGACCCTGGTGGTGGACGGCAATCCGGCGCCGGTCGCGGCCGAGTTCACCTTTGGCGAGGCGCTGATGCCGCTGGATTTCGAGGTGCGGGTGCGCGTGGACAGCTATTCCGACCTGCGCGCCATCGCCACGCTGGCCGACGGGCGCAAGGTCATGGCCGGGCGCTTCGTCAAGGCTTCGGGCGGCTGCGCGGCGCCGGCCGGAAAAAGCATGGACGAGGTGCGCGCCGCCATGGGCCAGATGAAGTTCCGGCAGGCCGAGGAGGCCGGGCGGCAGGTCGGCACGCTGATGATCCGGCACCCGAATTTCTCGGGCCTGCAGCGCGACCAGGTGACGCTGCTGACCATCCCGGCCGAGTTCATCCAGGTGCTGGAGGTCAAGCAGGGCGAGACGCCGCTGTTCACCATGGAGGCCGGGATCTCGATCTCGGAAGACCCGGTGTTCCGCTTTGCCCATGCGCCGGGCGAGGGGCCGGTGACGGTCCATGCCCAGGACACCGACGGCCGGGTCTGGGATCAGTCGTTCTGAGGCCGGGTCTGAAGTTGCGCCGGCTGGCCGGTCAGCAGCAGTGGCCGGGCATGCAGCGCCTCGGCCTCGCGCGGGTCATGGGTGACCAGCACCAGCCCGGCGCCGCTGCGGGTCAGCAGCGCATCGGTCAGTGCCAGCATCCGCGCCGCCGTATCGGCATCCAGCGAGGCGAAGGGCTCGTCCATCAGCAGGATGTCGGGGCCGGCGGCAAAGGCGCGGGCCAGCGCCAGCCGCCGCTGCTGGCCCAGCGAAAGCTGGCGCGGAAATTTCGCCTCGTGTCCGGCCAGCCCGACCTGCGCCAGCCAGTCCCGCGCCGTGGCCGCATCGCAGCCGGTCGGGATGGCGATGTTCGCCACCGCGTCGCGCCAGGGCAGCAGCACCGGCTCCTGGAACACCACGGCCAGGCGGTCGGCGCCGTCCAGCCGGCCGCAATAGTTCCGGTCCAGCCCGGCGAGGATGCGCAGCAGCGTGGATTTCCCGATGCCCGAGGGGCCCAGGATCGCCAGCCGCTCGCCCCGCGCGACCGCCAGCGACAAGCCCCCCAGCACCGGCCGCGGGCCGAAGGTCTTGGCTTCCAGCTCAAGCCGCATCCTGCCTCCAGCGGTTGGCGCGGGCCTCCCATGGCCGCAGCAGGAACAGGTCGATGGCCAGCATGACGGCGACGAAGGCCAGCGCCCAGGCCAGCACCCCGGTCACGTCGAAGCTGGAAAACAGCAGGTGGATCTTGAAGCCGACGCCGTTCGAGCGGCCCAGGAACTCGACCACCAGCACGATCTTCCAGATCAGCGAGATGCCGGCCCGCGCCGCGGCGGCGATATGCGGCGCCAGTTGCGGCAGCACGACATGGCGCAGCCGCGCCAGCGGCGCCATGCGAAAGGCGCGGGCCATGTCATCGAGGTCGGGGCGCAGCGCGCGGGTGCCTTCGCGGATCATCACCGTGACCACCGGGATCTTGTTCAGCGCCACGGCGAGGATGGCGGCGGTCTCGTTGAGGCCGATCCAGATGTAGCACAGCACGATCACCACCAGCGCCGGCACGTTCAGCAGGATGATGACGCCGGGATTGAGCCACTGGTCCGCCCCGCGCCAGCGGCCCATCCACAACCCCAGCGCCATGCCGGCCGCCATGGCCAGCGCGAAGCTGGCGGCGACGCGGAACAGCGTCATGCCGGCGTTGAACCACAGCTCGCCGGTCGCCGCCAGCCGGCCGATGCGGGCCGCGACATCCCAGGGCGCCGGCAGGGTCTGCGGCCGGTCGGTCAGCTGCGAGGCCAGCGTCCACAGCAGCAGCATGGCCAGGATCGACAGCATCCCCGGCACCAGGCCGGGGCGGGGCGACAGGGGCTTCGGCGTTCCGGTCAAGTCGGGGCTACTCCGGCCACCAGAACAGGCCCTCGGGCAGGGCGGTGACGCCGCCGGTCAGTTCCTCGCCGCCCAGTTCGGCCATGGTGGCGAGCATCTTCTGGGCGTTCTCGGCGTTCACCGGGCCGGGGGCGGGGATGCCGGCGCGCCAGCCGGCCTTCAGCGCCTGGAACTCGGCATCGTCGGCCGTTTCCATCAGCGGGCGCAGCTCGTCCCAGGCGGCGTCGTCCCGGGCCAGCAGCTCCTTGGCGGCGCGAGAGGCGCGGGCCAGGCCGGCGGCAAGCTGCGGGTTGGCCGCGATCCAGTCGTCGCGCAGCACATAGCCCAGCAGCGGGGTCGAGGGATCGAGGCCCAGATCGGCCGCCGCCGTGCCGACCGACATGATCTCGCGCATGCCGCGCGCCTTCATCTTGGCCTGGAAATGCCAGAAGTTGATCGCGGCATCGACCTCGCCGGTCTCGGCGGCGTTCAGGATCATCGGCGGCGCGCCGAAGACCTGCTGCGTCACCTCGGCCAGATCCTCGCCCAGCTTCTCGCGCGACCAGGCGCGCAGGATCAGCCAGCTTTTGTCCACCGGCCCGCCGGCGATGCCGATCTTCTTGCCCTTCAGGTCGGCAAGCGATCGCGCCGGGCTGTCGCCGCGCACCATCACCCCACCGACGGCGGTGGAATAGGGCAAGAAGCGGAAGCCGGTGCCGCGCGCCCGCTGCTGCGCCACCCACAGCCAGTCCGAGACGATGGTGTCGACCTCGGCCCCCTGCATGGCGACCTGGGTGGCGGGGTTGCCGGCCAGGATCATCGGCTGCAGCGTGAAGCCGTTCGCGGCGTCGAGGCCGCGCTTGCGGATCGTCTCGATCTCCCAGTTGACGGTGCCGTTCTCCAGCGTGCCGATGCGGATCACCGGGGTTTGCGCGCGGGCGGGCAGCGCCAGCCCGGCCAGGGCGGCCGCCCCGGCCATCAGGGTGATTCTCCGGCTGAGTCGCATGCTGATTTTCCCCTTGGACGGGTTGAAAGTGACACGGGCCCGAATCCAGGCCAATACATCGGAAGTCGTAACCCGAAACCGGGTTCGTGGTCCAACAGGCTTGCGCCGGCGGGCGGTGGTCTTAAGATGGAGCAACAGGCCGGTGTGCGCCACAGCCCCGGTCCCTATCGTTTCTTTGGGAGGAGAACGATGGCCTCAGCCGAAATGCAGTCGCAAGACCGCGCCGCATCGCCAAGGCTCTCCGCTGATCGGGTCCGCGAGATCCTGATCGTGGACGACCATCCGCTGATGTGCGACGCGCTCGCCCTGACGCTGAAGATCAGCTTCGGGCTGAAGAACGTCCGCACCGCCCGCAGCCTGGCGGCCGCGCAGGAGCAGATTCGCGCCCAAGGGGCGCCGGACGCGGTGATCCTGGACCTGAACCTGCCCGATGCCCGCGGGGCCGAGGGGCTGGTCACGCTGCGCCGGCAGATCCCGGACGTGCCGATCACCATGATCTCGGCCGATCTGGAGAACGCCATGATCTCGGCGGCGATGGCGGCGGGGGCGCAGGGCTATATCAGCAAGTCCCTGGGCCGCGAGGCGCTGGTCGACAGCCTGCGCCGCATGTGGGAGGGCGAGCGGGTGACCCCCGACAGCTACCAGCCCGACAGCATCGGCGAGGAGGACGCCGCCCGCGCCGAGCTGGCCCGCCGCTTCGCCAGCCTGACGCCGCAGCAGATGAAGATCCTGCGGCTGATCTGCCAGGGCAAGGCCAACAAGGAGATCAGCTACGAGCTGTCCATCGCCGAGGCCACGGTCAAGACCCACATCACCGCGATCATGTCCAAGATCAACGCCCGCCGTCGCACCCAGGCGGTGCTGCTGGCCAATAGCGTCAGGCTGTTCGAACCGGCATGAGCACCGCCTCGCCCGAGCCCTGGCCGGGCCCGCGCCGGCGGGCCAGGGCGCGGCCGGTCCTGGCGCCGGCGCCCGTCGCCATCTCGGTCCCGGCCGCCGGCGCCGATGCCGCCGCCTGCATCGCCCAGGCGATGGCGCCGCAGGAACCGGCGCTGGTCCTGCTGTTCGGCATGCCGGCCGAGGGCCTGCCCGCGCTGGGTGCCGAGCTGCGCCGGCGGCTTGGCCCGGATTGCCGGGTGGTCGGCTGTTCCTCGGCCGGCGAGATCGGGCCGCAGGGCTATTGCGCGGCCACGGTGACGGCCGTGGGTTTCCCCGCCACCAGCTTTCGCGTCGGCGTCTGCGTGCTGCGCGACCAGGCGCTGGTGCCGGTCTCGGAATGGATGGCGACGCTGCGCCGCTTCCATGTCGATTTCCGGCCGGACCTGCGCCGGTCCAGCTTCGGGGTGCTGCTGCCCGACGCGCTGGCCCGGCAGGAGGACGTGCTGACCGCGACGCTGGACGCGGCGATCCCCGGCCTGCCGGTGGTCGGCGGCTCCAGCGCCGAGGGGATGCTGTTCGCGCCGACCTGCCAGATGGTCGACGGCGCGGTGCACGAGGGCGCGGCGCTGTTCGTGCTGATCGAGACCGACCTGGCGATTTCCGAGGTGCTGTTCTCGCATTTCAGCCCCACCGACAAGCGCGCCGTGGTCACCGCCGCCGACACCCATAACCGCATCATCCTGGAGCTGAACGCCGAGCCGGCGGCGCAGGAATATGCCCGGCTGGCCGGCGTGCCGCTGCATGCGCTGACCCAGACGGAATTCGCCCGCCATCCGCTGCTGCTGCGCACCGGCAAGCGCCACCATGTCCGGGCCATCCGCGCCATCACCCGCGAGGGCGGGCTGGAGCTGCTTTCGGGCACCGAGCCCGGCCACATCCTGACGCTGGGCCGGGCCATGGACATGACCCGCGGCTTTGCCGAGGTGATGGACGCGCTGCCGCGCCCGCCGCTGATGGTGCTGGGCTTCGACTGCATCCTGCGGCGCCTGGCGCTGGAACGCGCCGGCATGACCGGGCAGATGTCCGAGCTGCTGGCCCGCTACCGCGTCGTCGGCTTCAACACCTATGGCGAGCAGCACAGCGGCATGCATGTGAACCAGACCTTCGTCGGCATGGCGCTGATGCCCCCCGAGGCGGGATGAGCCATGTTCCTGCGTGACGACGATCCCCCCGGCCGGCGGGTCGAGAAGCTGACGCGCATCGCCGATGTGCTGGTCGAACGCATCGACCGGCTGGAGGAAAGCCGCGGCTCGGCCTGGTCGATGTTCCAGGCCGCCGTGGCGCTGGAGCAGGAGGTGCAGGTCCGCACCCGCGAGCTGGAACAGGCGCTGGCCGACCTGTCCGAACGCAACCGCGAGCTGGCCGTGGCCCGCGCCTCGGCCGAGGAGGCGAACCGCTCGAAGACCCGCTTCCTGCGTGCCGCCAGCCACGACCTGCTGCAGCCGCTGTCGGCGGCCAAGCTGTTCCTGTCGGCGCTGAAGGACACCACGCTGGACCCCTTGCAGCGCGAGCTGACCGACCGGCTGTCGGGCGCCTTCGAATCGGTCGAGGAGCTGATGCATGCGGTGCTGGACATCTCGCGGCTGGACAGCCAGCGCATCGAGTTCCAGCGCAAGCCCGTGGATCTGGGCGACATGTTCCGCCGCCTGGCGGTGGAATACGCGCCGATGGCCGAGGCTAAGGGCCTGCGGCTGAGCTTCGCGCCGACCATGGCTGTGGTGGAAAGCGACCCGACCTTCCTGCGGCGCATCGCGCAGAACCTGATCTCGAACGCGATCAAGTATACCGACCGCGGCGGCGTGCTGGTGGGCGTCAGGAAGCGCGGCGAGCGCGCCTGGCTGGAGATCTACGACACCGGAATCGGCATCGCCGCCCCCGACCGCGCCCGCATCTTCGACGAGTTCCAGCGCATCGGCCGCGAGGGCGGTGGCGTGCCGGGCATGGGGCTGGGCCTGTCGATCGTGCGCCGCGCCTGCGCCAAGCTGGGCCATCCCATCGCCATGGACAGCGAGCCGGGGCGCGGCACCGTGTTCCGCGTCAGCCTGCCGCTGGTGGCGCCGGGGGTCGAGCCGGCCCGGGCCGAGGGCGCCGGCGGCGGCCCGTCGCTGCGCGGCCGGGTGGCGCTGGTGGTCGAGAATGACGACGCCATGCGCCGGGCGCTGGAGCTGCTGCTGAAGGACCGGCTGGGCATGGTGCCGCGCGTCTCGGGCGGTATCGCCGAGGCGCTGGCGCAGATGGGGGACGAGCCGCCGGACGTGGTGATCGCCGATTACAACCTGGACAACGGCGATACCGGCCTGCAGGCCATCGCGGCGCTGCGCCAGGCGGCGGGCCAGGCGGTGCCGGCGATCCTGGTCACCGCCCAGCGGGCGCCCGAGCTGGCGCGCGCCAGCCAGTCCGTCGATGTGCCGCTGCTGGAAAAGCCGATCCGGCCCGAGGATCTGCAGGCCATGCTGCAAGCCATGCTGGCCTAAGACCAAAGCACGAGACTGCCGGTCGCGGGCTTTCGCGGCCGGCCGGCCGGGGGCAGGCTCGGCAACAGGGAAGGGAAGAAACCGCCATGAGAGTTTTGCGCATGCTGGCCCTGGTCGGGATTGTCGCCGCCGTCTCGCCGCTGCAGGCGGACGAGGCGGGCGACCTGGTCTTTGCCGATCGCGGGCCCTGGAACCTGGCGCAGGGGCCGCTGGTCTGGCAGATCAGCCAGACCGGGCCGGTGGCCGAAGGCTTCACGCCGCTGGGCAAGGGCACGATCACCCTGCGCGCCGCCAAAGACCCCTCGGACGGCAAGCCGGTGCTGGAACTGGCCGAGGAAACGGCGCGCATCAAGCGCCGGATCGGGCCGTTCCCGGTTTCGGGCGGCGATCCGGTGCTGACCTTCTTTCTGGAAACCACCGCGCGGGACATGGCGGCGCTGACCGGCGGCAGCCCGTTCTATATCCGCAACCGCCTCAAGGATGCGCTGTTCCGCGGCGGCGAACTGCGGCACGAGGGCGACGTCACCATCGCCAGCTTCGCGCCGTTCCGCGACGACAAGAACCGCGAGCGCATGGCCGGCTTCGATACGCTGGAGCTGCGCTTCACCCTGGGCGATCCCAAGCAGCCGATCCGCAGCATGGTGGCGCGGACCGGATCCCTGGCGGGCGGGCGGCCCGCCTATGACAGCGAAATGGTGTTGAAATGATCCGGGCGACCCTGACGGCCGCGCTTGCGATCTGGGCCGGCACGGCCGGGGCGCAGGCGGTCAACGACTATCCGACCAATGCGCGGGCCGATTACGTCTTCGTCTGCATGGCGACGAACGGCCAGACCCGCGACGTGCTGGACAAATGCAGCTGCGCCATCGACCAGATCGCCGAGATCCTGCCCTATGACGCCTATGTCAAGGCCGAGACGGTGATGGCCATGCGGCAGATGGGCGGCGAACGCTCGGCCGCGTTCCGCAACATGGGCACCAACGACATGGTCGCGAATTTCCACCGCGCCGAGGCCGAGGCCGAGATCCTCTGCTTCTGAACTGGACAATCCGGCCGCCCCGCGCTTCCTTGTCGGCAAGCTGAACAGGAGGGAAGCCATGGATCTGGGGATCAGGGGCAGGAAGGGCCTTGTCTGCGCCGCGTCAAAGGGCCTGGGCCGGGGCTGCGCCGAGGCGCTGGCCGAGGCCGGGGTCGATCTGGTCATCAACGCCCGCGGCGCCGAGGCGCTGACGGCCACGGCCGAGGAGATCGCGGCGAAGCACGGCGTTTCGGTCACGCCGGTCGCCGCCGACATCACCACCGAGGCAGGCCGCGCCGCGGTGCTCGACGCTCTGGGCGGGCAGGCCGACATCCTGGTCAACAATGCCGGCGGCCCGCCGCCCGGCAGCTGGACCGACTGGTCGCGCGAGGATTTCATCAAGGCCATCGACGCCAATATGCTGACCGCCATCGCGCTGATGCAGGCGCTGGTGCCGGGCATGATGGAACGCGGCTGGGGCAGGGTGGTCAACATCACCTCGCAATCGGTGCGCACGCCCATCGCCATCCTGGGCCTGTCGAACACCGCCCGCGCCGGGCTGACCGGCTTTGTCGCCGGCATGTCGCGGCAGGTGGCGCCGCATGGCGTGGTGGTGAACAACCTGCTGCCCGGCATCCATGCCACCGACCGCGCCGACAGCCTGGATTCCGGCGTCGCCAGGGCCGAGGGCATCAGCGTCGACGCGGCCCGCCAACGCCGCGAGGCGACCATCCCGACCCGCAGCTATGGTCTGCCCGAGGATTTCGGCGCCACCTGCGCCTTCCTGTGCAGCCAGCATGCCCGGTTCGTCGTCGGGCAGAACATCCTGCTGGACGGCGGCGCCGCGAATATCTCGATCTGAGGGCGCGGGTGGCCGGGCGGGCGCAGGAAGGCTCTTGCCAGAACCCCGCCGCCCGGCTACGACGAAAGTAGGAAATCGGGAGACATTGGCGCAAGCCAGGGCCGAAGGAGCAACCGCCCCGGGAATCTCTCAGGCAAAGGGACCGTTTTCCAATGTACGCTCTGGAGAGAGGCGGCCGCCGCCGCCCGCCGAAGGGATAACGATCTCAGGCGCCCCCATTTGGGGTAGGGACAGAGGGGGCATCTAACCGGGCGGGATCGGTCCGTCCGCAAGACAGGGGATGCCCATGGCCGAGCTTCGGCGCACGATGCTATACGACCTGCACCTTTCGCGCGGCGCGAAGATGGTGCCCTTTGCCGGCTGGGACATGCCGGTGCAATATCCGATGGGCGTGCTGAACGAGCATCTGCATACCCGCAGCCATGCCGGCCTGTTCGATGTCAGCCACATGGGTCAGGTGATCCTGCGCGGCCCCGGCGTGGCCGAGGCGCTGGAGACGCTGGTGCCCGCAGATGTGGTCGGGCTGGCCGAGGGCCGGCAGCGTTACGGCCTGTTCACCAACGACGCGGGCGGCATCCTCGACGACCTGATGATCGCCAACAAGGGCGACCACCTGTTTCTGGTGGTGAATGCCGCCTGCGCCGAGCAGGACATCGCCCATCTGCGCCGGCTGGAGGCCGCGGGCATCTTGGTCCAGCCGGTGACGGATCGCGGCCTGCTGGCCCTGCAGGGCCCCGAGGCCGCGCAGGTGCTGGCCCGGCTGGTTCCCGGCGCGCAGGCGATGAAGTTCATGGACGTGGCCGAGTTCGACTGGCAGGGCGCGACGCTCTGGGTCAGCCGCTCGGGCTATACCGGCGAGGACGGGTTCGAGATTTCCGTGCCCGGCGACCGCACGGTCGCGCTGGCCGAGGCGCTGCTGGCCGAGCCCGAGGTGGCGCCGATCGGGCTGGGCGCCCGCGACAGCCTGCGGCTGGAGGCGGGGATGCCGCTTTACGGCCATGACATGGACGCCTCGACCCTGCCGGGCGCGGCCGGGCTGGGCTGGTCGATTCCCAAGGTCCGCCGCGCGGGCGGCGCGCGGGCGGGCGGTTTCCCGGGCGCCGGGCCGATCCTGCAGGAACTGGCCGAAGGCGCGGCGCGCAGCCGCATGGGCCTGCGCCCCGAGGGCCGCGCGCCCATCCGCGAGGGGGTCGAGATCTTCGACGCGGCCGAGGGCGGCGCAGCGATCGGCACGGTCTGTTCGGGCGGCTTCGGCCCCTCGGTCGGCGGGCCGGTCGCCATGGCGATCCTGCCCGCCGGGCTTGCCGCCGGCACGTCCTTGTGGGCCGAGCTGCGCGGCAAGCGGCTGCCCGTGACCGTCACCCCGCTTCCCTTCCACAAACCGAGCTACAAGCGCTGAGAGGCCAGGCATGCTGAAATACACCGAAGACCACGAATGGTTGAAACAGGACGGCGACGAGATCACCGTCGGCATCACCGCCCATGCCAGCGAGCAGCTGGGCGATGTCGTCTTCGTCGAGCTGCCCGAGGTCGGGCGCGAGGTCGAGGCGGGCGAGGAGATCGTGGTGATCGAATCGGTCAAGGCCGCCTCGGATATCGTGGCGCCGGTCGCCGGCGTGATCACCGCCGTCAACGAGGCGCTGCCCGACGCGCCCGGTGCGGTGAACGAGGACCCGTTGGCGGCCTGGTTCTTCCGCATCAAGCCGGTCTCGGTCGACCTGTCCGGTTTCATGGACGAGGCGGCTTATCAGGCGCTGATCGGCTGAGATGGCCGGGCCCCGCGGCCCGGCGGAAGCCGGGGGCGCTTCGCCCCCCGGACCCCCCGAGGGTATTTGGAAAACGGTGAAAGGCGGGGCGGGCGTTGCCGGTTCCTCTGCGCTTTTTCCAAGGCAATGTTGAGACCATACCGATGCATCGAGGCCAGTGATGGGTAAATGGACCCCGACCGACTATAATCCCGACGATTTCGCCAATCGCCGTCACATCGGGCCTTCACCGGCCGAGATGGCGGCGATGCTGAAGGTCGTGGGCACCGAGACGCTGGAGGAGCTGATCGGCCAGACCGTGCCGGCGAGCATCCGGCAATCCGAACCGCTGGACTGGCCGGCGCTGTCCGAGGCGGCGCTGCTGCAGCGCATGCGCGAGGTGGCGGCGAAGAACCAGGTCATGACCAGCCTGATCGGGCAGGGCTATTACGGCACCGTCACGCCGCCGGCGATCCAGCGCAACATCCTGGAGAACCCGGCCTGGTATACCGCCTACACCCCCTATCAGCCCGAGATCGCTCAGGGCCGGCTGGAGGCGTTGCTGAATTATCAGACCATGGTCGCCGATCTGACCGGGCTGCCGGTGGCCAATGCTTCGCTGCTGGACGAGGCGACCGCCGCCGCCGAGGCCATGGCCATGGCGCAGCGCGCGGCGAAGTCCAAGGCCCGAGCCTTTTTCGTCAGCGAAAACCTGCATCCGCAGACCGTCGCCGTGATCGAGACCCGCGCCGCGCCCTTGGGCATCGAGATCGTCCGCGGCCGGCAATGCGACCCTTCGCAGGTCTTCGGCGCCATCTTCCAGTATCCCGGCACCTTCGGCGAGATCCGGGACTACTCCGCCGAGATCGCGGCGCTGCATGCGGCGGGCGCGGTGGCGATCATGGCCACCGACCTGCTGGCGCTTTGCGTGCTGAAGGAGCCGGGCGCCATGGGGGCCGATATCGCCATCGGCTCGGCGCAGCGCTTCGGCGTGCCCATGGGCTATGGCGGTCCGCATGCCGGTTTCATGGCCTGCCGCGACGAGCTGAAGCGCGCGATGCCGGGGCGGATCGTCGGCGTGTCCATCGACGCCAAGGGCAACCAGGCCTATCGCCTGTCGCTGCAGACCCGCGAGCAGCATATTCGCCGCGAAAAGGCGACCTCGAACGTCTGCACCGCCCAGGCGCTGCTGGCGGTGATGGCGAGCTTCTATGCGGTGTTCCACGGGCCGGTGGGCCTGCGCGCCATCGCCCAGCGGGTGCATCTGAACGCGGTCACCCTGGCCGAGGCGCTGCGCGCCGCCGGGGCCGAGGTCCAACCCGAGGCGTTTTTCGACACCGTCACCGTGCGGGTGGGCGTGGGGCAGGCGGGGATCCTGGCCGCCGCCCGGCATCGCGGCATCAACCTGCGCAAGGTCGGGCGCGATCGGGTCGGCATCTCGGTCGACGAGACCACGGATGCGGGCGTGATCGCCCGGGTGCTGGACGCTTTCGGCATCACCGATCCGGCCGCGCCGGCCGAGGCGCCGGCGATCCCCGAGCCGCTGATCCGCGAAAGCGACTACCTGACCCATCCGGTCTTCCACATGAACCGGGCGGAATCCGAGATGATGCGCTATATGCGCCGGCTGTCGGACCGCGACCTGGCGCTGGACCGGGCGATGATCCCGCTGGGCAGCTGCACGATGAAGCTGAACGCGGCCGCCGAGATGATGCCGATCACCTGGCCGGAATTCGGCGCGCTGCATCCCTTTGCGCCCGAGGACCAGGCCGCCGGCTATCACGAGGTCTTTGCCGACCTGACCGAGAAGCTCTGCGCGATCACCGGCTATGACGCGTTCTCGCTGCAGCCGAACAGCGGCGCGCAGGGCGAATATGCCGGCCTGCTGACCATCGCCGCCTATCACAAGGCGCGCGGCGAAACGCGCGACATCTGCCTGATTCCCGTCAGCGCCCATGGCACCAACCCGGCCAGCGCGCAGATGGCGGGGATGCGGGTCGTGGTGGTGAAATCGGCGCCGAACGGCGATATCGACCTGGAGGATTTCGCCGCACATGCGGCGAAGGCCGGGGACAGGCTGGCGGCGGTGATGATCACCTATCCCTCGACCCACGGTGTCTTCGAGGACACGGTGCGCGAGGTCTGCCGCATCACCCACGAGCACGGCGGCCAGGTCTATATCGACGGCGCCAACATGAATGCGCTGGTCGGTCTGGTGAAGCCGGGCGAGATCGGCGGCGATGTCAGCCACCTGAACCTGCACAAGACCTTCGCCATCCCGCATGGCGGCGGCGGTCCGGGCATGGGGCCGATCGGGGTCAAGGCGCATCTGGCGCCCTTCCTGCCCGCCGATCCGCGGACCGGCTCGGGGGCGGTCTCGGCGGCGCCCTGGGGCTCGGCCTCGATCCTGCTGATCTCCTGGGCGTATATCCTGATGATGGGCGGCGAGGGGCTGACCCAGGCGACGCGTGTGGCGATCCTGAACGCGAACTATGTCGCCAGCCGGCTGGCCGGGGCCTATCCGGTGCTGTTCATGGGCAATCGCGGCCGGGTGGCGCATGAATGCATCCTGGACACGCGGCCGTTCCAGGACCATGGCGTGACCGTGGACGACATCGCCAAGCGGTTGATCGACAACGGTTTCCACGCGCCTACGATGAGCTGGCCGGTCGCCGGCACGCTGATGGTCGAGCCGACGGAATCGGAAACCAAGGCCGAGATCGACCGGCTGATCACCGCCTTCCTGGCGATCCGCGACGAGATCACCGAGATCGCCGAGGGCCGGATCAGCGCCGAGGCCAGCCCGCTGCGCCACGCCCCGCATACGGTCGAGGATCTGGTCGCCGACTGGGACCGCGCCTATTCGCGCGAGCAGGGTTGCTTCCCGCCGGGCGCTTTCAGGGTGGACAAATACTGGCCTCCGGTCGGGCGGGTGGACAATGCCTATGGCGATCGCAACCTGATTTGCACCTGCCCGCCGCTTGAGGCCTATGCCGAGGCGGCAGAGTGACCGCATGCCCCCGCCGGCCACCGGCGGGGGCAGCCGGCGACCGGCGCCGAAAAAGCGATGCGGGCCGGTCGCGCGGCTCTTGACAAGGCGCGGCGGCTGGGCGAGATAGCACGCCGATGGGGCCGTAGCTCAGTTGGTAGAGCGCATCGTTCGCAATGATGAGGTCAGGGGTTCGATTCCCCTCGGCTCCACCAGGAAATCCACATAGCATAATGTTTTTGCAGGAACTTCTGCAGGCAGCCTTACCCTGTCCCATCATCAGGGCAAAGCTGGGCATGTTTCTGGCCTTGGCGGGGGCGAGATGGCTTTCCGGATCGGGCGATGCCTTCACAGAATCGCGCAAGGCGAAAAGCCGGGACTGCGCGTGACGGGACCGGGCCTTGGCCGCCGCGTCAGAGAGCGGGCGGCGGGCTGAACCATCCCGCGCTCGACGCCGCCACGCGCACGGGAGGCCGGTCCGGCGCCCGTGACCGCTGATCGGCCATATCGGCCAAATTGACCCTGCCCGGCCCTCCATGCGCCCTCGCCACAATGAAAAGGCCGGGCGCCATGGCCCGGCCCTGCTTTCATCCCGAAGCGCGTCGCTTACACCTCCGGCACCAGCACCTCGCGCTTGCCGACATGGTTCGCGGGGGTGACGACGCCCTGTTCTTCCATCTGCTCGACCAGACGCGCGGCCTTGTTGTAGCCGATGGCGAGCTTGCGCTGGATATACGAGGTCGAGCATTTGCGGTCCTTGGCCACGATGGCGACGGCCATGTCGTAAAGCTCGGCATCGCCGCCCTCGCCGGTGCTGAGCCCCAGCACCTGGTCGATGCTGTCGGCGCGCTCCTCGTCCGGGCCTTCGACCACGCCGGACATGTAGCTGGGCGGGCCGAAGCTTTTCAGGTGGTTCACCACCTCCTCGACTTCCTCGTCGGAAACGAAGGGCCCGTGGACGCGGGTGATGCGCGAACCGCCGGCCATGTAGAGCATGTCGCCCTGACCCAGCAGTTGCTCGGCACCCTGTTCGCCAAGGATGGTGCGGCTGTCGATCTTCGAGGTGACCTGGAAGCTGATCCGGGTCGGGAAGTTCGCCTTGATCGTGCCGGTGATCACATCGACCGAGGGCCGCTGCGTCGCCATGATCAGGTGGATGCCCGAGGCGCGCGCCATCTGCGCAAGGCGCTGGATGCAGGCCTCGATCTCCTTGCCGGCGACCATCATCAGGTCGGCCATCTCGTCGACGATGACGACGATATAGGGGAAGGTCTCGGGCTGGAATTCCTCGGTCTCGAAGACCGGCTCGCCGGTATCCTCGTCGAAGCCGGTCTGCACGGTGCGCTTGAACAGCTCGCCCTTGGCCAGCGCCTCGCTCACGCGGCCGTTATAGCCCTCGATGTTGCGCACGCCCATCTTGGACATCTTGCGATAGCGTTCCTCCATCTCGCCCACCACCCATTTCAGGGCGACGACCGCCTTCTTGGGATCGGTGACGACCGGGGACAGCAGATGCGGGATGCCGTCATAGACCGACAGTTCCAGCATCTTGGGGTCGATCATGATCAGCCGGCATTCCTCGGGCGTCAGCTTGTAGAGCAGCGACAGGATCATGGTGTTGATCGCCACCGACTTGCCCGAGCCGGTGGTCCCCGCGATCAGCAAATGCGGCATCTTGGCCAGATTCGCCACCACCGGCCCGCCGCCGATATCCTTGCCAAGCGCCAGCGGCAGCGGCTGGGTGCCGTCGCCATAGGCCTTGGAGGCCAGGATCTCGCGCAGCACCACCTTCTCCCGCCGGGCATTGGGCAGCTCGATGCCGATCACGCTGCGCCCCGGCACGGTCGAGACCCGCGCCGACAGCGCCGACATGCTGCGTGCGATGTCGTCGGCCAGGCCGATCACCCGGCTGGCCTTCAGCCCCGGCGCCGGCTCCAGCTCGTAAAGCGTGACCACCGGGCCGGGCCGGACCTCGGTGATCTGGCCCTTGACGCCGTAATCGTCCAGCACCGCTTCCAGCATCCGGGCGTTTTCGGTCAGTGCCTCTTGCGAGAGCTGGTGGCGCTCGACGGTGGTCGGCGCGGTCAAGAGCGACAGCGGCGGATGCTCGTAATGGCCGGCCGCCTCGTCGAAACGCAGCGCCGGCTGCGCCTCGGATTGCGCCTGCCGCGAGGGCGCGGGCTTCTTCGGCGGCACCACCACGCGCGGCGTCTCGGCGCCGAAGGGCGCGGCGCTGACGGGGTTGGCGAAATCCTCGCCCTCGTCCTCGTCCTCATCGGCGCTCAGCGGCGGTTCGGCGCGCGCCGGCGCGGCGCGGGCGCCGGCCAGCCGCGCGGTCACTGCCGAAAGCAGGCTGTTGCCGTCCGAGCGGGTGCGGATGGCATCGGTGATGCGGGCGCTGATGGCGGCGTTCGAGGGCGGCTCGTCATCCTCGGCATAATGGGTGTCGGGGTCGATCAGCTCGGGCTCGGGCGCGAAATCGCGGTCTGCGGCCAGCGGCGCCGGGGCAGGGCGCAGGCCCGGCAGGCCGCTGCGCGGCGCCTGCGGCAGGGCGGCCGCCCCGGCCCGGCCGACGCGATCGCGCCGGGCCTCGGCGCGGGTCTTGAGCCCGCGCGCCGCGCCCGAGGACAGCCGCGCGCCGCGATCCACCGCATGAAGCGCCAGAATGCGGGCGGTGGCCAGCCCCTCGGCCAGGAAACCGCGGATCGCCGTCAGCTCCTTGCGGTCGAAGCCCAGCACGAAGGCCAGGAAGGCCAGGGCGCCCGCGGCAGTCAGCAGCGCCAGAACCTTGATGGCGATCGAGGCCTTCATCGGCATGGCCGACAGCATGCCGCCCATCAGCATGTCGCCCAGATGGCCGCCCAGGCCGAAACTTTGCGTCCAGCCCGGGGGCGGGGCCATCGAGGTGGCATAGATCGACACCAGCACCATGGCGATGGGCAGGAAGATGCCGCGCATCAGCCGCTCCTCGCCCCGGTGCAGCATCAGCCGCAGGCCCCAGACGACGGCGCCGACCACCAGAACCCAGGTGCCATAGCCGGTGATCATGAACAGCGCCGAGGCGACATAGGCCCCGAAACGACCCAGATAGTTCTGCGCCGGCTGGTCGGTCGCCGACATGAAGCTGGGATCGTCGGGGGAATAGCTGACCAGCATCATCGCGATCAGCACGCCCAGGATCACCAGGCCCGCGCCCAGCAGTTCCTTGCCGCGCCGTTCCAGCGCCGCCTGCGTGCTCTGGTCGAACAGCGGATCGCGGTGTTTCGCCTGCCAACTCGCCATGCGTCAACCCCCTTGATACAAACAGTTTTTCAGGCGGTTCAGCGCCGCCTCGGTCTGCTCCGCCGGGGCGACCAGCGCCACGCGGATGAAATTCCGGCCCGGATTGCCGGCCTGGCCGTCGCGGGCCAGATAGGCGCCGGGCAGCACCTGGATGCCGGCTTCGGCCCAAAGCTTTCTGGCCGCCGCCTCGCCGTCACCGACGCTGTCCGGCACCGGCAGCCACAGGAAGAAGCCGCCCTGCACCGGCTGATAGCCCGGCACATTGCCCAGCACCCGGTCGGCGATGGCGTATTTCTGCTGATAAAGCGCGCGGCTGGCCTCGACATGGCCCTCGTCGCCCCAGGCCATGGCGCTGACCCGCTGCACCGGCAGCGGCAGCGGCGCGCCGGCATAGCTGCGCAACCGCCGCATCTGGGCGATCTGTTCCACGCCGCCCGCCGCGAAGCCCGAGCGCAGCCCCGGCAGGTTCGAGCGTTTCGACAGCGAGTTGAACATCACCACCCGATCGGGCAGCCCCATGCGCGTCGCCACCGCCAGCGCGCCGGGCGGCGGCGCGTCGCGCCAGATCTCGGAATAGCATTCGTCCGCAAAGACCAGGAAATCGTGCCGCTCGGCCAGCGCGATCAGTTCTTCGAGATAATCCTCGGAGGCGATGCTGCCCTGCGGATTGGCGGGCGAACACAGATAGGCCACCGTGGCGCGCTCCAGCACCGCCGCCGGCAGGTCGGCAAAGCGCGGCAGGTGCCCGGTCTCGGGCGCGGCGGGCACGAAGACGGGCTCGGCGCCGACGGCGGCGGCGGCCACGGCATAGACCTGATAGAACGGGTTCGGCACCAGGATCGCCGGGCGCTGGCCGTTCTTGCGTTCGGGCGCCAGCGCCAGGGCGGCGTTGAACAGCCCCTCGCGCGTGCCGTTCAGCGCCATGATCCGCTCGGGCACCACATCCAGCCCGTGGCGGCGCTGGAGCCAACCCGAGATCGCCGCCAGCAACTCGGCCGTGCCCTCGTTCGCGGGGTATTTGCCGAAATCGGCGATGCTCTCGGCCATGACCGGACCGACGAAATCCGGCAGCGCGTGGCGCGGCTCGCCAATGGTCAGGATCAGGGGATCGCCCCCGGGTTCGATACCCGCGAGCAGTTTCCGCAGGCGCGGAAACGCGTAATCCGGCAGGTTCGAGAACCGCTCGGGAATTGCCATGGCTGCCTCTCATTCGGGGTCGTTGCGCCCCGTTCGCGGCCAAGATTACCGGCAATCCCCCCATGCGTCCAGAGTTTCGCGGGCGACGGACCCGGGTTTTCCGGGGGTTTCCCCAAGAAATCCGGGGGTCAGCGCAAGGCGGCCTCGGCCGCGGCGGCGGCGGCCAGCAGGGCGCGGTCATGGCCAGAGCGGCCCATCAGCATGATCCCGCAGGCCGGATGGCCGGTGGGCAGGCTGATCGCGGGCAGGTTCAGCAGGTTGCCGATCCGGGTGTTGCGCAGGGTCAGCAGGTTCTCGCGCGCGAAGAAATCCGGCTCGGTCAACAGCCGGTTCACCGGCGGCGGCAGGATCGGCGCGGTCGGCAGGATCACCGCGTCGAAGCCGGCGACCAGCTGGTCCCAGTTGGCGCGCAGCCGGGCCAGTTCCTCCCAGCCGTCGACATAGGTGGCGGCCAGAACCTCCTTGCCGCCGCGGAACCGGTCGAGGATCGGCGGATACATCAGCTCGGGCGCGTCTTCGATCTGGTCGCGCCAGATGCCATAGGCCTCGGGGGCGAACAGGATCGCGGCCAGCGCCATGGCCTCGGCCACGCAGGGCGGCGCGGCATGGGTGATGCGGGCGCCGGCCTTGGCGAGCCGGTCTGCCGCATCGTGGAAAGCCGCGACCGGGGCCTCGCGCGCCTCGTCGAAGGGCACGCCGTCCAGCACCATCAGCCGCAACCCGGCCGGGCTGGCATCGGAAAGATCCGGCGCATTCTCGCCGCGCAGCACCGCGAACAGCTCGGCGCAATCCTCGACCGTGCGGGCGATGGGGCCGGCCACGTCGAAGCGCCGGCACAGCGGCACGATGCCCTTGCCGTGCACCGCGCCGGTGGTGGGTTTGAAGCCGACGAGCCCATTCCATGCCGCCGGCACCCGGATCGAGCCGCCGGTGTCGCTGCCGATGGCCGCCGCGGCCAGTCCCAGCGCCACCGACACCGCCGCGCCAGAGCTTGAGCCGCCCGGCGCCAGGGCCGGGTCGATGCTGTTCGGCGGCGTCGCCGTCATCGGGTTCACGCCCAGGCCGGAAAAGGCCAGTTCGGTCATGTGGGTCTTGCCCAGGCAGACCAGCCCGTCCAGCGTGGCGCCGGCCAGGATGGCGGCGTCGCATTCCGGCACCCGCCCGGCCAGCAGGCGCGAGCCGGCCTCGGTCGCGATGCCGGCGCTGTCGATATTGTCCTTCCAGCTGATCGCCACCCCGTCCAGCAATCCGCGCCGCAGCCCGGCGCGGGCGCGGTCATGGGCGGCGACGGCTTCGGCGCGGGCGCGTTCCGGGGTCAGCCGGGCATAGATGCGCTTGCCATAGGGATGGCGCGCCGCGGCCTCGAGATAGGCTTCGGCCTGCCCGACCGGGCTGATCAACCCGGCGAGGATCGCCCGCCCCTGTTCCGCCGCCGATGCCCTGAGCCAATCCATCCGCTTCCCCGACATTCCTGCCCTGCCAATCCTGGCTCAGGCTAGCCCGGCGCGGGGGCGCCCGCAATGGCGCATGGCGCGCGGCTTTGTTACATGGACATTGTTCGGGCGACAGGCATAGTGCGGGGCCATGATGACGGATTTCGATGTGGTGATCGCCGGCGGCGGGCTGAACGGCCCGGCCCTGGCGCTGGCGCTGGCGGATGCCGGCCTGACCGTGGCGGTGGTGGACGCGCGTCCCGCCGATGCCCGCGCCGGCGATGCCTTCGACGGCCGCGCCTATGCGCTGGCCCTGGCCTCGCAGCGGCTGCTGGCGGCGCTGGGGCTGTGGCGCGATCTGGCGGACAAGGCGCAGGAGATCCGCAGGGTCGAGGCCACGCAAGGCGCCCCCGGCGACGGGCCCGGCCCCTTCGGCCTGCATTTCGACGGCGCCGAGATCGAAGAGGGCCGGCTGGGCTACATGCTTGAAGACAGGTTCCTTTATCGCGCGCTGCTGGCCGCGATGCGCGACCGGGTCACGCATCTGCCGGGGGTTTCGGTCACCGCGCAGCAGGTCGAGGGCGCGACCATCAGGGTCGCGCTGTCGGATGGCCGCGATTTGCGGGCCCGGCTGCTGGTCGGCGCCGACGGCCGGCAATCGGGTGTGGCCGAACGCGCCGGCATCCGGCGCACCGGTCGCGACTACGGCCAGATCGCGCTGGTGGCGGCGGTCGATCACGCGTTGCCGCATCACGGCACCGCGCATCAGTATTTCATGCCCACCGGCCCGCTGGCCATCCTGCCGCTGCCGGGCAATCGCAGCTCGATCGTCTGGTCCGAGGCCGCGGCCCAGGCCCGCGCCATCATCGCCCTGCCGGATGCGGAATTCCTGGCGGCGCTGCGCCCGCGCTTCGGCGATTTCCTGGGCGAGATCCGGCTGGCCGGTCCCCGATTCTCCTATCCGCTGAACCTGACCCTGGCGGAACGCTATGTCGATGCGCGCCTGGCGCTGGTCGGCGATGCGGCGCATGGCGTGCATCCGGTGGCGGGGCAGGGGCTGAACCTGGGCTTGCGCGACGTGGCGGCGCTGGCCGAGGTTCTGGTCGCCGCTCGCCGCCGCGGCGAGGATATCGGCGCCGAGCTGGTCCTGGCGCGCTATCAGGACTGGCGTCGCCCGGACGCGACGGCGCTGGCGCTGGGCATGGACGGGGTGAACACGCTGTTCTCCAACGCCAATCCGCTGCTGCGCGCCGCGCGCGAGATCGGCATGGGCCTGGTCGATGCCCTCCCGCCGCTGCGGCGCGGCTTCATGCGGCAGGCGGCGGGGCTGAGCCTGCACCCGATGCCGCGGCTGCTGACCGGGCGGCGGCTCTAGGCCGCGTCCCGCAAAATTCCCCGCAAAATTCGGCGCCGGCTTCGCGCCCGGACAGGCCCGACGCAAATGCCTTGAAGGAACGCTCACACCGCTGTCAGCGTTGAGAGGCCGCGCATCCAGTGAACGTGATGTGCAAGACATCGAAGGATCGGTATCATCCAGCCCATGAAACTGAAAACGCTCGCCCTTGCGCCCGTCCTGTGCCTTGCCATGGCCTTCCCCGCCCTGGCCGAGAAGATCCCGCTGAACGAGATCTCGCGCTATCTCAACGGCCTGAAGACCGCCACGGCGGATTTCACCCAGGTGAATGCCGATGGGTCGATCTCGACCGGGGTGCTTTATATCCACCGCCCGAACCGGGTGCGGTTCGAATACAAGGGGGATCGCACCCTGGTGCTGGCCTCGGCCGGGCAGGTGGCGGTGTTCGACGGCAAGACCCGCAGCGCGCCGCAGCAATATCCGCTGTCCAAGACGCCGCTGTCGCTGATCCTGGCGCCGAACATCAACCTGGGCCAGGCCCGGATGGTGACCGGCTATGCCGAGAAGAAGAACACCACCGTCGTCACCGCCCAGGATCCGCAGCATCCGGAATACGGCAATATCCAGATGGTCTTTACCGCCAACCCGACGCAGTTGCGGCAATGGGTGGTGACCGATGATGCCGGAAAGCGCACCACGGTCATCCTGGGCGACATGAAGACCGGCGTGTCCTTCAAACCCTCGACCTTCGCCATCGAGAACGAGATCGCCCGCCGCCGATAGGGCCGCGGGCGGGTTGCGGACCCCGTGCCCAAGGCGCCGCGCCGGCAGGGCGGCCGGCATGGGTATTAGGACAACAGAGAAGCGCGCGCGCCGCGCCTCCGTCTTTCATCGTTTCATAAATACCCATGGGCGGCCGCGCCGCTGCGGGCGGCCGCCGGCAGGTCAGCGGCAGGAGGCGAGCTGCATCCGGTAAAGCTCGGCCCGGGTCTGGACCTTGCCGGCCACGTTCATCAGCCAGGGCTTGGAATTGTGCGAGCCGCGGGTGAAGCCGTTGCGGCCTTCGTGATAGGCCAGGTATTGCGCGCCGGCATCCCATTTCGAGATGCCCAGCATCCGCGCCGAGTCGTTCATGTACCAGCCCATGAAATCGGTGGCGTCGCGGATGTCGTCGCGCCGGGCGCGGCGGTTGCCGGTCTGCTTGCGGTAATCGTCCCAGGTGTCGTCCAGCGCCTGGCTGTAGCCATAGGCCGAGCTTTGCCGGCCCATCGGGATGATTCCCAGCGCATAGCGATGCGGCGTCCGCGCATCGCCGATGAATTTCGATTCCTGGTGGATCGTCGCCATCTGCACATGCACCGGGACACCCCAGCGCCGCTCGGTCGCCTTCATCGCCCGCATATAGGCGGGACGTTCCGCCGCCAGGGCGCAGGCGTTTTCCAGATTGCGCGGTGCCTTGTAGTTCCCGCCCCCTCCGCAAGAGGCCACCAGCCCGACAATGGCGAGCTTGAGAAACCTGTTCATACTGCCCTCATGTTTTTTGCGGGCAGCATAAGCGTAACTCCGGGCGCTGCGCAAATGACAAAGCCTCGACCGGGCCTAGCTGGGCAGGACCGAGACCGATTTCACGATGGCATGGCAGGCGATGCCCGGCTGCAATTCCAGTGCCTTGACCGAGCGCGGCGTGACTTGCGCAAGCATCCGCTCATCGCCCAGGGCCAGCTGCACCAGCCCGCCCTCGACCCGCGTCACCGTGACCGGCAGCACGTTCAGCGCCGACAGGCCTTGCGGCGCCGCGCGTGCCAGCATCACCTCATGCGCCAGGATCCGCAGCCGCAGCACCCGGCCGGGGGGCAGGTCCAGTTCCGGCAGCAGCATCGGCCCGCCGGCGGTGGCGACGCGGGTCATGCCGTCGGGCTCGCGGCCCTCGACCGTGGCGCGGATCAGTGCCCCCGCCTCGCGCGCGCCCAGTTGCGGGGCCAGCGCCGGGTCGGCCAGGATCTCGGCCAGCGGGCCGGAATGGCTGACACGGCCCTGCCGCATCAGCACAACCGTGGTCGCCAGCCGCAGCACCTCGGGCACCGAATGGCTGACATAGAGGATCGGCAGCCGGATCTGGTCCCGCAGGCGTTCCAGCCAGGGCATGATCTCGGCCTTGCGGCCCTCGTCCAGCGCCGCCAGCGGCTCGTCCATCACCAGCAATGCCGGGTCCGACAGCAGCGCCCGGCCGATGGCGACGCGCTGGCGCTCGCCCCCCGACAGTGTGCCGGGGCGGCGTTTCAGCAGCGGTTCCAGCGCCAGCATCCCGACGATGCGGTCGAAGTCGCGGGCCGCGCCGGGCCGCCAGCGCGAGGGATAGCGCAGGTTCGCCGCCACCGTCATATGCGGGAACAGCCGCGCATCCTGGAACACGCAGCCGATGCGCCGGGCTTGCGGCGAAAGGTTGGTGGCGCCGTCGAGGAGCAGGCGCCCGTCAAGCGCGATCCGGCCCTGGTCGGGGCGCAACAGCCCGGCGATGGCGTTGATCGCCGTGCTTTTCCCGCAGCCCGAGGGGCCGAACAGCGCCGTCACCCCGCCCGGCGCCCGGAAGGCCACATCCAGCGAAAGTCCGGGGAAGCGGTGGCGAAACGCGACTTCCAGCATCAGCGCCGTCCCGACATGCGCCATGCCAGCCATTCCGAGACCAGCACCGCCGCCATGGCGATCACCACCGAGACCAGCACCAGCCGCAGCGCCGCGGCATCGCCCGAGGGCACCTGCAGCAGCGCATAGATGGCCGAGGGCAGGGTCTGGGTCTGGCCCGGAATGTTCGAGACGAAGGTGATGGTGGCGCCGAACTCGCCCATCGCCTTGGCAAAGCCCAGGGTGGCGCCGGCCAGGATCGCCGGGACGATCAGCGGCAGGGTCACGGTCAGGAAGATCCAGGCCCGCGGCGCGCCCAGGGTGGCGGCGGCCTGCTCCAGCCGGGGGTCCACCGCCTCGAAGCCCAGCCTGATGGCGCGCACCATCAGCGGGAAGGCCATGATGCCGCAGGCCAGGGCCGCGCCGGTCCAGCGAAAGGCGAAGACGATGCCCAGCGGCTTCAGCAGGCTGCCCACCGGCCCCTGCGTGCCGAAGGTCACCAGCAGCAGATAGCCGGTGACGACCGGCGGCAGGATCAGCGGCAGGTGGACAAGGCCGCTCAGCAGCCCGTGCCCGGGAAACCGCCGCCGCGCCAGAAGCCAGGCGATGGCGACGGCAAAGGGCAGGCTGGCAAGCGTGGCGACGCCGGCCACCCGCAGGGACAGGCGCACGGCCTGCCATTCCTGAGGGCCAAGCCAGTCGGTCGGGATCATTGCGTGACGGTGAAGCCTTGCGATTCAAAGATCGACTTTGCCGGCTCCTGCGACAGGCTGTCAAGGAAGGCGGCGGCCTGCGGCGTATCGGCGGCCTTGGTCACCGCCCCCGGATAGGTGATGTCTTCATGGCTGTCGGCCGGGAAGGCGGCGACCACGCCCACGCCTTTCTCGGCCACGGCATCGCTGCCATAGACGATGCCCAGCGGCGCCTCTCCGGTCGCGACCAGCTTCAGCGCGGCGCGGACGTTGTCGGCCTGCGCGACCTGGCCCTCGACCTTGTCCCAAAGGCCCAGCGAGGTCAGCGCCGCCTTGCCATATTGCCCGGCCGGCACGGAATCGACCAGCGCCATGGCCAGCTTGCCGTCGCCCAGCAGGGCCGGCAGTTCGGTCACGGCTGCCTCGGCCGGCTTGCCGGTGCCGACCAGCACCAGCGTGTTGCCCAGCAGATCCTTGCGCGTGGCGGGGTCGATATCGCCCGATTCCTGCACCGCGTCCATCCAGTCCGTCGAGGCCGAGATGAACAGGTCGGCCGGCGCACCCTCCTGGATCTGCTTGGCAAGCTGCGAACTGCCGGCATAGGAGATCACCACCGTATCGTCATGGTGCTTCTGCCAATCGACGGCGATCTCGTCCAGCGCGTCCTTCAGGCTGGCGGCGGCAAAGATGGTGATCTCGTCGGCCTGCGCGGCGGGTGCAAATGCGATCAGGGCGGCGGCAAGGAAAGATAGACGCATCGGGCTGGTCCATTCGTTATGGTTCGATGGACATAACCAAGCGGCGGCATGGCTGGCAACCGTTATTTACTCTGGAACAGATCGCTGCCCGGTGCAAAGCCGCGTCAGTTGCCCCGCGCCCTGGTCGCGCAGCAGCGCCTCCAGCGCCCGGTAATCGGTCAGCACTTGCCGGCCCCGTTCGGTCAACTGGGCCCCGCCGCCCTTGGCGCCGCCGCGGCTGCTGTCGACAAGGGGGGCGTCGAAATGCGCATTCATCTCCTCGACCAGGGACCAAGCGCGGCGATAGCTCATCTTCATGCGCCGCCCGGCGGCCGAGATCGAGCCTTCCTCGTCGATGCCTTGCAGCAGATCGGCCTTGCCGCGCCCGAAGGTCAGGCCGGAATCGAAATGCAGACGGAGGCTGAGCCGGGGATCGTTCGTCATGGCCGCATTTTGCCCGGTTTCCGCAACGTTGCAAGAGGCGGGGCTTTTCCGTTCGCCACGCCGCCGCTACGAGTAATAAAATTCCAGCATGACCGGAGGCATCATGTCCGAGAACGAAATCGTCATTCTGTCCGGGGCGCGCACGGCCATCGGCACCTTCGGCGGCAGCCTGGCGGGCGTGCCGCCGATCCAGCTGGCCGCCACCGTGACCCGCGCCGCGATCGAGCGTGCCGGCATCGGCGCCGATCGCATCGGCACCGTGGTCTTCGGCCATGTGCTGAACACCGAGCCGCGCGACATGTACCTGTCGCGGGTGGCGATGCTGGAAGCCGGGGTACCGGACACCACCCCGGCGATGAACGTGAACCGGCTCTGCGGCTCGGGGGCGCAGGCCATCGTCTCGGCCGCACAGGCGCTGATGCTGGGCGATGCCGATTTCGCCGTGGCGGGCGGCGCGGAATCGATGAGCCGCGCCCCCTATGCCGTGCCGGCGGCGCGCTTCGGCGCCAAGATGGGCGACGTGCAGATGCTCGACATGATGGTCGGCGCGCTGACCTGCCCGATGGGCACCGGCCATATGGGGGTGACGGCGGAAAACGTCGCCCGCGAGCACGACATCTCGCGCCGGGCGCAGGACGAATTCGCGCTGGAAAGCCAGAAGCGCGCCGCCGCCGCCATCGCCGAAGGCCGCTTCAAGGAGCAGATCGTCCCGGTCGAGATCAAGACCCGCAAGGGCATGGTGGCCTTCGACACCGACGAGCACCCGAAATCGACGGATCTGGAGAAGCTGGCCGGGCTTAAGGCGGTGTTCCAAAAGGACGGCACGGTCACCGCCGGCAATGCCTCGGGCATCAACGACGGCGCGGCGGCGCTGGTGCTGGCCCGGGCCGAGGCGGCGCGGGCGGCCGGCGCCCGGCCGCTGTTCCGCGTGCTCGGCTATGCCGTGGCCGGGGTGCGTCCCGAAGTCATGGGCATCGGCCCGGTGCCGGCGGTCGAGGCGCTGCTGCGGCGCACCGGCCTGAAGGCGGGCGATTTCGACGTGATCGAATCGAACGAGGCCTTTGCCGCCCAGGCGCTGGCGGTGAACAAGGGGCTCGGCCTCGATCCCGCCCGGGTGAACCCGAACGGCGGCGCCATCGCGCTGGGCCATCCGGTCGGCGCGACCGGCGCCATCGTCACCATCAAGACCATGTATGAGCTGATGCGGACCGGCGGCAGCAAGGGCTTGATCACCATGTGCATCGGTGGCGGTCAGGGCATCGCGCTGGCCATCGAGCGTATCTGAGCCTGGCTCGACCCGGTCCCTGCCTCGGGGCCGGGTTTTCTGCGGCACTGCCGTATGGGTATTTGGGAAACGGTGAATGACACGCTCGCTTTCACCGTTTCCCAAATACCCCCGGGAACCTTCGCGTTCCGGCGACCGCGCCCGATCTGCACCGGCGGATGCAACAGCCGAAAATGGAACGAGCCGCCCTTTGCAGAACGGCTCGCGAGATCCACGGAGATGGTCCGGTTAGGGTTGGTGCCCACCGTCCCAGCCAGGGTTTACGACCCTTGGGGCTGCCCTCAGGCCACGGCCCCCCTGACTGTCCCGACACCTCTCTCCAATATCACTCTCGACACTGGACCACCTCCTTTCAATAAGTTGCCGTATGGGTTCAGCCTGCCACAGAACCATTAACAGTCAATGAATTTGCGCGCGGCGCCGGATCAAATTTCCGACGGCGATGCGGAACGGCACGAGCGCCAGCACGGCCTGCGCCAGCTTCACCGAACAGTCGGCGACGGCCAGCGACACCCACAGCGGCTGCGCCGGGCCATGGCCCAGCAGCGGAACCAGTTCATTTGCCCAGGAAACATCGTCCGCCGGAAAGAGCGGCGTCAGTTGCGTGGCAAAGGCGATGCTGAAGAAGACAGCCGTATCGAAGATCGACCCGGCGACGCTGGCCGCCAGGGGTGGTAGCCACCAGTTGTATTTTCGCAACTGGTTGAAGACGGCAATGTCCATCAGCTGCGCCGAAAGGAACGCGGCGCCCGAGGCGACGGCGATGCGCAGCGTGGTCTTGTCCATGCCGGCGGCGACCAGCGAACACAGCACGCCGGTCACGAAGCCGGCATAGACCACCTTGCGCGCGGCGGTCGGGCCATAGACCCGGTTCATGATGTCGGTCACCAGGAAGGCGACCGGATAGGTCAGCGCCCCCCAGGTCAGCCAGGCGCCCAGCAGGTGCTGGACCAGGATGTTCGAGGCCACCACGACGATGGCCATGGCGATGACGCCGGGAAGGATACGGGGCATGTTTGGTTTTCCGTTTTGGCAAGGTCGCGGAGACTCGGCCCCGTGCGGGGCAAGGCCGCATAAGGCCGTCCGGGGATTCTGTCAACGATCTTGCGCGGGCTTATAGCGCGAGCGCGGCGGCGATTTCCACCGCGAAGGCGCCGTTCATGCCTTCGAGCGCCGTATTGGTCAGCGCCACCAGGCTGCGGCGCCGGGCGGGATCGACGATCCAGCTGTGGCCGTAGATGCCGCCCCAGCCCAGGCTGCCCTGCGGCAGGCCGATGCCGGCCGCCTCGGCCTCGGTGATCACCGCGCCCGCCCAGGCGTGGCCCCAGCCGGGACCGCGCAGCGGGTGGCGCTGGCGGATGCGGTTGCGCCGCGCCTCGGCGCGCAGGTTCCCGGCCAGGAAACTGCCCTCGCGCAGGGTTTCCAGCAGCGCCAGCGCCGCCTCGGCCGTGCCGGCCATGCCGCCGCCGCCGGACGGATAGGCGGAAGGGTCGCGGATGCGCTCGGGCAGATAGGCATAGCCTTGTTCGGGCTGCAGCGGGTTCCGGACCCGGGTCGGGCCGCGCATCCGCCGCGGCTCGGGGCGGGCATCGGCGTAATTCGCGGCCAGATCGACGGAATCCGGGGCGTGGAAGCCGGCTTCGACGCCCAGCGGGTCGGTGACCAGCCGGGCCATGGCCTCGGGCAGCGGCATGTCGGCGGCGGCCTCGATCACCGCACCCAGCACGTCGGTCGCCACCGAATAGCGCCAGCGCGTCCCGGGCAGCCGGTCCAGCGGCACCGAGGCGATGCGGCGCAGGTTTTCGGCCAGCGAGAGGCCGCTGTCGCCGATCCCGTCCGAGACCTGGGCGCGGGCATAGGGCCCGTCCGGCGGCTGGTTGAAACCGTAATCCAGCCCGGCCAGATGCGCCATCAGCTGATCGACGGTGATCACGGGGCGGCTGCCGTCGGGCAGGGCGGGGGTGAAATCCGGCAGCCAGCGCGTCACCGGATCCTCGGGCGTCAGCCGGCCCGTCTGCATCAGCCGCAATGCCGCGACCGTGGTGAAGGGTTTCGAGACCGAGGCGTAGCGCAGCCAGGTCGCCCGCCGCATCGGCCGGCCGGATTCGCGGTCGGCGAAGCCTGCGGCACGGGCATGGACCAGCCGACCGGCTTCGGCCAGCAGGACCACGCAGCCGACGATCCGCCGCTCGGCCAGCGCGCGGTCGACGGCGCGGTCCAGGGCGGCGACGCTGGCGGAAAGGCTCATTCCGCCACCCGGTATTCCACCAGTTCGGTGCGTTGCAACCAGCCGAAATTGTCATCCGAGATCAAGGTCATGCGAATACCCCGCCCGTCATGCCAGACCGAGATCCCCTCAAGATTGTCATATTGCAGCGGCCGGGATTCCAGCAGCACCCGCTCGTTCGAGACGCCGGTTTCCGACAGGTCGAAGCGGCGAACGCGGGAGCGGAAGCCCAGCAGGCCCTTGAAGTCGCGTTCCAGCAGGTAGAAGCGCCCGTCCGGGCCGATATCGGCGCCGACCGCCAGCCAGTCGCCCGAGCGCGGGATCGAGAAGGGCTGATCCCATCTGCCGTCCCGCCAGCGCCAGACCGGAAATGGCCGGGTCAGCGCGCCGGACCGCTCGGGCAGGGTCAAGAGCGTGCCGTCGGGCAGGATCGCCAGCGCCTCCAGCGAGGAATTGCGCTGCATGGTCTTGAACTCCGGCGGCCGGGGCAGGGGCTTGGCGGGGCTGTCGGCCGTGTCGTGGCGGGCGATGCGGGTCAGCCCCTCGAAGCTGATCCAGAGCGTGCCGTCGGGCGCGATGGCGAGCCCCTCGCTGTCGCCCTGCCAGCCGGGTTTCAGCGGTTTGCCGGTGCTGTCGCGCAGCCGGGCGCGGCCGGCCAGCTCCAGCCCGCGAATCCGGCCCTGGGCGTCGCGCTCGACGCTGCCCCAGCGGATGGTGGCGCGGTCCGAAAGCGCGGTGAAGCGGCTGCCGTCGGCGCTGATCTCGATGCCCGAGAAGCCGCCGAAACTCTCGTCCTCCAGCTGCCAGACATAGGTGGCGACGTAATCGACACGCGGCGCCGCCGAGGGCGCCGGATCGGCCGCGCAGGCCGAGGAGGCGGAGAGCAGCAGCAGCGACAGCGCCAGACCCGGCAGGCGGCGGGACCGCGCTGCCGCGCCGCCGGCCGGGCCGCCGCGCCTTAGCGGGCGGTGGCGACGACCTGGCATTGACGGGGCATCTCGCTCAGCCGGAAGCTGCGGGGGTGGCGATAGTTCGGGTCGGGCGGCACCGGCTTGACCCGGCTGGGATCGATGCGGTTCTTGATCCATTCCGCCGCCTCGGCGCAACCGTCGCCGGGCGGCGGCGCGTCCTGCTGCTGGCAGACCGAGCCCGCCGGGCAGGCCATCCGGACATGGAAGTGATAGTCATGCCCGCCCAGCGGCCGGATCTTGCGCAGATAGCGGCGGTCGCCGGTTTCGGTCTGGCACATCGCCAGCTTGGCCACCGGATCGACGAAGATGCGTTCGACCCGCGGATCGCGGGCGGCGGCGCGCATGATCGCCATGTGACTGCCGCTCCACAGGCCCGAGGGCGCGGTGCCGGCCCGATTCACCACCGATTGCGACGAGATCCGCTCGCGCTGCGCCGCGGTCAGGCGCAGGCTTTGCGGCGGCAGCATCCAGACATCGGCATCAAGGCCGGACTGGTGGCTGGCATGGCCCGAGGTCATCGGGCCGCCGCGCGGCTGGCCCATGTCGCCGATGTAAAGCCCCTGCCAGCCGGCCTGGCGCGCGGCCTGCGACAGGCCGATCAGGAAGCCGACCAGTTCGGGATGGCCCCAATTGCGGTTCCTCGACAGGCGCATCGCCTGCCAGGTCGGGCCGGATTCCGGCAGCTGCACGGCCCCCGAGACGCAGCCCTTGGAGTAGAACCCGATCGAGACGGGGGCGCCGCCGGTCGGGCCGGGAACCGCGCCGAAGACGCTGCGGGCCAGCGGGTCGGCCCCGGCGGGTTGCACGAGGCCAAGCCCGGTCAATGCCAGCACGGCGGCGGTCAGGAATTTGCGGATCACTGCTCGGCCTCTCCTTTTGCTTTGACCCAAACTAGCAGAATCAGCGCCAGAAGGAACATCCCGATAAGCGGAGAGATGCCGAGCCGTTGGCTTCCGGTCACATCCGTCACCGCGGCGATCAGCAGCGGCGCCAGGAACGCCGTCGCCTTGCCCGACAGCGCGTAGAGGCCGAAGGCCTCGGTGGCGCGCTCGGGCGTGGTGTGGCGCACCATCATCGTGCGGCTGGCCGATTGCAGCGCCCCCCCCGCGCCGCCGATCAGCGCACCGCAGAGGAAGAACAGCGCGTCGGGCAGGCGCGAGCCCTCGGCCAGCGGCAGGCCCAGCACCTGCTCGCGGCTCATGCCGGTCAGCAGCACGCAGACCCCGGCCAGCACCAGCGTGCAGGCGACGATCACCGGCTTCGGCCCCCAGCGCCGGTCGGCGCGGCCGCCGATCCAGCTGATGACGGCGGCCGAGACGGCGCTGACCACGCCGAAGACCCCGGCCAGGAACACCGGCCAGCCCAGCACCGTGCCGGCATAGACGCCGCCAAAGGCGTAAAGCGCGTTCAGCGCATCGCGCGAGAACATCGACGAGACCAGCCAGGCCGCCAGCGAATGCCGCCAGCGCAGGCTGGCCAGCAATTGCGCCAGCGCCCGCATCGCCGCACCCGGCCGCACCGGCCGGCGCGGTCCCGGCGTCTCGGGCACCCAGAGCGCGAAGGGGATCATGAAGACCAGATACCACAGCGCGGTGAACGGCCCCGCCGCCCGCGTGCCCTCGCGCAGGCCCGGATCAAGGCCCAGCACCGGGGGGATCCCCAGCATGGTGCGGCCGGTCTGCGGGTTCTCGGCCAGGCACAGCAGCACCACCGCCAGAGCGATCACCCCGCCGAGATAGCCGAAGGCGAAGCCCGAGCCCGAGACGCGGCCGATCTCGTCATGCGGTGCCAGCCCCGGCAGCAGGGCATTGGTGAAGATGGTGGCGAATTCCATGCCGATCAGCCCGATGCCGAAGCTGATGATTGCCAGATGCAGGTTCGGTTGGTCCGGCATCAGCAGCCACAGCCCCCAGGCGCCGGCCATGTAGAAGGCGGAAAAGATCCAGACCCAGACCAGCCGCCGCCCGCTATTGTCGGCGATGGCGCCCAGCACCGGGGCGAGGACGGCGATGATGACGCCGCAGATGCCCAGCCCGTAGCCCCAGAGCGACTGCGCCGCCGCCCCCGCCGCCTCGGGCGTCATGCCCTGCGCGATATAGTGCTGGCGGGCGACCTCGGCGTAATAGACCGGGAAGATGAAGGTCATCAGCAGCGTCGCGAAGGGCTGGCTGGCCCAGTCGAAGAACCACCAGCCCCAGATCCGCCTGCGTTCCATGATGGTTCCCCGCCCTTGGAGGTGCGCCGAAGCGCGCCCTGTGTCCCGCCGTTCGGGGCGCATAAGGCCCCAGCGCGGTCAGGCTGGCAAGTCGGCATTCCGGTCGGCTGGGGTAGTCGGCGGCAGCACCGGCGGCCAGGGCCGCTCGGCATCCGCGGCGATCCAGGCCTGGACCCAGCCCGGCAGCGCGGGGCTTTCCGGGTCGCGCCCGGCCGCCTGCATCAGCCGCGCCGGCGCGACGATGCCCTGGGCCGAGGTGATGGCGCCGCGCAGCAGCATGTGGTTGCAGCACTCGCCCGCCCGCCACATGCTCTGTTCCATGTAAAGGAAGCGCGCGTCCCAGCCCAGCGTGCGCGAGACCATGGTGAAGCGCTGGAATCCCTTGATCCGCCGCCGGTAGCGCACGGTGTTCCCGGCCACGGTGATGCCCCAGCCGTTTTCGCGCATCGTGCCGATGATGCCGGTGCGGACCGCCATCGGCAGCCGGCCCAGGTCGTAAAGCGTCAGGGTGCGGCCGTTGTTCAGCTCGATCCACGGGTCCAGATCCCAGGGCCAGCAGCGATGGGTCGAGACATGCGCGTCCAGCACCCCGATCCGGGGGCTGCGGCGGAACTTCAGCATCTCCTTGGCAAAGCGGAGCATGGGATACATGGGCGGCTTCCTTCTGCCTTGGACAACGCGGCGGGGGCTAGCGGCGGCCTGCCGGGGCGTCAATCGGAACGCTGCGGCCATGCTTGCAGCTTGCGCAACGCGGATGCCTGCCTTACCTGTCCGGGGAACAGCCGGAAGGGAATGGAATGGGCACGCTCTACGAAGCCTTGATGCTGATACTCGACGTGGTCTGGTTCGTGATGATCGCCCATATCATCATGTCCTGGCTGATCAACTTCCAGGTGCTGAACCTGCGCCAGCCGCTGATCTGGCAGATCTGGAACGGGCTCAATCGCCTGCTGGAGCCGATCTACGCGCCGGTGCGCAGGATCCTGCCCAATACCGGCGGGCTGGATCTGGCGCCGCTGGTGGTGTTCATCGCCATCATCATCCTGCAGCGCGCGCTCGCCAACAACGCCGGCTGGTTCTACGGCTTCTAGATGTCGGCCGCCCCCCTTCTGCGGCAGATCTTCGGCTTCGACGCCTTCCGTCCGGGGCAGGAGGAGATCGTCGATGCCGTCGCCTCGGGGCGCGACGTGCTGGCGATCATGCCGACCGGCGGCGGCAAGTCGCTGTGCTACCAGCTGCCGGCGCTGATGCGCGACGGGCTGACGGTGGTGATCTCGCCGCTGATCGCCCTGATGCGCGACCAGGTGCGGGCGCTGACCGAGGCGGGCGTGGCGGCCGCCGCCCTGACCAGCGGCAATTCCGACGAGGAGAACAGCGAAGTCCTGCGGGCCATGGCCGCGCGCGAGCTGCGGCTTCTGTACATGGCGCCCGAGCGGCTGGCCTCGGGCGCGACCATCCCGATGCTGCGCCGCGCCGGCGTGCAGGCGATTGCCGTGGACGAGGCGCATTGCGTCAGCCAATGGGGCCATGATTTCCGCCCCGACTATCTGCGCGTGGGCGAATTGCGCCGGGCGCTGTCGGTGCCGCTGGCCGCCTTCACCGCCACCGCGGATGCGGAAACGCGCGAGGAAATCGTCAAGCGCCTGTTCGACGGCGCGCAGCCGCAATCCTTCCTGCGCGGCTTCGACCGGCCGAACATCCACCTGGCCTTTCAGCCCAAGGACGGGCCGCGCCGGCAGATCCTCGACTTCGCCGCCGCGCGTCGGGGCCAGTCCGGCATCGTCTATTGCGGCACCCGCGCCAAGACCGAGACGCTGGCCGGGGCCCTGAACGACGCGGGCCTTGCCGCGGTCGCCTATCACGGCGGCATGGAGGCCGAGGCCCGGCGCGAGGTCGAGGCGCGGTTCCAGCGCGAGGACGGGCTGATCGTGGTCGCGACCGTGGCCTTCGGCATGGGGATCGACAAGCCCGACATCCGCTGGGTCGCCCATGCCGACCTGCCGAAATCCATCGAGGCCTATTACCAGGAGATCGGCCGAGGCGGCCGCGACGGCGCCCCGGCCGAGACCCTGACGCTTTACGGCCCCGACGACATCCGCCTGCGCCGCGGCCAGATCGACGAGGGGCTGGCCCCGGCCGAGCGCAAGGCCGCCGACCATGCCCGGCTGAACGCGCTGCTGGGCCTGGCCGAGGCCACCGCCTGCCGCCGCGTCGCCCTGCTGGGCTATTTCGGCGAGGCCGCCGCCCCCTGCGGCAATTGCGACATCTGCGACAACCCGCCGGAATGTTTCGACGCCACCGAGGCGGCGCAGAAGGTGCTGTCGGCGGTGCTGCGCACCGGCCAGACCTATGGCGCCGGTCATGTCATCGACGTGCTGACGGGCACCATGACCGAACGTATCGGCCAGCGCGGTCATGACCGGCTGCCGACCTTCGGCGTCGGCCGCGACCTGTCCAAGGCGCAATGGCAGGCGGTGATCCGGCAGATGCTGGGCCGCGACCTGATCCGCCCCGACCCGGAACGCCACGGCGGCCTTGCCATCACCGCCGCCGCCCATCCGGTGCTGCGCGGCGAGGAGCGGATCACCCTGCGCCGCGACGCCATGACCCGCGCCCGTCCCGCCGTGGTCGTCCGTACCCAGGTCGATGACGAGGACGCGCCGCTGCTTTCCGCGCTGAAGGCCAAGCGCCGCGCGCTGGCCGAGGCGGCGCGTGTGCCGGCCTATGTCATCTTCCCCGACCGCACCCTGATCGAGATGGTCCAGACCCGCCCCAAGACGCTGGACGAGATGGCGCGGGTGAACGGTGTCGGCGCCAAGAAGCTGGAAAGCTATGGCGAGGATTTCCTGCGCGTCATCGCCGGCGAGGTGGCGCCGATGCATCCGGCGCGCCGGGCGCTGGCCGGGCGCGATGCGGGTGCGCTGTTCGACCGGCTGGCCGAGGCACAGGCCCGGCTGGCGCGCGGCGAGGACGGCACGGAAAAGCCGCTTTCGGTCAGCAACTCGATCCTGCGCCGCATCGCCGAGGACCGGCCGCGCGACCTGTCGCGCTATCTGGACGCGGCGCGGCTGGACCGTTTCGGCGCTAGCTTCGCCGTCGAGATCGCCGCCGATCCCGGGGCCTGAGCCCGGCTAGAGGCTGATGCACAGCTTGCAGGTGCGGCAGGTGCAGATCGAGTCGCAGCCCGCCAGCGGCAAAAGCAGCAGCAGGGCCAGCAGCAGGTTTCGGATCATCGGCCTTTTCCCCTTATTGATGCGCCGCGGCGCGGGCGCGGTCCTCGGCGCCGGGCATGGGATCGCCCTCGGGCGGTCGCACGCCGAACACCGCGCAGTAAAGCGCCGGAACGAAGATCAGCGTGACCAGCGTGCCGGCGATGATGCCGCCCATCATCGCGAAGGCCATCGGTCCCCAGAACACCTGCCGCGAGATCGGGATCAGCGCCAGACTGGCCGCCGCCGCCGTCAGCAGGATCGGCCGGGCGCGGCTGTCCGAGGCCTCGAACACGGCGTTCCAGCGGGAATGGCCCTGGGCGATCAGCACCTGGATCTCGTGCACCAGGATCACCGAGTTGCGGATCAGGATGCCGATCAGCGCCAGGATGCCCAGGATGGCGACGAAGCCCATCGGCACCCCGAAAGGCAAAAGCGCCGCGACCACGCCGATCAGCCCCAGCGGCGCCGCGGCAAAGACGATGAAGGACAGCCGGAAGCCCTGCATCTGCACCATGACCAGCAATGCCATGACCAGCAGCATGACCGGGACCACCGCCGCGATCGGCTCCTGGCTTTCGGCCGAGGTCTCGACCGTGCCGCCGACCGCCAGCCTGACGCCGGCGGGCAGGGTGCTTTGGAACGCAGCCACCCGGTCGGCCAGGGCCGCGACCAGCGTGGCGGGCTGGTCCTTGCTGGCGATGTCGGCCTTGACCGTTACCGTCGGCAAGCCGTCGCGCTGCATGATCAGCGGCTGCTCGGTACCGTATTCCAGCTTGGCCAGCGAGGCGAGCGGGATCGGCGTGCCGGTCGGTGTCGCCAGTTGCAGGTTCTGGATCGATTCCACCGACTCGCGATCCGCCTGCGCGCCCCGCGCGGTGACGTTGATCAGGAAGATCCCGTCGCGAAGCTGGGTGATGGTCCGGCCGGTGAAGGTGCCCGAAAGCGCGCCCGAGATATCCTCGTTCGTCAGCCCCAGCCGCCGGGCCTGGTCCTGGTTGACCTGCAGCCGCACCACGCGGGCGGGCTCGCTCCAGTCCAGCGCGATGTCGCGCAGCCGCGGCTCGGTCGCCAGAACCGCCGCCAGGTCGCGCGCCGCGTCCCGGGCCTGGTCGGGATCCGCGGCCGAGACCCGGTATTGCACCGGCTTGCCGACCGGCGGCCCGATCTCGAGATTCTTCACGTAAAGATCGGTGCCGACCAGCTGGTTGCGGCCGAACTCCACCAGCCTGGCCTTGAGCCGGTCGCGCGCCGCAAGGTCGGGGGTCTGGATCACGATCTGGCCCATATAGGGGCCCGGCGTCGGCACATCCATCGACAACACGAAGCGCGGTGCGCCGCGGCCGACATAGGTGGTCCAGAACAGCGCGTCCTGTTCGCCGGCCAGCATCGTCTCGATCCGGGCCATGTCGGCGTCGGTCTTAGCGATCGAGGCATTGGCGCGTTCGGTCACGTCCACGATGATTTCGGTCCGGTCCGAGGTCGGGAAGAACTGCTGCTCGACGAAGCGCATGCCGAAGACCGAGGCACCGAAGACCGCCAGGGTGATGGCGATGGTCGGCCACTTGTGCTGCATGCCCCAGAGCAGCAGCCCGTGGAAACGCCGCCGCAGCCAGCCCGGACCCTCGGCCGCGTGCTTCATGCGGGCGGGCAGCAGCGTCACGCCCAGCAGCGGCGCGAACAGCACCGCCACGATCCAGCTGACGATCAGCGAGACGGCGATGACCACGAACAGCGAAAAGGTGAACTCGCCCGCCGCCGAATTGTTCAGTCCGATGGGGATGAAGCCCGCCACCGTGACCAGCGTGCCGGTCAGCATCGGGAAGGCGATGGAGCTCCAGGCGTAGCTGGCGGCGCGCTCGAGGCTGTCGCCGACCTCGAGGCGCGAGATCATCGTCTCGATGGCGATCATCGCGTCGTCGACCAGAAGCCCCAGCGCGATGATCAGCGCCCCCAGCGAGATGCGCTGCAGGGTGATGCCGTAGAGGTCCAGGATCACGAAGGTGATCGCCAGCACCAGCGGGATGGTCAGCGTCACCACCAGCCCGGCGCGCAGGCCCAGGCTGACGAAGCTGACCAGCAGCACGATGGCGACCGCCTCGGCCAGGGCCTGCACGAAATGGCCGACGGCCTCGTCCACCACATGCGGCTGGTCGGCGAACTTGGCCATCTCGATGCCGATAGGCAGGCTGCGCGCCACCCCGGCCATCAGCGCGTCGACCTGCTTGCCGAATTCCAGGATGTTGCCGCCGTCGCGCATGCCGATCTGCAAGCCGATGGCCTCGCGGCCGTTATAGCGGAACAGCGCGCTGGGCGGATCCTCGTAGCCGCGCCGGACGGTCGCCACGTCGCCGATGTTGAAGAAACGGTCGCCCACCCGCAGGTTCACCGCCGCGATCGAGGCCGCGTCGTCGAACTGCCCGCCGACGCGCACCAGCACCTGCTCCGGCCCCGCCTGCACGATGCCCGAGGGGGTGATGGCGTTCTGCACCGCCAGCGTCTGCACCACCTGGTTGTGGTTCAGTCCCAGCGCCGCCAGCCGGGCCGAGGAGAATTCCAGGTAGATCTGTTCCTTGCGCACGCCCAGCAACGAGGTCTTGCCGGCCATCGGCAGGGCCTGGACCTGCTTGCGGATATCCTCGACCCTGTCGCGCAGCTCGCGCTGGGTGAAGCCGTCCGAGGTGAAGGCGAAGATGTTGCCGAACACGTCCCCGAAATCGTCGTTGAACTGGAAGCCTTGGAATTCATGGGGAAATTCTGGGCGGATGTCCGACATCATGCTGCGGACCCGTTTCCACACTTCCGGCACCTGGGGGCCGCGGATCGTCGGGTCCAGTTCCAGATAGACGATGGACTGGCCGGGCATGGTGACCGAGCGGGTGAATTTCAGCTCGTCCAGCTCCTCGAGTTTGGTCTCGATCCGGGTGGTGACCTGATCCAGCGTGTCCTCGATGGTGGCGCCGGGCAGCGAGGCGCTGATCACCATGATCTTGATGGTGAAGTTCGGGTCCTCCTCGCGGCCCAGACGCAGATAGCCGAGCGTGCCCGCCACCATCGAGACGATCAGCAGGAACCACACCAGAGAACGGTGGTGCAGCGCCCAGTCGGAAAGGTTGAAGCCGCGTCCCGTCATGGTGTCACGCTTTGTCCCACGGATTGGCCCTCGGTCAGCGAATGGATGCCGCGGATCACCACCTCCTCGCCTGGTGACAGGCCGGATTCGACGGTGACGCGGCCATTGAGCGCCGGTCCCGGGACGGCGATCCGGCGCAGCGCCACCCTGGCGTCTTCGCCGGTGCGGGTCACGACCCAGACATGCGGGGCGCCGTCGCGTTCCAGGACGGCTGCCTCGGGCAATGCCAGGCGGGTGGCGGCCTTGCTGCTGGGCCGGGCGCGGACCAGGGCGCCCAGGCGAAGATCGGCATCGTCCTGAAGCGCCAGGTGAATCCGCCGGGTTCGGGTGACGGCATCGGCCACCGGCTCGATCAACGAGACGGTGGCGGGCAGCAGGCGGTCGGGATCGCTCTCGGACCAGACCTCGTAGGGATCGCCGTGCCTTATCCGCGACAGCGCGATGTCGGGCAGGTCGATCACCGCCTCGATGCCCTTCTGGGTGGAAAGCTGGACCACGGGTTCGCCCGCGCTCACCACCGCGCCGGCATTCGCGAAGACGGCGCTGATCACCCCGTTGAAAGGCGCCCGCATCTCGGCGAAACCCTCGGCGTCGCGGGCGCGGATCAGCTCGGATTCGGCCTGCTGTTCGGCGGCTCGGGCGGCGATCAGCGCGCGCTCGACCTGTTCCAGCTGCGCGGCCGAGGCGACATTGCGCTGCGCCAGCGCCCGGGTTCGGTCGGCGCTGGCCTGGGCGGTGCGCAGCTCGACCGTCGCGGCATCGACCGCGGCCTGGGCGGCGCGAACGTCGCCCCGCAGATCCTCGGGGTTGAGCGTGGCCAGCACCTGGCCCTTGCGGACGGCATCGCCGATATCGACATTGCGCGCCGTCACCCGGCCCAGGGTCTGAAAACCCAGCGCCACCTCGATGCGGGCCGCGATCACGCCCGGCATCGAAGGACCGGCGGTCATGTCGTCGCTGACGACGGTGCTGACCACCGGGCGCGGCGCCGGCTCGGGCGCGGGCGGGGGCTTGCGCCAGGGCAGATCGAAGGCCGGCGCGCCCTGGGCGAGCACCAGCGACAGCAGCAGGGCAAGGGCTACCGGCTTGCGCATCATTCCTCCTCCGCCGCGGTGCCGGCATCGGTGACCTCGCGGCCCGGATAAAGCCGCTGCGCGCCGGCGCCGACGACGATCTGCCCCGGCTTGACGCCGTCCTTGAGAATCACCGTGCCGTTGGTGAACCGCTCGATCTGCACCGGCGCCAGCGAGACGCGGTTTGCGTCGCCCACCAGCCAGACCGCCGGCTTGCCTTGGGCCGCGGTCAGTGCCGTCCAGGGCACGGCGATGCCGCTGCCGGCCGGATAATGCACCGCGCCCCGGACCGCCGCCCCCAGCAGGCTGACGGTGGTGGGGGCATCCTCGATCTCGGCGCGGACCGTGACCGAGCCGGTGGAGGGATCGACCAGCGGCGCGATCTCGGTGACATGAGCGGTCATGCGCAATTCGGGAAAGTCGATGCCGGAAAGCGAGACCGGTGCGCCGATCGCATCGCGCAAAAGCGGCGTGTCGGCCGTCTGGAACACCGCCTCGCGCCCGGTGGCCGAGGC
Source organism: Paracoccus sp. TOH (assembly GCF_030388245.1). Lineage (NCBI taxonomy): Bacteria > Pseudomonadati > Pseudomonadota > Alphaproteobacteria > Rhodobacterales > Paracoccaceae > Paracoccus > Paracoccus sp. TOH. The sequence continues at coordinate 1,193,942 of NZ_CP098360.1, forward strand.
AAGCGAGAGCACCGCCTGGGCCGCGCCGACGATCTGCCCCGGTTCGGCCTTGCGCGAGATCACGATCGCATCGGTGGGGGCGCGGATAATGGTATCTTCCAGCGCGCGCTGCGCCTGACCCAGGGCGGAACGCGCTTGCGTCAGCCCGCCGGTCGCTGCTGAAAGCCCCTGGCTTGCCGCGTCCAGGGCGGCGCGGGTGCCCACGCCGCGCTTCAGCATGGCATCGGCGCGTTCCAGTGCCTGCCGCGCCTGGGCCTCGGTCGCCTCGGCCGAGGCGACGGCGGCTTCGGCCACGCGCAGCGCCTGCTCCTGCTGCAGCGGATCGGTGCGGGCCAGCGCCTGGCCTTTGCTGACGCGGCCGCCCTCGTGGACCAGAACCTCGGTGATGCGGCCGCCCTGGCGGAAGCCCATGTCGACGCTGTCCTGGGCGGCGATGGTCCCGGTCAGGGCAGCGTCGAAGATCAGTTCGGTGCGCTCGACGGCGACGAATTCCACCGGCAGCGGCGCTTCGGCCCGGGCAGAGGAGGCGAATGGCAGGAGGGCCAGGATCAGGATGGTCAGGCGCGGCATGTCAGCCCCGTCTCATGGGTTTGCAAGTCTGATGCCCAAAATCCGGGCTTGAGGAAAGCCCCCGGGCAGGTTGACCTTACGGTCGCAGCATGGTTCCCGCCAGAGCTCCCGTGATCTTGGCGGGCCGCATGACCGCTTCGGGTCACTGATAGCTGCGCACCAGCGCTGCCGCGACCATGCCCCAGCCATCGACCACCAGGAAGAAAGCCAGCTTGAAGGGCAGGGCGACGACCGCCGGCGGCACCATCATCATCCCCATCGACATCAGCACCGCCGAGACCACCAGATCGATGATTAGGAAGGGCAGTGCCACCAGGAAGCCGATCTCGAAGGCGCGCTGGATCTCGCTGAGCATGAAGGCGGGCACCAGCACCGACAGCCGGTCGGGCGGTGCCTGCGGGTCGGGCGAGATCTCGGCCAGCGTGACCAGCATCTCGGGGTCGGTGCGCTGCTCCATGAAGCCGCGAAAGGGCACGATGCCGCGCTCGAAGGCCTGTTCGACGCCGATGCGGCCGTCGCGCAGGGGGGCGCCGGCGACCGTCCAGGCCTCGGTCAGCACCGGGCTCATCACGAACCAGGTCAGGAACATGGCCAGGCTGACGATCAGCATGTTCGGAGGGGATTGCTGCAGCCCGATCGACTGGCGCAGGATCGACAGCACCGTCACGATGAAGGGAAAGCAGGTCACCATGATCGCGATGCCCGGCGCCAGGGACAGCGCGGTCATGACCGCAAGCAGGGTGATGGAATGTCGGCCGATACCGCTTGCCACCGCCTCCAGCCCGGCGCCGTCCAGGGTCAGGTCCTGCGCCACCGCGACATGCGGCAGCAGCAACCCGACGATGATGAGGACGAGGCGGATCACGATACGCCTGCCGGGCCGAGGATGCGGACGCAAAGCCGATTGTCCGCTTCGTCGCCCGAAACCAGCTCGCCCCGGGCGATGACCTTGTCGCCGACGCAGATGTCCACGCCGTCCGACATGTCGTGGTCCAGGGTCAGGACGTCATCCGGGCGCAGGCGCGAGAGTTCGGCGACGGAAAGCTGCGTGCCACCCAGCCGGATGGTGATTTCCACCTGGATCTGGTCGGTTGCAATCAGGCTGGCGAGATCGTCCATGATCACTCCTCGGTCATGATGTCGTCGATGATGGATGTCAGGTCGGCCGCAACCCGGGCGGGATCGAAGACGATCCGGCCCTGGCCGCAAAGAAGCTCGACCACGCGCGCCCCGGCCGAAAGATTCTCGACCTGCGCCTCGGCAAGCCCGGCGCGGTCCAGGCATTCCGCAAGGTCCGGTTGCAGATCGGCAGGGCAGCGAAGGACAAGCCGGCAGTCCGGCGCATGCTCGACCAGCCGGGCGATTTCCCCGGCCAAGGCATCCCGCAACCGCTCGCGCTCGGAGCGCGGGGCAAGGAGCGCGACGATGGCCTGCAGGACCGGCGCCAGGCCGGCATTGATTTCCCGGCGCAGCGCCGCCTCGGCCTGGCAGGCGACGAGCATGTCCTGCCGGATCTCCGCCAGGGCCTGGGTCAGGGCGTCGAGGCTGCGCTCTCGCCCCTCGGCCAGGCCCTGTTCATGGCCGCGGTGAAAGGCCTCCTCGACCTCGGCGGCGGTTCTCGGCCGCGCCGGCCGGGCCTGGCCGGCGGCGAAGGAATCAAGGCGCAATGCAGCGGGTCTCACAGCGCATCCTCACGCTTCTCGATCCAGCCGGAGAGGATCTGCAGGCTTTCGTCCTTGCGCGATTTCATCAACTCCTTGAGCCGGCCGACCGGGTCGCCGCTGCCGGCCGAGACCGGCGTGAAGTCGATTTCGGGGACGATTTCGGCGACTGCCATGACCGGGCCCGCGGTCTCGGCCACGGGTTTTCCGGCCTCGATGGCCTTGACCCCGGTCGCACCCGACTGGTCCAGCGCCGCCAGGGCGGGATGGCCGGCCGGCCGGCCCCGAAGCAGCGGCCGCAGCAGGAACGCCGCCAGCGCCAGGGCGAAGAAGCCGACCAGCAGGATGCGGATGAAGCCGTTCAGGTCCAGTTTCGACAGCAACCCGCCCTGGCTGGCCAGCGTGCCGGCCTCGGACAGCGAGGCAAAGGGCAGGGACTTCACGGTGATCGCATCGCCGCGGCTCTCGTCGAAACCCACCGCCGAGGCTACGAGTTCGCGAAGCGCCTGCAGCTCGGCCTCCTCGCGCGGGACCAGCGTGGTCTCGCCAGTCGCCTCGGTCCGGGGGACGCCGTTCACCAGGACCGCGACCGTCAAGCGGCGGGTGGTGCCGGGCTGGCGCGTGACCTCGCGCGTGACCTTGCTGACCTCGAAATTCGAACGCTGGCGGGTCTCGGAGCGCGAGGACTTGCTTTGGTCCCCGCCGCTGTCCTGTCCCTCCGGCAGGTTCGAGGCGGCCGTCACCGCGCCCTGCTGCGCATTCGTGCTTTGATCCGCGGTTTCCTCGCTTTCCTGCGAGATCAGCGCCCGTTGCTGCGGGTCGTAGCGCTGTTCGGTCAGCAGCTCGGATTCGTTCACCACGTCCAGGTGCAACTCGACGATGGCATTGCCATTGCCGACATGCGCGGCCAGGATGCGCTCGACATTGTGCTTCATGTCGGCCTCGCGATCCTCGCCGGCGAATTCCTCGCCCGAGGACACTACGCCGCGTTCGCTGTCGATCACCGCCACCCGATCCGCCGACATGCCCGGAACGCCAGAGGAAACCAGGAACTTCAAAGCCTTGGCCTGCGAGCGGGTGATCGGCGTGCCGTCGGTGGTCAGCGTGACCGAGGCCGTTGCCTCGGCCTCGCGCCGATAGCCTCGGCCGTTGGGAACGGCCAGGTGGACCCGGGCCGAGCGGACATTGGGCAAGGCCAGGATGGTGCGGGCCAGTTCACCCTCTTTGGCGCGCCAATAGGCGGCGTCGAACATCTGCGAGGTGGTGCCGAAGCCCGACATGCCGTCGAGAATCTCGTAGCCGGTGCCGCCGGCCGAGGGCAGCCCCTCGCCGGCCAGCGCCATGCGCAATGCGTCGCGCTGGCCTTCCTCGACCCAGATCGTGTCGCCGCGGATCTCGTAGGGCACGCCGGATTTCTCGACCGCCGCCATCACCGCGCCGGATTGCTGCGGGTCCAGCCCGGAATAGAGCAGCGCCATCCCCGGCCGGCTGGCCATCCAGGACAGGCCGGCAATCGCCGCGAATGTGAACAGGAAGGCCGCGGCCAGGATGGCCTTCTGCTTTGCGCTTCTCTCGCGCCAGTAGTCCTGCAGCTTCAGCAAAACCGCCCCCTTCTCGAATCGGCGTGATCTTCGTCGGAGACCTTCTTGGCACGGGGGCGATTAAGAATTGGTTAGCCCGCGGGTGCTATCCAGATCGCAGACGGATGGAGAATCACCATGAGCGATGTCGCCGACATCAACACGGAACAGAAATCCGGCAGAGGGCTTGGCCGCATCCTTCTGCCGCTGGGCCTGGCGCTGGTGCTGGGCGGGGCGGGGTTCGCCTCGACCTGGCTGGGCTTCTGGTCGCCGATGTCGCTGCTGGCCCCGCACGCGGACAAGCCGGCCGCCCAGGAAGCCCTGCCGGCGGTGGTCTTCGTCGACATTCCCCAGATCGTGCTGACGCTGGCCGGACCGCGGGCGCAGACCTTGGTGATGACGGTCAAGATCGAAACCGACCAGGCGCACCAGGCCGCGGTCGACTATCTCACCCCGCGACTGCTGGATGCCTTCAACAGCTTCCTCGCCGATGTCGATGCCTCGGCCTTCGAGAAGCGCGGGATATTGGACATCGTCCGGGACGAATTGGCGACCCGCGCCGTCTTCGTCCTGGGCAAGGAGGCCTTCACCGACCTCCTCATCACGGAGTTCAGGATCCAATGACGATTGCCCAGCTTTTGCAGGTCGTTCTGATCACCTTCACCGTCGGACTGTCGGCCTTCTGCTTTGCGCTGTCGCGGCGGTTGCGCAAGCTCAACGATCTCGAGACCGGGCTGGGCGGCGCCATCGCCGTCATGACCAGCGAGATCGGCCGGCTCGAGAAATCCATCCTGCTGGCCAAGGCAGAGGCGACGGCGGCCACCCGCGCCCTGGCTGACGAGATCGAGCGCGCCAAGGAGGAGCGGGCCTTCTGGACGCTGCAGCAGAAATTCGCCGAGGCCAGCCCGGCCCGGCATGTCCGGCTGCAACGCCGCCGCCGGCGCGAGGAGGCGGATCTCGATGCGTAAGCCGATCCTTTCCTTCCTGGGCGGCGTCCTGGTGCTGGCCGCCGCCGCGCAGGCGGTCATGCTGATGGACGGCGCCTCGCGCCTGAGGGCCAATGCCGAACCGGCCGAACTGATGGCCGGCTGCAGCGATGTCCCCGAGGCGGTGGCCCTGGCCGATACGCTGCGCGAGCGCGCGCTGCGCATCGACCGCTACATGCAGGAGATCGAGCGCCGCAAGGCCGAGATCGCCTTCGCCGAAAAGCAGCTGACCGGGAAGCTGGTCGAACTGCGCAAGCTGAAGCAGCAGATCGACCGCAACGACCGGGGCCAAGCCCAGGCCCAGACCGAGGACATCGCCCAACTGATCGCCGTCTACGATCAGATGAAGCCCGAGCAGGCGGCGATGGTGTTGTCGAACCTGCCGCCCGATTTCGCCGCCCAGATCCTCGCCCGTGTCCAGCCCGAGACCGGCGCGCGCATCATGGCCTCGGTCGAGCCGGGCCAGGCCGCGGTGCTGACCTCGTATATGGGCGCAATCAGAGCCAGAAAGTAGGTAGGCCATGATCGGCATGATCGGCATCGTCGTGACCTTCGCCATGGTCTTCGGCGGATACATTATGGCGGGCGGCAAGCTGGGGGTGATCCTGCACTCGCTGCCCTTCGAACTGATGATGATCGGCGGCGCGGCCATCGGCTCGTTCCTGCTGTCGAACGAGACGGCGGTGATCAAGCAGGCCCTTGCCGGCATGGGCCGGTCGCTGAAGGGGCCGCGCTGGCACGAATCCGACTTGCAGGACGTGCTGTGCCTGCTGTTCCAGCTGTTGCGGATCGCCCGTTCCAGCCCCGTCGAGCTCGAGGAGCACATCGAGAACCCCGAGGCCTCGGCGATCTTCCAGACCTATCCGCGCATCCTGGCCGATGAGAACGCGGTCACGCTGATTACCGACACGCTGCGGTCGGCCAGCCTGAACTACGACGACCCCTACCAGGTCGAGGAAATGCTGTCCCAGCGCATCGGTCTGATGAACGAGGAGGCGATGCACGCGCCGCATGCGCTGCAGAACATGGCCGATGCGCTGCCGGCGCTGGGCATCGTCGCGGCCGTGCTGGGCGTGATCAAGACCATGAGCTCCATCGACCAGCCGCCCGAGGTGCTGGGCAAGATGATCGGCGGCGCGCTGGTCGGCACCTTTCTGGGGGTGTTCTTGGCCTACGCGCTGGTGGCACCCTTCGCGCAACGGCTGTCGGCGGTGATGAAGCAGGACCAGGCCTTCTATGACGTGATCAAGTCCGTGCTGGTCGCAGGGCTGCACCAGCATGCCACCAACCTTTGCGTCGAGGTCGGACGCCAGGCCGCGCCCGACCATGTCCGCCCCTCCTTCGGCGAGCTTGAGACCGCATTGCGCGAACTGAAGAGGGCATCGTGATCGCCATGCTTGTCCTGTCCACCGCGCTTGCGGCCGCTTCCGTCGACGGGACATGGACCCGCGACGCCATGATCCGCGACGCCAAGGAGAGGCTGCTGAACGGCGAGACCCTGCCGCCGGATCTCGACGAGAGGCTGATGCGTCTGCCGCCCGCCGATCGCATCGAGGTGCTGATCTTCCTGCGCCGCTCGGGGATGATGAACGGGCCGGGATGGACCTCCGAGCGCCTGCTGGCGCCGGCCAGAACCGGGGAAAGCCGATGAGCATTGCCGAAACCGGCCAGGGCGCGGCGCTGGCCACGCGGCCGCTGATCATCACCGGCGTGCTGGTGCTGATCGTGCTGTCCATGGTCATCCCCATGCCGGCGACGCTGCTGGACATGGGAATCGCCCTTTCCATCGCCACCGCGACGCTGATCCTGGTCATGGCCTCGCTGGTCGAGAAACCCACGGATTTCCAGGCCTTTCCGGTCCTGCTGCTGGTCTCGCTGCTGATCCGGCTGTCGCTGAACATTTCCTCGACGCGGCTGATCCTGACGCATGGGCAGAACGGCCCGTCCGCCGCCGGCCATGTCATCGAGGGCTTTGCCGAATTCGTCGCCGGAGGCTCGCTTCTGGTCGGGCTGACGGTTTTCGCGGTGATCTCGGTGGTGAACTTCATGGTGATCACCAAGGGCTCCGGGCGCATGGCCGAGGTCTCAGCCCGGTTCGCGCTGGATTCGCTGCCCGGCAAGCAGCTCGCCATCGACGGCGACCTCAATTCCGGTGCCATCGACCACGAGGAAGCCAAGCGCCGCCGCATCCGCGAACAGCGCGAGATCAGTTTCTTCGGATCGCTCGACGGTGCCTCGAAATTCGTCAAGGGCGATGCCATCGCCGGTCTGGTCATCACCATGATTAACCTGTTCGTCGGCCTGGCGGCAGGGGTGCTGGTACACGGCATGCCGGTGGGCGAGGCGATGACCACCTATTCCAAGCTGACCATCGGCGACGGGCTGGTCAGCCAGATCCCGGCGCTGATCACCTCGATGGCGGCGGCGCTGCTGCTGTCGCGCGGCGGCGCCACCGAGACCATGGCGGACCTGCTGTCCCAGCAGCTGCTGAGCAACTGGCAGGTGCCCTTCGTCTGCGCCGGCGGCATGGTCCTGATCGGCCTGGTGCCGGGCATGCCGATGCCGATCTTCTTCGGCCTGGCGGCGCTGCTGGGCGGTGCGGCCTGGTTCGTCCGCTCTGGAAAGCTGCCGGTCCCGGCCGGCGAAGTGCCGGCGGCCGAGCCGGCGGTGGCCTCGGGCATGGCGCAGCCCCGCATCGGCGATGTGCTGGATACCGACGAGATCTGCGTCGAGATCGGTGCCGGGCTCATTCTTGCCGCGCTTGATCCGGCGCGCGGCCTGGGTCAGCGCATCACCAATCTGCGGCTGCATATCGCCCGCAGCTACGGGCTGATCCTGCCCGACGTGCGGATCACCGACGGCATCGGCTTCAACGAGGGGGATTATGTAATCCGGCTGCAGGGCGTGGTGCGGGGCAAGGGCACGCTGCGGCCGCTGGGCATCCTGGCCCTGGGGTCCGAGGACACGCTGGAGGGCCTGGCCGGGGAACGTGTGCGCGAACCGGTCTATGGCAGCGCCGCGTGCTGGATCCCGCCGGATTGGCAGGACGAGGCCGCCATTGCCGGCGCCACGGTGGTCACGCCGATGGAGGTGCTGTCCACGCATCTGATGGAGGTGGTCAAGACCAACCTGCCGGCGCTGCTGACCATGTCCTCGATGCAGCGCATGATTCGCGAGCTGTGCAGCGTCTCGGACGAGCATCGCGCCCAACTGAACCAGCGCTTCTTCGACGGCATGGTGCCGGACAAGGTATCGCCCGAGATGCTGCTGGCGGTGCTGCGCGGCATGCTCGAGGAGCGGATCTCGATCCGCAACTTGGTGCTGATCACCGATGCGGTCCACGAGGCGCGCAATGCCCCCAACCCCGAGGCGGTCTATGAACAGGTCCGCAGGCGGCTGCGCGGCAAGATCACCGAGCAGTTCCTGGACGATGGCGGAACCCTCAACATCCTGCAGCTGCACCCGCAATGGGAGGCCGACATCACCCGCGCCGAGGCCGAGGCCGCGCGCAGCGGCGCCAGCATCGTGCCGCAGATCCAGAAGCGCCTGGCCGAGGCGGTGCAGGCCGCTCTGCGCGGCCTGGCCCCCGGCGTCGAGGCGGTGCTGGCGGTGCCCGATCACCGTCGCCGCCTGATTCGCATGATGCTGGCCTCGGCCGGGGTCGCGACGCCGGTGCTGGGCCTGGACGAGATCGACCCGGCGGCCCAGGTCCAGCTGCGCGGCACGGTCGCGGCATGAGCCAGATCCTCGGCGATCCGCGCCTGGCCGCCAGCCTGACGGCGCTTCTGCTGGTCTATTGCCGGGTGCAGGCCTGTTTCCTGATGCTGCCGGTGTTTTCCGAACGCGGGCTGCCGGTGCGGGTCCGCGCCGCCCTGGCGATGGCGGTGACGCCGCTGCTGGCCGAACATGCCCAGCCGATCGCGGCCGCCGACACGCTGCTGCGACTGGCCGCGCTGGCCGGGGCCGAGATCCTGTCCGGGCTGGCGCTGGGCGGGCTGGTGCGGCTCTTCGCTTCGGCGCTCGACGTGGCGGCAGCGGCGATTGCCGCCACCGCCTCGCTGTCGCAGCTGGTCGGGGTGGCCAATGAATACTCGCCGCACCCGATCGGCAACCTGATGCATCTGGCCGGACTTGCCGCGGTGATGGCCTTGGGGTTCCCGGTGCTGGCTTGCGATCTCTTGCGGGAGAGCCTCAGCCTGCGGCCCCTGGGCGACTGGCCGCAGATCGCCGACATCCTGCCGCATGCGGTGGCGCTGGTCCGGCAAAGTTTCGTGCTGGCGATACTGCTGGCCTCGCCCTTCATCCTGGGCGGATTCCTGTTCCAGATCCTGTCGGGCATGATCAGCAAGGTGATGCCCAACCTGCCCGTCGTGTTCATCGCCGCCCCCGGGGCGATCCTGATGGCGTTGCTGGCGCTGGCGGTGCTGACACCCTCGATCCTGTCGGTCTGGGCCGAGGCGGTTCTCGACGTCATGCCGGACCTGCCCCGATGAGCGAGGATGACGACGACAAGCAATACGACGCCTCGGAAAGCAAGCTGCGCAAGGCCCGCGAGGAAGGCGACGTGCCCCGCTCGGCCGAGCTGCAATCGGCGCTGATGTATCTGGGCCTCTGGTTCGCGGTGATCTTTGCCGCGGCCTGGGCGGTGCCGGCCTGGGTCAGAATGGCCGCCAGGGCCCTGGGCAGCGAGCCCTGGCCGGACGCCGCGGGCCGTTCGGTCATGGATCTGGCGCGGGCCCTGGCCTTGCAGGCAGCCGGGGCCACGCTGGCGGCGGTGACGATCATGGCCCTGCCGATCCTGCTGGGGATCGTGGCGCAGCGCTCGCTGGTGCTGACGCCCAAGAAGCTGCTGCCCGACCCCAAGCGGATCAACCCGTTCCGGAATGCCGGCCAGAAATTCGGCAAGAGCGGCCTGGTCTCCTTTGCCATCTCGCTGGGCAAGGCGCTGCTGGTCGGCGCCGGCGGCTGGTTTCTTTACCGCGCGCTGCTGTTCTGGCTGATGCGGTCGGAAAGCATGGCGGATCTGCAATGGATCGAAGCGCTGGGGCTGATCCTGCGCCGCGCCATCTGGCTGGCGCTGGGCATCGGCATCGCCTTCGCCGGCATTGACCTGCTGTGGAAGCGTCTGGAATACCTGAAGCGCCACCGCATGACCCGCCGCGAGATGCAGGACGAACACAAGGAAAGCGAGGGCGATCCGCATCTCAAGGCCGCGCGCCGCCAGAAGGGCGTGGACATCGTGCTGAGCTCGATGCTGGCGGATGTGGAAAAGGCCGATGTGATCATCGTCAACCCGACGCATTACGCCGTGGCGCTGGAATGGAAGCGCGGCAGCGGCCGGGCGCCGGTTTGCCTGGCGAAAGGGGTGGACGAGGTCGCCCGGCGCATCCGCGAGCGGGCGAACGAACATCGGGTGCCGATCTGGTCGGATCCGCCCTGCGCCCGGGCGCTGCATGCCACGGTCGAGATCGGCGCCGAGATCCGGGCCGAGCATTTCGCCCCGGTGGCCGCGGCGATCCGTTTCGCCGAGGCGATGCGGAAAAAGGCGCGCGACGGCTGGGGGGCGCCGCCACGGCGCAAGGAGGGCGGATGAGCCGCGAAAAACAGGCATTGGCCGGGCTGGAGCGCATCGCCCGCCTGAAGGCCGATCTGGAGCTGCGGCGCTTCGCGGCCTTCCGGGCGCATGTCGATGCGGCGCGGCAGCGGATCGACCAGCTTGGTCGCGAACTGCAGACGCTTTACGGTGCCGAAACCGGCTTCTCGATTGCCGAGGCCCGGCTGGCCAACCTGTTGGCCGGCGAGCGAAGCCGGGCTCTGCTGAGCGCCGAGCGCGATCTGGAGCGGATGCTGCCCGGCTATGAGGCCGCGCGCCAGACCGCAGCCCGGAAATTCGGCCGCGCCGAGGCCGTCCATGCGCTGCGCGAGACCCTGGCCGCAGAGGTCCGGCAGGACCGGATGCGGCGCAGCGGCGCGCCGTGAGGAGGGCGTGGTTCGTCCATGGAGGCCCGGCCATTTGGCCGATGCTTCGGCCTGCTGCGGATTACCGTTCCCGCGATGACGCGCGCCCGCGACCGGGAGGTTTGACGGACGAACCATCCGTCCGAAAACCTGCGGTCGTCCCTGCCAAGGCCGGCGGCGTCGGATCGGCGCGGGCCCGATGTCGCTGGCAGCCCGCCGCAACCGGACCTTGGGCAGGCCGGATTGTTGCAACGCACAGCCGGGTCGTGCCGGGCCTATGCCGGACGGGACCGCGCCGATCCGATGCAGACCGGGCCTTCGTCATCCGGCCGCGCGCCGCGCCGCGCCGGTCAGCCCGGACCCTGCCAGCGGGGCTGACCGTGCCGGGCCGAGGCGATCGGCGCGCGCCATGCGCCCGCTTCGCCGCAACCTGGAAGCCCGGCGGCCCGAATCATTCCGGCTGGTTCGGCGGAGCAAACGATACGCTCCGGTGGGTTCGGCGCTGTCCATCCGGCCCGGCATTGCCCCGGGCGGCTTCCGCCAATATCGGGATTATGCGCAATTGCGGAAAACTCGCCTTCCGGATGAGTGGCAAATCCGGGGCGGCGGCCGTCTCCGTCCCGAGTTCTGGGCGGAAAAATGCCTATTTTTCTTCTATTTCGGCGCAATCCGGTCGGGTTCACGGACCAGCGGCGGATTGTCTATTGATCCGCCGCAGCGCTTGGGTCATCCATTGCAGACGATTTGTACATAATCGCGCCGCGGCGCAGAGGCTTTGCAAGAATCCGGCTTCTCCCTTATGAAGGAAGGGTCCGGCCTGGGTTGCGTTTGCGGTGTCTGAGTGGGTGTTCCGCCGGGTTTGCGGGGCAGGGTTAAGGAGTAGAAGGGTTGTCCAGGATGCCTAGGGCGCTTCCCGTGGCGCGCGGCCGCAAGTTCATGCAGGTGCTGGAAGGCGCCCAGAGGGTGTTTCTCCGCGACGGTTTCGAGGGGGCGAGCGTCGACGAGATCGCCCGCGAGGCTGGCGTTTCCAAGGCGACGCTCTACAGCTATTTCCCCGACAAGCGCATCATGTTCATGGAGGTCTTCCGCAACGAGCTGGCGCGCGAGGCTGCCGATGCCAGCGCCCTGATCGAGGTCGATCTGCCGGTCGAACAGGTGCTGCCCTTCATCGTGCAGATCATCTCGGCCCACATGGTTTCGGAATTCGGGCTGCGCATCTACCGCGTCAGCGTGGCCGAGGCGGAGCGCTTCCCCTCGCTGGCCCAGGAATATTACGACGCCGGCCCGACGCTGCTGCGCCAGCAGTTGGTGCGCTATTTCGACCGCTGCATCCAGCGCGGCGAGCTGCGCATTCCCGACCTTGAACTGGCGGCCGACCAGCTGATCGAACTGGCCAGCGTCCGCATCCATGACCGCGCCCTGCTGCTGGGACCGCAATCCGTGGACAAGGAACAGATGCGCATGGTCAGCCGCAGTGCCGTGGCGATGTTCCTGGCCTGCTATGGCAGCACCAGCAACGCGCTGGTCGAAGCGGCGGAGTAGCGGCGGGGCGCGGTCGCCATGCAACGCCCGGCGGCTGCCATGTGGCGGCCTGCTTCTCATTTCGCCGCGCGACGCTTATGATGCGGCGACAGAAATTCTCGCATTGGATGACTGCCTGATGACCCGAGCCCTGATTGTCCTTCTTGCCCTTGCCCCGCTGGCGGCCTGCGCGCCGGCCTATGAACCCGCACCCGAGCCGCTGCCGGCCGTCGCGCCGCTGCCGCCCACGCCCGTCGCCGGAATGAGCGGCCTGGAATCGCGCGAGCCCGATGCCTGCCACGCCAAGAGCTATGTTTCGGCTCTGGGCCAGCCCGGCACCATCATCCCGTCGTTGGGGGTGACGCGCGACTATCGCGTGGTCGAATACCGCGGCATCGAGCCGCAGGAATACGATCCGCTGCGCATCGTCTTCCGCCTGGACGCGGCGGGCAACATCTACAACATCGACTGCGGCTGACGGCGGCGGGATGAGGAGGCTTTTCCTGCTTGCGCCGCTTTGCGCGCTGACCGCCTGCGTTCCGGCCGACCCCCCCGCAACGGCGCCGCAGCCCGCGCCCGACGGTTGCAAGGCGGCGCAGTTCCGCGGGCTGATCGGCCAGCCGCGGGGCGTGCTCGAGGCGATGACGTTGCCGCAGGGCAGCCGCATCATCGGCCCCCGCGATCCGGTGACGGCGGATTTCCGCGCCGAGCGGATCAATTTCGAGATCGGCAAGGATGGCCGGATCGCCAAGATCGGCTGCTATTGAGACCGGAAGGGCGCCGCTGCGGCGCCCTTCCGGCATTGTCAGGCCGAATCGGCGTCGCTGCACCCAATGCCTTCGCCATCGGCCGGCGCCGGCCGCCGCGGGCAAGCCCGGTTCGCCGATTGGGACCGCCGGTCCCGGGCGCGACCCTTGCGGCGCCAAAGCCTGCTCGCCGATCCCTCGATCAGCGCGGCGCGGGCGTCAGGAACCGGCCCGGGCAATCGCGCCGCGCATCCGCCCCGCAGGCGCGGGGTTCCAGGTCGCGGGTCAGGCAGATGCGGACCTCCTGCAGGGCGCGGTCGCGGCAGGTCACGGTGATGCCGTCGCGGGTCAGCGCCGGGTTGGCCTCGATGAAGGCCTCCTCGACCACCTGCGCGGGCAGGGTCACGTCGCGGTCGAGCCGGTGCAGCGGCCCGGGAACCGTGATCGCCTTTGCGGCCTTGCGGGTTAGTGCGAAATAGTCCCGCGCCGTCAGGCCCGAGCAGCGGCCGTGCTTCTTCCACTGATACCAGGCCAGCCCGCCCGAACCCATGACATCCGCCATGGCCCGGCTCTCGCGCCGCGAGGGGTCGCGGGCATCGGTCCGGCAATCCTCGGGCCAGCCGCGTTCGTATTGCGGCCAGAGGCCGTGGACGACGAAGCCGATGCGGCGGCCGGCATCGCATTGCGCGGCGTCCTCGGCCCCGCCCTCGGCCCGGCACCAGCTGGGCGACCAGCTGAGCGATAGGACGTAATAGTCGAAACGCCCGGCGATGTCCTGGGCCAGGGCGGCGGGCGCAAGCAGCAGGGCGGCGGTCGCGGCAAGGGCTTTCATGGCGCCGAACCTAGCGCCGGGCGCGGCGCCGCGCCACGAAATTCAGGCTTTATTTTGACCGTTTCTGGCCCTATATAGCGCGTCAATCCCCTGAAAATGGAATGGCAGCCGCCGAAAGCCGTTTTCCCCGGCCGGAAGAGATATTGTTAAGGAGAAGGTCATGAACAAGCCGCTGATGGCCAAGGCCACCGCCGTCTGGCTGGTCGACAACACGACGCTGAGCTTCAAGCAGATCGCCGATTTCTGCGGCATGCATGAACTCGAGGTGCAGGGCATCGCCGATGGCGACGTGGCCGCCGGCGTCAAGGGTTTCGACCCGGTCGCCTCGAACCAGCTCGACACCGCCGAAATCGAGAAGGGCCAGAAGAACCCGCTCTACAAGCTGAAGCTCAAGCACAACCCCGCCGCCGAGGGCGAGGAGAAGCGCCGCGGCCCGCGCTACACCCCGCTTTCCAAGCGCCAGGACCGGCCCGCGGCGATCCTGTGGCTGGTCAAGTTCCACCCCGAACTGGCCGATGCGCAGATCGCCAAGCTGGTCGGCACCACCAAGCCGACCATCGCCTCGATCCGCGACCGGACGCATTGGAACATCCAGAACATCCAGCCCATCGACCCGGTGGCGCTGGGGCTGTGCCGGCAGTCCGAACTGGATGCCGCCGTGCAGAAGGCCGCCAAGCGCAAGGCCGCCGAGGGCGGCGCGATGACCGACGACGAACGCCGCAAGCTGCTCTCGACCGAGACCTCGCTGGCCATGTCGGACGAGCCGCGCCTGCCCAGCTCGATCGCCGGGCTGGAGAATTTCAGCCTCAGCAAGAACGACGACAAGCCCGACCAGGATGACGACCTGGATGCGGACAGCTTCTTCAACCTGCCCGACGCCGATGAGGACGACGAGGACGAGGACGACAAGCGCTGATCGCGAAAACCCCGGAGCCTGGCTCCGGGGTTTCTGCTTTGACCGGTCAGATCGACAGGCAGATGTATTTCATCTCCAGATAGTCCTCGATGCCGTGGCGCGAGCCCTCGCGGCCCAGCCCCGACTGCTTGACGCCGCCGAAGGGCGCCACCTCGGTCGAGATGATGCCGGTGTTCACGCCGACGATGCCGTATTCCAGCGCCTCCTGCACGCGGGTGATGCGGCCGATGTCGCGGGCGTAGAAATAGGATGCGAGGCCGAAGATCGTGGCATTGGCGCGTTCCACGGCCTCCTCTTCGGTCTCGAACCTGAACAGCGGCGCCAGCGGACCGAAGGTCTCCTCGGTCGCCACCTTCATCTTGTCGGTGATGCCGGTGACCACGGTCGGGTCGAAGAACAGCCCGTCGCGCGGCTTGCCGCCGGTGACCACGGTGGCGCCGCCCGCGACGGCGTCCTGGATGTGTTCCCGGACCTTCTCGACCGCGTCCTGGTTGATCAGCGGGCCGGTGGTCACGCCTTCGTCGAGCCCATCGCCGACGCGCAGCTTGTCCACCGCCGCCGCCAGCCGCTTCGCGAATTCGTCATAGACGCCGGACTGGACATAGATGCGGTTGGCGCAGACGCAGGTCTGGCCGTTGTTGCGGAATTTCGAGGCCATGGCGCCCTCGACCGCCGCATCCAGATCGGCATCGTCGAAGACGATGAACGGCGCGTTGCCGCCCAGCTCCATCGAGCATTTCAGCACCTGGTCGGCGGCCTGGCGCAACAGGATGCGCCCGACCTCGGTCGAGCCGGTGAAGGTCAGCTTGCGGATCAGCGGATTCTCGCAGAACTCCTTGCCGATGTCCGAGGATCGTGACGAGGTCACGATGCTGAACAGCCCCTTGGGCACGCCCGCGCGCTCGGCCAGCACCGCCAGCGCCAGGGCCGAAAGCGGCGTTTCGGCGGCGGGTCGGCCGACGAAGCCGCAGCCCGCTGCCAGCGCCGGGCCGCATTTGCGGGTAATCATGGCGTTCGGGAAGTTCCAGGGCGTGATCGAGCCGACCACGCCGATCGGCTGGCGGATCACCGTCAGGCGCTTGTCGGGCTGGTGGCCGGGGATGGTCTCGCCATAGATGCGCTTGGCTTCCTCGCCGAACCATTCGATGAAGCTGGCGCCATAGGCGATCTCGCCCTTGGCCTCGGGCAGCGGCTTGCCCTGTTCGGCGGTCAGGATGCGGCCCAGGTCGTCCTGGTTCTCCATCATCAGGTCGAACCATTTGCGCAGGATCTGGGCGCGTTCCTTGGCGGTGCGGGCGGCCCAATGCTTCATCGCTTGGGCCGCGGCGGCGATGGCGCGGGCGACCTCGCTGCGCGACAGGTCCGCCACGTCGGCGATCACGTCGCCGCGGGCCGGGTTCACCACCGCAAAGGTCTTGCCGTCGTCGGCATTCACCCATTCGCCGGCGACATAGGCGCGGGTCTCCAGCAGCGAGGGGTCTTTCAGCAGCGTCTTCAGGTCGGTTGCAGGCTTGTTCATGGCGGGGCTCCTTCCGATCGGTCGCGTGCAGGCTTGCGCTTTTGCCGGGGCAACGCAAGCCGCAGCTTCCGCGCCCGCCGGTCGAGAAATCGTGATGAACCCGCGCGGGTTTTCCGGCGTTGCGCCTTATCGTCAGGTTTTCCCTCTTGGCGTGTGTGACTGGGACGGCGCCTCTCTCTCGCGCCGTCCCTTTTTCGGTCCTGTCCCGACAATCCCCTCAGCCCGCGCCCCAGCAGGGCTGCAGATCGCCCGGCCGCGGGCTGGCCGCATGGACGCCGCGCGCGATGGCGCGGGCCAGCGTGCAGGCGGCGGCATGGCCCAGCTGGAAGGGCGTCAGCGCCGGATCGGGCAGGGGCTTGGCGCCGGTCGAGACGGCAAAGACCAGATCGCCGTCGAAAGGCGTATGGCTGGGCACGATGGCGCGGGCCATGCCGTCCTGCGCCGCGGTGGCCAGCCGCGTCAGCCCGGCCTTGTCCAGGGCCGCGTCGGTGGCGACGATGGCGATGGTCGTCGCCTCGCCCAGCCGTTTCGTCGGGACCGGCTCATGCGCGGCGGGGTAGGGGCCGGAAAGGCCCAGCCCGCCGAATTCGCCGCCAAGCTCCCAGGGCGCGGCCCAGAATTGCCGGGACTCGCCCGCCGTCACCGATCCCAGCGCGTTCACCACCACCAGCGCCCCCAGGGTGATGCCGCTGTCGAGCAGCGTCGAGGCCGAACCCAGCCCGCCCTTCCAGCGCTGCGTCATCGCGCCGGTGCCGGCCCCCTCGCTGCCAAGCGCGAACTCCGCCGCTGCGGCTTCCAGCGCCGCGCGGCCAAGCGCCGGATAAGGATTGGCGGCCCAATCCTTGTCGCCGCCGTTCAGCAGGTCGAAGACGATGGCGCCGGGCACGATGGGCACGCGCACCGGGCCGACCTGAAAGCCCCGGGCCATCGCGCGCAACCCGTCCGCGACGCCGTCGCAGGCGGCAAGCCCGAAGGCCGAGCCGCCCGACAGCACCAGCGTGTCCACGCCCTGCACCAGCTTGTCGGGGGCCAGCAATTCGGTCTCGCGCGTGCCGGGCGCGCCGCCCATGACATTGAAGCCGCAGGCGAAGGGTGCCCCGGCCAGCAGCACCGTCGTGCCCGAGCGCAGCGCGTCGTCGCGGGCATTGCCGACCCGCAGGCCCGAAACATCGGTGATCAGGTTTCGCGGTCCGGGACGCATCGGGGCCTCATGCAAGCGGGGTCGGTCCGCAGTCTGCACGACGCGCCCCGCCCGCCGCAACCCGCGCCGGCACTCCGACGTTGCAGGACAGGGCCGCCGCGCCTACCTAAGGCGGCAGGACATGCGAAAGGACGCAACCATGAATGCCCCCATCCACAGGATCTTCGGCCGCCCGCTGGATGCCGAAATACCGAAAGGCTACGATCAGGCGATCTTCGGCATGGGCTGTTACTGGGGCGTCGAGCGGCTGTTCTGGCAACAGGAGGGCGTCTGGCTGACCGAGGTCGGCTTTGCCGGCGGCACCGCCGAGAATCCCAGCTACAAGCAGGTCTGCGCCGGCGGCACCGGCCATGCCGAGGTGGTGCGCGTGGTCTATGACAGCTCGCGCGTCAGCTATGAACGGCTGCTGCAGATCTTCTGGGAAAACCACGACCCGACCCAGGGCAACCGCCAGGGCAACGATGTCGGTTCGCAATACCGCTCGCTGATCATGGTGTTCAACGACAGCCAGAAGGCAGCGGCAGAGCTCTCCAAGGCCGATTACGGCAACCGGCTGGCGGTGCAGGGCTATTCCGACATCACCACGCAGATCCTTCCCGCCGGGCCGTTCTGGCGGGCCGAGGATGATCACCAGCAATATCTCGACCGATATCCCGATGGCTATTGCGGCTTGCGCGGCACGGGTGTCAAAGCACCCCTGACCGACATAGCCGAGGGATACTGAATGCCGACCTGGACCGCGCTGACCCACACCACCGGCCGCGAGGCGGCCGAGGCGCTTGCCGAGGCGGGCGAGGATCTGACCCCCGAGCCCGTCGGCACCGGCGTCTTCGAGATCGAGGACGGCTCGAACCGCTGGGAGGTGGGGCTTTACTTCACCGAGGCCCCCGACGATCTGGGGCTGACGCTGCTGGCCGCCGCCTGGGGCGCCGAACCCTTCGCGGTGTCGGAACTGCCCGAGGTGGATTGGGTGGCCCATGTCCGGCGCGAGCTCTCGCCGGTCGAGGCCGGGCGCTTCTTCGTCCATGGCGGCCATGACGCCGACAAAGTGCCCGCAGGGGCCGAGGCGCTGCTGATCGAAGCGGCCATGGCCTTCGGAACCGGCCATCACGCCACGACCAAGGGCTGCCTGCTGGCGCTGGACCGGATGATCGCCGAGGGCGCCGGGCCGCAGCGCATCGTCGATATCGGCTGCGGCACCGCGGTCCTGGCCATGGCGGCGGCGCGGTCCTTCCCGGTGATCGTGCTGGCCGGCGACATCGACCCGCAGGCGGTGGACGTGGCGCGCGCCAATGTCATCGCCAACGGGCTGGATGGCCGCGTCGAATGCGTCGAGGCGGTGGGCTTCGACCACCCGCTGATCGAGAACGCGGCGCCCTTCGACCTGGTCTTCGCCAATATCCTGAAGCAGCCGCTGATCGACCTGGTGCCGGACATGGCGCGCTATGTCGCGCCGGGCGGCAGGGCGATCCTGTCGGGCATCCTGGTCACCCAGGCGGATGAGGTGATCGCGGCCTATGCGGCGGGCGGGCTGGCGCTGGAACGGCGCGACGATTTCGGCGAATGGTCCACCCTGGTCGTCAGGCGCGGCTGATCGCCGAAGGCACCCGTGGAAAATACTGAAGGCGGCCTTGCGGGCCGCCTGGTCGTCTTGCCCATCCGGGCCGGGAAAAGGTCTGCCGCGAGGTTCCGCGCAGCCGTTTTCGCGTCTTCAACCGCTGCTTAGCGGGCGCGCGCAATCCGTTCGATATCGCCGCGGCACAGACCGATATCGTCCAGCTCGCGATCCGAAAGACGGCTCAGCGCGTTCTTCGTCACCCGCGCATCGTTCCAGGCCGACAGCGTCGCCCAGATTTTCGAGCCAATACCGAAAGAGCCCGCCCCGCCATGGATGCGGTTCGTGTCAATCGCCGACATAGTTTTTCACCTTGAGATCATTGCCCGCTCATCGGGCGCTTCGTTGATGCACAGCATATAGGCCGGGCAGTTTGCGAAAACCACGGACAAACCGGCATCTCTGCCATGCAGCACACGCATAAGGCGCCGAAATTCTTAACTTTTTGCGAAACGGGGCCTTAACCGATGCTGCACCGCAAAATTCTCCCGCCTCTGGCCGGTTTTGTGCGGAAAGATTGCGCGATTCAGCCCTGATCGTTCAGCGCCAATCGCCCAGGGCCGCCTGCCACAGGGCCAGTGACGCCACGGCAGCCGTGTCGGCGCGCAGGATTCGCGGCCCCAGCCCGATGCGGGTGACGCAATCCATGGCCGAAAGCCGCTTGCGTTCCGATTCGGACCAGCCGCCCTCGGGGCCGATCAGAATCGCCCAGCGGCCGCGCGGCAGGCCGGACAGCACCTGCGCCGGCCCGGCCAGCGCCTCGTCCGCCCAGAGGATGCGCCGCCCGGCATCCCAGCCATCCAGCAGCCGGGCCAGCGGCACCAGCCCGCCGACCTCGGGGACGAAGGTGCCGCCGCATTGCTCGGCCGCCTCGACGGCATGGGCCTGCAGGCGGTCCTGGCGGATGCGTTCGGAATTGGTGTGGTCGGTCTGCACCGGCAGGATGCGGGCGGCGCCCATCTCGGCAGCCTTTTCCACGATGAAATCGGTGCGCGCCTTCTTAATCGGCGCGAAGACCAGCCACAGGTCCGGCGGGTCCAACTGCGGCGCCGTCTGCCGCAGCGCCGCCAGCGCGCCGCCCCGCTTGGCGATGCGTTCGATCCGCGCCAGCCACTCGCCGTCGCGGCCGTTGAAGACCAGGATCTCGTCCCCAGGACCCTGCCGCATGACCGAGGTCAGGTAATGCGCCTGGTCGGGATTCAGCTCGACGCCTTGTCCCTCGGCCAGCGGGTGATCTATGAACAGTCTGATTTTCGCCATGATGGGGCGCAGCCTAATGCAGACCGACCGTCAGACGCCAGAGGGGCCGACGCCAGAGGGCCAAAGCACCGTCGCCGATGCGCCGCCCGACAACTGGGTGGACCGCCACGCGCCGCCGGACTGGCGGCCGTGGCTGCGTCTGTCCCGCGCCGACCGGCCGATCGGCACCTGGCTTTTGCTGCTGCCCTGCTGGTGGGGCATCGGGCTGGCGATGATCGCCGACCGGCCGGAATGGCGTGACCTGTGGATCGCGGTGGCCTGCGGCGTGGGCGCGATGCTGATGCGCGGCGCCGGCTGCACCTGGAACGACATCACCGACCGCGACATCGACGACAAGGTGGCGCGCACCCGCTCGCGCCCCATCCCCTCGGGGCAGGTGACGGTCCGGGGCGCGCTGGTCTGGCTGGCGGCGCAGGCGCTGGCCGGTTTCGCCATCCTGCTGACGCTGGGCGGCGCGGCCATCGCGCTGGGCGTGGCCTCGCTGGCGCTGGTGGCGATCTATCCCTTCGCCAAGCGTTTCACCTGGTGGCCGCAGGTCTTCCTGGGGCTGGCCTTCAACTGGGGCGTGTTGCTGGCCTGGGCGGCGCATACCGGCAATCTGGCGCCGGCGCCGGTGCTGGCCTATCTGTCGGGCATCGCCTGGACGGTCTTCTACGACACCATCTATGCCCATCAGGATGCCGAGGACGACGCGCTGATCGGCGTCAAGTCGACCGCCCGGCTGTTCGGCCGCGACACCCCGCGCTGGCTGGCGGGCTTCGGCACCGCCTCGGTGCTGCTGCTGGGCCTGGCGGTGATGGCGGCGGCGCCCGAGGGGCTGGGGCTGACGCTGGGCCTGCTGGGCGTCGTCGGGTTTGCCGCGCATCTGGCCTGGCAGCTCCGGCGCTTTGACATGACCGACGGCATCGGCTGTCTGCGGCTGTTTCGCAGCAACCGCGACGCCGGGCTGGTGGTTGCGCTGTTTCTTGCCTTGGCCGGTCTGGTCTGATTGCGAAAATCCGCCGCAGGCATTACATGCGGCGGGTCGGAAACAGCCCGAAGGGCCCCCTGATGGCCAATCCCCAGCGATCCGCACGGCGTCCCGCGCGTCGGGTTTCCCTTGTTGCAGCCAGCCTGATCGCCCTTGTCGTGGCCGGCGGCCTGTCCCTGTGGGGCGCCACCGCCGCCGCCGATTTCGTCGAGAGCCGGGCCGACCGGGACGTCTCGGCGGCGCTGGCCGATTACGACTGGGTGACGGTGCGGACGGACGGGCTGCAGGTGCAGCTGGGCGGCATCGCCCCGGACGAGGTGCAGCGCTTCCGCGCCCGTGCCCGGGCCGAATCGGTGGTCGGCGCCGGCCGGGTCGTGGACGAGATGCAGGTGGCGGCGGCGGCCGCGCTCGCCACCCCGGCCTTCGAGGTCGAATTGCTGCGCAACGACCAGGGGATCTCGATCATCGGCCTGGTCCCGACAAGCCTGGACCGGACAGCGCTGGTCGAGAGGCTGAAGCGCCAGACCGGCGTGGCCCAGGTCTCGGACCTGATGGAGACCGCCGATTACCCCGTGCCCGAGGGTTGGGAGGATGCCTTCGCCTTCGGTCTCAGGGCCGCGCAACTGGCCGAGCGGGCCAAGGTTTCGGTCGCGGAGGGCGAGGTCTCGGTCCGGGCCGTCACCGACAATCCGCGCGAGAAGCTGGCGCTGGAGGCGGCGCTGAAACGCGCCAAGCCGGCGGGCGTGACGTTGAAGACCGACATCACCGCACCGCGGCCGGTGATCGCGCCCTTTACCCTGCGCTTCGTCAAGGATGCGACCGGCACGCGCTTCGACGCCTGCGCCGCCGATACCGACAGCGCCCGTGACCGCATCCTTGCCGCCGGGCGCGAGGCCGGCGTGCCGGGCGAGCCGCAATGCACGCTGGGGCTTGGCGCGCCCTCGCCGCGCTGGGCGGATGCCGCCGTGCCCGCGATCCGCGCCGTCGAGGCGCTGGGGGCGGGTTCGGTCACCATCTCGGACACGGACGTGGCGCTGTTCGCGCCGGCCGATGTCGCGGCCGCGCGCTTCGACGAGGCGGCGGGCCGGCTGGAATCGGCATTGCCGCCGGCCTTCAGCCTGACGGCGCAGCATGAAAAGGCCGACGACGCGGCCAAGGGTCCGGCCGAGTTCACCGCCGTCGTCGATCCGGGCGGCGTGTCGCTGCGCGGCCGGATCACCGACGACCGGATGCGCGAGGCGGTGGAAAGCCTGGCCCGCGCGCGGTTCGGCCAGGTGGACAGCGCGCTGCGCAGCGACGATTCGGTCCCCGAGGGCTGGACGCTGCGCGCCATCGCCGCCATCGAGGCGGTCAGCGGGCTTGAACGCGGCACGGCGACCGTGACGCCCGACCTGGTGCGGATCAGCGGCGTCTCGGGCAGTCAGACCGCCTCGGACACGGTGGCGGCGCGGCTTGCGCAGCGGCTGGGGGCCGGCGCGCGCTACGAGCTGGCGATCCGCTACGACCGGCGCATGGACCCGCTGCTGGGCCTGCCTTCGGGCATCGAATGCGTGGACAGGCTGAATGCGGCGATGCAGGAATCCGAGATCGGTTTCGAGCCGAACAAGTCGGTCATCGCCGGCGATCCCGGCCCGACGCTGGCACGGCTGGCCGAAACCATGCAGCAATGTACGGATTTCCGCATCGAGATCGGCGGCCATACCGATTCGCAGGGCTCGGAAGGCTTCAACGCGGAACTCTCGCGCTCGCGGGCGCAGGCGGTGCTGACGGCCATGGCCGAAGCGGGCATCGTCACCGGGAACCTGACCGCCAAGGGCTATGGCGAAAGCCAGCCCATCGCCGAGAACGACACCGATGCCGGGCGCGAGGCCAACCGGCGGATCGAATTCACCCTGTTGGCCGACGAGCCGGTGGTGACCGAGGCGCCGGCCCCGGCCGCGCTGGTCAAGGGCGTGACCGACAGCCCCGAGGCGGTGGCGGCACGGGTGCAGGAGACGGCGCTGGTGGCGGCGACGGCCGCCATCGGGCCGGCGCTCGGCGTGCCGACCGATCCGCGGCTGGCGCTGAAGGCCGCCACCGAACCCGCGGCGCTGGCCATCGCCCCGGTCGAACCCAAGCAGGCCGGCACGCTGCCGCTCGAGGCGGCGGCGCTGCCCGACATGCTGGCGCGCGAGGCCGCCACGCGCCCGGCGGCGGGCCTGCTGCCGCAGACCGCACCGGTGGATCCCGCGCTTGCGGCCACCCTGCCGGCGGCGGCGATGCTGGTCGAGGCCGCGACCGAAACCGCCACCTTGCCCGCCCGGGGCGCGGTGCAGCCGAACCGCCCGCTGCCGCGTCCCGAGACCGGCGCGGCGCCGTGATCCGCAACCCCTTGCCCGTGAAGCCGCCCGCATGAACCGCACCGAATTCATCCTCGCCACTGCGATCATCCTGTTCGCCGCCTTTCTGCTGGGCTGGTTCGCAAGCTGGCTGATCCACCGCCTGTCCCGCGTCACCCGCGCCGAGATGGGCGAACTGGAGAACATGGCCCAGCAGCTGCACGAGGCCGAGGAAGCCCGCGACCGCGCCATCGCCGAGCTGGAGGAGCGCGAGGCCGATCTGACCGCGCGCCTGGGCACCGCCGAGGCCGAGCTGCGGGCGGTGCAGGGCGAGCTGGGCGAGAGCCGGACCGAGATCGAGGAATTGCGCGCCTATATCGACCGCAAGCTGGGCCGGAAAGGCTGAGGGCGCCCGGCGGCGCTGCCGGGCCGGGGCTTCGCCCCGGACCCCAGGGTATTTGGAAAACGGAGAAAGCCGGGGTTTTCGGCGCGTGGCGCTGCAATGGCGAACCGCCGGGCAGGGCCGGCGGTCGCGGGTTCAGCGGTTCGGGTCGTCCGGCGAGGGGGTCAGACCCCGGCCTCGATGATGGCGCGGGCCAGGATCGGGATGGTGTCCTGATTCAGCCCGGCGATGTTGATGCGCGAATCGCCCACCATGTAGATGCCGAACTCCTCCTTGACGCGCCTGACCTGTTCGGGCGTGGCGCCGAGGCGCGAGAACATGCCGCGATGCTGGGCCACGAAGCCGAAGCGGTCCGAGCCGGAAAGGTCGCGGAGTTCTGCCGCCAGTTGCTCGCGCAGCTTGAGCATGCCGGCGCGCACCGCTTCCAGCTCGGCCATCCAGTCGGCGCGGAGGTCCGGTGTGGTTAGCACGGTCGAGACGATCTTCGCGCCGTGGAAGGGCGGGAAGGAATAGGTCTGGCGGTTCAGGAAGGCCATGGCGCCCTGTGCAAGGTCGCGGGTCGCGGCATCGGCGCAAAGCGCCAGCAGGCAGCCGGTGCGTTCGCGGTAGATGCCGAAGTTCTTGCTGCACGAGGCGGCGATCAGCACCTCGGGGATGCGCGCGGCGATCAGCCGGGTGCCGGCCGCGTCCTCCTCCAGCCCGTCGCCGAAGCCCTGATAGGCCAGGTCGATCAGTGGCAGCGCGCCGGTCTGTTCCAGGATCGCGGCGACCTCGGCCCATTGTTCCAGCGTCAGGTTGGCGCCGGTCGGGTTGTGGCAGCAGCCGTGCAGCAGCACCACGTCGCCCTTTTTCGCCTGGGCGATGTCGGCCTTCATGCCCTCGAAATCGACGCCGCGGGTCTCGGCGTCGAAATAGCGGTAGGTCTGCACCGGCAGGCCCATGAAATTCATGATCGAGACATGGTTGGGCCAGGTCGGATCGCTGACGAAGACCCGCAGCGCCGGATTCGCCATGCGCGCCAGTTCCAGCGCCTGCCGGATGGCGCCGGTGCCGCCGACCGTGGCCAGCGCCGCGGTGGTTTCGGGCTTGCAGATGTCGCCCAGGATCAGTTCGGCCATGGCCTTCTGGAATTCGGGCTCGCCGGACAGGCCGGCATAGGTCTTGGTGGTCTCGGTCTCCAGCATCCGCTGTTCGGCGGCGCGGACGGCGCGCATGATCGGGGTGTGGCCGCTGGCATCCTTGTAGACCCCGACGCCCAGGTCGATCTTGCCCTGGCGGGGATCGGCCTTGAATTCGCCCATCAGGGCCAGGATCTTGTCGGGGGCCTGCGGTTTCAGATTGCCCAGCATCACGCGTCTCCGGTTGCGATTTTAAGGTCGGGGAAGCTGCCCCATTCGGCCCAGCTTCCGTCATAAAGCGAATGGTCCCGGTGCCCGATCCGTTCGAGCGCCAGGAACAGCGAGGCGGCCGTCACCCCCGAACCGCAGGTGGCGATCACCGGTTTCGACAGGTCGATGCCGGCAGCCTCGAACTCGGCGCGCAGCGCGGCGGGGGATTTCAGCGTGCCGTCCTGGTCGTAGAGCTTGCCGAAGGGCAGGCTTTTCGAGCCGGGGATATGGCCCGAGCGCAGGCCGGGGCGCGGCTCGGCCGCCTCGCCGCGGAAGCGTTCGGCGCTGCGGGCGTCGACGATCTCGTGATCGGCAAGCTTGCTGGCCGCGGCGACCTGGGTCACATCGCGCACCAGCGCGGCCTGGCGCTGCACGGTGATGTGGCGGTCGCGCAGCATCGGCGGCATGTCCTCGGTCTCGCGGCCCTCGGCCAGCCATTTGCCGAACCCGCCGTCCAGCACCGCCACGTCCTGCTTGCCCATCAGCTTGAAGGTCCACCAGACCCGCGCCGCCGAACGCAGCGGCGAATTGTCATAGATCACCACCTGGTGACCGTCGCCGATGCCCATGGCGCGCATGCGGCTGATGAACATCTCGGGTTGCGGCGCCATGTGGGGCAACTCGCTGCGCTTGTCGGCGATCTCGTCGATGTCGAAGAAGCGGGCGCCGGGAATATGCGCGGCCGCGTATTCGGCCCGCGCCTCGCGGCCCGGTTCCAGGAACCAGCTGGCGTCGATGATGCGCAGGTCGGGATCGTTCAGATGGGCCGCGAGCCAGCCGGTCGAGACCAGCACTTTCGGATCGTCGGAATCGGTGGACATCGGCCTTCCCCCCCGCGGCGCAGAAACGACACCGATGTAACCGCAGGCGCGCGGGGCTGCAATGCTTAACGGCCGCTGCGGGATCTCCGGCCGACCGCCGGCTTCTTCGTTTCCCGAAAACGCATGCGACCGGGCCCGCCCGCCCGCGGCCCCGCCCGTCTTTCACCGTTTTCCAAATACCCGAATCCGGCCCGGGCCGCGCCGTGTCAGCCCTGCTTCAGCAGGCGCTGTTTCTGGCGGTTCCAGTCGCGCTTGGCGGCGGTTTCGCGCTTGTCGGCGACCTTCTTGCCCTTGGCGACGCCGATCTTCAGCTTCACCATGCCGCGGTCGTTGAAATACATCACCAGCGGCACCAGCGTCATGCCCTCGCGCCCCACCGCCTGCCAGAGCCGGGCCAGTTCCTTGCGCGAGACCAGCAGCTTGCGGTGCCGGCGTTCCTCGTGACCGAAGACGCCGGCCTGCTTGTAGGCGGCGATGTAGGAATTGATCAGCCACAATTCGCCATTCTCGACCGAGGCATAGCTTTCGGCGATGTTCGACTGGCCGGTGCGCAGGCTTTTCACCTCGGAGCCGGTCAGCACGATGCCGACCTCGAGATCGCTTTCGATGAAGTAATCGAAGCGCGCCCGGCGGTTCTCGGCGATGATCTTGTAGTTCGGGTCGGATTTCGTGGCCATGATCGGGCAGAGATAGGGCGGGGCGCCGCGCCTGTAAAGGCTCGGCATCGCCCCGCCCTCTGGGGGCCGCGCCCGTTACGCCTCCTGCGGGGCGGGGATGTAGAGATCGCCGCCCTCGCGGTATTTGCGCGCCATGGCGGCCATGCCCTCTTTCTGCGCCTCGGCGCGGATGTCGTGGGAAATCCGCATCGAGCAGAATTTCGGCCCGCACATCGAACAGAAATGCGCCAGCTTGTGCGCCTCCTTCGGCAGGGTCTGGTCGTGGAAGGCGCGCGCGGTATCGGGGTCCAAAGACAGGTTGAACTGGTCCTCCCAGCGGAACTCGAAGCGGGCCCGCGACAGGGCGTCGTCCCGGGTTCTGGCCGCCGGATGGCCCTTGGCCAGATCGGCGGCATGGGCGGCGATCTTGTAGGTGATGACGCCGGTCTTGACGTCGTCGCGATCCGGCAGGCCCAGATGCTCCTTGGGGGTGACGTAGCACAGCATCGCCGTGCCGAACCAGCCGATCATCGCCGCGCCGATGCCGCTGGTGATATGGTCATAGCCCGGCGCGATGTCGGTGGTCAGCGGCCCGAGCGTGTAGAAGGGCGCCTCGCCGCAGATGGCCAGCTGCTTGTCCATGTTCTCCTTGATCTTGTGCATGGGCACATGGCCGGGCCCCTCGATCATCACCTGGCAATCGCGGGCCCAGGCGATGCGCGTCAGTTCGCCCAGCGTCTCCAGTTCGGCGAATTGCGCGGCGTCGTTGGCATCGGCGATCGAGCCCGGCCGCAGCCCGTCGCCCAGGCTGAAGGACACGTCATAGGCGCGGCAGATGTCGCAGATCTCCTCGAAATGCTCATAGAGGAAACTTTCGCGGTGATGGTGCAGGCACCATTTCGCCATGATCGAGCCGCCGCGCGAGACGATGCCGGTGACCCGGTCCACGGTCAGCGGGATATGGGGCAGCCGCAGCCCGGCATGGATGGTGAAATAATCCACGCCCTGTTCGGCCTGTTCGATCAGCGTGTCGCGGAAGACTTCCCAACTCAGCTCCTCGGCCACGCCGCCGACCTTCTCCAGCGCCTGATAGAGCGGCACCGTGCCGATGGGCACCGGGCTGTTGCGGATGATCCATTCGCGGATGTTGTGGATGTTGCGCCCGGTCGACAGATCCATCACCGTGTCGGCGCCCCAGCGGATCGCCCAGACCATCTTTTCCACCTCCTCGGCCATCGAGGAGGTGACGGCGGAATTGCCGATATTGGCGTTGATCTTGACCAGGAAGTTGCGGCCGATCGCCATCGGCTCCAGTTCGGGGTGGTTGATGTTGGCCGGGATGATCGCCCGGCCGCACGCCACCTCGTCGCGGACGAATTCGGGGGTCACGAAATCCGGCACGGCGGCGCCGAAGCTCTCGCCGTCGCGCGCCAGCTTCTCACGGATCGCCTTGCGGCCCAGATTCTCGCGGATCGCCACGAATTCCATCTCGGGGGTGACGATGCCGGCGCGGGCATAGGCAAGCTGGGTGACGGCCCGGTCGCCCTGCGCCCGCAGCGGGCGGTGGCGGATGGGAAATTCAGGCGTCAGCCGGTCGCCGGAAACGAAGCCGTTATCCTCGGGTTTCACATGCCGCCCGTCATAGGATTCCACGTCGCCGCGCGCCATGATCCAGCTGTCGCGCGGGCGCGGCAGACCGCGCTCGATGGCGATCTCGGCGCCGGGATCGGTATAGGGCCCCGAGGAATCATAGACCGTCACCGGCGGCTCGCCGGCGCTGGGATGCAGCGCGATCTGGCGCATCGGCACGCGGATGTCGGAATGGATCTCGCCCGGTCGGAAGACCTTGGTCGAGGCGGGCAGCGGTCCGGTGGTCACGGTCGGGGTAGTGGTCATGTCAGGCTCCTCGCTTTCGCTAGCATGGAGACCCAGCACGGACTGGAAGGGGGAAGAATACCCGCCGGACCGATAGCCGGCCGCAAGGGCATCCGCACCATCCCTACGCCAGTATGAACTGGATCAGGTTCGACGGGTCCCTGCGCTGCCTTGCGGCCCAGCAGTATCTCAGCCCCTTGTCGGGGCCCCCCAGGTGAGAGCCGGAGAATGCCCACTTGTCGCCCGGCTTGTCAATCGCCGGTGAAGGGGCGGCCGGGCTTCGGCTGCCGAAACCGCGCCGGCGCGGCCGGGCCGGCGGAAAACCTCAGCGGCAGCGGGCGGGATTGACGCCCACCGCGCGCAGGCCCCAGTCGGTCATCTGCGCCACCAGCTGCTGGCCCGCCGCGTCGAAGGCCGGGATCAGGTCGTCGGTTTTCGTGCTCGGCGCGTCGGCCGTGGCCGCGAAATGGCCGCGCGCGACCACGCTGGCATCCATCTCGCGCACCATCTGCGCGTCCACGGTCAGCCTGATCACCGCACCCTTGCCCGAAACCTCGGCGTTGAAATCCTGCACCTCGGAGATCAGCGCGTAATCCCCCGCCGTGCCCAGCGGCGCGCGGCCGACATGGGTGAAGGCGTCATAGCTGCCGAAGGCGCGCACCAGCAGGGTCTGCAGGGCCACCGGCACCGTGTCGCCCCAGCGCGCATCGGGCAGGTATTGCGTCTGCAACTGGTTCGGGCGGATCATGATGCGGTCGGTGTCCAACGTGCCGCGCGCCTTGGGGGGCTCGATCACCAGTTCGGCCAGCCGGCCGCGGCCGCAGCTTCGCGGCGCCTCGGAAGGCGGGCGCAGCTCGAACACGTCGCGGTCGGGCTCGCCCTCCAGCGCCTTCAGCGCGGCGCAGCCCGGCAGGGTCAGGGTCAGGACGAGAAGGGCGGCGGTCAGACGCATGGCGGCTCCTTAACGGCGGAACTCGGGAACCCGCGGCCCCGAGAAGACTTGCGACGGGTTGCGCCTCAGCGCCGAGACCAGCTCGTTCACGTTGCCCACCAGCCCGCGCAGATCGCTGGCCATGCGGGTGAATTGCGGCAGTCCCTCGCGGGTGAAAGCCTGCACCGGGCCGCGGGTGCTGTCCAGCATCCCGCGCAGGCTGGCGAAGGCGGCCTCGGCGCTGCCGGCGGCATCGCGCAGCCGCTCGGTGATCTCGGGCAGGTCGGCGACCACGCGGTCGATGGCCTCGTTCGCCTTGGCCAGGGTGGCGCGCAGGTCGGCCACCACCGGCTCGACATTGCTGTTCATCACCCGGTCGGCGCTGTCGAAGGCGCGCTCGGCCGAGGCGAGCGTGCGGTTCCCCACCTCCAGCGCCGCGTCGAGGCTGTCGAGGCTTTTGTCCGCGCGCGCGCTCAGCCGCGCCAGGTCGGTCTGCAGCGTGGTGGCGGTCTGGTCCAGGCGCTGCGTCAGGCTGCGCAGGTCGCCCGAGACATAGGCGCGCACCTCGTCCAGCGTCGCGGTGCCGGAATCCAGCGCCCGGTCGGCCTTGCCGGCGGTCTCGTCAAACTTGGCCAGCGCGCTGTCGGCATTGCCCAGCGTCGTCTCGGCCGCCGCGGAAAGCCCGTCCAGTCGCTCGCCGAAGGCCGAGATGTCCGCCGCCGCCGAGGCGATGGAATCGGTGGCCGCGGTCACGTCGGCCAGGGCCTTGTCCAGGTTGGCGCTGGAGCGTTCCACATTGTCCAGGATGTTGCGCACCCGGCTCTGGTTGTCGTCGCCCAGAAGCTGGGTCATCTGCTCGGCCACGGTGTTCAGCCGCGAGATCATCTCGGGCCCCTGGTCCGACAGGGTCTGCAGGGCCGAGCGGTTGGCCGGGATCACCGGGATGCCGTCCGGTTGCGCCTCGCGCAGCAGCGGCGCGTCGGGGCTGCCGGCGGTGATCGCGACATTCGAGACGCCGGTGACGCCCTGGATCTCGATCGAGGCGCGGGAATTGGTATGCACCGGCGTATCCTCGGCCAGCTCGACGCGCACCCGCACGGCGCCGTTCTCATCCCCGGCCAGCTGCATGTCCACCACCTTGCCCACCGAAAGCCCGGCGAAGGTCACCTCGGAGGAGACGGTCAGGCCCGAGACTTCCTTGAAATAGATGTCGTAATAGGCGAATTGCCGGTTGATCTGCAGCTTGGCGAACCACATCAGGAACAGCAGCACCCCCAGGAAACCGGCGATGGTGAAGGCCCCGATCAGGACATAATTGGCCTTGGTTTCCATTGGCTACTCCTTGCTCCGGCCGGTGGCGATGGCGGCACGGGCGCGCGGTCCGTGGAAATATTCATGCACCCAAGGATGATCCACCTTCAGCATCTCGGCCATGGTGCCGCTGACCAGCACCCGCTTTTCGGCGAGCACCGCGACGCGGTCGCAACAGGCGTGCAGCGTGTCGAGGTCATGCGTGACCAGGAAAACCGACAGGTTCAGCGCGTCGCGCAGTTCGACGATCAGCCGGTCAAAGGCGTCGGCGCCGATCGGGTCCAGCCCCGCCGTCGGCTCGTCCAGGAACACGATCTCGGGGTCCAGCGCCAGGGCCCGCGCCAACCCCGCGCGCTTCTTCATGCCGCCCGACAGATCCGAGGGGTATTTTTCGTTCGCGCCCCAGGGCAGTCCGGCCATCGAGACCTTGAGTTCCGCCAGCCCCGCCCGTGTCCCGGGCGAAAGCCCCGGCACGGCGCGCAGCGGCACCTCGACATTCTCGCGCACGGTCAGCGACGAAAACAGCGCCCCGGCCTGGAACATCACCCCCCAGCGCCGCTCCAGCGCCTCGCGCGCGGCGCCATGCAGCCGGCCCACATCCTGGCCGAAGACCCGCACTGTGCCGGCGGCGGGCCGGTTCAGCCCGACAATGGTGCGCAAAAGCACCGATTTCCCGGTGCCGGACCCCCCGACCACGCCCAGGATCTCGCCCCGCTTCACGTCCAGATCCAGCCCGTCATGCACGACATGGCGGCCGAACTGGGTGCGCAGCCCCCGGACCTCGATGACGTTCTCGGCCGCGTTCTCGGTCACAGCCCGACCTCCGAGAAGAAGATCGAGAACAGCGCATCGGCGACGATGACCGCGAAGATGGCGTTGACCACGGCGGTCGAGGTCTGGGCGCCCAGCGATTCCGCGTCCTTGCCGACCTTCATCCCGGCATGGCAGCCGACGATGCCGATGATGACGGCAAAGACCGGCGCCTTGGACAGGCCGACGATGACATGGTCCACGCTGGTTTCTGCGATCAGCCGATAGCGGAACATCGACGGCGAAATGCCCAGCTCGATCCAGGACATCAGCGCGCCGCCGACCAGGCCGGCGACATTGGCGATCAGCCCCAGGATCGGCAGGGTGATGATCAGCGCCAGCACGCGCGGCAGAAGCAGCACCATGTCGGGATCGAGGCCCAGCGTGCGCATGGCGTCGATCTCCTCGTTCATCTTCATTGAGCCGATCGAGGCGGTCAGCGCCGAGGCGGTGCGGCCGGCGACGATGATCGCGGTCAGCAGGATACCCAGCTCGCGCAGGATCGAGATGGCGATCAGGTCGATGACAAAGACCTCGGCCCCGAACTGGCGCAGTTGCGCCGCGCCCTGGAAGGCCAGCACCACGCCGATCAGAAAGGACATCAGGGCGACGATCGGCACGGCGCGCAGCCCGGTTTCCTGGCAGTGCCAGACCAGCGAGGTCAGGCGGAAATCGCCGGGATGGCGGATGCCGCGCGCCAGGGCCGCCAGGAAGCGGCCCAGATATTCGGCCAGCTCGCGCAGGAAGGTCAGCGCCGTCACCACCCAGCGCCCGGTCGCCTCCAGCATCTGCCGCCAGCCGGCGGGCGGCGGACTGTCCGCGTCCGGCTGCGGCCGGGCCTTGGCGACCGCCTCCAGCAACCGCCCCTGCGGCCCGCTCAGCCCCTCCAGCGCCGCGCCCGCCTGCGCGCGCTGGTCGAGATACCAGGCGCCGGCGGTGTCCAGCCGGGTGACGCCCGCTAGATCGAGCCGCGCCGCGCTCTCGGCTTCGGCCGGCAACCGGCCCAGCGTCCAGACGCTCAGCTCGCCCTCCAGCCGCAGGACGCCGTCCGAGACGGTGGCGCGAAGCGTGGGATCGTCGGGAAGGCTGGCCATGGCGGTCCTGAACGGGAATTGATACGGATTTCATCCGGCTATTGCCGGGATTTGTCAAATCGGGCCGCCTGGTTCGCCGGTCGCCGCCCGGGGGTCGCGGCCCGGAAGCCCTGGGAAAACCCTGGGACGAGGCGGATCGACCCCGGTCGCCTGCCCGTCCGGGGCAGAAATTTACGTTTTATTTTCAGGTTGTTCTCGTTGACCAAGATTCACGCTATGGTTTAGTAAAGCCTGCACGACCAGAGCAGGAAATCCTCGGGACCAGGCGTAAAGAGTTCCCCGTAAGTGGTGGTCCCGAGGAGAACCGTTCACCCCTGCGCCAGGGCGCGCATCATCCGCACCGGCTCGGTCCGGGCCAGGCGCAGGACATGGGCGATGAAGGGCTGCTGCATGTCCTCGCTGCGGATCGCCGCGTAAAGCCGGCGCAGCATGCCCTGCGGGCCCAGCGGCAGCAGCGCCAGTTCCGGATTGCCGGCCTGGGCGCGCAGCACCCAGTCGGGCATCACCGCCACCCCGCGCCCCGAGGCGATCAGCATCAGCGCGATGGCGGTCTGTTCGACCTGCCGGACATGGGCCGGCTCGACCCCGGCCGGATCGAGGAATTGCGAGAATACGTCCAGCCGCGCCCGGTCCATCGGATAGGTGATCAGCGTCTCGCCCGCCAGGTCCGCGGGTTCGGCATAGCCCTTGGCGACCAGCGGATGGCTGGCCGCGACCACCATGGTCGGGGCGTAGTCGAATAGCGGCTGGAAGGTGACGCCGGCGATCTCCTCGGGATCCGAGGAGATCACCATGTCCACCTGCCCCCGCTCCAGCGCCGGCAGCGCCTTGAGCGCCAGGCTGGAGCGGATGTCCAGGTCCACCTCGGGCCAGGCGCGGCGGAACTGGTCCAGCACCGGCAGCAGCCAGTCGAAGCAATGATGGCATTCCATCGCCACATGCAGCCGGCCGGCGCGGCCCAGTTCGACGGCGCGGAACTCGGCCTCGGCGGATTCGATCAGCGGCAGCACCTGTTCGGCCGTGCGCAAAAGCCGCATCCCGGCGGCCGACAGCCGCAAGGGCTTGGTCTTGCGCAGGAAAAGCTCGACCCCTGCCTGCTCTTCCAGCGCCTTGATCTGATGCGACAGCGCCGATTGCGTCAGGTTCAGCACCTCGGCCGCGCGGGCCAGGCCGCCTTGTTCATGGATGGCGCGCAGGCTGCGCAGGTGACGAAGTTCCAGGTGCATCTTGAGCCAATCTCATCACGATCTTGAAGATTATGAATTTGTCTCACGTCGGGCTGCATGTCACAAGACCTGCGACAAAAGGATGGCACCATGACCACACCCGCGATCAGCTTCGAATTCTTCCCGCCGCGGAACCTGGACCAGTCGTTCCGGCTGTGGGAGACGGCGCGGGCGCTGGCGCCGCTGGGGCCGGATTTCGTCTCGGTCACCTATGGCGCCGGCGGCACCACCCGGCAGCTGACGCATGAGGCGGTGACGGCGCTGGCCAGCCATTACGGGCTGAACGTCGCCGCGCACCTGACCTGCGTGGACGCGACGCGCGACGAGACCATGCAGATCGTCGCCGATTACGCCGCCGCCGGCGTGCACGAGATCGTGGCGCTGCGCGGTGACGCGCCGCAGGGGCAGGACCGCTTCACCCCGCATGCCGACGGTTTCGCCGATTCGGTGGCGCTGATCGAGGCCATCGCGGCGCGCGGCGACATGACCATCCGCTGCGGCGCCTATCCCGAGCCGCATCCGGAAAGCCCCGACACCGCCGCCGACGTGGCCTGGCTCAAGCGCAAGGTCGATGCCGGCGCCAGCTCGGCGATGACGCAGTTCTTCTTCGACGCCGAGACCTATTTCCGCTTCCGCGATGCCTGCGCCGCGGCGGGCATCGACGCGCCGATCATCCCCGGCATCCTGCCGATCCAGAGCTGGGCCGGGGCCCGCCGCTTTGCCGAACGCTGCGGCACCTCGGTCCCGCAATGGGCCGAGGACGCCTTCGCCGCTGCCGGCAAGGAGGGCGAGGCCCGGCTGGCGCTGGATGTTTGCGTCAGGCTGTGCGAGCGGCTGGTCGAAGGCGGCGTGGACAGGCTGCATTTCTACACGCTGAACAAGCCCGACCTGGTGCTGAAGGTCTGCGCCGGCCTGGGCATCGAGCCCAAAAGCCCGTTTTCGCAGGTCGCCTGACCGGAGGCGCATCAGCCATCCCCCGGCGGGGTGCCGGGCGTCACCGCTGCGGTCTGCGGCTGGGGCTGCGGCTCTGGTTCGGGCGGTGGTGGGGCCGGGCGGATGAAGGACAGCCGCCGATGCGGCCGCGGCGGCGCGGCATCGGCCAGCGGCCCGGCCAGAAGCGCCGGGCCGGGATAGGGACGCGGCACCGAGCGGTGCAGCGCCTCGGACGGATCGGTGCCGGCAAGGCGGGGCGCGCGGGCCAGGAAGGCCTTGCCCCAGCTGCGCCACGAGCCGACCGAGGGCGCGCTGGGATCGCGGGGGAAATGCGCCTGCCAGCCGCGGGGCAGGGGCAGGCCGTAGGTCTCGGCCCGCGACATCATCCAGACCAGCGGGATATTCGCCAGCGGACGGGCATATTCCAGCCCCGAAAGCTGCCCGCCGATATCGGGATGGCAGCCGCGGAACCACATCTGTTCGATGCGGCCGGGGGCCGATTCGCTGTCCCAGAGCAGCGGCTGGAAGGCGGCGCGGGTTTCGTCCAGCGCCAGGGCCTGCGCGCCATGCTCGACATCGGTGCCCAATTGCTCGTCATGGAAGCGGAATCGCGGCTCGGTCAGCATCCACAGCAGCGGCAGGCGGATCCCCAGCGCCATCACCGTGTCGAAGACCCCGATCATGCGGATCGGCACGAAGGGGTGGCACAGCTCCGGCTCCAGCCGCTCGACCCCCAGATCCTCGCCATTGCGATAATAGTCCCAGGCGCGCTGGACATTCCTGGCCGTGGCATGGGCATGGGTCAGCAGCCCCACCCGGCCGATCATCCCGGCCAGAGAGCGCACGGCGAAGGCGCCGCGCGAATAGCCGAAGAAGAACAGGGGGTTGCCCGGCCGCCATTCGCGGGAAAGCCAGGCATAGGCGTCGCAGATATGCCGCTCCAGCGTGGCGCCCATGGTCAGTTCGGGCAGCGTGCGCCAAGCCTGCCATTGCTGGCCCGGCGCGTAATGCAGCCGTACCGGCGCCGGCAGGCGGCCCAGTTCGCCCGACAGCATCGCGTGAATTCGGGCGATGGAGGACCTGCGCCCCTGCGTCAGCGAGGCGAAGGTGCCATCCATCAGAACGACCTGGCATATCGGCGGACGAGGTGATTCCATGCGGCGACGCTAGCACGGAAACGCCAAGGGTCGATTAATGCCTATTCAAGCGCGTTCACGGTCAGGTGTGCCATCAGCCCGAAGCCGTTGAACCGGGTGTTGGTGACCGTGGAATAGGCGCCGGCGCCGTGGAAGATGACGAAATCGCCCTCTTGGATGTCGCCGGGCAGGGCCAGTTCGCCGGGCAGGCGGTCCACGGAATCGCAGGTCGGGCCGAAGATGACGCGGGGCAGGGGCTCGCCCTGGCGCGCCGTGCCCTCGGGCGTCAGCACCTGCAGCCGGTCCAGGTTGCCGACGATGGGCAGCTCGAACAGCCCGCCATAGACGCCGTCGTTCAGGAACACGTTCTGACCGTCGCGCACCGCCTTGACGCGGGTGATCAGCGAAAAGGCGTCGGCGCACAGCCCGCGGCCGGGCTCGCAGACCAGCGCCGGGGCCTGGCCGTCGAAAGCCTCGTCGGCGACGCGGCGGATCAGCGCGAAGATCGCGGCCAGATCGGGCTCGACCCCGGTCACGCGATGCGAGGGGAAGCCGCCGCCGACGTTCAGCCGCCGCGCCCTGACGCCGGCGGTGCGGCAGATCTCGGCGGCGGTGGTGATGTAGCTTTCCCAGGCATGCGGATCGACGCATTGCGTGCCGGGATGGAAGGTCAGCGAGGGGATATAGCCGCGATCCGCCGCTGCGCGCAGCAGCTCGGCCGCCAGTTCCGGCGAGGCGCCGAATTTCGAGCCGAAATCATAGGCCGCACCCAGGACCGGCAGCTTGAAGCGGGGCGAGATCTCGCAATTCTCGGCCGGCACCCGGGCGAAGAGCTTGTCCAGTTCCGAGCGGCTGTCCACCGACCAGGCCTTGATGCCCGCCTCGACCGCATGGGCGATCTCGGCCTGCGAGCGCACGGGGTTGTGGTAATGCCGCGCCGCGTCCGGCGCCAGCCGGCCGATCAGGTCGATCTCATAGGGCGAGGCCACGTCGAAACCCTTGACCCCGGCCGCCGACAGGGTGCGGATCACCGCCTCGTCCGGGTTCGACTTGACGGCATAGGTGACCAGGCCGGGAAAGCCGCGCAGGAAACGCAGCGCATTCTCGCGCAGCACCGACGGGGCAAAGACCATCACCGGATTCTCCGGCGCCAGCTTGCGGATGATCTCGGAGGGATTGTCCCAGACGGTCTTGGGCCCGCGGCCCTCGGTCAGTCCCATCGGCATGTCCTTCCTGTGCGCGTTTGGGGTGGAAACAAGTCTGCGCCCTATGGGTTCCGATTGAAGCAATGAAAAGGGTGGAAATGGTCTGAACTATGGGTAATCTGCCGAAAGTGTCGTCATTATGACAGGTGGACGGTGGACGAGCTCGATCGGGGAATTTTGACCCATCTCGCGCAGGATGCGCGCATGTCCGTCGCGGTGCTGGCGCGGCGGCTGAAGGTGGCGCGCTCGACCGTGCAGGCGCGGCTGGAACGGCTGGAAACCTCGGGCGCCATTGCCGGCTATACGCTGCGGCTGGGCGATTCCGCGCGCGAGCATCGTATCCGCGCCACCTGCCTGCTGACCATCGAGCCGCGCTCGCAGGCCGCGATCCTGGGCCGGCTGCGCAGCCTGCCCGAGGTCGAGCGCATCCACACCACCAGCGGTCGGGTCGAT
The DNA here is from genome assembly GCF_030388245.1 of Paracoccus sp. TOH. Taxonomy (NCBI): domain Bacteria; kingdom Pseudomonadati; phylum Pseudomonadota; class Alphaproteobacteria; order Rhodobacterales; family Paracoccaceae; genus Paracoccus; species Paracoccus sp. TOH. Next base: position 1,231,837 of record NZ_CP098360.1, read on the forward strand.
CTTTTGCTGCAACTGGCCGCCATATCGACCAGCCAGCTCGACGATGTGCTGGATCAGATCGGCGGTCTGACCGGCGTGAAGTCCAGCGAGAGCCTGATTCACCTGTCCACCAAGCTGGACCGCGCCACCTAGCCGTGCCCGGCGCGCAACAAGGTGACGGTGGTGTCGCCATATTTGCGCTGGTCGATCTGGGCGAGCCCGGCGACCGGGGCGGGCGGCGCCGATTCTTCCCAGACCACCATGCCGCCGGGGGCGATCCAGCCGCCGGCCAGCGCCGATTCCAGCGCCCGCTCGCCCAGGCCCTGGCCATAGGGCGGATCAAGGAAGACCAGCCCGTAAGGCGCGCCGCGATTCTCGCCCAGCCGGGTCGCGTCGCGCCGCCAGACATCGGTCACGCCCATGGCGCGGGCCTTTTCGATATTGGTGCGCAGCAGGCCGCGCGCCGCGACGCCGTCATCGACGAAGGCCACCCGCGCCGCGCCGCGCGACAGCGCCTCGAGCCCCAGCGCGCCGGTGCCGGCGAACAGGTCCAGCACCCGGGCGCCGGGGATCGGATTGCCATGCGTGCCGTTGATGAGCAGGTTGAAGATCGACTCGCGGACCCGGTCGGTGGTCGGGCGCAGATGCGCCGCCGGATCGCCGGCGCCGAGCTCGGCCAGTTTCAGCCCGCGCAGGCTGCCGCCGACGATTCTCATGCCATCAGCGCCTTCAGTTCGGCCGCCGCGATTACGGCCTCGGGCGCGGGTGAGCGGCCGGCCTCGATCAGCCGCTTGCCGACCATATAGGCGCGGGCGTCGTTCAGCGCATCCACCGCGATCAGCCGGCCGGCGCGGTAATACCAGACCGAGCCGCCATGGTCCGCTGGCCGCGTCACCACCCGGTCGTAACCGAGGTTCAGACCGGCGATCTGCAGCTTGGCGTCGAACTGGTCCGACCAGAACCACGGTTTCGGCACATAGGCGGTATCGGCGCCCAGCATGTTCGCCGCCACCGCCTCGGCCATGTCGATGGCATTGCCGACGCTTTCCAGCCGCAGCCGTCCACCGGCTGCGCAAAGATCGGGCGCCGGAAAGCTGGCGCAATCCCCGGCCGCCCAGATCGCCGGGTCCGAGGTCCGCCCGAACGCATCGGTGGCGATGCCGTTGTCGACGACCAGCCCCGCCGCTGCGGCCAGCGCGGTCTCGGGCGCGATGCCGATGCCGCAGATCACCAGGTCGGCCGGCAGGCGGCGGCCGTCGGTCAGTTCGACCCCGTCGGCGGCCGTGCTGCCGGTGATGCGGGCGATGCCGGTGCCCTCGACGATCTCGACGCCATGGGCGCGGTGCAGGGTGCGGATCATCTCGGCCGTCTCAGGAGCCGCCACCCGGCCGAGGATGCGCGGCGCCGCCTCGACCAGCGTCACCTCCAGCCCCAGCTTGCGGGCCACCGCCGCGGCCTCCAGCCCGATATAGCCGCCGCCGATCACCACCAGCCGCCGCCCGGCGACCAGCGCCGGTTGCACCCCCGCGATGTCGGCCAGATTGCGCACCACATGCACGCCCGGCAGGTCGCCGCCCATCGCGGCTGGCAGCCGGCGTGGCGCGGCGCCCAGCGTCAGGGCAAGCTGGTCATAGGCATGTTCGCCGCGCTCCGTGATGACCACGCGGCGGTCGCGGTCGATGCGGGTGGCGCGCTCGCCCAGGTGCAGGGCGATGCGCTGCTCGTCCCACCAGTCCGGGGCGCGCAGCGTCAGCCGGTCCAGCCCCATCTGGCCCAGCAGATAGGCTTTGGACAGCGGCGGGCGCTGATAGGGCGGCGCGGGCTCGTCGCCGATGACCGCGATGCCGCCTTCATGTCCCAGCGCGCGCAGTTTCGCCGCCAGAGAGGCCGCCGCCTGTCCCGCGCCAAGGATCACGATGTTCATTCTTCGCCCTCGCTGGTTTGCCTGCGGCGCAGAGCCTATAGTCGCCCCCGGAACGATGCAATTGACGGAGGAACCGCGCATGTCCATCTCGAAAGGCGACAAGCTGCCCGAAGGCAAGCTGCTGAAACCGGGCGCCAACGGCCCCGAGGAAGTGGCCGCCGCCGATCTGGCCAGGGGCCGCGTGGCGATCTTTGCCGTGCCGGGCGCCTATACGCCGACCTGCACCAATGCGCATATGCCCAGCTTCGTGAAGAATGCCGACAAGTTCCGCGCCAAGGGCGTGTCGCGGGTGATCTGCATCACGGTGAACGACCCCTTCGTCGCCGGGAAATGGGCCGCGGATACCGGCGCGACCGATGCCGGGATCGAGGTGCTGGCCGATGGCGATGGCAGCTTCACCAAGTCGCTGGGCATGAACATCGAAGGCGCGGGCTGGGTCAACGGCCGCTCGAAACGCTATGCCATGCTGGTCAATGACGGCACGGTGGAAGAGCTTCAGATCGAGGAATCGCCCGGCGCGTGCTCGGTCACTTCGGGCGATTCGCTGCTGGACCTGGTCTGAGGCGTCAGGCGGAACAGCGCCGTGAACTGCTGCGCGGCGCTGCGGTCGCCGCGCAGCGCGATCAGCCCGGCCGAGGCCAGCGCCACCGGCCCCGGCCCATAGATCGCCGCCGCCAGCGCATTGCCCGAGCCTTCCAGCACGAAATCCGCCTGTGGCGCCCGGGCCGCCCGGACCTGCGGCATCCCGTCGGCGGAAAGCGCGACCTCGAACCCCTCCTTGCCCGAGACGAAGCCGGCGCGCAGCGGTAATCCGGCGGCGCCCGCGCGGTCCGCCGTCGCCGAGAGCGAGATCATCAGCGCGGAAATGCTGATGAACCTGCTCGGATCATGGCCCGGTATCGCCAGCGCCCAGCGGCACAGCTCGCGCAGCACCGGATGCAGCGCCCGCCCGGCATCGGTCAGCGCGTAAAGCCCCAGCACATCGTCATGCGCCACCACCCCCGCCTGCGCCAACTGGGTCAGGCGCTGGGTCAGCACGCTGGCCGTGACCCCCGGCAGCCCGGCGCGGATCATCTGGAACCGCTTGGGCGCGAACATCAGTTCGCGCACCACAAGCAGCGCCCAGCGGTCGCCGATGAAATTCAGCGCATGGGCGCCAAGGCAGCCTTCTTCATAGCGCAGTCGCGAGATCTTGCCGTTGCTTGTCATGTTTTGATATTATCAGTTGCTTTTTAATACTTCAACTGCCAACCTGCGACTCATTGGCGCATGACCGCGCCCGACGAGGAGGACGAGAGATGACCTACTACTCTGGTTTCCTGCTGCCGGTTCCGACGGCGAACAGGCAGAAATACATCGACATGGCCCAAGCGGCCTGGTCCATGTTCAAGCGCTATGGCGCACTGCGCATGGTCGAGGCCTGGGGTGTGGACGTGCCCCGCGGCAAGGTGAACGACTTCTACATGTCCACCCAGGCCAAGGATGACGAGACCGTGGTGTTCTCGTGGATCGAATGGCCGGACAAGGCGACCGCGGATGCGGGCTATGAAAAGATGATGTCCGACCCCGAGATGCAGGCGCCGCCGGAAATGCCTTTCGACGGCATGCGGATGATGTGGGGCGGCTTCGAACCCATCGTGGACGAGAAAGCCTGAGGGGGCCTCCATGTATCACGGCAAACCCTGCTGGTTCGAGCTTTCCACCGCCAGGGGCGGGCTCGACGCGGCCGAGGGCTTCTATGGCAAGCTGCTCGGCTGGACGATTGCCGATTCCGGGATGGAGGGCTTTACCTATCATCTGGCCAGCCACGGCGGCGACATGGTCGCCGGGCTGATGGAAATGCCCGGGGACTGCGCCGACGTGCCGCCGTTCTGGATGATCTATTTCGACGTGGACGATGCCGACGCCACGGCGGCCAAGATCAAGACGCTGGGCGGCTCGGTGTTCCGCGAGCCGGCCGACATTCCCGGCACCGGCCGTTTCGCCGTGGTCGCCGATCCGCAGGGCGCCAGCTTCGGCATCCTGCAACCTGCGCCGATGGATCCGCAGCCTCCGGTCGAATCCGGGGCCTGGAACCAAAGCAAGGAAAGCCACGGCAACTGGACCGAGCTGATGTCCACTGACCCCGCAGCGGGCTTCGACTTCTATGCCGAGCTGTTCGGCTGGACGAAATCCACCGCCATGGACATGGGCGAGATGGGCACCTACCAGCTGTTCTCCTGGCAGGGCACCGATATCGGCGGCATGATGGGCTTAGGCGGTGCGCCGGTGTCTTGCTGGCTGCCCTATTTCGGCGTGAACGGTGTCGATGCCGCCATCGCCCGCATCCGCGACGGCGGCGGTGAGGTTCTGCACGGGCCGATGGAGGTGCCGGGGCCGGCCTTCATCGCGGTGGTGCGCGACCCGCAAGGCGCGCATTTCGCCATCGTCGGGCCCAAGGCGGAAACGCCATGATCCGCGTATCCCTGATCGCGCTCGCCCTCTGGGCCGCACCCGCTGCGGCCCAGGAGGTGACGCCGGAGAGCATCCCGCGCGGCCAGCAGGACTATCACGCCGCCGCCGCCGGCCGCTATCGTCTGGACCCGGCGCATTCGGCGGTGCAGGCCCGCGTGCCGCATATGGGCTTTTCGGTCAGCCTGTTCCGCTTCGGCGCCGTTTCGGGCCAGCTCGACTGGAACCCGGACGACCCGGCGCAAAGCCGGCTGGCGGCCGAGGTGCAGATCGCCTCGATCATGACCCCGGTCGAGGGCTTTGCCGAGATCCTGACCGGCCCGGATTACCTGGACAGCGCGGCGAACCCGACCGCGCGCTTCACCGCCGACGGCTTCGCGGCGGAAAGCCCGACCAAGGGCACGGTTTCGGGCCAGTTGACGCTGCTGGGCAAGACCCGGCCCGCGACGTTCGACGTGACGCTGATCGGCGCGGGCAAGGGCTATACCGGCGACGAAGCCGGCAATCCCATCATCCGCGACCTGATCGGCATCCATGCCCGGACCGACATCGACCCGCAGGCCTATGGCATGAACGAGTTCTTCACCGATCCGATCACCATCGAAATCGACGCCGAGTTCGCCCGGCAGGAGTAAGCCATGACATTCGTGATCACGACCTATGACTGGGTGCCGCCCTTTGCCGTGGGCTATGTCCGCGACCTGCGCATCCGCTGGGCCTGCGAGGAAGCCGGCCTGCCCTATGAGATCGAGACCACCAGCGTGCGCGACAAGACCCCGCAGCATTTCGCCCGCCAGCCTTTCGGCCAGGTGCCGATCCTGCGCGACGGCCAACTGACGCTGTTCGAAAGCGGCGCGATCCTGCTCTATCTCGGCGAACGTTCCGAGGCGCTGATGCCGCGCGAGGCCGCCGCGCGGGCCGAGACCCAGCAATGGCTGGTCGCCGCGCTCAACAGCCTCGAGCCGGTGGTGATGGCCATGGCGCTGGCGCGGATCTTCGACCAGGACGCAAGGGCCGAGGAACTGGCCCTGCCGCGCCTGCAGGAACGCCTGGCGCAACTGGTCCCGGTGCTGAAGGGGCGGGACTTCATCGCCGCCGGCCGCTTCACCATCGCCGACATCCTGCTGGCCGATGTGCTGCGCATCGTGGACAGCATGGGCGAGCTGGTGGCCCATCCGGTGCTGGCGGATTATATGAACCGCATCACCGCGCGCCCGGCCTTCCGGCGCGCCCATGCGGCGCAGGTGGCGCATTTCGCGCAGGCGGCGTGATGCTGACGCTCTATGGCCACCCGTTGTCCTCCTATACGCAAAAGGTGCTGATCGCGCTTTACGAACTGGGGACGGATTTCGAGTTTCGCCATATCGACCTGGGCAACGGGGGTGACCGGGCGCTGATGCGCTCGGTCGAACCCATGGGCCGGATGCCGGCGCTGCGCGAGGGCGATCTGGTGCTGTCGCAAAGCTCGCTGATGATCGAATGGCTGGACCGGCACCATCCCGGGCCGTTGCGCCTGCTGGACCCGGACCCCGACGCCTCGCTGCCGGCGCGGCAATGGGATCGCTTCCTGGATTTCCAGGTCATGCAGATGATGCAGCAGATCGTCGATGCCCGCATCTTCATGGCCGAGGGGGCCGAGGAACGGGTCGCCCCCTTCGCCCGCGACAAGCTGGACCTGGCCTATGCGGCGCTCGACCGCCAGCTTGACGGCCGGGACTGGATCGCGGGCGGCTTCGGCCTGGCCGATTGCGCCGCCATGCCGGCGCTGTTCTATGCCGGCGCCGTCCATCCCTTTGCGGATCATCCGCACTTGGCCGGGTATTTCGAGCGGCTGGTGGCGCGGCCCTCGGTCCTGCGGGTGATCGCGGGCGCGCGGCCCTTCTATGGCTGGTTCCCGTTCAAGGACGGGTTCGCGGCGCGGTTTCTCTAGCGCCTCTTGGCCTTTCGCCGTGGTTTCGCTATCCCCTTTTCGATTCGAGGGGTAAGCGACATGGCCATGGACAAGAATTTCGACGCCGGGACCGCCGAGGCGCGGATCGCGCGGGAATGGGCGGCAAGCAATGCCTTCGCCGCGGGCGCCAATGCGAAACCGGGGGCGGAAAGCTTCTCGGTGGTGATCCCGCCCCCGAACGTGACCGGCAGCCTGCATATCGGCCACGCGCTGAACAACACGCTGCAGGACATCCTGGTGCGCTGGCACCGGATGCGCGGCTTCGACACGCTGTGGCAGCCCGGCCAGGACCATGCCGGCATCGCCACCCAGATGGTCGTGGAACGGCGCATGGCCGAACGGCAGGAACCGAACCGCCGCGAGATCGGCCGCGAGGCCTTCCTGCAGAAGGTCTGGGCCTGGAAGCAGGAATCCGGCCATACCATCATCGAGCAGTTGAAGCGCCTGGGCGCGTCCTGCGACTGGTCGCGCAATGCCTTCACCATGTCCGGCGCCCCCGGCGCCCCCGCGGGCGAAGAGGGCAATTTCCACGATGCCGTCATCAGGGTCTTCGTGGACATGTATGACAAGGGCCTGATCTATCGCGGCAAGCGGCTGGTGAACTGGGACCCGCATTTCGAGACCGCGATCAGCGACCTGGAGGTCGAGAACCGCGAGGTTCCCGGCCATATGTGGCATTTCAAATATCCGCTGGCCGGCGGCGCGACCTATGAATACGTGGAACGCGACGCGGACGGCAACGTCACCCTGCGCGAGACCCGCGACTATATCAGCATCGCCACCACCCGCCCCGAGACCATGCTGGGCGACGGCGCCGTGGCCGTGCATCCGGACGACGCGCGCTATGCCCCGATCGTCGGCAAGCTTTGCGAGATCCCGGTCGGACCCAAGGAGCACCGCCGCCTGATCCCGATCATCACCGACGACTATCCCGACCCGGATTTCGGCTCGGGCGCGGTCAAGATCACCGGCGCGCATGACTTCAACGACTATGCCGTCGCCATGCGCAATGGCATCCCGCTTTACGCGCTGATGGACGGCAAGGGCCAGATGCGCGCCGATGGCCTCGGCTATGAGGACAGCGCCGAGATCGCCACCCGCGCCGCCAAGGGCGAGGATGTGGGCGACGTCTCGAACGTGAACCTGGTCCCCGAGGAGCTGCGCGGCCTCGACCGTTACGAGGCGCGGGCGCGGGTGGTCGAGGCGATCACCGAGGAAGGGCTGGCCGTCACCTATCTGCACAAGTCCCTCGACAAGGAAACCGGCGCCGAGCATCTGGAGCGCCGCCCGCTGGTCGATGCCAAGCCGATCATGCAGCCCTTCGGCGACCGCTCGGGCGTGGTGATCGAGCCGATGCTGACCGATCAGTGGTTCGTGGACACCGCCAAGATCGTCGGCCCGGCGCTGGAAGCGGTGCGCAGCGGCGCGACGAAGATCCTGCCCGAGCAGCATGAAAAGGTCTATTTCCACTGGCTTGAGAACATCGAGCCCTGGACCATCAGCCGCCAGCTCTGGTGGGGCCACCAGATCCCGGTCTGGTACGGGCTCGACCTGCGGCTGGAGGGCCAGGTCGAGGACGACCATGACGGCGTGCTGGACGAGGTCGAGATCTTCGCCCTGTTGGAAGAGGGGCTGGTGCATCGCGACGAGATCCACCACGCCGCCTCGGGCTTTGCCGAGGTGGCCGAAAAGTTCCGCGATTCCATCGCCGAACTGCCGGTGCCGCTGGAGATGGCCCGCGTGGTCGAGGTCGCAGACCGCGAGGCCGCTATCGACGCCTTTGCCCAGGGGCTGGCCGATTACAACCTGACGCAGGATCTGACGAAGCTGGTCTATCCGGTCTGGCGCGACCCGGACGTGCTGGACACCTGGTTTTCGTCGGGCCTCTGGCCGATCGGCACGCTGGGCTGGCCCGAGGATACCGCCGAGCTGCGCAAGTATTTCCCGACCGACGTGCTGGTGACCGGTTTCGACATCATCTTCTTCTGGGTGGCCCGGATGATGATGATGCAGCTGGCCGTGGTCGGGCAGGTGCCGTTCCGCACCGTCTATGTGCACGGGCTGGTGCGCGACGAAAAGGGCGCCAAGATGTCGAAGTCGAAAGGCAACGTCATCGACCCGCTGACCCTGATCGACGAATACGGCGCCGACGCGCTGCGCTTCACCCTGACCAGCATGGCCGCCATGGGCCGCGACCCCAAGCTGGGCCCGAAACATGTCGAGGCGAACCGCAATTTCGTCACCAAGATCTGGAACGCCACCCGCTTCGCCGAGATGAACGGCGTCCGCGGCGGCGGTGCGCGGCCCGAGCCGCGCCATGTCGTCAACCGCTGGATCATCGGCGAGCTGGCCCGCATCCGCCAGGCCACCGACGAGGCGCTGGAGAGCTTCCGCTTCAACGACGCCGCGGCCGGGCTTTACGGCTTCGTCTGGGGCAAGGTCTGCGACTGGTATGTCGAGTTCTCCAAGCCGCTGTTCGACGGCGAATATCGCGAGGAAACCCAGGCCACCATGGGCTGGGTGCTGGACCAGTGCTACACCCTGCTGCACCCGATCATGCCCTTCGTGACCGAGGAGCTTTGGGCGCTGACCGGGGAGCGCCGGCGGATGCTGGTGCATGGCGACTGGCCCGCCTATGGCGACGAGCTGATCGACGCCGAGGCCGACCGGCAGATGAACTGGGTGATCCAGCTCATCGAAAACATCCGCTCGGCCCGCGCCCAGATCGGCGTGCCGGCCGGCGCCCGTCCCGACCTGATCGTGACCGAGGCCGACGAGGCGGCGCGGGCGGCGCTGGCCGCCAATGCGCCGCTGATCGAGCGGTTGGCGCGGGTGAACCCCCCGCAGGACGGCGCTATGGGACCGGGGATGATCTCGGTCGCGGCGCTGGGGGCGAGCTTCGCCCTGCCGGTCGGCGAGATGATCGACGTCAAGGCCGAGACGGCGCGGCTGGAAAAGGCGGCCGCCAAGGCCGAGAAGGACGCCTCGGGCCTGCGCGGCCGGTTGGCGAATCCGAAATTCGTCGAGAACGCCGAGCCCGAGGTGATCGAGGAGACCCGCGAGAAGCTTGCCGCGCTGGAGGACGACCTGCTGCGCATCCGGGCGGCCCTGGCGCAGCTGGCGGCGATGTGACCCCAGGCCTTGGCGCCCCGGCCGGTGGCGCGGTCGCATGGGTATTTGGAAAACGGTGAAGATCAGGGCCGCTCGGACAGGGCGGCCCTGATGCTTTCGGCGATCATCGCCGGAACCTCCGGGGCAAGGCCGAGCGGGGGCAGCACCAGACCGCGGAAGCCGGCCTCGGCCAGGGCCGCGGGCAGGTCGTCGGTGACATGCTCGGCCCGGGTGGCGAAAAGCGGCAGGCAGATCGTCTGCGCCGGCAGGTCGCGGGCGGCGTCGGCAAGGAAGGGCGTTTCCTCGATGAAGCCGCAGCTGGCGGCGGCGACATGGGGGGCGAGGCTGGCCGCCATCCGCCGTGCCGCTTCGGCGGGCGCGCGCGAGCGGCCGGAGCCATGGGCGGCGAGCAGAAGATGGGTTTGCGCGGGCGGCCAGCCCTGCGCCTCGGCGGCCTTGGCGATCAGCCCGAGGCAGAGCGCCGGCAGGCGCGGGTCGCTGCCGAAGGGCGGCAGGATGCGGGCATTCGGCGCGCCGGCCAGCCGCAGGCGGCGGGGCAGTTCGCTGCGGGTGAACCAGCCCGCCGCCATGAACAGCGGATAGATCAGCGTCTCGTTCTCGGCCAGGTCCAGCGCGCCGGGCATGGCCAGCGTCGCGCCCCGGACCTGCGCATCGGCGACATGGATGCGGGCGGCCAGCGCCTCGATGGCCTGCTGCTGCGGGGCCGGGTCGCCGGGCTGGCCATGGGCGACGATCAGGACCTGGGGCAGCGCCCTATGCACGGAAGGCGGCGGCGAAGGGTTCGGGGATGGCGAATTCCTGCAGCGCCCGGGTGCGGGCCATGGCAGACATCTTGCGTGCGGTCTTTTCCACGATGCGCTGCAATTCGTCCGGGTCGCGGCCTTCGGCGAAGGGGCCCATATACCAGCGGATGAAGGTGAAGCAGGCGACGTCCTCCAGTGCCTGCACCTCGTCGTCGCGCTTGATGCCCTGCTTGGTCAGCATTTTCCCGGCATGGACGACGTCCGCTTCGGCATAGCCGGCCTCGCGCATGATGCCGTCGATGCGGGCGGCGTGGCGGCGGCCCTGTTCGGTGCGCCAGGCCAGGTAGCCGGCGCGGTCCATCGGATAGGCGTCGCGGGGCAGTTGCCAGCGTTCCACATGCTGGCCCCGGCAGGCGATGCGCAGGGCATCCGAGGCATCGGGATAGAGTGCCTGCTGCTCGGCCGTCATGCGCTGGCCGTAGAGCAGCGCCTCGGGCCGGCCCTCGGGGTCCAGGTGCGGGTCGGCGGCATTGGCCTTGTCGATGGCGTCGAAAGCGGTCTGAAGGCGGGTCATGATATCCTCTCTTTGCGCCATCATGCCGCAGCGGCGCGTCGCGTCAACGCGGATTGCCGCGGCCTGGGAAGGCGACTAGGCTGCCGACATGGCATGGGGCGAATTCATCCTGGCGCTGGCGGTCTTCCTGGGCTCGCATGTGATTCCGGCGCGGTTCCGCGGGCCGCTGGTCGCGGCGCTGGGGCGGCGGGGCTATGTCATCGGCTACAGCCTGCTGTCGCTGGCGCTGCTTTATTGGCTGATCCTGGCGTCCGGGCGGGCGCCCTATGTCGAGTTATGGCCGCAATGGCCTTGGATGCGCTGGCTGGTGAATATCGCCATGCCCGTCGCGGTGCTGGTGGCGGCGGTCGGCGGCATGGCGGGGCTGATGGCGGGCTTTGCCCTGTGGGGCGCGGCGCATCTGGTCGCGAACGGAGACCTGGCGCATGTCATCCTGTTCGGTCTGTTGCTGGCCTATGCGCTGTTCGGACTGGCGCTCGGCCTGCGCCGCGGCGCGGCGATGCATCCGACCTGGCCGCGGCTGGCCTTGGCGGTGCTGGTCTGGCTGGCGCTGTATCTTCTGCATCCGCTGGTGATCGGGGTCAGCCCCCAGCCCTAGGATCGGGCGGTCTGAAGCCCTCGGGGATGCGGTCGCGACCGTCCAGGATCAGGTCGGCCAGCATCACCGCGCAGGCCGGCGCCATGGCAAGGCCGATCTTGAAGCCACCATTGGCGACGTAATGGTCCGGCCGTCCGGGCCAGGCGCCGACCAGCGGCGCACGGGATCTGGCGCGCGGCCGGATGCCGGCCCAGCGGTCCACCACCGGCGCATCGCCAAGTGCCGGGCAAAGCGCGCGCGCCTTGTCGATCAGCGCCTCGAGCTGCGCGTCGGTGGCCGTGTCCATGACGTCGCGTTCCGAGGTCGAGCCGATGGCCACCGTGCCGTCGGCATGGGGCACGATATGGACCCCGTCGGCAAAGACCTGCGGTGCGTCGGCGGCGGAAAACGCCAGCAGCGCCGACTGCCCCTTGACGCCGCTGCCGCCAAAGGGCGCCAGTCCCGCGACGCCGGTGGCCCAGATCGCCGGGGCGTCCGGGGCGGGCTGCCCCTCGACGATCTCGCCGCCCCGGGCGCGGATGGCGGCGGCCAGCGCGGCGCCGGCCCGGCGCGGGCTGATCCGCGCCGTCAGCCGGTCCACCAGCCACAGGCCCGAGGGCGAGGCCGGCACCAGCAGCCCCTGCGGCGCATCGGTGAGTTCCATCCCCGCCCAGCCCGGCCAATGCGCGCCGGCGGCCGCGATGCGCTCGGCCATGCGCGGCGCGGCGCCTTCGGGCACCGGCTGGATGCGGCCGCTGCGGGCATAGCCGGGATCCACGCCGCCCGCCGCCGCCACTTCGGCCCACCAGTCCGCTGCCGCGACCAGGGCATCGAGTTGCACCTGTTTCTTAGCGTTCCAGTTTTCCGGCGCATGCGGCGCCAGTGCGCCGACATGCCCGCCCGAGGCGCCGGCGCCGATCCGCGCCGTTTCGAACACCCGCACGCGGGCGCCCCGCCGCACCAGTTCCCATGCGCAGGCGAGGCCGAAGACACCCGCGCCCGCCACCGTGATTCCGCTTGCCATTCCGCCGCCCCTTGCCGCATTTGCCTGCAAAAGAGGAGTTAGCGCGGATGAATGAGCGCGACCAGAGCAGCGCCGACCTGGACTGGCGCGAGGGGGCGATCCCGGTCTCGCGTCGTTTCGACGACCCCTATTTCAGCCTCAGCGGCGGGCTGGAGGAGACGCGGCATGTCTTTCTGGCCGGCAACGACCTGCCGGCGCGGCTGCGGCCCGGCTTCCATGTCGCCGAACTGGGCTTCGGCACCGGGCTGAACCTGCTGGCGCTGGCGCAGGTCGTCACGGTGCCGGTCCGCTTCACCAGCTTCGAGGCCTTCCCGATGAGCCTGGACGAACTGGCCCGCGCCCATGCCGCCTTCCCGGAACTGGCGCCGCTGGCGGATCAGTTGCGCGCCGGCTGGCCGCAACGCCGCCTGTCCGTGGGCCTGGTCGAGGCCGAGATCATCGAGGCCGATGCCCGCCAGGCGCTGCCCGGCTGGGACGGCCGCGCTGATGCCTGGTTCCTGGACGGGTTTTCCCCTGCCAAGAACCCGGAGCTTTGGGGCGAGGCGCTGATGGCCGAGGTGGCCCGTCACACCGCACCGGGCGGCACATTCGCCACCTATACGGCGGCCGGCCATGTGCGCCGGGCGCTGGCGGCGGCAGGGTTCGCGGTGACGCGCGCGCCCGGCTTCGCGGGCAAGCGCCACATGAGCTGTGGCCGGCTCTAGCGCCGGCCGTTCTAGCGTCGGACCGGCGGGATGCGGCTTGGCGGATAGTCGATCGGCGCATGGGGCGGCCGGCCCTGGGTGCGGCGCCAGAAGGCCGGGCCGCCGCGGCGCAGGAACAGCGGCACGGCCAGCACGATGCCGGCGACGAAGCCCGCCGCATGGGCGATATAGGCCACGCCGTCATCGGCCATGCTGGCGGTCGAGAGCAACTGCAACCCGAACCAGGCCAAGAGCAGCACCCAGGCGGGAATGGTGAAGCGGCGGATGATGACGATGATGATGGCGATCACGTCGACGCGGGCGCGCGGGAACATCAGCAGGTAGCCGCCCATCACCCCGGCGATGGCGCCCGAGGCGCCGACCATGGGAATGCCGCTCATCGGCTCGGCGGCGATCTGCCCTGCCGCCGCCGCCAGTCCGCAGGCGAGATAGAAGACCAGGAAGCCGGCATGGCCCATCTGGTCCTCGAGATTGTCGCCGAAGACCCACAGGAACAGCATGTTGCCGGCGATATGCATGATCCCGGCATGCAGGAACATGTGCGTGACCAGACCCCAGAGCCATTCGCCATGCATGATCGCGACCGGATACAGCGCCAGCCGGTCCCAGAGCCCGACCTGGCCGCCGGCCCAGGGCATGGTGACCAGGAACAGGACCAGGTTCAGGAAGATCAGCCCGGTGGTGACATAGGGCGTGCGTTCGGATGGGTTGTGATCGCGGATCGGGAACATGGGCTCAGCCTGAAGCATCGCATGGGCGCGCGCAAGCGGCCCTGTTCGGATCGCCGGACCGCGTATAGCATCGACCCCGAATCGTATCCGAGGAGGGGCCGATGACCAGCCTGACCGACCGCAAGAACGCCGCCATCTCGCGCGGCGTGGGGATGACGACCCAGATCTATGCCGAGCGCGCCGAGAATGCCGAGATCTGGGACAAGGACGGCAACCGCTATATCGACTTCGCCGCCGGCATCGCCGTGGTCAATACCGGCCATCGCCATCCGCGGGTGATCGCGGCGGTCAAGGAACAGCTCGACCGCTTCACCCATACCTGCCACCAGGTCGTGCCCTATGAAAACTATGTCGCGCTGGCCGAGCGGCTGAATGCGCTGGTCCCCGGCAAGGGTCCGAAGAAGACCGCCTTCTACACCACCGGCGCCGAGGCGGTGGAGAACGCGGTCAAGATCGCCCGCCACCATACCGGCCGCGCCGGGGTGGTGGCCTTTGCCGGCGGCTTCCACGGCCGCACCTTCATGGGCATGTCCCTGACCGGCAAGGTCCAGCCCTACAAGGCCGGGTTCGGGCCGATGATGAACGACATCTGGCACCTGCCGTTCCCGACCGCGCTGCACGGCGTCACGGCCGAGGACGCGCTGGCGGCGCTGGACCGGCTGTTCAAGGCCGATATCGACCCCTCGCGCGTCGCCGCGATCATCATCGAGCCGGTGCAGGGCGAAGGCGGCTTCTACGAGGCGCCCGCCGGCTTCATCCAGCGGCTGCGGCAGATCTGCGACCAGTATTCGATCCTTTTGATCGCCGACGAGGTGCAGACCGGCTTCGCCCGCACCGGCAAGCTGTTCGCGATGGAGCATCACGGCGTGGCGGCCGACCTGACCGCCATGGCCAAGGGGCTGGGCGGCGGGCTGCCGATCAGCGCCGTCACCGGCCGGGCCGAGGTGATGGACAGTCCGGCGCCGGGCGGCCTTGGCGGCACCTATGCCGGCAATCCGCTGGCCGTCGCCGCCGCCCATGCCGTGCTGGACGTGATCGAGGAGGAAGGGCTTTGCGACCGCGCCACCCGTCTTGGCCAGCGGCTGAAGCAGCGCCTGGCCGGCATCGCGGACGGGGTGCCCGAGATCGCCGACATCCGCGGCCCGGGTTTCATGAACGCGGTCGAGTTCAACATCGCCGGCAGCGACAAGCCCAATCCCGATTTCGCCAACCGCCTCCGCGAGGAGGCCTTGAAGCGCAAGCTGATCCTGCTGACCTGCGGTGTTTACGGCAACGTGATCCGCTTCCTGGCGCCGCTGACCATCCCGGATGCGGTCTTCGACGAGGCGCTGGACATTCTCGAGGAATCGATTGGGGCCGCACGCGGCTGAACCCGCGCTTCACCGTTTCCCAAATACCCGTTCGACCGCGCCGGCGGGAAGCCTTGGCCGGGTATATGGAAACGGAAAGAGCCGCCGCGCCAATCGCGGCCCGCCCGGCGCGTCTTCCTTGCCCCCAATTCTCATGCGGCGGCGCAGGCCAGCACCGTCGCATGGGTATTTGGGAAACGGTGAAGACGCGAAGGTCCGGCCCCGGAGGGGCGGTGTCGTGCGCTTTTCTTGTCGATCGAATGCCCGGGGCAAGGGCGCGCCGGACGCTCTAGCCCAGGGCCTTGGAGCCCATGTGCAGGAATTTCTGCCGGCGATCCTTGATCAGCTCGGCCGGTTTCTTGCCCTCGAGCTCGCCCAGCATGGCCGAGATCACCTCGCCCACGGCGGCGATGGCCTCGGCCGGGGCGCGCTGGGCGCCGCCCAGCGGTTCGGCGATGATGCGGTCGATCACCTCGAGCTTCTTCAGATCCTGCGCCGTCAGCTTCAGCGCATGGGCGGCCTCGCGCATCTTCTCGGCATCCTTCCACAGGATCGAGGCGCAGCCCTCGGGCGAGATCACCGAATAGATCGAATGTTCCAGCATGGCGATGCGGTTGGCGGTGGCGAAGGCCACGGCACCGCCCGAGCCGCCCTCGCCGATGATGACCGAGACCAGCGGCACGCCGATCTGCAGGCATTTCTCGGTCGAGCGGGCGATGGCCTCGGACTGGCCGCGTTCCTCGGCGCCCTTGCCGGGATAGGCGCCGGGCGTGTCGACCAGGGTGATCACCGGCAGGCGGAAGCGGTCGGCGATGTCCATCAGCCGGATCGCCTTGCGATAGCCCTCGGGACGGGCCATGCCGAAATTGTGGCTGATGCGCGACTTGGTGTCGTTGCCCTTTTCATGGCCGATGACCACGCAGGGCTTGTCGTGGAAGCGGGCGAGTCCGCCCATGACCGCGTGATCCTCGCCGAAGGCGCGGTCGCCGGCCAGCGGCGTGTATTCGGTAAAGAGCTGGCCGATGTAATCCCTGCAATGCGGCCGTTCGGGATGGCGGGCCACCTGTGTCTTGCGCCAGGGATCGAGCTGCTTGTAGAGGTCGCGCAGCATGTCCTCGGCCTTCTTGTCGAGGGCGGCGGCCTCTTTTTCCAGATCGACGCCCTCGCCCTTGCTTGCCAGGACGCGCAGTTCCTCGGCCTTGCCTTCAAGATCGGCAAGGGGTTTCTCGAACTCCAGGTAAGTCATGCAGGGCTCCGCGCTGTCATCCGGTCGGGTTGCGGTCTATATGCTTGCCCGGGGTCCGGATTGCAATGTCAGCCTTGCCACCGGGCCAGCGACTTCTCGTCCTCGTCCCGGGCCTCGACCCAGGCGCCGGCGCCATCGGGGCCGATCTCGCGCTTCCAGAACGGCGCGCGGGATTTCAGCCAGTCCATCAGGTATTCCGCCGCCGCGAAGGCGGCGCCACGATGCCGGGCGGCGGTCGCGACCATCATGATCGGCTCGCCCACCGCCAGCCGGCCATGGCGATGCAGGATGCGCCAGTCGCCGAGATCGAAGCGGCGCGCGGCTTCCTCGCCATAGGCCTGCAGGGCCTTTTCGGTCATGCCGGGATAGTGTTCGATCTCCAGCGCCACCAGCCGGCCGCCTTCGTCGCGCACCAGGCCCGAGAAGGTGACGATCGCCCCGGCGCCGGCGCCGAAGCCGGCCAGCTCGGCGGCAAGGTCGAAAGGTTCGGTCTGGACGCGGGCGGACATGGATCAGCCCCCGGTCATCGGCGGGAAGAAGGCGACCTCGCGCGCGCCGGCCAGCGGCGCGTCCAGGTCGGCCAGTTCCTGATCCACGGCGACGCGCACCGCGGCGAGGTCGGCCAGTGCCGCCGCGTGCCACTGGTCCATGCCGGCCAGTTCGGCGACCAGCTCGCGCACGGTCGCGGCCTCGGTCTCGATGCTTTCGCGGGGCTGGCCGACGCGCTCGCGCAGCCAGGCGAACCAGAGCACGTCAAGCGGCATGGTCGTCCCTCAGATAGGGCCGGGCCTTGGCGAAATAGTCCCAGCCGGTGATGGCGGTCAGCACCGCGGCAAGCCAGATCAGCAGCAGCCCGAACTGTGTCGCCAGGTCCGACCAGCTGTCGGACCAGGGCAGGCTGGTCTCGCCCACCAGCGGCGGGTGGCCGGTCTCGTAATAGTTCAGCCCGGTGCCGAGGAACAGCACGGCGATGGCGACCATCTGCGCGGTGGTCTTCCACTTGGCCAGCTTCGTGACCTTCAGGAGCCGCGACTGGTCGCCCAGGAACTCCCGCAGGCCCGAGACGAAGACCTCGCGGAACAGGATCACCGTCGAGGGCAGGATCAGCCAGGGGTTCATGCCGGAATAGCCGGTGATGACCACGACGGCGATGATCACCATGGCCTTGTCGGCGATCGGGTCCATGGCGGCGCCGAATCGGCTTTCCTGCCCCCAGGCGCGGGCGAGGTAACCGTCGAACCAATCCGTGATGGCGGCGACCAGAAACAGCGCCAGCGCCGCGAAATCGGCAAAGGGCCGGGTGAGGAAGAAGAACATCAGCGGCACCAGCGGCGCGGCCGCAAGTCGCAGAACGGTCAGGATATTGGGCAAGGTCCAGCGCATGGGGGCAATCTAGGCGCTTGTGCGCGCCGGGGGAAGGGGGCGCGGCGCCAAGACGGACCGCCGGCCGGAAAGGCGCTTGCCATGGCGCCGGCGGTCGGATAGGGAATTTATGAAATGTAATAACATTACCAATTGGCAAACTGGAAAGGTGCAGGACACATGCCAGGAAAGACGATCAGACATATCGGCGCGCTGCTGGCGGCGGCGCTGCTGCTTACCGCCGGGCAAGCGGCGGCGCAGGGGAATGCGGGCGGCGATCACGCGCATGACCATGGCCACGACCATGCCCACGCGCATGACGATGCGATCGACAAGGGCCATTTCGAGGATGCCCAGATCCGCGCCCGCGCGCTGTCCGACTGGGAGGGCGACTGGCAGTCGGTCTATCCGCTGCTGACGGACGGCACGCTGGGTCCGGTGATGGCCCACAAGGCCGAGCATGGCGGGAAAAGCGCCGAAGACTATCGCGCCTATTACGAGACCGGCTACAAGACCGACGTGGACCGCATCACCATCAAGGGTGACAGCGTGACCTTCCACCGCGGCGGCGAGGCGGTTCGGGGGCGCTATGCCGGCGACGGGCACGAGATCCTGACCTATAAGGCCGGCAATCGCGGCGTGCGCTACGTCTTCAGCAAGGTCGGGGGCGAGGAGGCGGCGCCGCGGTTCATCCAGTTCAGCGATCACGCCATCGCGCCGGTCAAGGCCGGGCATTATCACCTCTACTGGGGGGACGACCGCGTGGCCCTGTTGAAAGAGGTCAGCAATTGGCCGACCTATTATCCTTCGGCGCTGAGCAAGCAGCAGATCGTCGCGGAGATGCTGGCGCATTGACATCGGGACGCAAGGGCGGTCCCGGCGCCGCCCCTATCCCTTGTGGAAATGGTCCAGGATCTTCTGCGCCATGGATTCGCTGATGCCCTCGACCGCGACCAGATCGGCAAGCCCGGCGCGGCTGACCGCCTTGGCGCTGCCGAAATGCTGGAGCAGCGCCCGCTTGCGGGCCGCACCGATGCCCGCGATCTCGTCCAGCGGATTCGCCATCGTGGCCTTGGCCCGCTTGGCGCGGTGGGTGCCGATGGCCCAGCGATGCGCCTCGTCGCGCAGGCGCTGGACGAAATACAGCACCGGGTCGTTCATGCGCAGCGCGAAGGGCCGCTGGCCGTGGCGGTGGAATTCTTCCTTGCCGTGGTCGCGGTCCTCGCCCTTGGCGACGCCGATCATCGGGATGTCCTCGACCCCCATGTCCGCCATGATCTGATGCACCGCCGAAACCTGCCCGGCGCCGCCGTCGATCAGCAAAAGGTCGGGCCAGATGTCGGTCTGGCGGTCTGGATCCTCTTTCAGCAGGCGCGAGAAGCGGCGGGTCAGCACCTCTTTCATCATGCCGAAATCGTCGCCGGGGGTGATCTCGGTGCCCTTGATGTTGAACTTGCGATACTGGCTCTTGATCCAGCCCTCCGGGCCGGCGACGACCATGCCGCCCACGGCATTGGTGCCCTGGATGTGGCTGTTGTCATAGATCTCGATGCGCTGCGGCACGGCGGGCAGGTCGAAGGCCTCGGTCAGCCCCTCCAGCAGCCGCTGCTGCGCGGCGCTTTCCGACATGCGGCGGGCCAGGCTCTCGCGGGCGTTGCGCAGGGCGTTTTCCACCAACTCGGCCTTTTCGCCGCGCTGCGGGACACCAAGCGCGACCTTGCGCCCGGCCTTTTCCGACAGCGCCTCGGTCATCAGGTCGGGATCCTCGATGCCATGCGACAGCAGGATCAGCCGCGGCGGCACCTTGCCGTCGTAGAACTGCGCCAGGAAGGCCTGCATCACCTCGTCGGCCGATTCCACGCCGTTCAGCCGGGGATAGAAGTCGCGGTTGCCCCAGCTTTGATTGCCGCGGATGAAGAAGACCTGCACGCAGGCCTGCCCGCCCTCCATGTGCAGCGCGATCACGTCGGCTTCGGGCACACCGCGCGGGTTGATGGCCTGCACCGCTTGCACGGCGGTCAGCGCCTTGATGCGGTCGCGCAAGGCGGCGGCGCGTTCGTACTCCATCGCCTCGGCAGCCTCGGCCATCTCGCGCGCCAGGTCGGCCTGGATGCGGGTGGTCTTGCCCTGCAGGAACAGTTCGGCATCGGCGACCAGGCCGTTATATTCCTCCAGCCCGATGCGGCCGACGCAGGGCGCGCTGCAGCGCTTGATCTGGTAAAGCAGGCAGGGCCGGGTGCGGCTGGAGAAGGTGGCATCGGTGCAGCTGCGCAGCAGGAACACCCGCTGCAGCTGGTTCAGCGTCCGGTTCACCGCCCCGGCGCTGGCGAAGGGGCCGTAATAGTCGCCCTTTTCCGCCTTGGCGCCGCGATGCTTCTTGATCTGCGCGAAGGGATGCGACTTGGCGACCAGAATATTCGGGAAGGACTTGTCGTCGCGCAACAGCACGTTGTAGCGCGGCTTCAACTGCTTGATCAGGTTCTGTTCCAGCAGCAGCGCCTCGGTCTCGGTGCGCGTGGTTAGGAACATCATCGAGCAGGTCTCGCGGATCATCCGGGCGATGCGCGCCGAATGCCCGCTGCCGCGCGCATAGTTCGAGACCCTGGCCCGGAGGTTCCGCGCCTTGCCGACGTAAAGCACCGCCCCCTGCGCATCCAGCATCCGATAGACCCCCGGCGAGCCGTCGAGCGTCCGCAGATAATCCTGGATCAGCGTCTGGCCGGTCTTTTCCGGCCGCTTTTCTGGGGTGGAATCGGTCATGCTGTTAACGAAATGATTCTCGGCCTCGGCTGCAAGTTCCAGTGACGAAGATCAAGCTGAATCCTGTCCACGGAATCTGTGGATAACTCTGTGAATCAGCTTGGGAGCAACACGCGTTCAATAAGCGTTTCTTGGGGTTTCGTCGATCTGATTAAAATTCAGGCAATTCTGCAGGGCGCTGATTTGGAAGGATATTTTTTCTCTGCCATACAATCCACTGAATTTCTTGCCAGAATCGTGAAGGAAGGGTGAAGGCTATCCAAAAGGTGGACAACTTGCCGCGGCGGCAGCCCTTGGCGCCTATTCCACCCCCAGCACGTCGGGCGTGCGCCAGGCCAGATGCTGGCCGCCATCGACGCAGATCAGCTGGCCGGTGACCGAGGGCGCGTCCAGCAGATAGCCCAGGGCGGCGCAGACATCCTCGGGGCCGGCGCCGCGCTGCAGGATGGTGGCGGCGCGCTGGTTGGCGAAATGGCTGTCGGACTGGCGCAGCCCCTGCACGGTCGGGCCGGGGCCGATGGCATTGACGCGGATATCCGGCGCCAGGGCCTGGGCCGTGGTCCGGGTCAGCCACCACAGCCCGGCCTTGGCCACGGAATAGGTCATGAATTCCGGGGTCGGCTTCAGCACCCGTTGGTCGATCATGTTGACGATCAACCCCTGCGCCAGCGGCTCGGCGCTGCTGTGATCGGCCTTGGGGGCCTGGGCGGCGAAGCCTTGGGTCAGGATGAAGGGCGCCTGCAGGTTCGAGCCGATATGCCGGCCCCAGCTTTGCCGGCTGGCGGTGCGGATATTGTCGTATTCGAAGATCGAGGCGTTGTTCACCAGCACCGTCAGCGGTCCCAGCGCGGCCTGGGCGCGCGGCACCAGCGTTTCGGTCTGGTCGGGGTCCAGCAGGTCGGCATGCAGGATCTCGACCCCGACGCCAAGCGCGCGGATCTCGGCGGCGGTGGCCCGGGCCTCCTCGGCCGAGGCGTGGTAATGCAGGGCGATGTCGTGGCCGCGCCGGGCCAGGTAAAGCGCCATGGCCTTGCCCAGCCGGCGGGCGCCGCCGGTGATCAGCGCGGTCACGGCCTTGCGCTCCGGTCCAGGTCCGCGGGCCAGGCGGGAAGCGGGGCGAGATCCTTGGTCATTTATGCGGCAATCCCAGGATGCGGGCGATGATCCGGCGCACGCCCGGCCCGGCGGCCAGCGCCAGCGCCACGATGATGAGCAGGCAGAGAAGCACGGTCTTGATCATCCGCGGCCCGCCCCGAAGCGCGAGAACGCCGCGCGCTCTTCGACCGAGCCCAGCAGCTCATCCGCCGAAAGACCGAAGCGCCGCAGCAGCGGCACGCGCTGGCCATAAGTCAGGAAGCGGATCTTCTCGCCGTAAAGCTCGCGCATCTTCGGCACCAGATGGGCGATGCCGTCGGCCAGCCCCAGTTCGACCGCCTCGCGGCCGGTCCAGATCTCGCCGGTGAACAGGTCGCGATCCTCGGCCAGGCGGTTGCCGCGGCGGGCGCGCACCTGCTCCTTGAAAGCCTCGTGGATCGGACCCAGCAGCCGGTTCAGCCGCTCCACATCCTCGGGCGTCTGGGGGCGGAACGGGTCCAGCATCGACTTCGAGCGGCCGGCGGTATGCACGCGCCGCTCGATGCCGTGGCGCTGGATCAGCTCGACGAAGCCGAAGCCCGAGGAGATCACCCCGATCGAGCCCAGGACCGAGCTGGCATCGGCCCAGATGTGATCGGCGCTGCAGGCCAGCCAGTAGCCGCCCGAGGCCGCCACATCCTCGACGAAGGCGTGAACGGGCACGTCATGCTCCTCGGACAGGCGGCGCAGGCGGGCGCCGATCAGGCTGGACTGCACCGGAGAGCCGCCGGGAGAGTTCAGCGCCAGCGCGACCGCCAGCGGCTTGCGGCGCTTGAAGGCGCGTTCCAGCAGCGGTGCCAGCGCGGCATCGGACAGGCCGGGCCCGCCGCGGCCGGCGACCCCGATGGCGCCTTGCAGGCGCAGGACGGCGACAGTGGCCGGGCGGTTCAGGAAAGGAATTCTCATGGACACCAGATAAGGTTGTGGCGGCGCGGCGGCAAGCGCTCAGCCCCGCGCTTTCAGGAAGTCCAGCACTTCGGCGCGGCCGGGCATGGCGTCGCCGGCGCCGCGGCGGGTCACCTGCAGCGCGGCGGCGGCAGCGGCATGGCGCAGGGCGGTCGGCGGATCCTCGCCGCGCGACAGGCCGGCGGCGAACCAGCCGGCGAAACAGTCGCCGGCGCCGGTGGTGTCCACCGCCTGCACGGCGAAGGCCGGCTGGTGCCAGACCTGGCCGCTGCGCAGATCGCGGAATTCGGCGCCCTCGGCGCCGCGGGTGATCAGCAGCGCCTCGACCGGCAGATCCTCGCCGAAGGCGGCAAAGGTGTCGCGGGCCTCGATCGCGTTCACCGCCAGGATCGAAACATGCGGCAGCACGGCGCGCAGCGCCGCGATCTCGAAGGGCGCGGCGGAATAGATCACCTGCGCCCCGGCCCGGCGGGCCAGCGCCGCGGCCTCGGCCTGCAGGTTGGTTTCGTTCTGTATCAGCAGGATGTCGCCGGGGCCCAGACCGGCGCGGCCCGGCAGGTCGGCGGGCAGGGCAAGATTCGCGCCGCCATGCAGGATGATGGAATTCTCGCCTCCGGCCTCGACCAGGATGATGGCATGGCCGGTGGCAATGTCCGCGAGCCGGAGGATGGCCGAGGTCTCGACCCCCGCGGCGGCGAGGCGGTCGAGCACCCAGCCGTCGCCGGCGCCCGTGGCACCCAGATGCACGACCCTGGCCCCGGCCCGCGCCGCTGCAACGGACTGGTTCGCGCCCTTGCCGCCCAGGCCCTGGGTATAGGAGCGGGCGTGCAGCGTTTCGCCGGCGCGCGGCAGGGCCTGCAGACGATAGACATGATCAATGTTGATCGAGCCGAGATTGTAGATCGTCATCTGCCCTCCGACTCCGCCTTTTCACCGTTTTCCAAATACCCATGCGACGCTGGCGGTGCGTCGCGCCATTTTCAGCCTTGGCGCGGCAGCTTGTCCATCCCGGAAAAGAAAAACGCGCCCCGGGGGGCGCGTCTTCGGTTCAGAAAGCGGCGATCACTCCGGCTTGCGCGGATGCTTGATCGGCCACCAGAGCCTCTTGTTGGTCAGATACAGCAGCGCCGCCAGAACGATCAGGAACAGCACCGAGACGAAACCGATCTGCTTGCGGTCCATCATCTTCGGCTCGGCCGTCCACATCAGGAAGGCGGCCACGTCGCGCGACATCTGGTCGACGGTGGCTTCGGTGCCGTCCTCATAGGTGACCTGGCCATCGCTCAACGGCGGCGGCATCTTGATCCAGTTCCCGGGGAAGGCGGCGTTGTGATAGAAGGTGCTGCCCGCCTCCTCCTTGTCCTCGCCGTTATAGCCGGCCAGAACGGCATGGATGTATTCCGGGCCGCCGATGCCGTTGAACAGCTGCGAGATGCCGGTGCCATAGGGTCCGTGGAAGCCGGCGCGCGCCTTGGCCATCAGCGACAGGTCCGGTCCCATGCCCTCGCCCGAGACGGTCGGGAAATGGTCGGTCGGCTCGCGCGGGCGATCCTCGCCGGTTTCCTCGTCGGTGACGTCGAAATTCGCGGCATAGGCGCGGACCTGATCCTCGGGCAGGCCGGGGCCGCCCTCGTCGCCCAGGGTGCGCAGCGGCACATAGCGCAGACCGTGGCAAGCCGAGCAGACCTCGGTATAGACCTGCAGGCCGCGCTGCAGCTGGAACTGGTCGAACTTGCCGAACGGTCCCTCGAAGCTGAACGAGATGTCCTCGATATGCGCGGCGGCATGGCCTTCGGCCGCGGCGGGTGCCTCGGCCGGGGTGGCCTCGGCAGCCGGCGCTTCAGCGGCAGGGGCTTCGGCGGCGGGTTCTTCCGCGGCAGACGCCTCGGTCGCCTCGGCGGCCGGCGCTTCGGCGGCTTCCTCGGCCGCGGCTTCCGGCTCGGCCGCAGTTTCCGGTTCGGAGACCGGCTCGGCGGCTGCGGGCTGGGCCTCGGTTTCCGCCGCCGGTTCTTCGGCCGCAGGCTGCTCGGGCGCGGCGGTTTCCTCGGCGGGGGCGGCTTCCGCAGCGGTGTCCTCGGCCGGTTGCGCCTCATCGGCCGCCGGCTGTTCCGCCGCCGGTTCTTCGGTCGCGGTTTCCGGGGCTGCCGCGGCGGCAGGCTTTTCAGCCTCGGGTGCCGCTTCCGCTGCGGCTTCCGGCGCTGCCGTGGCGGTCGGCTGAGCCGAGGTTTCCGCCGCAGCTTCGGGTGCCGCGGCCGCCGGGGCGGCCGGCGTGCCGGTCTGGTAGCTCGAGCCCGCGGGAGCGGTGGTGCCGGGCGCCGTGCTGGCGTCCTGTGCCACCGCGCCGCCTGCCAAGGCAACCGTCAGGGCCGCAACGGCCGTGAGCGATGCGTTTCTCAGGGTCATTGATGCCTCTCCTTACTCGGCAGGATGGGTTGCGGGCCCGTAATGGGCGTTGAAGTCTTCCTCGATGGTCTGCGGCATGGGCAGCGGCTTCTCGATGATGCCGAGCAGCGGCAGGATCACCAGGAAATAGCCGAACCAATAGGCCGCGCCGAACAGCGCGATATAGGGGTAGATGCCCTCGGCCGGCATGGCGCCAACCCACATCAGGACCACGAAATCCACGGCCAGCAGCCAGAACCACCACTTGAACAGCGGCCGGTACTGCCCCGAGCGCACGCGCGAGGTGTCAAGCCACGGCACCAGCGCCATGACCAGGATGGCGCCGAACATGGCGATCACGCCGAAGAACTTGGCGTCGATGATGCGGAAGGACAGCCAGTTCACCAGCTGCACCAGCCAGACATCGGCGGTGAAGGCGCGCAGGATGGCGTAGAAGGGCAGGAAATACCATTCCGGCACGATATGGGCCGGCGTCGCCAGCGGGTTCGCCTCGATATAGTTGTCGGGATGGCCGAGATAGTTCGGCATGAATCCCACGACGGCGAAGAACACCACCAGCACCACGGCCAGCGCGAACAGGTCCTTGATCACGAAATAGGGCCAGAAGGGCAGGGTGTCCTTCTGCGCCTCTTCCTTCGAGGCGCGGCGCACCTCGATGCCGGTCGGGTTGTTGTTGCCGCTGGTGTGGAAGGCCCAGATATGGACGATCACCAGCGCGGCGATGACGAAGGGCAGCAGATAGTGCAGCGAGAAGAAGCGGTTCAGCGTGGCATTGTCCACCGCCGGGCCGCCCAGCAGCCAGGTCTGGATCGACTCGCCGATGCCGGGAATGGCGCCGAACAGGCCGGTGATCACCGTGGCGCCCCAGAAGGACATCTGGCCCCAGGGCAGCACGTAGCCCATGAAGGCAGTGCCCATCATCGCCAGGTAGATCAGCATGCCGACGATCCAGGTCACCTCGCGCGGGGCCTTGTAGGAGCCGTAATAGAGGCCGCGGAAGATGTGGATATAGACGGCAAAAAAGAACAGCGAGGCGCCGT
The DNA here is from genome assembly GCF_030388245.1 of Paracoccus sp. TOH. NCBI lineage: Bacteria > Pseudomonadati > Pseudomonadota > Alphaproteobacteria > Rhodobacterales > Paracoccaceae > Paracoccus > Paracoccus sp. TOH. The sequence continues at coordinate 1,257,827 of NZ_CP098360.1, forward strand.
TGGCATGCAGGTAGCGCAGCATGTAGCCGCCGTTCACGTCGCGCATGATGTGCTCGACCGAGGCGAAGGCCAGGTCGACATGCGGCGTGTAATGCATGACCAGCACCACGCCGGTCGCGATCTGCAGCACCAGACAGAATGCCAGCACGATGCCCCAGATCCACCACCAGTTCAGGTTCTTGGGGGTGGGGATCATGATGGTGTCGTAGATCAGGCCGACGACGGGGAGGCGGCGATGCAGCCAGCGCTCGAAACCCGTCTTGGGCTCGTAATGGTCGTGGGGAATACCGGCCATGTGCGCCTCCTCAGCCCAGCTTGATGGTGGTTTCGTTGACGAATTCGGCAACGGGGATGTGCAGGTTCTGCGGTGCCGGGCCTTTGCGGATGCGGCCGGCCGTATCGTAGTGCGAACCGTGGCAGGGGCAGAACCAGCCGCCGAAATCGCCGGCGCCGTCGCCGATCGGAACGCAGCCCAGATGGGTGCAGACGCCGATCATCACCAGCCATTCGCCGGCCTCGTCGAGCGCGCGGTTCTGGTCGGTGGCGGGCTCGCCGGGCTTGTTGGCATTCTCGGCATTCTGGTCGATCAGGTCGCCCAGTTGCACCTCGCGGCCCTTCTGGATCTCTTCCTCGGTGCGGCGGCGGATGAACACGGGCTTGCCGAGCCATTTCACCGTCAGCTGGGTGCCGGTCTCGACGCCGCTGACATCGACCTGGATCGAGGCAAGCGCCTGGACATCGGCCGAGGGGTTCATCTGGTTGACAAGGGTCCAGGTCGCGGCTCCGGCCGCAACGGCGCCGGCACCGGCGGTCGCGAAGTAGAGGAAGTCCCTCCGGGTGCCGTGGTCACCTGCGTGTTCGTCTGCGTGGGACACGGGTTTTGATCTCCATTTATGCCCCGAAACCGGGGCGATACGACGGAACGGGCCGTGCATCGCACAGCCCTCGCATGGGCGGTTCTAGCGATCAAATTCCTGTCAGTCCAGCCGGGCCGGCGGGGGCTCGGGCCGCAAAACGCCGCGAGTGTGGGATTTTAGCTGCGCGCTGCCGGAGCGCTCTGCGGCTGTTTGCGCTAAAGCAGCCCCTCGCTGCGGAAGCTCAGTTCGCGGGCCTTGCCGATGATCAGATGGTCGTGAACGGCGATTCCCATCACCTCGGCCGCGGCGGCGATGCGGCCGGTCATGGCGATGTCGGCCTGCGAGGGCGTCGGATCGCCCGAGGGATGGTTGTGAACCAGAATCAGCGCGCTGGCATTCAGCTCCAGCGCCCGGCGCATGATCTCGCGCGGATAGACCGGGACATGGTCGACGGTGCCGCGCGCCTGTTCCTCGTCCGCGATCAGCACGTTCTTGCGGTCCAGGTACAGGACGCGGAACTGCTCGATCTCGCGATGCGCCATGGCGGTGTGACAATAGTCCAGCAGCGCGTCCCAGCTGGTCAGCACCGGGCGGTGCATGACGCGCGAGCGCGCCAGGCGCTGCGCTGCCGCCTCGACGATCTTCAGCTCCTGCATCACCGCCTGGCCGACGCCCGAGACCTCGGCCAGCCGCGCGGGTGGGGCCGAGAGCACCCGGTTGAAATCGCCGAACCGGTCGAGCAGCCGCCGCGCCAGCGGCTTCACGTCCTGGCGGGGTATGGCGCGGAACAGCACCAATTCCAGCAATTCGTAATCCGGCATCGCCCCGGCCCCGCCCTGCATGAAGCGGTCGCGCAGCCGGGCGCGGTGATCGGCGATATAGCTGGGCGGGCGGCTGCCGGGTGCCAGGGCGGTGCCTCCGGCAAGCGGCGTCTCGTCCCCCGCAGCGCTCGGGGCGGCGGAGAACAGCGGCAGCGGTGCTTCGTGAAAGGCGCGATTCGGGTCCATGACCGGCAGCCTGCCACGGCAAGGGTAAAGGCCGGGTTAACGCGCGCGATCCCGGCTCCCAGGTCCTTCTCTGTTTTCCAAATACCCGAATCCCGGCGGCGCCAGACGCGCCGGCCTGGCCGGTTCAGCCCTTCATCTCGTCCCAGAAGCCCTTGATCTTCTGGAAGAACCCCTGGGTCTGCGGGTTGTTGTCGGCCTTGATCGCCTCGAATTCGCGCAGCAGATCCCTTTGCCGCGCGGTCAGGTTCACCGGCGTTTCGACCACCAGCTCGATCAGCATGTCGCCCGATTCGCCGTTCAGCCCCGGGCCGTGGCGCAGCGGCGGCATGCCCTTGCCGCGCAGGCGCAATTGCTTGCCGCTCTGCGTGCCGGCCGGCACCTTGACGCGCGAGCGGCCGCCGTCGATGTTCGGCACCTCGATCTCGCCGCCCAGGGCGGCGGTGGCCATGCTGACCGGCACCTGGCAGGCCAGCATCCGGCCGTCGCGGATGAAGATCGGGTGTTCCTTGACCTCGATGAAGATATAGAGATCGCCCGCCGGGCCGCCGCGCATCCCGGCCTCGCCCTCGCCGGCCAGGCGGATGCGGGTGCCGGTCTCGACGCCTGCGGGGATGTTCACCGACAGGGTGCGTTCCTTCTGGACGCGGCCGGCGCCGCGGCATTCCTGACTGGGATTCTTGACGATCTGGCCCTGGCCGTTGCAGGTCGGGCAGGTGCGCTCGACGGTGAAGAAGCCCTGGGTGGCCCGGACCTTGCCCATGCCCGAGCAGGTGGGGCAGGTGGCGGGCTCGACCGCGCCCTCGGCGCCGGTGCCGCTGCAGGCCTCGCAGGCGACCGAGCCGGGCACGTTGATGGTCTTCTGCACGCCGTTATAGGCTTCTTCCAGCGAGACGCGCAGGTTGTAGCGCAAGTCCTGGCCGCGGCTGGAGCGCGCGCGCCCGCCGGCGCCGGGCCGGCGTCCCATCATGTCGCCGAACAGATCCTCGAACACATCGGCGAAGGCCGAGCCGAAATCGCCATGGCCGTTGCCCCGGTGGAAGCCGCCGCCGCCATTCTCGAAGGCGGCATGGCCGAACCGGTCATAAGCGGCCTTCTTCTGGTCGTCCTTCAGGCAGTCATAGGCTTCGTTCACTTCCTTGAACGCCGCCTCCGAGACCTTGCAATCCTTGTTGCGGTCGGGGTGCAACTGCTTTGCCTTGGTGCGGTAGGCCTTCTTGATCTCGTCGGCCGAGGCGCCCCGCTGAACGCCCAGCACCTCGTAGTAATCACGTTTCGCCATGTCGATCGCGTCCGGGGTCTTTCAAGACAGGACCGGCCCGTGCGGGTCTGCAGCGGGCCGGCCGGTTGGGTCACATCGCGCTTACTTGCGCTTGCCTTCGCCGAGATCCTCGAAATCGGCATCGACGATCTCGTCATCCACGTCGCGCGGGCCGGGCTCGCCATCGGCATCGCCCGCGCCGGCCTCGGCCTGGCTGGCCTTGTAGATGGCCTCGCCCAGTTTCATCGAGGCGTCCATCAGGTTCTGGATGCCACCCTTGATCTTGCCGGCATCCTCGGACTTGACGGCCTCTTCCAGCGCGCCGATCGCCAGTTCGATCGCCTCGACGGTCGAACCGTCCACCTTGTCGCCATGTTCTTCCAGCGACTTCTTGGTGGTGTGGATCAGGCTTTCGGCCTGGTTCTTGGCCTCGACCAGCTCCTTGCGCTTCTTGTCGGCCTCGGCATTGGCCTCGGCGTCCTTGACCATCTGGTTGATCTCGTCATCCGACAGCCCGCCCGAGGCCTGGATGGTGATCTTCTGCTCCTTGCCGGTGCCCTTGTCCTTGGCGGAAACCGACACGATGCCGTTGGCGTCGATGTCGAAGGTCACCTCGATCTGCGGCATGCCGCGCGGTGCCGGCGGGATGTTTTCCAGGTTGAACTGGCCCAGCAGCTTGTTGTCGGCGGCCATCTCGCGCTCGCCCTGGAACACGCGGATCGTCACCGCGTTCTGATTGTCCTCGGCGGTCGAGAAGATCTGCGATTTCTTGGTCGGGATGGTGGTGTTGCGGTCGATCAGACGAGTGAAAACGCCGCCCAGGGTCTCGATGCCCAGGGACAGCGGCGTCACGTCGAGCAGGACCACGTCCTTGACGTCGCCTTGCAGCACGCCGGCCTGGATGGCGGCGCCAAGCGCCACGACCTCGTCCGGGTTCACGCCCTTGTGCGGTTCCTTGCCGAAGAAGCTGGTCACTTCCTCGACCACCTTCGGCATCCGGGTCATGCCGCCGACCAGAACGATCTCGTCGATGTCGCCCTTGGACATGCCGGCATCCTTCAGCGCGTCCTGGACCGGCTTCATGGTGCGCTTGATCAGGTCGCCGACCAGGCTTTCCAGCTTGGCGCGGGTCAGCTTCATGACCATGTGCAGCGGCGTGCCCGAGTCCTTGTCCATCGAGATGAACGGCTGGTTGATCTCGGTCTGGCTGGAGCTGGACAGCTCGATCTTGGCCTTCTCGGCGGCTTCCTTGAGCCGCTGCAGCGCCATCTTGTCCTTGGTCAGGTCGACGCCATGCTCTTTCTTGAACTCGTCGGCCAGGTAGTTGACGATGCGCATGTCGAAATCTTCACCGCCCAGGAACGTATCCCCGTTGGTGGATTTCACCTCGAACAGGCCGTCGTCGATTTCCAGGATGGTGATGTCGAAGGTGCCGCCGCCGAGGTCATAGACCGCGATGGTCTTGCTGTCCTTCTTGTCGAGGCCATAGGCCAGCGCGGCCGCGGTCGGCTCGTTGATGATGCGCAGCACTTCCAGGCCCGCGATCTTGCCGGCGTCCTTGGTGGCCTGACGCTGGGCGTCGTTGAAATAGGCGGGCACCGTGATCACGGCCTGCGTCACCGGCTCGCCCAGATAGGATTCGGCGGTTTCCTTCATCTTCTGCAGGATGAAGGCGGAAATCTGGCTGGGGGAGTATTTCTCGCCCCGCACCTCGACCCAGGCGTCGCCATTGCCGCCGTCGACGATGGTATAGGGGACCAGCTTCTTGTCCTTCTCCACCTCGGCATCGGTGGTGCGGCGGCCGATCAGGCGCTTGACGGCGAAGACGGTGTTCGAGGGGTTGGTCACCGCCTGGCGCTTGGCGGGCTGGCCCACCAGCCGCTCGCTGTCGGTGAAGCCGACGATCGAAGGCGTGGTGCGGGCGCCTTCCGAGTTCTCGATGACCTTGGGCTGGCTGCCGTCCATGATGGCGACGCAGCTGTTGGTGGTTCCGAGGTCGATGCCGATGACTTTGGACATGCAATAACCTTTCTTGCGGCGATATTCTGGGCCTTGGGTCCTCAAGCGGCCCCCGAAAACCCGATCCCTGGATTGACCGAAGGGAACCGTGTCCGGGGCCCTCCGAGCTTCATGGGCCTATATAGGAAGGGGTCTGGCGGGCTGCAAGCTGAGCCGAGGGCAGAAAACATGCCCTTGTCGCAGGCGGAAGGGCCGGCGCTTTTGCGGCGGCGGCGGTCGGGCGGAAACCGGCCTCATCGTCCGGCCGACCAGCTGATCGACACCGCCTTGCGGGTGACGAATTCCGCCATCAACCCGATCATCAGCAGCGCCAGCGTGGCATAGACCGGGTATTCCAGCGACGAGTTGCGCGGCGAGTAGTTGATGAAGGCGAAGCCGCGGGTCTGGTCGATGATATGGAACAGCGGGTTCCAGGCGAACAGGTGCAGCATGAAGGAAGGCATGGTGTTGGCGACGAACATCTTGCCCGAGAACACCATGTTGATGCGCTGGTAGAACTGCGTCAGCACCGTCGCCCCCTGCGGCCACCAGGGCCGCAGCGACAGGAAGATCAGCCCGATGCAGCAGCCCGAGAACCACGCCATCAGCAGCATGGCGTAGCAGGCCAGCGGCTTGTCGATATGCACCGGCTCGACCAGGTAGTTATAGGCCGTCAGCACCACCAGCGCCGAGAAGGTTTGCTTGTAGAGCGAGGCCAGCGCCGCGGCCGAGATCAGCACCGCCGTGTTCATCGGCCCGTGCTTCATCATCTGGTTGCTGGGACTGCCGGCATTCGACACCGCGCCGATGGCCTGGGAATGGGCCATGAACATGAAGATGCCGGTCATGATATAGACGATGAAATCGCCGCGGATCGGCGATTTGCGCACCCCGATGATGGTGAACATCAGCCAGAAGCCGGCGATCATCGCCATGGACTGCGCCACGGTCATCACCAGCCCGACCACGGCATTGCGCTGGCCCTTGCGCAGGTTGTTGACCGTGACGTGGTAGATCAGCGACAGCGTGGTGAACGCGGCCTCGACCATGTTGCGGTTGCGGCGCTGGGTGAACATGCTCGGCGGGGTCTTTCCGTTGCGACATGCGGGGCGCTTGCCCTGCGCGGTTCCCGGCATCATAAGGAACGGAACCGCCGGGTTCAATCGGCGCCGCAATCCCGTGGGTTCGGGATGGAAAGGAAAAACCATGCAATTCGATCAATTGATCGCCGAGATGCGTCGCCTGGCCCTGCAGGCCGGGGACGAGATCATGAAGATCTATGGTGCCGAGGATTTCGAGGTGCGGGCGAAATCCGACGCCTCGCCGGTGACCGAGGCCGATGAGGCCGCCGATGCGCTGATCTCGGCCGGGCTGCGCGCCGCCTTCCCCGAGATCCCGCTGGTGACCGAGGAGCAGGCCGCCACCCATGGCCAGAGCCTCTCTACCTTCCTGATCGTCGATCCGCTGGACGGCACCAAGGAATTCGTGCAGCGCCGCGGCGATTTCACCGTCAACATCGCCTATGTCCAGGACGGCGTGCCGCGCCTTGGCGTGGTCTATGCCCCGGCCAAGGGCCGGCTGTTCTATACCAATGCCGAGGGCGGCTCGGTCGAGGAGAAGGGCCCCTTCGGCGAAAAGCCGGGCGAGGTCACGCCCATCGGCGTCAATTCCATGCCCGACAACCGGGCGCTGATGGTCGTCGCCTCGAAATCGCATCGCGATGCGGCGACCGATGACTATATCGCCCGCTACGGGGTGCGCGACATGACCTCGGCCGGCAGCTCGCTGAAGTTCTGCCTGGTGGCGACGGGCGAGGCCGATCTTTACCCGCGCCTCGGCCGCACCATGGAATGGGACACCGCCGCCGGCGATGCCGTGCTGCGCGGCGCGGGTGGCGAGGTGGTGCGCTTCGATGACCACACGGCGCTGAAATACGGCAAGCCCGGTTTCGAGAACCCGTTCTTCATCGCCTTCGCCCCCGGCGTGCTGCTGGTCAAGGACTGATCCCATGTCGGTCGTCATCGTCATTCCCGCCCGCCACGCCTCGACGCGCTATCCCGGCAAGCCGCTGGTCGAGCTGCGCGGCGCCACCGGCGAGGGGCTGAGCCTGATCCGCCGCAGCTGGGCGGCGGCGCGCGCCGTCCAGGGCATCGACCGGGTGATCGTCGCCACCGATGACGAGCGCATCCGCGCCCATGCCGAGGGTTTCGGGGCCGAGGTCGCCATGACCTCGACCGCGGCCCGCAACGGCACCGAACGCTGCGCCGAGGCGGTGGCGAAGCTGGGCCTGACGCATGAGATCGTGGTGAACCTGCAGGGCGACGCGCCGCTGACGCCCGCCTGGTTCGTCGAGGAGCTGGTCGCCGGTCTGCGCGCCGATCCGGGCGCCGATGTGGCGACGCCGGTGCTGCGTTGCTCGGGCGCCATGCGCTCGGACCTGATCGCCGACCGGGTGGCGGGCAGGGTCGGCGGCACCACCGCGGTCTTCGGCCATGATCGGCGGGCGCTGTATTTCTCCAAGGAAGTGATCCCCTATGCCGGCGCGGATTTCGCGCCGAACCAGCCGACGCCGGTGTTTCACCATGTCGGCGTCTATGCCTATCGCCCCGAGGCGCTGGCCGAGTATCCCGGCTGGGACGAGGGACGGCTGGAGGCGCTGGAAGGTCTGGAACAGCTCCGCTTCCTTGAACGCGGCCGCCGCATCCTCTGCGTCGAGGTCGAGGCGCGGGGCCGCGAGTTCTGGGAGCTGAACAACCCCTCGGACGTGCCCAAGCTGGAAGCGATGATGAGCCGGATGGGCCTTGCCTGAGGCGCGGCGGCGGAGTTTTTCCGGCAGCGCGCGGCTGTCACATTTCCGCGCAGAGGGCGTCCTATTCTGGGCGCGGGAAGAAAATTGCCTAGACCTGAAAGGGGAATAAGCAGAAAATCGCTGCAAACCGCCAAAAACTGAATCGCTTTAGTAATTTATGGAACGGCCGCGCCTGCTATGCGCTTGTTGCGGAAGCGTCGACAAAGAGGGATAAGCACCCTGCAGGAGGCGCAGAAATCAGGAGACATGATTCATGAATCGCAAAGTCACCAAGGCCATCTTCCCCGTAGCTGGCCTCGGCACCCGCTTTCTTCCCGCCACGAAAAGTATTCCCAAGGAAATCATGACCTTGGTGGATCGGCCGCTGATCCAATACGCCATCGACGAGGCGCGTGCGGCGGGTATCGAGGAATTCATCTTCGTCACTTCGCGCGGCAAGGGGGCGCTCGAGGATTATTTCGACCATGCCCACGAGCTCGAATCGAGCCTGAAGAAATCCGGCAAGAACGAGCTTCTGGACGTGCTGCGCGGCACCAACATGGATTCGGGCGCCATCGCCTATGTGCGTCAGCACAAGGCCCTGGGGCTTGGCCACGCGGTCTGGTGCGCCCGCCGGCTGCTGGGCAACGAGCCCGTCGCGGTGATCCTGACCGACGACGTGATCATGGGCGAGCCGCCCTGCCTGCAACAGATGGTCGAGGCCTACAAGGAAACCGGCGGCACCATGGTCGCGACCATGGAAGTGCCGACCGAGAAGACCAAGGCTTACGGCGTGCTCGACGTGGCCGAGGACATGGGCGCCATCGTCCGCGCCAAGGGCATGGTCGAGAAACCCAAGGAAAACCCGCCCTCGAACCTTGCCGTGATCGGCCGCTATATCCTGGCGCCGACCGTCATGGACAACCTCAACAAGCTCAAGCAGGGCGCCGGCGGCGAGATCCAGCTGACCGACGCCATCGCCGACGAGATCGAGGAAGGCCGCGACGTCTATGGCCTGCGCTTCCGCGGCCAGCGTTTCGACTGCGGCTCCAAGGCCGGTTTCCTGCAGGCGACCGTGGCCTTCGGCCTGGCGCGCGACGATCTCAAGGACGAGTTCGCGGATTACCTCTCCGACGTCATGGCGATGCGGAAGGCTGCGGAATAAGGCATGGGCGACACGGTTCTGGTCACCGGCGGCGCGGGCTATATCGGCTCGCACGCCTGCAAGGCCTTGCGCGACGCGGGTTTCGTCCCCGTCACCTACGACAACCTCTGCACCGGCTGGCAGGAAGCGGTGAAGTTCGGCCCCTTCGAGCAGGGCGATCTGATGGATCGCGCCCGGCTGGATCAGGTCCTTGCCGCCCACAAGCCCGTCGCCGTGATGCATTTCGCGGCGCTGAGCCAGGTCGGCGAGGCCATGCGCGAGCCCGGGAAGTACTGGCGCGGCAATGTCGGCGCCTCGCTCAACCTGATCGAGGCGACGCTGGCGGCGGGGGTGCGCAACTTCGTCTTCAGCTCGACCTGCGCCACCTATGGCGACCATGACGGCGTGGTGCTGGACGAGGGTACCGCCCAGACGCCGCTGAACGCCTATGGCGCCAGCAAGCGCGCGATCGAGGACATGCTGAAGGATTTCGGCGCCTCGGACGGGTTGCGTTCGGTGATCTTCCGCTATTTCAACGTGGCCGGCGCCGACCCCGAGGCCGAGGTGGGCGAGTTCCACCAGCCCGAGACGCATCTGATCCCGCTGATCTTGGATGCCATCGACGGCAAGCGCGCGGCGTTGACCATTCACGGCACCGATTACCCGACGCCGGACGGCACCTGCATCCGCGACTATGTGCATGTGATGGACCTGGTGGACGCGCATGTGCTGGGGCTGAAATACCTGCTGGACGGCAAGGTGGCGACGGGCGGGCAGGAGGTGTTCTGCCTGGGCACCGGCAACGGCTTCTCGGTGCGTGAGGTGATCGACCATTCCCGGCATGTCACCAACCGCCCGGTGCCGCTGACCGAGGGGCCGCGCCGCGGCGGCGATGCGGTCAAGCTGGTCTCGGGCAGCGAAAAGGCGGTCTCGGTGCTGGGCTGGGATCCGGCGCGCTCGACCCTGCCGCAGATGATCGGCGACGCCTGGCGCTGGCACCAGAACGGCGGTTACGCCCGGTGAACCGCCCCGGCCGGCCCGTTCTGCTGCGGCGGGCGTGGTCGGCCGGGCGGCTGCGCTGGAAACGCCGCAAGCTGATCTGGCGTGCGATCCGGGCGGGGCGCGTGCTGACCCCCGTGGCGGACCGGACCGCGGCGATCCGGCCGGGCGACATCCTGCTGTTCACCACGCTGCGCAACGAGATGCAGCGCCTGCCCGAATTTCTTGCGCATTACCGGCAACTGGGCGTGCGGCACGTCTTGGCGGTGGACAATGCCAGCACCGATGGCAGCGCCGAGTTCCTGCGCGCCCAGCCCGACGTCTCGCTGTGGAGCACCCCCGCCAGCTATCGCGAGGCGCGCTTCGGCCTGGACTGGATGGGGATGCTGCTGCTGCGCCACGGCCATGGCCATTGGTGCGTCTGCGCCGATGCCGACGAGCTGCTGGTCTATCCGCATTGCGACAGCCACGACCTGCGGGCCCTGACCGCGCATCTGGACGCGCGGGGCATTCCCGGCATGGGGGCGCTGATGCTGGACCTGTATCCGCGAGGGCCGCTCGACCAACCTTCGGGCGGGGGCAGCGTCACCGAGGAGCTGCCCTTCTTTGATGCCGGCCCCTATCCCTGCCAGGTGATGCAGCCGCGCCGCAACCGCTGGGTGCAGGGCGGCGTGCGCCAGCGGGTGTTCTTCGCCGATCGGCCGCAGCGGGCGCCGACGCTGAACAAGCTGCCGCTGATCCGCTGGCACTGGCGCTATGCCTATGTGAACTCGACCCATTCCATGCTGCCGCCGCGCCTGAACGACCTTTACGACGGGCCGGGCGATCCGCGGCTGTCGGGGGTGCTGCTGCACAGCAAGTTCCTGCCCGGCATCGTCGAGCGCTCGCGCGAGGAACTGGGCCGCCGGCAGCATTTCGCCGATCCGGACGCCTATGCCGGCTATCACCGGGCGCTGACCGAGGCGCCGGTGCTGTGGCATCCCGGCTCGTTGCGCTATCGCGATTGGCGGCAATTGGCCGAACTGGGGCTGATGGGCGGGACCGGCTGGACCGATTGACCGCCCGCGCCCGGTACGAGGATGAAACCGCTTGCGAAAAACCGCGCCACGAAGCATGTCCCCTAGCATGAGCCGAGACGGTCACATTCAACCCAAGGATGGCATGCGGTGCCCAGGCTGACGCGCTGGCCGATCTGGAAGCGCCTGCGTCGGCGGACCCGGCGGCAATGGCTGATCGGGCGGGCCCTGAACCGCGCCCGCGCCCTGCGGCCGGTGCAGAACCGCACCGATGCCATCCGGCCCGGCGACATCCTGGTCTTTGTCACCCTGCGCAACGAGCTGATCCGGCTGCCCTGGTTCTTCGACCATTACCGCAAGCTGGGGGTGCAGCATTTCCTGGTGGTGGACAATGCCAGCGCCGACGGCAGCGCGGAATGGCTGGCCGGCCAGCTCGACGTCTCGTTGTGGCGGACCGAGGCGAGCTACAAGGAATCGCGTTTCGGCATGGACTGGCTGAACGCGCTGTTGCGGCGCTATGGCAGCGGGCATTGGTGCCTGACCGTCGATCCCGACGAGTTCCTGATCTATCCGCATCACGACACCCGGCCCCTGCAGGCGCTGACCGATTGGCTGGACGCGGGCGGGATCCGGTCCTTTTCGGCCATGCTGCTGGACATGTATCCCAAGGGCTCGCTGGTCTCGCAGCCTTATCGCGCCGGGCAGGATCCGTTCGAGATCGCGCGCTGGTTCGATCCGGCGAATTACACGATCCGCAAGAACTGGGAATATGGCAACCTGTGGATCCAGGGCGGGCCGCGCGGCCGGGCCTTCTTTGCCGACGATCCCGGCAATGGTCCGGCGCTGAACAAGATCCCGCTGGTGCGGTGGGAGCGGTCCTATGCCTATGTCAGCTCGACCCACATGCTGCTGCCGCGTTCGCTGAACATCGTCTATGACGAGCATGGCGGCGAAAAGGCCTCGGGCTGCCTGCTGCATGCCAAGTTCCTGTCCACGTTCGTCGAGAAATCCGCCGAGGAGCTGACCCGGCGGCAGCATTACGCCGACAGCCAGGAATACATGGCCTATCATTCGGGCCTGCAGGACGATCCGGACTTCTGGTGCGAGCAGTCCTGCGAGCTGCAGGACTGGCGCCAGCTCGAGGATCTGGGCCTGATCTCCAAGGGGCACTGGGCATGAGCGGCGGGGGCGAGATCCGGCTGGGCGTGATCATGCTCTGTCACGACGAATTGCCGACCGCCGCCCGCATGGCGCGGGTCTGGGCCGAGGGCGGCGCCTCGGTGGCGGTGCATGTCGATGCCAAGGCGCCGGCCGCCGGGATGGCGGCGATGCGCGGCGCTCTGGCGGATCTGCCGCAGGTGCTGTTCAGCCCCCGGCATTCCTGCGAATGGGGCATGTTCAGCCTGGTGCAGGCCACTCAGGATGCGGCGGCGCTGCTGCTTGACCGCTTCGAGGACCTGACGCATGTGATGGTGGTCTCGGGCTCCTGCCTGCCCTTGCGGCCGGTGCAGGATCTGCGCGCCTTCCTGGCCCTGCATCCCCGGCGCGACTTCATCGAAAGCGTGACCGCGGCGGATGTCGGCTGGACCGTGGGCGGGCTGAACGAGGAACGCTTCACCCTGCACTTTCCCTTCTCGTGGCGGCGCCGGCGCAAGCTGTTCGACCGCTATGTCGCGTTGCAGCGCCGGCTGCGCTACAAGCGCCGCATCCCGCAGGGCCTGGTGCCGCATCTGGGCTCGCAATGGTGGTGCCTGACGCGGCCGACCCTGCGCGCCATCCTGGCCGATCCGCGCCGGGCCGAGTTCGACCGCTATTTCCGCCGGGTCTGGATCCCCGACGAGAGCTATTTCCAGAGCCTGGCCCGCCGGCATTCGCGCAATATCGAAAGCCGTTCGCTGACGCTGGCCAAGTTCGACGGGCAGGGCAAGCCCTATATCTTCTACGACGACCATCTGGGGATGCTGGAACAATCGCGCTGCTTCGTGGCGCGCAAGATCTGGCGCCGCGCCCATCGGCTTTACGCGCATTTCCCGCATGGCGATACGGCCCGTCCCTCGGCCGACGAGCCGCGGCCCGAACGGCTGGACCGGATGATCAGCCAGGCCGTGGCGCGGTGCAGCCTGGGCCGGCCGGGGCTTTACATGCAGAGCCGCTTTCCGCTGAAGGACCGCGAGAACGGCAAGACCTCGGCGGCCTATGGCGTATTGCAGGGCTTCAGCGACCTGTTCCCCGATTTCGAGCCCTGGCTCTCCAGCCGCGTCGATGCCGATGTGCATGGCCACCTGTTCGCGGTCCACGGCGCCGAATTCGCCGGCCGCTCGCCGATCGGGCCGGGGGGGCTGTCGGACAGCGCCGCGCTGCGCGACCTGGACCAGCGCGGTTTCGTCGCCAATCTGATCCGCGTCACCCAGCGGATGCAGGTCTGGCAATTCAGTCCGCGCGACGGGCAAGAGATGAACTGGTTCACCGCCACCGACCCCAATGCGCGGATCTTCGTCATCACCGGCGCCTGGGCGGTGCCGCTGCTGCATTCCGATATGCCCTTCGACGATATCCGCCGCGTCGCCGCCATCCTGCAGCGCACCGAGCTGGCGCAGATGGAGGTGCTGAACTCGGTCTGGCTCAAGGCGCAGACGCAGGTCTGGACCCTGGGCGACTTCTGCGCCCGGCCCGCCGACGCCCTGCGCGGCGTGCTGCGCCAGCTGGGCGGCGATCCCGAAGCGGCGACCAACCTGCCGCCCATGCGCGACGTCGCCGGCATGGGCCGCTTTCTGCAAAGGCTGCGCAATGCCGGCTTGCGGCCGCAGCTGATGGGGGAATTCCCCGCCACCGACATTTCGCCCGCGCCTTCCACACCCGTCCCTGAAGAAAGTTCCGCGCCATGACCCAGCCCTTTCGCAGCTTCGTCATCTTCGCCGAGATGCGCACCGGCTCGAACCTGCTCGAGGCGACGCTGAACGGGGTCAAGCGCGTCACCTGCTTCGGCGAGGCCTTCAACCCCTACATGATGGGTTGGCCCGACAAGGACGCGCTCAAGGGCATCACCATGGCCGAGCGCGACGCCGATCCGCACCGGCTGCTGGCGGCGATCTTCGACAAGCCGAACCACCTGCCGGGATTCCGCTATTTCCACGACCACGACCCGCGGGTCTTCGACGCCATCATGGAGGATCGGGCCTGCGCCAAGATCATCCTGACCCGCAACCCGGTGGACAGCTATGTCTCGACCGCGCTGGCGCGGGCCACCAACCAGTGGAAGCTGAACGAGACCGAGACCCCGATCCCCGCCGCCGCCCGCTTCGACGCCGAGGAATTCCGCCAGGTGGTGGGCGAGATCGAGGCGTTCCAGCTGAAGGTGCTGCACCGCCTGCAGGTCACCGGTCAGGCCGGCTTCTGGCTGGGCTACGAGGATCTGCGCGACGCCGAGGTGATGACCGGGCTGCTGCATTGGCTCGGCCGCACCGACCTCGAGCGGGTCGAGCCGGCCAACGACCAGGTGCCGCAGAACCCGCGCGAGCTTGCCGAGAAGGTCGAGAATTTCGACGAGATGCAGGCGGAGCTGGCACGCCTCGATCCGTTCATGCTGCGCCGCATCCCGAATTTCGAGCCGCGCAAGGGTCCGGCCGTGCCCTCGTTCCTGGGGGCCGAGGCGGGCAAGGGGCTGATCTTCATGCCGATCAAGGGCGGGCCGACCGGCCCGGTCGGGGGTTGGCTGCGGCGGATGGGCGATGTCGCGGGCGATTTCAACCAGAACAGCCTGCGGCAATGGAAGCGCCAGCATGTCGGCCACCGCAGCTTCACCGTGCTGCGCCACCCGCTGCTGCGCGCCTGGGCGGCCTTCGACAGCCTGCTGCGCGGCAAGAATGCCGAGCTGCGCCAGTTGATGCGGCAGATCCATCGCGTCGCCCTGCCGCCGGATCAGGAACTGGCCGGGCTGGACCAGGGCCGCAAGGCCGAACTGTTCGCGGCCTTCCTCGACTTCCTGCGCCGCAACCTGAACGGCCAGACCACGCTGCCGGCCTATCCCGGCTGGGCCAGCCAGTCCGAGGTGCTGGCCGGTTTCGCCCGCTTCGGCGCCCCCGACATGCTGCTGCGCGAATCGGACCTGCCGCGCGACCTGTCCTGGCTTGCCGCCAGCGCCGGCATCCGGGCGCCGGCGGATTTCCCCGATCCCGATCCCTTTCCCGCCTTCCTGAACGAACAGGAACTGCGCGGCGCGGCGAAAAAAGCCTATCTGCGCGATTACGTCGCCTTCGGCTTCGGCGGCCAGCCCTGATCAACCCTGCGGGGTCATGGCCTTGCGCTGGCGGTTGCGTTCAAGACCCAGCCGCCGCTCGCGCCAGATGATCAGGATGCCGGCCAGGATCACCAGCGCGGCGCCGGCCAGCATGGTCAGCGTCGGCGCCTCGCCGAAGACGTACCAGCCGATGGCCAGCGCCAGCAGCATCGAGCAATATTCGAAGGGCGCGATCAGCGAGGCATCGGCAAAGCGATAGGCCAAGGTCAGCAGGATCTGCGCGAGCCCGCCCAGCAGGCCGATGGCGATCAGCGTCAGCGTGGTTTGCAGATCCGTCGCCACCCAGCCGAAGGGCAGGGTCAGCAGTCCCAGCACCGTCGAGGTCAGCGAGAACCAGAACACGATGGCCGAGGTCTGCTCCTCCTGCGCGAGCTTGCGCACGAAGATCATCGCCAGCGCTGTGCAGGCCGCCGCCGACAGCGCCACCATGGCGCCCAGGCTGTGCTGCAGGCCGCCGGTGCCCTGGCCCAGCCGGGGCGACAGCACGATCACCACCCCGACCAGCCCCAGCAGCACCATGCCCAGGCGAAAGGCCCGCACCTCTTCGCCCAGGAACATCGCGGCAAAGATCACCGTCATCAGCGGCGCGGCATAGCCCAGTGTGGTGGCCTCGGGGAAGGGCAGCAGCGCCAGCCCCCAGAAGCTCAGCACCATGGCGCAGGTGCCGATGATGCCGCGATAGAAATGCCCGATCGGGCGAAAGGTGCGCAGCCCGGTGCGCAGGTCGCCCCGCCAGGCCAGCCAGCCCAGGATCACCGGAATGGCGAAGAACGAGCGAAAGAACACCTGCTGGCCCGGCGGCACGCCCAGGCCGTCCTCGGAGGTGGCCTTGACCAGTGTGCCCATCAGCGTGAACACCACGACGCTGAGGCATTTCAGGATGACGCCGCGCAGCGGGCTGTGAGGGATCATGGCAGGCGCTCGCAGGTCCAGCGTGCCGCATCGGCGACGGCGGGGTCGGGGTCGTTCAGCAAGCCATCGGCCACGGGGCGCAGATGCGCAAGCCCCGAATTGCCGATGGCGTAAAGCACGTTCCTGACCATGCGATCGCGGCCGATGCGCTTGATCGGGCTACCCGAGAAGCGTTCGCGGAAGCCCGCGTCGTCGAGCTGCGCCAGCTCGGCCAGCGCCGGGCCGCCATGCGGGCCGTGATAACGCAGCTCGGTCGCGGCTTGCGCGAACTTGTTCCAGGGACAGGCGGCCAGGCAGTCGTCGCAGCCATAGATGCGGTTCCCGAGCATCGGCCGCAGTTCGGGGTCGACCGGCCCCTTGTGCTCGATGGTCAGGTAGGAGATGCAGCGCCGCGCATCCAGCTGATAGGGCGCCGGAAAGGCCCCGGTCGGGCAGGCGTCGAGGCAGGCCCGGCAGGAGCCGCAATGGCTGCGCTCGGCCGCGTCCCGGGGCAGGTCCAGCGTGGTGAAGATCGCGCCCAGGAAGAACCAGCTGCCCAGATCGCGCGACAGCAGGTTGGTGTGCTTGCCCTGCCAGCCCAGCCCCGCCGCCTGCGCCAGCGGCTTTTCCATCACCGGGGCGGTGTCGACGAAAACCTTGATCTCGCAGCCGGTCAGCCCGACCAGCCAGCCGCCCAGCCGTTTCAGCCGCTTCTTGACCAGGTCGTGATAGTCCTTGCCCTGGGCATAGACGCTGACCGCGCCGCGGTCCTTGTAATGGATGACCTCCATCGGGTCATGCTCGGGGGTGTAAAGCTCGGCCAGCATGACGACCGACCGCGCCTCGGGCCAGAGGCCGGCGGGCGAGGCGCGCCAATGCGTCCGTTCGGCCATCCAGCCCATCTGGCCGTGGCGGCCCTGCTCTAGAAAGGCCGCCAGCCGTCCGGGCAAGCCGGGCACCGCATCGGGGGCGCAAATGCCGAGGGCCGAGAAACCCTCGGCCCGCGCCTGACCCTCGAGCCGGGAACGGATCTCGGCCGGGTCGGTCGGCCTAGAAGTCGAGCAGGGCATAATGCGGCGCCGGGTGCACCCCAGGCAGGTGGTCGGCCAGCAGGCTGCGGAAGGCGGGCCGCGACTTGATCTTGGCATACCATTCCTGCACCTCGGCCGAATGGGTCCAGTCCACGTCCGAGATGTAGTCGAGGCAGGACAGATGCGCCGCGGCGGCGAAATCGGCCAGCGTCATCACGTCGCCCGCCAGCCAGCGGCGATGTTCCAGCAGGCTTTTCATGTAGTCGAGATGATAACGGATCGCCGACAGCCCGGCCTTGACGGTGCGCGAATCCGGGTAGCCCAGCCGCATCACCTTCTTCCAGACCCGTTCGGTCATCACCGGCCGGGTCACCTCGGCGTTGAACTTGTCGTCGAACCAGGCGCAGAGCCGGCGGACCTCGTAGCGCTCGATGGCGGCATGGGGCATCAGCGCCGGCTGCGGCTGCACCTCGTCCAGGTATTCGCAGATCGCCTGGCTTTCCGCCAGCAGCCGCCCGTCCATGCGCAGCACCGGCAGCTTGCCCGCCGGGTTGCGGCGCAGGATCTCGGACCCCGGCTCCCAGAAGCGGTCCTCGACCAGCTCGACCTCGATCCGCTTTTCGGCCAGCACCAGCCGGACCTTGCGGCAGAACGGCGACAGGGCGACGTGGTAAAGGCGGATGGTGGAACTGGGCGAGGAAGTATTCATGAGGGGAAACCGTTCGTTCGCGGGCTTCCGGTTGATACGCCCGGGCGCGCGCGGATTCAACCGTCCTGGCGCTGCGGGGCAGATCAGCGCTCAAGCACCAGGCAGGAATCGCGGCCATCCGCCCGGATCGTCTGCGCGCCGCTGACGATCGCGCGGGTGCGGGCCGAGCCGGTCTGCGGGTTGCGCGTGCGCGGCGCCGGCAGGATCGAAGCCAGCGCCGCCGCCTGCCGCAGGCTCAGCTTGTCGGGCGTGGTCTGATAGTAATATTCCGCCGCAGCCTTGATCCCGAAGACGCCGCGGCCGAATTCGGCGATGTTCAGATAGACCTCGACGATGCGGCGCTTGGACCACAGCGCCTCGATCATCGGGGTATAGGCGGTTTCCATCACCTTGCGCGGCCAGCTGCGCCCCTGCCACAGGAACACGTTCTTGGCGGTCTGCTGGCTGATGGTCGAGGCGCCGCGCGACGAGCCCGAGGCGATGACCCGGCGGATCTCGACCATGTCGAAACCCCAGTGGTTGCAGAAATTGGCATCCTCGGCCGCGACCACGGCGCGGACCATGTGCGGCGAGATCGCGTCCAGGCCGACCCATGCGCGCTCGGCCCGACCGGGAAATTCGCGCTGGCCCTGGATGATGGTCCAGGTGGTCGGCGGGTTGATGAAGGAAAACAGGAAGACCAGCACGAACATCAGCGCCAGCAGCCGGGCGCCGATCCAGGAAAACCAGCCCCAGAACCACAGCGCCATGCGCCTGAACGGCCGCCAGCGCCGGCGGGCGCGGGGCGTCGGCGGCTCGGTCAGCGCCTCGGGGTCTTCCAGGGTGTCCATGCGGCGGGGCATGGCCGCGTCCTGTCACGGCCATGCCCCTTGCGTCAAGCGTCAGGCTGGGGTCGGCGGAACCGAGGCGGCCGGCTGGTCCGCCTGAGGCACGCCAAGCGCCGTGCCCAGCTTGCCGCCGGCAAAGGCCTCGCGCAGGCGGTCTTCCTCGGCATCGGGCAGCGAGGTCTGCAGCACCCGGCCGCGCAGGTGGAAGCCTTCCAGCCGCGCCAGAACCTTGTCGGCGGTCATTTTGCGCACCAGGATGAAGACGGCCGAGCCGCCGGGCGGGATGGACTGGCCAAGCCCGCGCATGAAATCGTCATTGATGCCGATATCCGAGAGCTTGCCGGCAATGGCGCCGGCGCCGGCGCCCACCGCGGCGCCGATCAGCGGGTTCAGGAAGATCAGCCCGACCAGCGTGCCCCAGAAGCCGCCGCCAAGCGCGCCGGCCGCGGTCAGGTTCACGGCCTGGTGCAACTGGATGTCTTCGGCCGTGGGGCGGGTGACGACCACCGCGTCCTCAAGCTCGATCAGGTATTCCTTCTGCATCTTGACCAGTTCGGTGCGCAGCTCGAAGCCGGTCGCCTCGTCGTCGAAGGCGATGACAAGCAGGTCGGACATGGCGGGATCCTCTTGACTGATGACGGCGGGGCAACGCCCCGGCGGCGGAGCGGGTTCCCCGCCGTGACGCCGGGTCGCAGGGGGCGGAGCGGCCCCGGACCGGCGGGCCGCGTTCCTATGGCGCGGGCCGCACGATCAGTTCGTCATGGCCGGAAAGCGGGCAGGGTGCGCGGGCGAAGCCCAGATCGTCCAGGATCAGCACCACGATCTCGGCCGTGGTGTAGATTTCGCAGCCCGGCAGCAGGTGGCCGCCGAAGGCCCGGCCCTCGGCATCGGCGATGGTCAGATGCAGGTGCTGGCCGGCGGGGTCGATGGTGCCGGTCAGCGCCGTGATCTCGAAATGGCCGCGATATTCGCTGGCCTCGTCCCGGTTCGCGTGCCGGATCACCGCGCGGGTCAGGCTGCCCACGTAGGTGACCAGCGCCATGGCCGCCGCCCCCGTCCGGCGCTGCAGGGCGCGCAGCGCCGCCAGCGGATCCTCGCCCGGCTGCAGGCGGATCGCCGCGAAGCGGCCGGAGGACAGCGGCACCATTCACTCGCCCCGCGGGAAGCGCTTGGATTCCTCCAGCACGTTCAGGTCCATGTGGTTGCGCATGTAGCGTTCCGAGGCCTGCATCAGCGGCTGGTGGTCCCAGGGGAAATAGGCGCCGTTGCGCAGCGCCTCGTAGACCACCCAGCGCCGGGCCTGGCTTTCGCGCACCTCGGCGTCATAGGCGGCCAGATCCCAGCGTTCGGCCGCCATGGCGCGCATCCGCGCCAGCACCTCGGCCGCGGCCGGGTCGGTGGCGCGGTTCTGCCGTTCGTCCGGGTCATCGGCCAGGTTGAACAGCATGTCCGGGTCGGCGGCGCAGGCGACATATTTCCAATCGCCGTCGCGCAGGCAGACCAGCGGCGCGATGCTGCCCTCGGCCGCGTATTCCATCGCCACCGGCCCGCGCCCCCCGGCGCCTTGCGCCAGCGAGCGGCCGTCGGTCCAGGGCGCCACCTCGGACATCGAGATGCCCGCGAGGTCGCAGATCGTCGGCAGCACGTCGATGGTCGAGACCGGCTGGTCCACCCGTCCCGGCGCCATCCCCGGCGCCGCGATCATCAGGGGCACGCGGGCCGAGCCTTCGAAGAAGTTCATCTTGAACCACATGCCGCGGCTGCCCAGCATCTCGCCATGGTCGGACAGGAAGACCACGATCGCCTCCTGCCGCGTGCGCTCCAGCACGTCCATGATCTCGCCCAGCTTGTCGTCGACATAGGAGATGTTGGCGAAATAGCCTTGGCGGGCGCGGCGGACATGCTCGGGCGTGACCTCGAGCCCGCGCCAGTCGCTGGCATCCATCAGCCGCTGCGAATGCGGGTCCATCCGCGCGTAGGGAATCGCCTCGGGCGGTTCGAGTTCCGGGATGCCCTCGTAGAGATCCCAATACTTGCGCCGGGCGACGAAGGGGTCGTGCGGATGGGTGAAGCTGACGGTCAGACACCAGGGCCGGTCGTCGGCACCGCGCGCCAGGTCGTAGAGCTTGCGGGTGGCGTGATAGGCGACCTCGTCGTCATATTCGTACTGGTTGGTGATCTCGGCCACGCCGGCGCCGGTGACCGAGCCCAGGTTGTGATACCACCAGTCGATGCGCTCGCCCGGCTTGCGATAATCCGGGGTCCAGCCGAAATCGGCCGGGTAGATGTCGGTGGTCAGCCGTTCCTCGAAACCGTGCAGCTGGTCGGGGCCGACGAAATGCATCTTGCCAGACAGGCAGGTGTGATAGCCCGCCCGGCGCAGGTGATGGGCATAGGTCGGGATGTCCGAGCAGAACTCGGCGGCATTGTCATAGACCCGGGTGCGGCGCGGCAATTGCCCCGACATGAAGCTGGCCCGCCCCGGCGCGCAAAGCGGGCTGCCGGTATAGGCGTTGGCGTAACGGGTCGAGCGTTCCGCCAGCTTGCGCAGATGCGGCACATGCAGGAACTCGGCCGGGCCGTCGGGGAACAGCACCCCCGACAGCTGGTCGGCCATCACGATCAGGATATTGGGATATTTCAATTACTTCACCGATGCCATGACTGCTTCAGCGCCGGGTTTTCCATCCAGGGTGGTCACGCCGTCAAGCCATTTCGCCACCGCATCGGGGTTCTGGGCGATCCAGCCCCGCGCCGCTTCGACCGCATCGACGCCGTCGTCGAGGATCTTGCCCATCAGCACGTTTTCCTGATCCACGGTGAAGGTCATCTGCCTGAACAGCTTGGCGACATTGGGGCAGGCGGCCACCCATTCCTTGCGGGCGACGGTATGGACCGTGGCGCCGCCGAAATCCGGGCCGAACTCCGCGTCCCCGCCAGCCAGATAGGTGATCTTCAGCGTCACGTTCATCGGATGCGGTGCCCAGGCCAGAAAGACCGAGGGCGTTCCGGCGGCGTCGTTGCGCTGCACCTGCGCCAGCATGCCCTGTTCGCTCGATTCGACCAGCTCCCAGTCGCCGAGGCCGAACTTGTCCGCCTCGATCATCTTCTGGATGATCTGGTTTGCCGGCGCCCCGGGCTCGATGCCGTAGATCTTGCCCTGGAAGGCGTCCCGATGCGCGTCGAGGCCGGCGAAATCCGCGACGGCCAGACCGGCGGCGGCATCGGTCACCGCCAGCGTGAACTTGGCGCCTTCCAGATTCTGCACCAGTTCCTCGACCTTGCCCGAGGCGTCGAGATCGTCGCGGAACTTCTGCTGCGCCGGCATCCAGTTGCCCAGGAAGACATCGGTATCGGCGTTCTTCAGCGCCTCGTAGCCGACCGGCACCGACAGCGTGCTGATCTGCGGCGTGTAGCCCAGGCCCTGCAGCACCGCCGTGGCGACGCCGTTAGTGGCGGTGATGTCGGTCCAGCCGGGGTCCGAGAAGCGGACCGCGCCGCAGCTGGCCGGATCCTGCGCCAGCGCGGGCGAGGCGGCAACGGCGGCGGCGAGGGCGGCGACAGCGGCGGCGGGGGCAAGCGGGGAAAGCAGTGCGGATCTGGGCATGGTCTGATCTCCGGTTTGGGGCCGCGACCGGCAACGGGCGGCTTCGCCCGCCATCAGCCCACAGAGGGCCTGCGGGATCAAGTCTGCGATGCCGCCGGACTGCGGGCGCGGCGATTGGGGGAAAGCGGCGATCTGATCCTTGACGAATGCCTTGGGCTTGATCAAAGGTGGCGGCGTTCGGGGCCTGTAGCTCAATGGTCAGAGCAGGGCGCTCATAACGCCTTGGTTGGGGGTTCGAGTCCCTCCGGGCCTACCACCCCTTCCCCTACCTGCCGGAAATTCTTGCCGCGAGGCGGCCTTGGCCGCGATGGTCAGATGGCCAAGCATGGCACGGCCGGGGGTTCGGCCCGGCGGGGCCGGAAAGTATGGCAGGGCGCCCTTGCCGGCGCCCCGTCCCTAGGTCAGGCGACCTCGGCAGAAGAATTGCCGACCGTCTCCTTGATGGCCGACAGCGCCGCCTCTTCGGTCCAGGCGCGGCCGCCCGCATCGCCGCGATCCAGCATCATCCAGGTCCAGGCGCCGACGCCCGGCCCCTGCGAATCATGCGAGATGCGGCCGACGGGCCGATCGTTGAGGGTTATCGTCCAGTCCCCAGAAATGGCCTTTCCATCGACAGTCGTCGGAACGCGAGTCCACATACGAGGTCCTTTCTTCAGTTTTCGTTGATCATCCAGCGCCACGACCCGCTGCGCGGGCGGTAGCCAATGCGGACGAATTGGGTGGCGCCGGTTGCATCCGCCGGCGCGGTTCGGTTCCAGCTTACGCCGGATATCCTCACAGTTTTGTAACCGCTGCTTTCGGATCACGCAATATTACCGCTGCGTTGCAGCGCGTGACAAGCAGGCGTTTGCCGGCATTTTTCCCTGTCCGGCAGCGGGCTCGGCGTGACCCCGAAAGTCCGAAATAAGGAATTTATGAGGTTTATTCAGTTACTTGCCTGTAGGATGGGCCTGCCGAAGCCACCCCGGCGGCCCGAGCCTCTTGATTTATGATGGCCGTGGGCCCATTTTGGCCCGGCAACGTTATTTCTCTCTGCACCTGTCTCCTTTCGGCTTCAGTCTGCGTTTCGAACTGACTGAGCCGGGTCGCCGCATGTCGCGGGCGACAGACATGAAGGAGATATCACGATGGCCAATGGCACCGTGAAATGGTTCAACGCCACCAAAGGCTTCGGCTTCATCGCCCCGGAAGATGGCGGCAAGGACGTGTTCGTGCACATCAGCGCGCTTGAGCGCGCCGGCATCCATCATCTGAACGACGGCCAGGCCGTGACGTTCGAGATCGAATCGGGTCGCGACGGCCGCCAGTCGGCGCGCAACCTCGTGCTCGCCTGAGCCCTTGCGCTGAACGGCACCCGGTCCGGCCGATCATGGCCGGACCACACCCTCTGGAGGCCCGCATGGCACCCAAGGACAAAGCCAAAGGCCTGTTTCGCGATCCCGCGCCGATGACCGCGATGGACCGGACCACTTCCGAAGCACGGCTGATCATCGAAGAACAGAAGCAACGGCGCGCCGAGTTGACTGCCAGCCTTCGGGCGCAGCGCCTGGCCCGCGACGCGGCCGGGCCGACCGAAGCCCCCGCCAAGCGCAAGCCCACGAAATAACCGCGTTCGCAGGCCGGTCACGGCAGGCAGGCGAGCGTGCTGCGGCGACAACCGCGCCCGGGTCTTCCGCAAGGGGGACGCGAGGGGCGCATGGCCGCCGCTCAACAGGAACGACGAAAAACATGGCAAGAAAAACGATCCGCAGGAAAACTGTCCAGAAACAGCAGAACAAGCGCCGCCTGGCGATCATGTACATGGTCAAGCAGGCGGAAATCAGCACGCCCGAACGGGGCGGCATCCCGATGTCGCGGCATTGACGGCTTGAGGCCCGCGCGCCCCCGACGGCGCGCGCGGAACAGGCCGCGCCGGGGCTTTCCCGGCGCTTCGACCATCCCGACCAACGGCGTCCCAGCATGGCAGGGGCGCCGTTTTCCGTTTCAGTCCGGGGTGCCTGGCCGGCCTGCGTCGACCGCATCGCCATTTGTCGCCGCGGCGGCTGGGCTGGTCGGGCCGGACGGCGGCGGAGCATGGCGGATTCGGGGCCTTTCCAAACCGGCGGGACTGTGCCAGCCTCCGCCCCGGTTCGGACAGGAGAGTCGGGTTCAGTCCCGCGCCGACGGAGCAACGCCCCGGATCTCTCAGGCAAGCAGACTGCCGGACCGACACTCTGGAGAGAGATGCCCCGCGCATCCGCCGAAGGAAGAAGCCGCCATGCGGTGACGCTCTCAGGCAAAAGGACAGAGGGGGACGCGCCGCAAGCCGGCGGGTTCGCAACTTTGGACCGAGACGGGTGAGGCCGACCCCTTGCGGGGCAGCCGGCCCGCCCGGCTTGCGCCGAGGAGGAGGAGCGCGTGGCGGAAAGAAGGATCAGGCTGGCGTTGAACGGCTTCGGGCGCATCGGCCGCTCGATCCTGCGCATCTGGGCGCAGGGCGGTTACGAGGATCTGGACCTCGTGCTGATCAACGATATCGAGCCGCTCGCGAATTGTGCCTATCTGTTCGAATATGACAGCGTCTTCGGCCCCTGGCGCGGGCAGGTCGCGGTGGCCGATGGCGCGCTGGTCGTCGATGGCCGGGCGATCCCCTTCCATTCCGCGCCGGACCTGCGCCGGCTGGACCTGTCGGGCGTCGATGTCGTGCTGGAATGCACCGGCATGACCGGCTCGCGCGCGGTGGTCGAGCGCGGGATCGAGGCCGGGGCGGGCGCGGTGCTGATCTCGGGCCCCTCGGACCAGGCCGACGTGACCGTGGTGATCGGTGCCAACGAGGACCAGCTGGACGGCCAGCGCATCGTCTCGAACGCCTCTTGCACGACCAATGCGCTGGCGCCCTTGCTGCGGGTGCTGGACGAGGCTTTCGGCGTGGTCTCGGGGCAGATGACCACGGTGCATTGCTATACCGGCAGCCAGCCCACGGTGGACAAGCCGCGCGGCGATCCGGCGCGGTCGCGGGCGGCGGCGCTGTCCATGGTGCCGACCACGACCAGCGCCGGGCGGCTGATCGGCACGGTGCTGCCGCATCTGGCCGGGCGGGTGGCGGCGCGGGCGATCCGGGTGCCGACGGCCAGCGTCTCTTGCATCGACCTGACCTTCGCCAGCGCCCGCCCGACCGATGCGGCCGGGGTGAACGCGGTGCTGCAGGCGGCGGCCCAGGGCTCTCCGGTCTTCGGCTGGACGGAAAAACCGCTGGTCTCCAGCGACCTGCGGGCGCGGCCGGAATCCATCGTTCTCGCGGGGCCCGAGACCTCGGTGGCGGGCGGGCTGACCCGGGTCTTCGGCTGGTATGACAACGAATGGGGCTTTTCCAACCGGATGCTGGACATGGCCCGGCTGATGGGCCGGCGCTAGACCGCCGGGGCCGGCGCCAGTTCCCGTGCCAGGTCGGCGGCGAAGATGCGGGCGATCTCGGGCGGTTCGGGCTGGATGCGCAGGGCGACGTAGAACTGCGACAACCATTCCAGCCCCAGCCCACCGATGCGCCGCATCTCGCCGCGCCGCACCCAGGTTTCGGCGAAATGCAGCGGCAGGAAGCCCAGGAAGCAGCCGCTGCGGATCAGCACCGCCTGCGCCTCCATGTTCGAGACCGAGGCCCGCAC
This sequence comes from Paracoccus sp. TOH, assembly GCF_030388245.1. NCBI lineage: Bacteria > Pseudomonadati > Pseudomonadota > Alphaproteobacteria > Rhodobacterales > Paracoccaceae > Paracoccus > Paracoccus sp. TOH. The sequence goes on from NZ_CP098360.1 coordinate 1,283,897, forward strand.
CCTGGGCTCGCGCAGCGTCGCCAGCTCGGCGCGTTGCAGATAGGGGCGGGCGGTGACGGCATGGGGCGACAGATCCTCGATGCCCACCTGTTCCTGCGCAAACAGCGGGTGGCTGCGGCCGCAATAAAGCGCGTGCTCCTCGGCCCAGACCGGGCGGTAATCCACATTCGGCTGGCGGCTGGGAAAGGGGCCGATGGCGACATGGATGTCGCCGGTCTGCAGCCCCTTGCTCAGCGCCTCGGTGGTGCCGATCTCCAGGCTCAGCCGCACCTCCTGTTCGCGCCGGAAGAAGCGGCGGATGGCGCGATGCACCGGCAGGTCGGGATTGTCGGCCTCGCTGTCCACCAGCCCGACGCGCAGATGGCCGGCCAGCACCCGGCGCAGCGCGCCCAGATTGGCCTCGGCCAGTTCGACCGAACCGAGCATGCGCTTGGCCTCGCGATAGACCTCGGCGCCCTTGTCGGTCAGCGCGAAGCCGCCGCGCCCGCGCTGGCAAAGCCTGAAGCCCAGCGACAGTTCCAGATCCTTCAGATGCGTCGAGATCACCGACAGGCTGGCGCCCAGCACCGCCTGCGCGCCGCTGGGGCCGCCATGCTCGACCACGGCGCAGAAGCTGCGCAGGTTGCGCAGGGTATAGTCGCTGATCCGCATTGCTTCAAAAACGCCAAAGTAAGGATCGGTGACTTCCTGTTTATCGCAAATACCGGCGCGGCATAGTCCCGGCATGATCCATGCAGGGGGAAAGCCCATGACCGAGACCCGTCCCGCCTATGAAACCGGCCGCCTGAACCTGCCCTTCGTGGGCATTTCGACCTTCGGCAAGCGGCCCTATGTCCAGGACTGGTCGCGCATCGACGCCGATGTGGCAGTGCTGGGCGCGCCCTTCGACTTCGGCACGCAGTTCCGCGCCGGCGCCCGCTTCGGGCCGCGCGCGGTGCGCGAGGCCTCGACGCTGTTCAGCTTCGGCCATGCCGGCGCCTACGATCACGAGGACGACTGCACCTATCTGGGCCCCGAGGTGCGCATCGTCGATCTGGGCGATGCCGATATCGTCCATACCGACACGGTGAAAAGCCACGCCAATATCCGCGCCGGGGTCGAGGCGGCCCTGGCGGCCGGCGCCCTGCCGGTGGTGATCGGCGGCGACCATTCGGTCAACATCCCCTGCATCGACGCCTTCGAGGGGCAGGGGCCGATCCACATCCTGCAGATCGACGCGCATCTGGATTTCGTGGACGAGCGGCACGGCGTCCGCAACGGCCATGGCAACCCGATGCGCCGCGCCGCCGAGAAGCCCTGGGTCAGCGGGTTGACGCAGGTCGGCATCCGCAACGTCTCGTCGACGGCGCGCGACGGCTACCAGGCGGCGCGCGCCATGGGTTCGGACATCCTGTCGGTGCGGCAGGCCCGGGTGCTGGGGCCGCAGGGGGTGATCGACCGCATCCCGCCGGGCGCCCGGGTCTATGTGACGCTGGACATCGACGGCTTCTGCCCCTCGATCGCGCCGGGGACGGGCACGCCCAGCCATGGCGGCTTCCTGTATTACGAGGTGCTGGAGATGCTGCAGGCGCTGGCGCGGCGGCATGAGGTGGTGGGCATCGACCTGGTCGAGGTGGCGCCGGATTACGATCCGACCGGCGGCACGGCGATCCTGGCGGCGCAGGTGCTGCTGAACCTCCTGGGCTTCGTCTTTCACGAGCGGGCGCTGCGCGGGCAGGGCGGTGCGGCGCCGGCCCGGAAATGAATCAGGGGCCGGAATCCGGCCCCTTTAACTCGTTAACCCACCTTACCGCCGCGCCGGGGCGCGGCGGAAGCGTCGGAAGGGATCAGGCCGCCAGGTCGAAGCGGTCGGCATTCATCACCTTGGTCCAGGCCGCCACGAAATCGCGCACGAATTTTCCGGCATTGTCGTCCTGGGCATAGACCTCGGCATAGGCGCGCAGGATCGAGTTCGAGCCGAAGACCAGGTCCACGCGGGTCGCGGTGTAGCGGCTCGCGCCGGTCTTGCGGTCGCGGATCTCGTAGTGATCCTTGCCGGCCGGCACCCAGGTATTGCCCATGTCGGTCAGGGTGACGAAGAAGTCGTTGGTCAGCGCGCCGATCCGGTCGGTGAAGACGCCATGCTTGCTGCCGCCATGGTTGGCGCCGATGACGCGCATCCCGCCGACCAGCGCCGTCATCTCGGGCGCGGTCAGACCCAGAAGCTGGGCGCGGTCCAGCAGCATTTCCTCGGGCGAGACGACGTAATCCTGCTTCTGCCAGTTGCGGAAACCGTCGGCCAGCGGTTCCAGCACATCGAAGGATTCGGCATCGGTCTGTTCGGCCGTCGCGTCGCCGCGACCCGGGGCGAAGGGCACGCTGACGTCATGACCGGCGGCCCGCGCCGCCTGCTCGACGCCCAGATTGCCGCCCAGCACGATCACGTCCGCAAGGCTCGCCCCGGTCTCGGCGGCGATGGGCGCCAACACCGCCAGAACCCGTGCCAGGCGCTCGGGCTCGTTGCCCTGCCAGTCTTTTTGCGGCGCCAGGCGGATGCGTGCGCCATTGGCGCCGCCGCGATGGTCCGAGCCGCGATAGGTCCGGGCGCTGTCCCAGGCGGTGGCGACCAGGTCCTGCACGGTCAGCCCCGAGGCGGCGATGCGGGCCTTGACCGCCGCCACGTCGTAATCGCTGCGGCCGGCGGGAACCGGGTCCTGCCAGATCAGGTCCTCGGCCGGGACGTCGGGCCCGAGATAGCGCGATTTCGGCCCCATGTCGCGATGGGTCAGCTTGAACCAGCCGCGGGCGAAGGCGTCGCTGAAGGCCTCGAAATCGTTCATGAAGCGCAGCGAGATCTCGCGATAGATCGGGTCGACCTTCAGCGCCATGTCGGCATCGGTCATCATCGGCATGCGGCGGATCGAGGGATCCTCGACATCGACCGGCATGTCCTCTTCGGCGATGCTGATCGGCTGCCATTGCGAGGCGCCGGCCGGGCTGTGGGTCAGCGTCCATTCATGCTTGAACAGCATCTGGAAGAAGCCGTTGTCCCATTGCGTCGGGTTGGTGGTCCAGGCGCCTTCCAGGCCGGAAACCATGGTGTTGCGGCCGATGCCGCGGCCCTTGGTGTTCAGCCAGCCCAGGCCCTGGAATTCGGGACCGGCGGTTTCCGGGTCCGGGCTCAGGTCGGCGGCGCTGCCATTGCCGTGGCATTTGCCGACGGTATGGCCGCCGGCGGTCAGCGCCACGGTTTCCTCGTCGTTCATGCCCATGCGCGCGAAGGTCTCGCGCATCATGTTGGCGGTGGCCTGCGGGTCGGACTTGCCGTTCACCCCCTCGGGGTTCACGTAGATCAGACCCATCTGCACCGCGGCCAGCGGGTTCACCAGGCTTTTCGCGTCGCCCAGGTCGCCATAGCGGCTGTCGCTGGGCGCGAGCCATTCCTTTTCCTCGCCCCAATAGGTGTCCTTTTCGGGCGCCCAGATGTCCTTGCGGCCGAAGGCGAAGCCGAAGGTCCTGAGGCCGGCGGCCTCATAGGCCACGGTGCCGGCCAGCACGATCAGGTCCGCCCAGGAGATCTTGTTGCCGTATTTCTTCTTGATCGGCCACAGCAGGCGGCGGCCCTTGTCGGTGTTGACGTTGTCGGGCCAGCTGTTCAGCGGCGCGAAGCGCTGGTTGCCGGTATTGGCGCCGCCGCGGCCGTCCGAGGTGCGATAGGATCCCGCGGCGTGCCAGGCGGTGCGGACGAACATGCCGACATAGCTGCCGTAATCGGCCGGCCACCAGTCCTGGCTGTCGGTCATCAGCGCGCGCAGGTCGGCTTTCAGCGCCCCGACATCCAGCTTGTTCAGCTCGTCGCGATAGTTGAAGTCCTGGCCCAGCGGGTTGGTCTTGCGGTCATGCTGGTGCAGGATATCGAGATTCAGCGCATTCGGCCACCACGAGGTGACCGAGCTGCCCATGGCGGTGTTCCCACCATGCATGACCGGGCATTTCCCGGCCGTCTTGATGTCATTTCCGTCCATGCTGGCTCTCCTTTGCTGGGCCGCGCCGCTGCTGCGGCGCCGGTTGACCGAGTGCGGATTGCGGCGCCTTGCCGGGCCGCAACCGATGGCTCTCCCGATAGAATCGGCACGCCTTGCCAGACGGTTTTAGCAACTCTGGGGATTATTAGAATTTATATTTATCAATCGCACTCATAACTTGCGGTTATCTTCGGCGGCCGAGGAGCGGCGCACCACCAGTTCGGGCCGGGGCGCCTGCATCTGCCGCGGCTTGCCGTCGATGCGGTCCAGCAGCAATTCGACCGCCATGCCGGCGATCTGCGCCAGATGCAGATCCACGGCGGTCAGCGGCGGCTCGGCCAGCTTGGCGCGCAGGCCGTCATAGCGGGTGACCATGCGCAGGTCGCCCGGCACGGCGCGACCCAGCTCATGCGCGGCGGCCAGCGCGCCGCTGGCGAAGGCATCGACCGGCACCATCAGCCCGTCGAGCTCTGGCCGGGTCCGCAGCAGGTCCCCCACCTTGGCCCGCGCCAGGTCCTCACCGCCGGTCTCGTCCAGTTCCAGCACCTCGGGCGGCATGGCCTGCGCGGCGGCGAAGTCGCGATAGGCGGCGCGGGTCTCGATCTGGCTGGCGCGCGGGCTGGTTCCCGTCACCAGCGCGATGCGGCGGCAGCCCTGCTTGTGCAGGTGGTCCAGCAGCAGCCGGGCGGTATCGTGGGATTGCAGGTCGATGGCCGGGATGTCCCCGCGCCCCGGCACCTTGCCGATCGAGACCACCGGCGTGCGCCGGCTTTCGAAATGCTCGACCAGCGCGTCGTCGCGGGCCGGCTCGACCAGGATCACCCCGTCGAAGCCCAGCATGTCCAGGTTCTTTTCCGGCGGCTGCGGCGGGATCAGGCACAGCGCGATGTCGCGGGTCAGCGCCGAGATGGCGGCCGAGGCCGCGATCTCCATCAGAAAGCCCAGCCGCGACGGCCCGGCCGCGATGGCGAAGGGCATCGAGGAGGCCAGCGCGATGATCCCGGTGCGGCCGCTGCGCAGGCGCTGCGCGGCGCTGTTCGGATGATAGCCCATCTCGCGCGCCAGCGCGTGGATGCGCTCGCGCGTCTCGGGATCCACATGGCGGCGACCGCTGAAGGCATGCGAGACCGTGGTGGGCGAGACGCCCGCCGCGCGGGCCAGATCGGAAATGGTCGGTTTGCCCAATGCGCTCTCGCTGGGGCAGAATGCCCCCGTTGCAGGGAAGCACAGCCGTCCCGGCCGGGCAAGCTGATACAAAACGATTTGCAAGAATCGCCGATCATGCTATGCCTTGAGATAGCAAACCGATTTGCATGACGGCTGGATCGGATCTGGAGGCCAGTCGCCCGCCATGCGCCGGTTGCTTCACATAGGGGAGGAGATGACATGATATCTGGGGAGAACCCGGCCTGCGGAGCCAGCCCGCCCAAGGCGGAGCCCGCCGACGAGAAGCTGCCGCTGAAAAACCTGGTGCTGTTCGGGCTGCAGCATGTGCTGGTGATGGCGGCCTCGCCGATCACGGCGGTGTTCCTGGTCGCGCAGACGCTAGGCTTCGACACGGCGCTGACCGTCTCGATCATCAGCGCGACCTTTCTGATCTGCGGGCTCGGCTCGATCCTGCAAAGTTTCGGGCCGGGCGGATTCGGCGCCCGGCTGCCCTTCATCATGGTGCCCGGCGGCGCACCCATCGCCATCTTCCTGGCCATCGCCGTGCAGACCAACATCCAGACCGCCGTGGGCGCGGTGCTGATGACCTCGGTCTTCTATTTCCTGGCACTGCCGGTGTTTCGCCGGCTGCTGCGCTTCTTCCCGCCCATCGTGGTCGGCACCATGCTGCTGCTGGTGGCGGTGAACCTGGTCAAGATCTATGGCGGCACCATCACCGGACGCTCGGGCGAGGCGAATTTCGCCGACCCGGTCAATGTCGGGCTGGCGCTGGCGACCATCGGTCTGACGGTGCTGTTCTCGCGCATCTTCACCGGCACGCTGCAGCGCATCTCGGTCATGCTGGGGCTGATCGCCGGCACGCTGCTGGCCGCCGCGCTGGGCCGGATCGAACTTGCCGGGGTGATGCAGGGGCCGCTGGTGGCGGTGCCGCAGCCGTTTCCTTTCGGCATGCCGAAATTCGACCTGATCGCCTCGCTGCCGCTGATCGTCTTCTCGGTGATCTCGATGGCCGAGGCGACCGGCCAGACCATCGCCACCGCCGAGATCGCCGGCCGCAAGGGCGACGCCCATGCCATCGTGCCGCGCACCATTCGCGGCGATGCCCTGGCCTCGCTGGCCGGCGGGCTGTTCGGCACCTCGCTGATCATCACCTCGGGCGAGAATGTCGGCATCGTCCGGGCGACCGGGGTGAAGTCGCGTTATGTCACCGCCATGGCCGGGGTGATCCTGGTGGTGATCGCGCTGATCGCGCCGGTCTCGCGGCTGGCCAGCGCCCTGCCGGGGCCGGTGGTCGGCGGCACCGCCGTCATCGTCTTCTCGATCATCGGCGTGATCGGCATCGACCTGCTGGGCCGCGTCGACCTGCGCGGGCATGGCGCGATGTTCACACTGGCCTCGGGGCTGGCGATGGGGCTGATGCCGATCCTGGTGCCCGGCCTCTACAGCCAGTTCCCGCAATGGTCGCAGATGGTCCTGGGCAACGGCCTTGCCATGGGCACGATCACCGCCGCCGTCGTCAACGCCCTGTTCCAGCTCAACGCCCCGCGCGGCGCCCCCGAACCCGTCAAGGAGAACGCATGATGCAGGACCTTCGCCCGTCCTTCGACCTCAAGGCTTTTGCACAGGCCGGCGAGGTGATCGTGAAACCCGGCCGCCTGCTGCTGCAGACCGGCCCGCGCGAAGGCATGGCGGTGCTGCTGCGCCACGGGCGCTTTGCCGAGATCGACGAGGCCGGGGCGCTATGCGCCCGGCATCCCGGCCTGGCGGTCGCCGACCTGCCCCGGCACCTGCTGATGCCGGGCTTCATCGACAGCCATACGCATCTGACCCAATCGCTGGGCAAGTCGCTGGTCTTCGGCGAGCCCTCCGAGATCTTCCGCCGCATCTGGGTGCCGCTCGAGGGCAGCCTGGACGAGCATATGGTGCATCTGTCGTCGCGGCTGGCGGCGCTGGAATGCCTGCGCGGCGGCTTCACCACCGCCGTCGATGCCGGCACCCGCTCGGCCGGGCATATCGGCCGGCTGACCGAGGCCGCGCATGAAACCGGGCTGCGGCTGGTCGTCGGCCAGATCTGCAACGACCTGGGCGGCGCCGCGCAGGTCCCCGAGCCCGAGCAGATCATCCGCACCGCCGAGGCGCATCTGGCGCGCTGGCAGGGCGACGCGCTGGTGCATCCGTCGCTGGCCATCTCGATCCCCGAGGCGGCCAGCGACGCCATGCTGCGCCGCATCTCGGCCATGGCGGCCGCGGCGGGGGCGATCTTCCAGACCCATGTGAACGAGCATCTGGTCGCGGTCGAACGCTCGCTGGTCGCGCATGGTCGCCGGCCGCTGGAGCATCTGGCGCATCTGGGCGCGCTGGGGCCGCAGGTACTGATCGCGCATTCGACGCTGGTCACCCCGCAAGAGCTGAACATCCTGCGCGACACCGGCACCGCCGTCGCCTACAATCCCGTGGCCTCGGTCTGGAAGGGCAATGCCATCGCGCCGGCGCTGCAGATGGCGGCGCTGGGGGTGCGCTTCGGGCTGGGCACCGACGGCACCCGCGCCGACGGCTTCCGGCTGATGGACGCGGCCGAGGCGCTGCAGCGCGCCGGCTACGGCCTCGCCTCGGGCGACAGTTCCTGCGGCGCGGGCTGGCTTTGGCTGCAGGCCGCGACCGCGATGGCGGCGGATGCGGCGGGGCTGGGCGCCGTCACCGGCCGCATCGCCGAGGGGCTGGCCGCCGATTTCCTGCTGGTCGATCTGGACCGGCCGGAATTCACCCCGTCGCATGATCTCAGCTGGGAGCTGGTGCGCTACGGCAATCGCGACCAGATCGACGCGGTCTTCACCAATGGCCGGCTGCGGCTGCTGCAGGGCTGGCCGGTCGACTGGGACGCCCGCGCGCTGCTGGAGGAGGTTCGCGCCCTTGCCGTCCCCGCCATCGCCGGGGCGCCGATCCAGCGCATCCATCCGACCGCCGACAGCCAGCTTGCGGCGAGGGCGTCGTGACTCTGGCGACCTTTCTGCTGCTGTCGGGCGTCACCCTGGCCGCGGCCTTCGTGCAGGGCGCGGTGGGCATCGGCTTCGCGCTGATCATCGCCCCGGTCTTCGGTCTGGTCGATGCCAGCTACCTGCCGGTCACGCTGCTGCTGCTGATGCTGCCGCTGAACTTCCACGTCGCCTGGCGCGAGCGCGCCTCGATCGACCGGCGCGGCGCCAGCTGGATCACGCTGGGCCGGTTCTTCGGCACCTTCCTGGGCATGTGGGTGCTGATCGCGCTGTCGGTGCGGCAGCTCGAGCTGGCGGTGGGGCTGTTCACCATCCTGGCGGCGGTGATCGCGCTGGTCGCGCGCCCCTTTGCGCCGCGCCCCGGCCCGGCGCTGGGGGTGGGCCTGTTCACCGGCGTCACCGAGACCGCGACCGGCATCGGCGGCCCGCCGCTGGCACTGCTCTACCAGCACAGTTCGGGGCCGGTGTTGCGCTCGACCGTCGCCACCTGCTTCCTGGTCGGAGAGCTGATCTCGCTGGTGATGCTGGCCGTGGCCGGGCGGCTGCACCTGGACCAGGTGCTGGCTGCGCTGTGGCTGACCCCGGCGGTGCTGCTGGGCAGCGCCCTGTCGCGCGTGGTGCATTCCCGCATCAACGGCCCGTCGCTGCGGCTGGCGGTGCTGGTCTTTGCCATCGTCAGCGGGCTGGTGCTGATGCTGCGCGGCTAGAGCCAATGCTCGCGCAGGCCGAAATCCTCGGCCAGCAGCACCAGATCGGCCGCGCGTCCGGGGGCCAGGGCGCCGTAACGGTCCTGCAGGCCCAGCAGCGCCGCCGGGATGGCCGAGGCCATGCGCAGCGCCCGTTCCGGCGCGGTGCCGACCTGCCGGACCAGCATGCCGATGGCCTGCGGCAGCGTCAGGTCGGCCCCGGCCAGCGTGCCGTCCGCCAGCGTCAGCCGCCCGTCACGGCGCAGCACCCTGCGGCCGCCCAGCTCCATCTCGGTCAGGTCGGTGCCGGCAAAGGCCATGCAATCGGTGACCAGGAAGATGCCCTCGGGCCGCGCCGCCAGCGCCAGCCGCATCACCGCCGGATGCACATGGATGCCGTCGGCGATCAGCCCGGCGCCGGCATCGCCGGCCAGCACCGTTCCGGCCAGCCCCGGCGCGCGGTTGCCGATCTGGCTCATGGCGTTGAACAGATGCGTGGCGCAACGGGCGCCGGCGGCAAAGGCGGCCCGGGCCGCGTCATGGCTGCAATCGCTGTGGCCCAGGCTGACCACCACCCCGGCCCCGGCCAGTGCCGCGATCTGCTGCGGGCTCGCCGCCTCGGGCGCCAGCGTCACCATCAGCGCCGGCAGCCGGCGCGCGGCCTCGCAGATCCGGGCCAGATCCTCGTCGCCCATCGGCCGGATCAGCGCCGGGTCATGCGCGCCCTTGCGGCGCGGATCCAGATGCGGCCCCTCCAGATGCAGGCCCAGAAAGCCCGGCACCCCGGCCTCGGCGGCGGCGATCCCCAGCGCGATGACATGGGCGGTGGCCTCGGGCGTGTCGGTGATCAGCGTCGGCAGCACCCCCGCCGTGCCAAGCGCGCGATGCGCGGCGCAGATGCGGCGCAAGCCGTCCAGATCGGTTGCGCCGTCCAGCATCACCCCGCCGCCGCCATTCACCTGCAGGTCGAGAAAGGCGGGGGCCAGGATGCCCGTGACCGCCCGCCGCCCCTCGGCCGGGGCTTCGGGCTCGGGCAGGATGGCGGCGATCTTGCCCGCCTCGATCACCAGCGCATGGCCGTCGAGGAAACGCGCGCCGTCGAAGATCCGCGCGCCGGCCAGAACCTCGCGCGCCATCACACCGTCTCCGTCACCTTGCGCAGATGCGGCGGGGTGTCGGGATCGAAGCCGCGCCGCCGCGCCAGCGCCTCGATAAAGGCGTAGAAGCCGGCGATGGTCACCAGCGGCGCCACCAGCGGATGCAGTCCGGGGACCGAGGGCAGGGTGACGGCGCCGCCGACCTCGGTGCCGGTCACGAACACATCCGCGCCCTGCGCCACCAGCCGCTCGGCCGTGGCCTTGAGCTGCGGCAGGGCGGCGTCCTCGATCCCCAGCGCCAGCACCGGGAAGCCGGCCTGCACGATGGCGGCCGGGCCGTGCAGCACCTCGGCGGCCGAATAGGCCTCGGCATGGATGCCCGAGGTCTCCTTGAACTTCAGCGCCGATTCGCAGGCGATGGCGAAGCTGGGGCCGCGGCCCAGCACGAAGGCCGAACTGGCCCGCGCCAGCCGCGCCGACAAGGGCGACCAGTCCAGTTCCACGGCCTGGCCGAACGCCTCGGGCAGGGCGGCGACGGCATCGCGCAGGGCGTGATCCTCGCGCCATTCCGCCAAAAGCGACAGGCCGGCCAGCACCGAGCAGACGAAGGTCTTGGTGGCGGCGACGCTTTTCTCCTCGCCCGCCTGCAGGGGCAGGCAATGGGCCGAGACCTGCGCCATCGGGCTGTCCTCGACATTGGTGATGGCGATGGACAGCGCCCCCCCTTGCCCCGAGGCGCGCATCATCTCGACCCCGTCCGGGCTGCGGCCGGATTGCGAGATGCCGATGCAGGCCGCCTTGCCCAGCCGCAGGGGCCGGCGATAGATCGAGGCGATGGACGGCCCGACCGAGGCGACCGGCACCCCGGCCTCCAGCTCGATGGCGTATTTCAGATAGGTCGCGGCATGGTCCGAAGACCCGCGCGCCACCGTCACCACCAGGTCGGGATCCTTGCGGCGCAGGGCGCTGGCGGCGTCCGCAACCGCATCGCGCGAGCGTTCGAGGAATCGGGCTGCGGCTTCGGGGATCTCGGCCACTTCGCGCGCCATATGCGTCTGGCTCATCACGGGTTCCTTTCGCCTTCCGGGGCAAGTTTCAGTTCCACGGCGAAGTCATAGGCATCGCCGCGATAGAGCGAGCGGGTGAACTCGACCACCTTGCCCGAGGGCAGGTAGGAGATGCGTTCGATCCGCAGCCCGGCCACGCCGGGACTGACGCCCAGCAGATCGGCGTCCTTGGCGTTCAGGTTCGCGGCCGAGATGCGCTGCACCGCCCGCACCGGCCGCATGCCGCGCGCTTCCAGCACCGCGTAAAGCGAGGCATCGACGCCTTCGGGATCGGGAAGGATCGCCTGCGACAGCGAGGCGCGCTCGATGGCCAACGGCACCCCGTCCGAGCTGCGCACCCGTTCCAGCCGCGCCACCTTCTCGCCGACGCCGAGGCCGAGCGCCATCACCTCCTCGGGCGCCGGGGCGTGCAGGCCGCGTGCGATCCAGCGGCTTTCGACGCTGCGGCCGCGCCGGGCCATGTCCTCGGTGAACGAGGTCAGCAGCGACAGCGCCTGCTCCAGCTTCTCGACGCGCGGCGCGACGAAGGTGCCCGAGCCGCGCTTCTGCACCAGCTGCCCCGAGGCGACCAGTTCCGCCACCCCCTTGCGCACCGTGACCCGCGACAGGCCGGTCATCGCTGCCAGCTCGCGTTCCGAGGGCAGGCTGTCGCCCGGTTGCAGCCGGCCCGAGGCGATGGCCTCGGCAATCAGCCGGTGCAATTGCAGGTAAAGCGGCCCGCCGCCGGTTTCCCCGAAGGCTGCGGGGGTGAACAGCTCGCCCATCACGCCTCCTGCCGGGCCAGGTGCAGCGCCCCGTCCACGCCCGAGCCCATGGGCGGCTGGACCCGCCACAATCCCTGCAACCGGGCGGCGTAATGGGTGCCCAGCCCACCCAGGAACACCACCGGCAGGTCGCGGCCGGCCTGCAGGGTGTCGATCATGGCGCGGATCTCGGCCACGGCGGCGGCGAAGATGCGCTCGCCCACCGGGTCGGTGCCGGCGGTGATGCGCGGCGCGAATTGCGCGAACTCGGCCGGCCGGGCGCGGAAGCCGAAAGAGATCACCCCCTCGATCCCGCCCAGCTCGTCCAGAACGGCCTGCAGCAACGGGCTCATCGGCGCGAAACCGTCCTCGGCGCGCAGGGCTTCGGCCAGAAGCGCCCGGCCCAGCACCGCGCCGCTGCCCTCGTCGCCCAAGACGAAGCCGCGCCCGCCATATTGCCGCATCTCGCCGCCGATCTGGACCGCGAAGACCGAGCCGGTGCCCATGGCCGCGACGATGCCGTCCCCGCCTCCCAGCGCGCCGGTGGCGGCGGTCTCCGCGTCGGTGACGATGCGCGTGCGGCGAAAGGGCAGCATGGCCCGAAGGCTGCGGGCGGCGGCGGTGACATTGGCGCCGGCCAGGCCCAGCACTGCGCTCAGTTCGTCCAGATGGCCCTGTCCGGCTTCCTGAAGCGCGGCGCGGGTGGCGGCAAGAATATTGGCGCAGGCCCCCTCGGTCTCGACCGAGATATTGGCCGGTCCGGCCGCGCCCCGGCCGATGATCCGGCCCGAGCCGTCCGCGACGGCGGCGCGGCAGCCGGTGCCTCCTCCGTCTATGCCCAGGAAATATGACATGGCGACTCCCTTTGGATTGCACGATACCAAAACAATACCAAAAGGGAAGGGCTATTTTCGGAATCGCCATGAAACGCCGATTTTGATCGAATATGAAGAAGGGTCTTTACAAGTGGTATTGTTTTGGCATTATCAACGGAACAGGGGGAATCACATGACCGCATCCGGCACCGAGGCAAGGCATCCGGCATCCGCAGGGCTTCACGCCCGTCCGGGGGGCGAGGTGCTGCGCGTGCTGCTTGATGCGCAGGTCGCGGCGCTGGGCGCGTTGCAGCCCGCCTTGCCGGCGCTGGAACGCGCGGCCGGGGCTGCGGCAGAGGCGCTGCGCCGGGGCGGCAAGCTCGGCTATGCCGGGGCCGGTTCCTCGGGGCTGATGGCGCTGGCCGATTGCCTGGAGCTGGCCGGCACCTTCGGCATCGCGCCCGAGCGCACGCCGATGATGTTCGCCGGCGGCGCCGAGGCGCTTCTGCATCTGCAAGGCAGCGTCGAGGACGACCCGGCGCTTGCCCTGGCCGATCTGGACCGCGCCGGGCTGACGGCGGGGGACGTGCTCTTGTGCCTCTCGGCCTCGGGGCGGACGCCCTATGCGCTGGCGATCTGCGCGGCGGCGCAGGGGCGGGGGGTGACCGTGGTCGGGCTTGCCAATGTCGCGGGCTCGGCCCTGCTGGAACGCGCCGACATCCCGGTGCTGATCGAGACCGGGGCCGAGGTGGTTTCGGGTTCGACCCGCATGGGGGCGGCCACGGCGCAGAAGGTGGCGCTGAACATGCTGTCGGTGCTGGTGGCGATCCGGCTGGGCCATGTCCATGACGGCTATATGGTCAACCTGGTGGCCGACAACATCAAGCTGGTGGACCGCGCCGCCCGCATCGTCGCCGCCGTGGCCGGGGTCGGGCGCGACGCGGCCGAGGCGGCGCTGTCGCGTACCGGCGGCGCGGTGAAGCCCGCCATCCTGGTCGCGCGCGGCATGGCCCCCGACGCGGCCCGGGTGCGGCTGGCCGAAACCGGGGGCCTGCTGGCCCCGCTGATCTGATTGCAACCAGAGGGTCCGCGAGAGACCCGATGCCGAAGGGAGAAAGACCATGACCAAAACCATCCGCCTGGCGCTGCTGGCCAGCACCTTGCTGGGCAGCGCCGCCTGGGCCCAGGACGTCACGCTGACCATCGAAAGCTGGCGCAACGACGACCTTGCCATCTGGCAGGAAAAGATCATCCCGGCCTTCGAGGCGGCCAATCCCGGCATCAAGATCAATTTCGCGCCCTCGGCGCCGCCGGAATACAACGCGGTGCTGAATTCCAAGCTGGATGCCGGCTCGGCCGGCGACCTGATCACCTGCCGGCCCTTCGACGCCTCGCTGGAGCTGTTCAAGAAGGGCAAGCTGGCCGATCTGAGCGACCTGGCGGCGATGGCGAATTTCTCGGACGTGGCGAAATCGGCCTGGCAGACCGATGACGGCAAGCAGACCTTCTGCGTGCCGATGGCCTCGGTGATCCACGGCTTCATCTACAACAAGACCGCCTTCGAGGAACTGGGCCTGACCCCGCCGAAGACCGAGGCCGAGTTCTTCGCCCTGCTCGACAAGATCAAGCAGGACGGCACCTATATCCCGATGGCCATGGGCACCGCCGACCAGTGGGAAGCCGCGACCATGGGCTACCAGAACATCGGCCCGAACTACTGGCAGGGCGAGGCGGGCCGCAAGGCGCTGATGGAGGGCACGCAGAAGCTGACGGATGAGCCCTGGGTCGCGCCCTTCCGCCAGCTGGCGAAATGGAAGGATTACCTGGGCGACGGGTTCGAGGCCCAGACCTATCCCGACAGCCAGAACCTGTTCACGCTGGGCCGCGCCGCGATCTACCCGGCCGGATCCTGGGAGATCGGCGTGTTCGGGCCGCAGATCGGCGGCGCCTTCGAGATGGGCGCCTTCCCGCCGCCGGTCCCGGCCGAGGGCGACAAATGCTATATCAGCGACCATACCGACATCGCGCTGGGCATGAACGCCGCGACCAAGCATCCCGAGGAGACGCGGAAATTCCTGGAATGGGTGGGCTCGTCGGAATTCGCCGCGCTCTACGCCAATGCGCTGCCGGGCTTCTTCTCGCTGAACGCGGCCCCGGTCGAGATGGAGGACCCGCTGGCGAAGGAATTCGTGTCCTGGCGCCAGACCTGCGAGCCGACCATCCGCTCGACCTATCAGATCCTGTCGCGCGGCACGCCGAACCTGGAGAACGAGACCTGGACCGCCTCGGCCAATGTCATCACCGGCGCCGAGACGCCCGAGGCCGCGGCCGAGCGGCTGCAGCAGGGCCTGGCGAGCTGGTACGCGCCGCAGCAGAAGTGACGGCTTGCCGGGCCTGACGGCCCGAGGCGAAATCTGGGCCGGGCCTGATGGCCCGGCGGCGGCGGGGGGCTTTCCGCCCCCCGCACCCCCCGAGGGTATTTTTCAACAGAGAAGGAGGGCGTCATGGCGCAGCGGAAAGCGTTTCGCTGGCATATCGCGGTGTTTCTTGCGCCCGCGGTGCTGGTCTATACCGCCATCATGATCGTGCCGCTGTTCGGGACGCTGAACCTGTCGCTGTTCAACACCGGCGAGGAGGGACGGGTCTTCGTCGGGCTGCGGAACTTCGCCACGCTGTTCGGCGATCCGCGCTGGTCGGCGAGCTTCTGGAACGCGCTGGGCAACAACGCCTGGTTCTTCCTGGTGCACATGCTGGTGCAGAACCCGGTCGGCGTGGCGCTGGCGGCGCTGCTGTCCTCGCCGCGGCTGCGCGGCGCGGCCTTCTATCGCACCGCGATCTTCATCCCGACCATCCTGAGCTTCGTCATCGTCGGCTTCGTCTGGAAGCTGATCCTGTCGCCGATCTGGGGCATCGCGCCCGGCATGCTGGACGCCGTCGGGCTGAAATCGCTGTTCGCGCCCTGGCTGGGCCGCGAGGGCACGGCGCTGACCACGCTGGCGCTGATCTCGGTCTGGCAATTCGTCGGCATCCCGATGATGCTGATCTATGCCGCGCTGCTGTCGATCCCCGACGAGGTGATCGAGGCGGCCGAGATCGACGGCGTCACCGGCTGGTCGCAGTTCTGGAAGATCAAGCTGCCCTTGATCCTGCCCTCGATCGGCATCATCTCGATCCTGACCTTCGTCGGCAATTTCAACGCTTTCGACCTGATCTACGTGACGCAGGGCGCCTTGGCCGGGCCGAATTTCTCGACCGACATCCTGGGGACGTTCCTGTACCGCACCTTCTTCGGCTTCCAGCTGCAGATCGGCGATCCGCATATGGGCGCGACCATCGCCACCGCCATGTTCGGCATCATCCTGCTGGGCGTCGGCTTCTACCTGTTCGCCATCCAGCGCCGGCTGCGCCGCTATCAGTTCTGAGGGGAAAGCCATGAGCCAAGCCCGCCATTCCACCGCCCGCAGCCTGGCCGCCCATGCCGTGCTGATCCTCTATACGGTGATCGCGCTGTTCCCGGTCTTCGTCGTGGTCGTGAACAGCTTCAAGAACCGCCGGGCGATCTTTGCCGATCCGCTCTCGGTGCCGGGGCCGGAGAGCTTCGACCTGATCGGCTATCGCACGGTGCTGGCGCAGGGGGATTTCGTCCTGTATTTCCAGAACTCGCTGATCGTGACCGTGGCGAGCCTGTTCTTCGTCCTGCTGTTCGGCGCCATGGCGGCCTTCGCGCTGTCGGAATACCGCTTTCGCGGCAACATGCTGATGGGGCTTTACCTGGCCTTGGGGATCATGATCCCGATCCGGCTGGGCACCGTCGCCATCCTGCAGATGATGGTGGCGTCGGGGCTGGTCAACACGCTGACGGCGCTGGTGCTGGTCTATACCGCGCAAGGCTTGCCGCTGGCGGTGTTCATCCTGTCCGAATTCATGCGCGGCGTCTCGGACGACCTGAAGAACGCCGGCCGCATCGACGGGCTGTCGGAATACACCATCTTCTTCCGGCTGGTGCTGCCCCTGGTGCGGCCGGCCATGGCCACCGTCGCCGTCTTCACCATGATCCCGATCTGGAACGACCTGTGGTTCCCGCTGATCCTGGCGCCCAGCGAGGCGACCAAGACCATCACCCTGGGCAGCCAGGTGTTCATCGGCCAGTTCGTCACCAACTGGAACGCGGTGCTGGCGGCGCTGAGCCTCGCCATCCTGCCGGTGCTGGTGCTCTACCTGGTGTTCTCGCGCCAGTTGATCCGCGGCATCACCGCCGGCGCCGTCAAATGATCCGTCCCGCAGCAAGGAGACCCCGATGGGAGCCCTGACCCTTACCCAAGTCACCAAGTCCTTCGGCGCCACCCAGGTCATCAAGGGCGTGGACCTGGCGGTCGAGGATGGCGAGTTCTGCGTCTTCGTCGGCCCCTCGGGTTGCGGCAAGTCCACGCTCTTGCGCATGATCGCCGGGCTGGAGGACGTGACCTCGGGCGACGTGGCCATCGACGGCGGGCGCGTGAACGACCTGGCCCCGGCCCGGCGCGAGATCGCCATGGTGTTCCAGAGCTATGCGCTTTACCCGCATCTGACCGTGCGCGACAATATGGGGCTGGCGCTGAAACAGGCCGGAACGCCCCGCGCGCAGATCGAGGCGGCGACCGGGAAGGCGGCCGAGATGCTGGCGCTGGCGCATCTGCTGGATCGGCGCCCGGCCGAACTGTCGGGCGGCCAGCGCCAGCGCGTCGCCATCGGCCGCGCCATCGTGCGGCGCCCGAAGCTGTTCCTGTTCGACGAGCCGCTGTCGAACCTCGATGCCGCGCTGCGCGTGCAGACCCGGATCGAGATCGCCCGGCTGCATCGCGAGCTGGGCGCGACGATGATCTATGTCACCCATGACCAGGTCGAGGCGATGACGCTGGCCGACAAGATCGTCGTGCTGCGCGGCGGCGTGGTCGAGCAGGTCGGCCGGCCGATGGACCTGTACAACGACCCCGACAACACCTTCGTCGCCGGCTTCATCGGCAGCCCGCAGATGAATTTCCTGGATGCCGGCAAGCTGGGCCTGCGCTCGGCCAGTCTGGGCATCCGTCCCGAGCATCTGACGCCCGGCGGCGGGCAGATCAGCGGCCGCGTCAGCCATGTCGAGAAGCTGGGCGGCGAGACGCTGGTCTATCTGTCCTCACAGGACCACGGCCTGTTGACCGTGCGGCTGTTCGGCGAACAGGATTATGCCGTGGACGAGGTGATGGGGCTGGGTTTCGAGCCGAACCGCGCCTTCCATTTCGACGCCCAGGGCAGGCGGCTGCGCTGACGCCTTTTGTCGCAGCGCGCTTGCGCGCCGGCCGGGCCGCTCCTACTGTTTTTTCCAGGCAGGCAAGGGGAGGGGGCGGCCGGTGCGGCTTGCTGTGCTCAGCGACATCCATGCCAATCGCGAGGCCTTCGCCGCCGTGCTCGAGGATGCGCGGGCCCGCGGCGCGACCGGCTTCGCCATCCTGGGCGATATCGTCGGCTATGGGCCGGACCCGGAATGGTGCGTGGACCGCGCCATGCGGCTGGTGGCCGAGGGCGCGCTTTGCCTGCGGGGCAATCACGACAGCGCCATCGACGCGGCCGAAAGCCTGAACGCGCAGGCCCGCGCGGTGATCGACTGGACGCGGCCGCGGCTGTCGGACGCGCAGCGCGGCTTCCTGGCCGCCCTGCCGCTGACCGAGCGGCGGGGCGAGGTGCTGCTGGTCCATGCCGGGGCGCAGGCGCCGCGGGACTGGGTCTATGTCACCGGCCCCGGCTCGGCCGCGCCCAGCTTTCGCGCCTGCGACGCCCGGCTGATCCTGTGCGGCCATGTGCATGTGCCGCAGCTTTACAGCTGCGACCTGCGCGGCACGGTGCGCGACCATCCGCCCCGCATCGGCGAGGGTTTTCCGCTGCTCGGCTCGCGGCGCTGGCTGGCGGTGCTGGGCGCGGTCGGCCAGCCGCGCGACGGCGTGCCGCAGGCCGGCTATGCGCTGCTGGATACCGACCGCAACGAGCTGACCCTGCGCCGGGTGGCCTATGACGCGGCGGCGGTGGCCGCGCGGCTGCGCGCCGAGGGCCTGCCCGAGGCGCTGGCGCAGCGCCTGCTGGAGGGACGCTGATGCGGCCGGCCGAGGGGATGCGGATCGACGGCTTCACCCTGGGCCCGCGCCTGCACAAGGGCGGTTTCGCCACCATCTGGCCGGTCACGCATCCCGACCACGCCCTGCCGATGGTGATGAAGGTGCCGACCATCCTGGACGGGTTCGACGGCCCGACCATCGTCGGCTTCGAGGTCGAGCAGATGATCCTGCCGCGGCTCTCGGGCCCGCATGTGCCGCGGGTGATCGCCAGCGGCGGCTTCGACCCGATGCCCTATCTGGTGACCGAGGCCATTCCCGGCACCAGCCTGCAGCCGCTGTTCAACACCGCGCCGCTGGCCCTGGACCGGGCGCTGGACCTGGCGCGGCGCATGGCGGCGGCGGTGCACGACCTGCACCGCCAGCAGGTGATCCACCTGGACCTGAAGCCCGGCAACATGATGACCCGGCCGGACGGCACCATCGTCTGCATCGATTTCGGCCTGGCGCATAGCGACCTGCTGCCCGACCTGCTGGCCGAGGAATTCGCCAGCCCGATGGGCAGCTTCCCCTATATCGCGCCCGAGCAGATCCTCGGCCGGCGCGACGACCTGCGCAGCGATGTCTTCGCGCTGGGGGCGATGCTCTACCAGCTCGTCACCGGGCGGCTGCCCTTCGGCGACCCGCCGGGGCTGCGCGGCGCCCGCCGGCGGCTGTGGCGCGACCCCTTGCCGCCGCGCGCCATCGACCCGACCATCCCGCCCTGGCTGCAAGAGGTGATCCTGCGCGCCCTGGCCGTCGACCCGGCCGAGCGCACCGCCTCGGCCGCGCAGCTGCTGTTCGATCTGGAACAGCCCGAGAAGGTGGCGCTGACCGCCCGCGCCACCCGCATGACCCGCGACGGCTTCTGGGCGGTCTGGCGCCGGCGGCGCCGGATGGGCCGGCTGCGCAGCTTCGCCCGCCCGCCCGGCGGCACCGCGGCGCAGATCATGGAATCGCCGGTGCTGATCGCCGCCGTGGACCTGGCCCCGGACATGGAGCGGCTGTCCGAGCGCATCCTGAACGGCATGCGCGACCTGCTGTCGGTGCGGCCGCAGGCGCGGGTGGCCTGCGTCAACGTCATCCGCACCCATCGCATCGGCATCGACACCGGCACCGATGACGAGGGGCGGCACCTGCATGTCAGCCGGCTGGTGGCGCTGCAGGCCTGGGGCCAACGCCTGGGCCTGCCCGAGGACCGCGTAACCTTCACCGTGCTCGAGGGCACCGACCCGGCCGGCGAGATCCTGGACCATGCCCGGCGCATCATGGCCGACCATATCATGATGGGGGCGCGGGCCAGTTCCTCGACCCGGCGCTATCTCGGCTCGGTCTCGTCGCGGGTGGTGGCCGAGGCGCCCTGCGACGTGACCGTGCTGCGCCTGCCGCAGCCCGGCGGCTAGATCACCAGCACCCCGGAATGCTTGGCCTTGTGCTCGGGCTCGACATGGATGGTGATCAGCGCCCCGGGCAGCTTCTGCTTCAGCGCCCGCTCGACGCGGTCGCAGATGTCATGCGCGGCATCGACCGTGGTCTGGCCGTCCACCACCAGATGGAAGTCGATGAAGGTGCGCGGCCCGGCATGGCGGGTGCGCAGGTCATGCGCCTCGATGGCGCCGGTGGCGGCGTCCGAGATGGTGGCGCGGATATCCTCCAGCGTCTCCTCGGCCACCGCCTCGTCCATCAGCCCGGAAAGCGAGCTGGTCATGACCTTCCAGCCCGACCACAGGATGTTCAGCGCCACCAGCGCCGCCAGCGCCGGGTCGAGCACCGCCCAGCCGGTCAGCACCGCCAGCGCCACGCCCGCCGCCACCCCGGCCGAGGAGATCACGTCCGACAGCAGGTGATGCCCGTCCGCGACCAGCGCCGGCGAGCGCAGCCGGCGGCCGCGGCCGATCAGCACCCAGCACCACAGCCCGTTCAGCACGCTGGCCAGGCCGTTCACCAACAGCCCCTGCCAAGGCGCATCCAGCATGCGCGGGTTCTGGAAGCCGTGCCAGGCCTCGCGCAGGATCAGCAGCGCGGCGACGATGATCATCACCCCCTCCAGCACGGCGCTGAAGAACTCGGCCTTGTGGTGGCCATAGGGATGGTCCTTGTCGGCGGGCTTGGCGGCAACGCGGATGGCGATCAGCGCCGCCACCGCCGTCGCCACGTTCACCGTGCTTTCCAGCGCGTCCGAAAGCAGCGCGACCGAGCCGGTCAGCCACCAGGCCAGCGCCTTCAGCGCCAGCACCACCAGGCCGACGACGATGCTGCCAAAGGCGATCTTCTCGGTGGCGGACATGCCGATTCCCCTTCTGGTCCCGCGCCGGGGGTTCTCTAACGCCCCATGCCGGTCCCGCCAACCGCCTTTCCGGCCTCAGACGCCCAGCCGCGCCAGCCCCGCCAGCACCGCCGCCGTCACGGTCCCGAAGATCAGCGAGGCCAGCAGCCAGTTCTGCCAGAACGGCCGGTGCGGGCCGATCGGGTCGGTCTGCGGATCCTTCTTCAGCCGGCCCTCGGCAAAGCGCGCGCGGCGCTTCTCGAAGGTGGTCCGCGCCATCCGGGTCTTGAACATCAGCGCGAAGGCCGGCCCGGCGAACAGCGTCACCAGCAGCACGAAAACCGCGGCCATGCCGCCGGTCATTGCGCCAGCGCCTTGAATTCCAGCGTGACGCCATTCGCCGTCAGCAAGAAGCCGCCGTCGTCGCCCAGCGGCTTTTCCTCGGCGCAGAGCGGCTCTGCGGCATCGGTCGGCTGCACGCATAGCTTGCCGTCCTTGCGCCACCATTTGCCCTCGGCGACCGGCTTGGGGTTGTTGTCCTCCATGTCGACGAAGGTGCCGTCCTCCTTGAAGATCGTGCGGTTCTGGCTGCCGTCGACGGTCACCACCGAATAGATGCCGGGCGTCATCGGGCCTTCGCCCCGTTCGTCGCGGCAACCGGCCAGCCCGGCCAGGGCCAGCAGCGGGGCAAAGATCAGCAAGGATTTTCTGGTCATGAAACGCGTCCTGAAAGCAGCAAGGAACGTGTCCTGTGGTCCCATGCGGAAACCTTCGGCGCAAGCCCCGCGCCCGTCATCCGGCAAGCCCCGGCCTGCCAGCCCGCGGCCATCCGGCGCAAGGGCAGGGCCGCGGCCGGGCCCGGCCGCAGCCGCGCCCGACAGGCAAAGGGCCCCCGCGGGGGCCCTTTTCGGATCACTGGGCGGGGATCGCCGCCAGATCCTCGACATCCGCGATGGGATGCTTCAGATGCGGCAGCATCTCCTTGGGGCAGACCTGCAGGAAGTTCAGCTTTTCCTCCTCCCAGTTCTGCAGCATCTCCTCGGCCCGGCGCGAGCGGGTCTCGCGCGCGTGGCGTTCGACCAGCCCTTTCAGCTGCTCCTCCCAATGCGGCTGCGTGACCGGGCACAGCACCAGCGTCTCGGCATTGATATAGTCGCGCGCCAGCCCCTCGGGGTCGTAAAGATAGGCCATGCCCCCGGTCATGCCGGCGCCGAAATTCGCGCCGATGCGGCCCAGGATCACCGCGACGCCGCCGGTCATGTATTCGCAGCCGTTGCTGCCGCAGCCCTCGATCACCACCTTGGCGCCCGAGTTCCGGACCGCGAAGCGCTCGCCCGCCCGGCCGGCCGCGAACAGGTGGCCGTCGGTCGCGCCATACAGCACGGTGTTGCCGATGATGGTGTTGTCGGCCGCGACCAGCGGGCTGGCCATCGGCGGCCGCACCACGATGGTGCCGCCCGAGAGCCCCTTGCCGACATAGTCGTTGGCATCGCCCGAGACCTCGATCTTCAGCCCCGGCGCGGCAAAGGCGCCCAGCGACTGCCCGGCGCTGCCGGTCAGCCGCACCGTCAGGTGGTCGGGCTGCAGGCTGTTGCGCATCCCGAAGGTCTGCACGATCATCGAGCTGGTCCGGGTGCCGACCGTGCGCTGGGTGTTCCGCACCGCATAGCTCAGCTGCATCTTCTCGCCGTCCGAGAAGAAGCGGCTGGCGTCGCGGATGATCTCGGCATCCAGCGTGTCCGGCACCGCGTTGCGCGGCTTGCTGCGGTCGTAGACGATCTTCTCGCTGCCATCGACGGTGATCAGCAGCGGGTTCAGGTCCAGATCGTCCAGCGACTTGTCGCCCCGGCTGACCTGGGTCAGCAGGTCGGCGCGGCCGATGATCTCGTCCAGCGAGCGCGCGCCGATGCTGGCCAGGATCTCCCGCACTTCGGTGGCGTAGAAGGTGATCAGGTTCACCACCTTGTCGGCCGAGCCGGTGAACATCGCCCGCAGTTTCTCATCCTGGGTGCAGACGCCCACCGGGCAGGTGTTCGACTGGCATTGCCGCACCATGATGCAGCCCATGGCGATCAGCGCCGCGGTGCCGATGCCGTATTCCTCGGCCCCCATCATCGCCGCCATGACCACGTCGCGCCCGGTGCGCAGGCCGCCGTCGGTGCGCAGCGTCACCCGGTCGCGCAGCCGGTTCATCGCCAGCACCTGATGCGCCTCGGTCAGCCCCATCTCCCAGGGCAGGCCGGCGAACTTGATCGAGGTCGCCGGGCTCGCCCCGGTGCCGCCATTGTGCCCCGAGATCAGGATCACGTCGGCCTTGGCCTTGGCCACGCCCGCGGCGATGGTGCCGACGCCGCTGGACGCCACCAGCTTCACGGTGATCTTGGCGCGCGGGTTGATCTGCTTCAGGTCATAGATCAGCTGCGCCAGATCCTCGATCGAATAGATGTCGTGGTGCGGCGGCGGCGAAATCAGCGTCACGCCCTTGGTCGAATGCCGCAGCCGCGCGATCAGGTCGGTGACCTTCATGCCCGGAAGCTGGCCGCCCTCGCCGGGTTTCGCACCCTGCGCGACCTTGATCTCCAGCTCCTCGCAGGCGTTCAGGTATTCCGCGGTGACGCCGAACCGGCCCGAGGCGACCTGCTTGATCTTGGCGCAGGGGTTGTCGCCGTTCGGCAGCGGGTGGCTGTGCGCCGGATCCTCGCCGCCCTCGCCGCTGTCGGATTTCGCGCCGATGCGGTTCATGGCGATGTTCAGCGTCATATGCGCCTCGGGCGACAGCGCCCCCAGCGACATGCCCGGCGTCACGAAGCGCTTGCGGATCGAGGTGATCGATTCCACCTCCTCCAGCGGCACCGGCTTGCCCAGCGGCTTGATGTCCAGAAGGTCGCGCAGGTGGATCGGCGGATTGGCCCGCATGGTGGTGGTGAACTGTTTCCAGACGTCATAGCTGGCCTTGTCGCAAGCCACCTGCAACAGCTTCATGGTGTTGGCTTCCCAGGCGTGTTTCTCGCCCGAGCGGCGCGCCTTGTAGAAGCCGCCCACCGGCAGCAGGTCGGTCACCGGGCTGTGGAAGCCCTTGGCGTGGATATCCTCCAGCTTGGCCTGCAAGCCGTGCAGACCGATGCCGGAAATCCGCGACTGCATGCCGGGGAAATATTCCGCCACCATGGCGCGCGACAGCCCCACCGCCTCGAAGTTCAGCCCGCCGCGATAGGAGCTGAGCACCGAGATCCCCATCTTGGCCATGATCTTCAGCAGCCCGGCGTCGATGGCGTCGCGATAGTTGCGCATGTTCTCGATCAGCGAGCCCGAGAGCAGCCCGCGCTCGATCCGCTCGGCGATGGTGTCCTGCGCCAGATAGGGGTTCACCGTGGTCGCGCCGCAGCCGATCAGCACCGCGAAATAATGCGGGTCGATGCATTCCGCCGAACGCACGTTGAGCGAGCAGAAGGTGCGCAGCCCCTTGCGCGTCAGCCCGGAATGGATGGCGCTGGTCGCCAGGATCATCGGCAGGCCGATGCGGTCGGGGCCGATCTTCTCGTCGGTCAGCACCAGATGGCCGGCGCCGGAACGCACGGCATCCTCGGCCTCGGCGCGGATGCGGGCCAGCGCCTCGGCCATGGCCTCGGGGCCGGCGCCATCGTCGAAGGTGCAGTCGATCTGCGTCACCGCCTCGCCGAACATCTTCATCATCTCGGCGAATTCGCCATTGGCGACGAAAGGGCTTTCCAGCAGCAGGATCTCGGTCTGCGCGCTGGATTCGTCCAGCACGTTCTTGAGGTTGCCGAAACGGGTCTTCAGGCTCATCACCCGCGTCTCGCGCAGGCTGTCGATGGGCGGGTTGGTCACCTGGCTGAAGTTCTGCCGGAAGAAATGCGACAGCGGCCGATATTGCCCCGACAGCACGGCCGGCGGGGTGTCGTCGCCCATCGAGGCCAGGGCCTCCTTGCCGTCCTCGGCCATCGGCGCCAGCATGGTCTCGATTTCCTCGACCGTGTAGCCGGCGGCGATCTGGCGGCGGCGCAGGGCCTCGCCGGTAAAGACCAGCTCCTCGGGCAGGTCGCGCATCACTTCCGAAAGCTGCACCACCTTCTCGATCCACTCGCCGAAGGGCTGGGCCGAGGCCAGATGGTCCTTGATCTCGCGGTCGTGGTAGAGCTTGCCCTCGGCCATGTCGACGGCGATCATCTGGCCCGGACCCAGCGCGCCCTTTTCGCGCACCGTGGTCTCGTTCACCGGCACCATGCCGGCTTCCGAGCCGGCGATCAGCAGGTTGTCGCCGGTCACCACAAAGCGCAGCGGCCGCAGCCCGTTGCGGTCCAGGCCGCCGCAGACCCAGCGGCCGTCGGTCATCGCCAGCGCCGCCGGCCCGTCCCAGGGCTCCATCACCGCGTTGCAATAGGCATACATGTCGGCCCAGGCCTGCGGCATGTCGGTGGTGGCCTTGGACCAGGCTTCCGGCACCAGCATGGTCTTGGTCATCGGCGCCGAGCGGCCGGAACGCACCATGACCTCGAACACCGCGTCCAGCGCCGCCGAATCGGACGAGCCGCCGGGGATGATCGGCTTGATGTCCTCGGCCATCTCGCCGAAGGCGCGGCTGGCCATGCGGATCTCGTGGCTGCGCATCCAGTTGGTGTTGCCCTTCAGCGTGTTGATCTCGCCGTTATGGGCCAGCATGCGGAAGGGCTGCGCCAGCCACCATTGCGGGAAGGTGTTGGTGGAATAGCGCTGGTGATAGATGGCGAAGGCCGATTCAAACCGCTCGTCTTTCAGGTCGGGATAGAACTCGGCCACCTGCTCGGCCAGCATCATGCCCTTGTAGATGATCGACCGGCAGGACAGCGTGCACAGGTAAAGGCTGCTGATCTGCGCCGCCAGCGCCGCCTTCTCGATGCGGCGGCGGATGATGTAAAGCTCGCGCTCGAACTGCTCCTGGTCGATGTCCTTTTCGCAGCGGATCAGGATCTGCTCGATCTCGGGGCGGGTGGCATTGGCCTTCTCGCCCAGCACGCTGGTGTTCACCGGCACATGCCGCCAGCCATAGATGTAATGGCCCATGCGCAGCACTTCGGACTCGACGATGGTCCGGCAGGCCTCCTGCTGGGCGAAATTGGTGCGCGGCAGGAAGCACTGGCCGACGGCGATCAGCTTCTTCTGGTCCGGCTCGTGCCCGGTGCGGCGCACCTGGTCGTAGAAGAAGGGCACCGGGATCTGCACATGGATGCCGGCGCCGTCGCCGGTCTTGCCGTCCGCATCCACCGCGCCGCGATGCCAGATCGCCTTCAGGGCGTTGATGCCGGCCTCGACCACCTTGCGGCTGGCCTTGCCGTCCAGGTTCACCACCAGGCCGACGCCGCAGGACGAATGCTCGTCCTCGGCACGGTAGAGCGAATGTTCCGCCATCCAGTCGCGGCGGGCCTGCTCCTGCTGTTCCCAGCTCATCCGTTCGCAGTCCTTCACGTCCGTGCCTCCTTCATAAGCTGCCCAAGGATGCCGGCGCCCTGGCCGCGCACCATCTGCAGGTCGCAATCATATTCCGGCGTGGTCGAGCCGAAGCCGGGCTGTCCCGGGAACGAAAAGCTCACCGGGCTGTCGTTGGTTTCTTGCCGCGCGCCGGTCCAGTCCTCCGAGGTCTCGACCCCGCCATAGAACCGGCCCTGGGCGCGGCTGATGAATTGCTGGCCCTTGCGGGTGATCAGCACCTCGCCCGATTCGCTATAGGTGGTCAGATCGAAGCGCGTGACCTCCAGCGTCACGCCGTCGATCTGCACCGTCTCGCCGGTCAGCGCGTCATGGCCGACATGGCGCAGCCGCTCGCCGCTGTTCGAGCGGGTCCAGAAATCGAAATCGTCCCGCCCGGTCCGGGTCAGCGTGCTGAACGAGGCATGGTCGGCCGCCTGCTCCTCCAGCACGTCGACCAGGCCGCTGCGCAGGTCGGTGCTTTCCATCCAGCGCGTCTCGCGGTCGATGCGCGACTGGTAGGTGGCGCCCTCGCGGGTGAAATAGGTCACCCATTGGTCGCCGGGCGCGTCGCCCGAACAGCGGTAATGCTGCGCGACGGTGCAGCCGCGATTCTGCACCGTGATCTCCAGCCGGCAGCCCTCGGGCGGGGTGAAATTCGCCGCCATGGCCGGAAGCGCGAAAGGCGGCAGCGCCGAAAGGGTCAGTATGGCTGCCGCACCTGCCGCCAGCGTTGCGCGGCACCGGGCCGGCAACGCGCGCAGCCGGTGTACGCCCGGTGTACGCCCTGTGCCTGTGTTGTGCATCATGGTCCCACCCCCCTTATTCGGCGGCGACGCGGGCGCTGTCGGCTAGGAAGCCGGCAATGCTGTCGGCGGCCTCGCGGCCGTCGCGGATCGCCCAGACCACCAGGCTGGCGCCGCGCACGATGTCGCCCACGGCGAAGACGCCGGGCAGGCTGGTCTGATGCGTCTGGTAATCGGCCTTGATCGTGCCCCAGCGCGTCACCTCCAGCCCCGCGACGCCCCAAAGCCGCGGCAGCTCCTCGGGTTCGAAGCCCAGGGCCTTGATCACCAGGTCGGCCGGCTCGTCGTAATCGGCGCCCTCGATCAGCTCGGGCGACTGCCGGCCGCTGACATCGGGCGCGCCCAGCCGCATCTTCTGCACCCGCACGGCGCTGATCGCGACCGGCTCGCCGTCCACATCGACCTCTTGCGCCAGCCGCGCCTCGCCGGGGACATGGCCGACAAAGGCGCCGGGGGCGGAAAGCCACACGAATTCGACGCCCTCCTCCTCGGCATTCTGCACCTCGCGCTGGCTGCCCGGCATGTTGGCCCGGTCGCGGCGATACAGGCATTTCACCGATTGCGCGCCCTGGCGGATGGCGGTGCGCACGCAGTCCATGGCGGTGTCGCCGCCGCCGACGACCACGACGCGCTTGCCGCGGGCGTTCAGCTCGCCATCCTCGTAATCCGGGATCTCGTCGCCCAGATCGACCCGGTTCGAGGCGGTCAGATAATCCAGCGCCCGCGCCACGCCCTTGGCCTCGGCATTGTCCACGTCCAGGTCGCGGGTCTTGTAGACGCCGGTCGCGATCAGCACCGCGTCATGCTTGCCGCGGATGGCGTCGAAGCTGATATCCTCGCCGACATTGGCGTTCAGCACGAACTCGACGCCCCCGTCGCGCAAAAGCTGGCTGCGGCGTTCGACCACGGATTTTTCCAGCTTGAAGCCGGGAATGCCATAGATCAGCAGCCCGCCGGCGCGGTCGTGGCGGTCATAGACCGTGACCTGGAAGCCCATGCGGCGCAGCCGGTCGGCGGCGGCGAGGCCCCCCGGCCCGGCGCCGATGATGCCGATGGATTCCGGGCGTTCCTGGGCGGGGGCGGCGGGCTTGACCCAGCCTTCCTCCCAGGCGGTGTCGGTGATGTATTTCTCGATGGCGCCGATGGTGACGGTGCCGTGGCCGGATTGCTCGATGACGCAATTGCCCTCGCACAGCCGGTCCTGGGGGCAGATGCGGCCGCAGATCTCGGGGAAGGTGTTGGTTTCCTGGCTGCGAAAATAGGCTTCCTGCGTGCGGCCCTCGGCGGTCAGGCGCAACCAGTCGGGAATGTTGTTATGCAGCGGGCAATGGCTCTGGCAATAGGGCACGCCGCATTGGCTGCAGCGGCTGGCCTGTTCCTTGGCCTTGGCGTCGGCATACTCGCGATAGATCTCGTGGAAATCTTCCGAGCGCGATGCCGCGTCGCGTTTCTCGGGCATCTCGCGCCCGATGGTGACGAATTTGAGCA
This sequence comes from Paracoccus sp. TOH, assembly GCF_030388245.1. Classification (NCBI taxonomy): domain Bacteria; kingdom Pseudomonadati; phylum Pseudomonadota; class Alphaproteobacteria; order Rhodobacterales; family Paracoccaceae; genus Paracoccus; species Paracoccus sp. TOH. The sequence continues at coordinate 1,312,599 of NZ_CP098360.1, forward strand.
TCTTCTGCGTGGCCATGGCTGCGCGTCCTTCGATGAGGAGTGTCTTCACAGCCTGATAAGTCAGGCCGCAGCCAAATAAAAGTCAACTAAGCTGACCTATTTACCGTTTTTCTGCGCGCGCCCTCGATTTTCTGCATGCGCAGCATGGGAAATAGGTCAGCATGTGTTACCAACTTGCCTGCAAAGCCAGCAAAACCACGGCGCCGACCACGATTCGCCACCAGGCGAACAGCGCATAGCCATGCACCGAGACGTAATTGAGCAGCCAGCGCACGACGACGACCGCCGCGACGAAGGCGCAGACGAAGCCGACAAGGATGTTCCCGGCCGCCGCCGCATCCAGGATGTCGCGGTTCTTGTAGAGGTCATAGACGAAAGCGCCCAGCATCGTGGGCATGGACAGGAAAAAGCTGAATTCTGCGGCAGAACGCTTGTCGGCGCCCAGAAGCAGCGCACCGACGATGGTCGCCCCCGAGCGCGAGACGCCCGGAATCATCGCCAGGCACTGGATGAAGCCGATGGCGATGGCGGTGCCGATCGGGATGTCCTCGGCGGCGTGATAGCGCGGATGCTTGACCATCCGGTCCACGAACAGCAGCACGATGCCGCCCAGGATCAGCATCACGGCGATCAGCGCCGGGGTCTCGAACAGGATTTCCTTGATGATCCGGTGCGCCAGCACGCCGATCACCACCGCGGGCAGAAAGGCCAGGGCCACGGCGGCGATGAAGCGCCGCGCGCGCGGGTCATGCGGCGCGCTGGAAAAGATCCGCCACAGCTTGCCGGAATAGACCCCCAGGATGGCGAGGATGGCGCCGAACTGGATCAATACCTCGAAGACGCGGCCGGGCGAATCGAAGCCCAGGAAATGCCCCGCCAGCAGCACATGGCCGGTCGAGGATACGGGAATGAACTCGGTCAGCCCTTCCAGCAGACCGAGCGCGGCAGCCACGATGGTGTTGTGATCCATCAGTTGTTGCGCAGGTTCTTCGCCGAGGCGGTGATCGCCTCATATTGCCCCGAGGGCCGGAAGCGCCACAGGTATTCCGCGATGACGGCGGGGGCGGCGGTCGGCTCGATGCCCAGATCGGCAAAGGTTTTCGCACCTTCGCCCACCTTGTTCGGCAACCGCAGCGTGCGGGCCTGGTCGCGGGTCAGGATGCGGTTGGTCAGCAGCCCGCCGACCACCACCTGGCCGGCATCCAGAACCGAGCCCATCACCCCGGCCAGCCAGTGCGGCAGGCCGATGATGGCGCGCCGGCGGTCGGTCGCGACCAGCACCTGCCGCGCCACATCGCGCATGGTCAGCACGTCCGGGCCGCCCAGTTCATAGATGCCCGGCTCGGCCTTGCCGGCGGCGGCCATGGCGGCGGCATGGGCCACGTCCTCGACATAGACCGGCTGCACCGGACAGTTCGCGCCCGGCACCAGCAGGATCGGCCCCAGCCGCGTCATCGCCGCGATGCGGTTGTAGAAGCGGTCGTCCGAGCCGAAGATGATCGAGGGCCGCAGGATCACCGCATCGGGGCGATGCGTCAGCACCGCGGCCTCGCCCCGGCCCTTCGAGGCGGCGTAGCGGCTGGGCGAGGCCGGGTCGGCCCCCAGCGCCGAAACATGCACGACATGCGCCACGCCGCGTTCGGCGGCGATGCGGGCGACACGGCCGGCGGCTTCCTCATGCACGGCGTCGAAGGTGTTCTTGCCCTCGTGCACCAGGATGCCGACGCAGTTGATCACCGCATCCGCATCGGCCATGCAGGCGGTCACGGACAGGTCGTCGCGGACGTTGCAGGGCACCGGCTCGACCTGGCCCGGCGCGCCATAGGTGCGCACGACGCCGGCCTGGTTCGGGCGGCGGACGGCGACGCGCACGCGCCAGCCCTCGGCCGCCATGATCCGGGCGATCTGCCGGCCCAGGAATCCAGACCCGCCATATATGGTGACAAGCTTGGCTGCGGACATGCGGCGCTCCCTTCGTGGCTTGCTTGTCTGCTCAATAGCCAAGGCTTCCGCCAGCGGCAAGCCGTGGCCGCAAGCCTGCGACGATCGCGTCCGCCACCCGCAGCGCATTGGCGGCGATGGTCAGGCTGGGATTGACCCCGTTCGAGGTCGGCATGAACGAGGAATCCGCCACATAGAGATTGTCCAGCCCGTGCATCCGGCAATCGCGGTCCAAGACGCTGTCGGCCGGGTCGTCGCCAAAGCGCAGCGTGCCGCAGGGATGGGCGAAGTTCAGCTGCGGCGCCGCGCCCATGAACATGGCGCGATGCGGCCGGAAGGCCTGGCGCATCGCCTTGCGGAAGGCGGCGCGGCGGCTGCGCAGTTCGTCCGAGATGTCGTAATGGAAGCGCAGCCGGTCCGGGTCGGTCGGGTCGGACAGCACGCGGTTGTCGGCATAGGGCAGATCCTCGAGCACGCCCACGAACAGCTTGGCATTGCCGAGCAGCCGCGCCGCGACCATGGCCGGGATGCGCAATCCGTGCCGCAGCGGCCGCAGCCGGCGCAGCGGCGAGCGCTCGAACCGGCCGTTCAGCGCGTGCAGGATCTCGCCGAATCCGGCGGAAAGGCCCATGGATTGCACGGTGCCGAAGCGCTGCCCGTCCATGAAATACAGATCGCGCATGCTGATCGAGCGCGAGGCGCCGGTCTCGCCCCGGCTCCGGCCGGCCCAGATCGCGATGATCTCGCTCAGGTGGAACATCAGGTTGCGGCCGACCAGGTCGTTGCCGTTGCCCAGCCCGTCGGGCCAGGTCTCGCTGCGCGACTGCAGCAGCAGCGAAGGCGAGGCCAGCCCGCCCGCCGCCAGCACGTAACGCTTGGCGCGCAGGGTGAATTCCTGCCCGTCGCGGCGGCAGGTCACGCCGGTGACGCGGGCGCCGTCGGCCTCGATCCGCGTCACCGGGCAGCGGTCGATCAGGGCCGCGCGGCCGGTCTCCAGTGCCGGCAGCACCCCGGCCGAGCGGCCGTCCATCTTGCAGCGCCGCGGGCAGCGCCGCCCGAAGCAGCTTTCGCAACCCGGCAGGAAGCGCGCCGCGATATGCGTGCGATAGGGGTGCATTCCGGTGCGCTGCAGCGCGGATATCAACGCCGCATCCGAGGCGGGCAGCGGCAGGACCGGCGGCAACAGCTGCGCGCCGTTCGGGGCCAGCGGATCGACCTCGCCGTTGATGTGGAAATAATTCTCGGCCAGCTGGAACCAGGGCCGCATCCCGTCATAGGAGATTGGCCAGCCGCCGGTCGGATGCGGATGCCCCTCGACCGATTCCAGATCGTGGCGCTCGGGCCGTTCCAGCGTGGCGGCATAGAAGGCCGAGGTTCCGCCGACCCCGGCGCCGATCATGCCGTCGAGTTCGCACCAGGCGCCGTCGAGCTGTGCCTCCAGCAGCCGCGGCCAGGCGCCATTGGCAAGCCGGGTCTCGGGGTCGCGGCTGTCCAGGCCCAGCGCGGGCAGGTCCGCGTCGCCCAGATCCCGGCCCTTCTCCAGGTAGAGGACCGAAAGGCCCGCTTCGGCCAGACGCCGCCCTGCGGTGCCCCCGCCGATACCCGTTCCGATCACGATGGCATCCCATTCGCGGGTTCTGAGGTCATCCATGGAGGATCCGTCTGGTTTTGAACTGATGACAAAGACACTGGTCGACGAAATGTTCTAGTCCCGCGCGGCTTCGCACGGCAAGCTGAATCAAAGGACAAGGCAATTCCGGGCGCGGCGGCGCAGGGCGATTTCCGGCCGCCGGCGTGCCGGCGCGGGGCGGTTCTCAGGACGCCGGGAAAAGTTTTGCGGCCTGTGAAGGTTTTTTGCAGATCCCCCGTTGACACCCCCCGCGACTGGCCTTAATCACCCGGCTCACGCGACCTGCCCAGGTGGCGGAATTGGTAGACGCGCACGGTTCAGGTCCGTGTGCCGCAAGGCGTGGAGGTTCGAGTCCTCTCCTGGGCACCATAAGACAAAAGCCGCGCAAGCCTTTGGGTTTGCGCGGCTTTTGCATTCTCGGCCGGACGGGCCGCCGGTGGCGCGGCCGTCTGGATATTGGCGGAACCACGAAATCGCCGGCCTTGATGCCGGGGCAGCGGCAGGACGCCTGCGCCGCGGCGTCGGCGGCATGGGGCAAGGAAGGGAAGGGGGCTGGATGATACCGCGTTTCGGACCGCCGCCGGGGCGGCGGGCCTATCGCCTGCGCCCGGGCGCCTATGCGCTACTGATCCGCGACGGATCGGCGCTGCTGACCTTCCAACAGGCCCCCGAACCCGAGTTCCAGTTGCCGGGCGGCGGCATCGATCCCGGCGAATCGGCCCTGGCCGCCCTGCATCGCGAGGTGCGCGAGGAAACCGGCTGGACCATCGGCTCGGCGCGACGGCTCGGGGCCTATCGGCGGTTCTGCTATATGCCGGACTATGAATTCTGGGCCGAGAAACTGTGTTCGGTCTGGATAGCCCGGCCGATCGCCCGGCTGGGGCTGCCCGGCGAGCCGGGGCACGAGGCGCATTGGCTGCCGTTGCCGCGGGTCGAGGCGCTGCTGCCCGACCCCGGCTCGCGCGCCTTCGTCCGCGCCGCGCTGCGCCGGCTGGCGGAATAGGACGGTCGTCGCGGCCAGGCTAGTCCCAGGGCGGATCGGCCTCCTTTCTGCGCTCGATCAGTACGGCCGAGATGTCGTCGTTGCGCTGTCCGCCGGCATAATGCGCCGCCGACCAGCAGATCGATTCCAGCAGCGCGTCGCCGCGCAGCAGGGCATTGGTGCGCAGGATGGCCTGCAGCCCCTCCTCGCCCAGAGGCTCGCCGCGGGCATTCTCGCTTTCCGTCAGGCCGTCCGAGGTGATGAACAGCCGGTCGCCCGGCCTCAGAACAAGCTGCACTTCCTCGTAATCGGCGCGCGGAAACACCCCGACCGGCAGGCCGCCACGTCCGATCCGCTCGATCCGGCCATCGGCGCGCTGCAGAACCGGGTGGGGATGGCCCGCCTGCACCAGTCGCAGCCGGCCGCTGAGAAAATCCAGGTCGGCATAGACCATGGTGAAATAGGAATCGGTCCGCAATTCCTCGAGCATCAGGATGTTGAGGTGGCGCAGCACCTCGGCCGGCGGGCGGGAATCGTAAAGGCCCAGCTCGGTGATGCGCAGCGCGATATTGTGGTCGGCGGCACTGGACAGCAGCGCCGCCAGCCGGGCGCTGAGCAGCGCCGCCGCCACGCCATGGCCGGCCACGTCCAGCGCGAAAAGCCCGATCCGTCGGCCGTTGATCGGGAAGAAGCCCACCAGGTCGCCGCCGATATGGCCTGCCGGCCGCATCAGCAGCGACAGGTCGAAATCGCCGAATCGCCCGTGACGCTCGCGCACCAGCCCCTGCTGCAGGCGTTGCGCCTCGCGCAGGTCGCGGTCGATCGCGGCCTGGGTTTCGCGCAGCCGGGCCAGGGTGGTGCTGAGTTGCGCATTGGCGCTGCGCAGGTTCTCCTCCATCCGCAGGATGCGCTCGCTGGCGGACAGCCGCGCCAGCAGTTCCGCCCCCGAGACCGGCTTGGTCATGAATTCGTCGGCGCCGGCCCGCAGCCCTTCGGCGATGTCCTTCTTGTCGTTGCGGGTGGTCAGCAGGATGAAATAGCCGTAGCGGTCCGACTGCATGTCGCGGAACCGCCGGCAGAATTCCAGCCCGCTCTGGCCCGGCATCATCCAGTCCGAGATCACGATGTCCGGCCGGCGCTCCAGGCAGATGCGCATCGCCTCCTCGCCGCCCGAGGCTTCGACCACGTGATAGCCGGCGCGGATCAGCTGCACGGCAAGCGTGCGCCGCTGCGCCCGGCTGTCGTCGACAAGCAGCACCAGCCGCGAACTGTGCGGGATCGAACTCACGGCCTGGCTGTCGAGGATCATCATGCCGAGCATCTAAACCGTCGGGTCTGAAAACTCCGTTAATCATGACAATTTTCGCGATTAACACGCGGTAGATGAATTTCCTGCTATCGTCAGGGCGTGATTCTCCCAAGGGTTGTCCACCTGCATTCCCCAAGTGGCGTGTCGTTTGAGGTGAAGATCGCCTGTATCCGAGCGCTAGACAAGGATTTTCTGCCGCAAGCGGCACCTGCGGTCGCGCAGACTGCTGGATCTGGACGGATCAGACCGCGAAGCCGCTGTTTCCTTGCCCAGGGGCGGCGTTTTTCAGCGCAGCGGACAGATCTGTCCAGCCGCTTTCGTTCAGTTTGAGCGTGGATCGCGATCATGCGCATAGCGGTGGCGCTCGCAATCGGCGGATAGCGGCGAGGATGGCGCGTACCATCGTGCCGGTGACAGCGACCTCGGCCAGCTGGAAGGTGATGGTGCGGGCGTGACGGACCACACGTGCCCCGATCTTGATCAGCTTCAGTTGCAGGCTGGTCAACGACCAGTCGGCCATGGCCTCGGGCAGCTCGATGCAGTGCAAGAAGGTGGCCAGGTTGTACGCCAGGGCGTGCAGTTGCAGCCGCACCTCATTGTCGCGGAACTTCCGGCACGACAGCCGCGTCCAGCGAAAGGCGTATTTGCCCTCTTTGATGTGCTGCTCGGCGGTGCCGCGCTGGTTGTAGAACCGCACCACCCAGTCCGGCTCCATCGGCAGGTTGGTGACGATGAAGCCGACACGCGGGAACAGTTCGCCCGGATGCCATTCGATCTTGGCGATCACCCGGCGTTCCTTGTCCCAGGACGCCGCCTGATACTCGAATTCCTCGAAGAACCGCTTGACCTTGGTCAGTGACGGCCGCCCGACAGGGCGCGTTAGCCGATGCGCGATCTTGTCCTTGAGGACCGCGTTTGCGGGCAGCCGGATGGCGTAGAAGAACCGCGCTTCTTCCAATCGCTCATAGATCGCCGGGATCGCGTAGGCAGCATCGGCCCGGAAGAACCTGCCACCAAGGTCGCGCTCCGCGTAGCGCGCAATGACGGGGTCGAGAACATCACGCCAGCCATCGGCGCTGTGGACGTTGCCATGGCGCAGGGCGCAGCGTTCCAGCATCCCGAACTGGTTGAACAGAAAGTTGGGGTGATAGCAGCTACAGTCGAAATGGCCATTCCAGGCGGACCCTTCCTGGTCGCCATGGGTCGGGCTGACCGAGCTGTCCATGTCCAGAACGATGTACTTCAGCCCGTTACGGTCATGGAACCGGTCGATCCATTGCCCGTTCAGGTCGGCCAGCGCGGCACGGTTCCCGGCCAGAGCCAGCGTCTCGGTCTCGAACCGTCCCATCTGCGATGCCGAGGCCGCTTGTGCATCGACCGCTCTGCCGCCGACAACTTGGCGCATGACCGGATCGCAGGCGAGACGGTTGGCGTCGTTGACATCCTCGTATCCGGCCAGCCGCCCAAAGACTGATTGCCGGAACAGGCCGTCGAGCCGATGGACCGTGTTCTTGCCAGAGCGAGTATCGCGCAGCGCCGCTGACGCCAAATCGGACAACCCGAGCGCGTCATCAAGCTCGCGCATCACCAGAAGGCCGCCGTCGGAACTGAGCTGCGTGCCGCGAAATTCCAGCCGCACGCGAGGGTCGAAATCCACCCGATCTGCCCGTTGCAAGCCCGCACCCTCTGGGTGATCCATGAAACGCGCCCCTCGCAGCCTTCAACACCATGTTTTATATAGGAAATATAATGGTCAGGACAGCGAAATCAGCGCCTTACTTGGGAAATGTGGGGTCCATGCTGGATTGGAACCGGATCAACGAACTGCGCGGCGAAGTCGGCGACGACGAGTTCCAGACCATTCTGGAACTGTTCCTGGACGAGGTCGAAGGGGTGATGATGCGCCTGTCGCGCCAGGATGCGCTGCGGCTGGAAACCGACCTGCATTTCCTCAAGGGCTGTGCCTGGAACCTGGGTTTTGCGGATTTCGGCCATCTCTGCGACGAGGGAGAGCGGCATGCCTCGGCCGGCAAGCCGCGCGATGTCTGCGTCGAGCGGTTGCTGCGGGCCTATTCCGAATCGAAACAGGCATTGATGCACCGCCTGGAAGCAGAGCTGCATCCGCCCCGGTCCGCGCGCCGTGCCTGAGCCGGATCGCCCTTGGCCGACGGATCATGGGCCGTCAGATCAGGAACTCGGCCAGAACCGGGTCGCGGGTGATGTCGCGATAGCCCATCCCCGCCGCTTCCAGCCTTTCGCAGATCCGTTCCAGGTTGCCGGGGGTGGTGGTCTCGATGCCGATCCGGACCGAACCGAAATTGCGCGCCGATTTCTTCAGGTATTCGAAGCGGGCGATATCGTCTTCGGGGCCGAGAAGTTGCAGGAAATCGCGCAGGGCGCCGGGCCGTTGCGGAAGGCGCAGGATGAAATAGCGCTTGAGGCCCGAGAAACGCTGGGCGCGCTCCTTGACCTCGGGCAGGCGCTCGAAGTCGAAATTGCCGCCCGAACAGATGCAGACCACGCGTTTGCCGGCCAGGTCGGTCATGTCGCGCAGCACGTCCACCGCCAGCGCCCCGGCGGGTTCCAGCACGATGCCCTCGATGTTCAGCATCTCCAGCATGGTGGCGCAGATGCGGTCCTCGGGCGCGGTATGGACCCGGTCGGCGCCGAAGCCGGCCAGCGCGCGAAACGGCAGGTCGCCGATCCGCGCCACCGCGGCGCCATCGACGAAATTGTCCACCGCCGGCAGCGTCACCGGCGCGCCCGCCAGCAGCGCCTCGCGCAGGCTGGCGCCGCCCTCGGGCTCGGCGAATTCGGCGCGTGTGCCGGGGGCCAGTTCGGAAAGCAGCCGGGTGACGCCGGCGGCCAGACCGCCGCCGCCGACCGGCAGCACCACCACGTCCGGCGCCCCGCCCAGCTGGTCGAGCAGTTCCAGCCCGACCGTGGCCTGGCCCTCGATGATGTCCGGGTCGTCGAAGGGCGACAGGAAGGTCGCGCCCTGCGCCTTGGCGAATTCCTGCGCCGCCGCCAGGGTCTGGTCGAAATAGTCGCCGGTCAGCACGATCTCGATGGCGCCATTGCCGAAGATGCGGGTCTTGTCGATCTTCTGCCGCGGCGTGGTGACCGGCATGAAGATCGTGCCCTTGGTGCCGAAATGCCGGCAGGCAAAGGCCATGCCCTGGGCATGGTTGCCGGCGCTGGCGCAGACGAAATGTCCCAGCGAGCCGGCGCCGATCTTGCGCATGGCATTGAAGGCGCCGCGCAGCTTGTAGCTGCGCACCGGCGTCAGGTCTTCGCGTTTCAGCCAGATCTCGGCGCCGTATTTCGCCGAGAGGTGGTCGTTCTTCTGCAGGGGCGTCGGCTCGAAGAGGTCGCGCAGCGCGATCTCTGCCTGGCGGACAGAGGCGGCAAAGTTTTCCATGCCCCGGCCATGGCGCGAAACGGGCGGATTCGCAAGGGTTTTCACGCTCTCAGCGCAGGGGACGGCCTTCGATGTAATGGCCGTAAAGGGTCGTGATGATCGACAGGTTGAACAGCGCCAGCATCAGATTGGCCAGGACCAGGGCGGCCGGCACGGCATATTGCAGCACGCCCTCGGCCCGCAAGCCGCCCGCCGCGGCGGCGAGCCCGCCCAGGATGACGAAAAGCCCGCCGATCATTGCGGTCACCACCTCGACGACGCCTTTCTCTTGTCCCGTCGCGCGCCAGGCCGCGCGCAGGTCAAGCTGCCGGCCAAGCGCCGCGGCGACCAGCTTGGGCGACAGGCGCAAGCCGACCCAAAGGGCAAGGATGCCGGCCAGAAGCCCGATCCAGCCTTCATGCGCCGCAGGCAAACCCAGCATCAGTTGCAGGGGAAGGGCCGCCAGCCCTCCCAGGAAGGAGATCGCCACCCACCAGCCGAAATAGGCGGCGACCCGGTCCCATCGCCGCTCCGGCCCGGTCTCGTTCAGCAGCACGTAGCGATGCCAGCTGACAGCGACCGAGAGGAGCAGGGCGATGGCCAGAACCATGCCCAGGAAACCCAGCGGAAAGGCGTCCGGCCGGGCAACCATGGCGATGGCCGAGCACAGGATCACCAGCGCCGACACCAGCAGGCGCGGCAGGGCGATCTGCGCGCTTGCGGCCAGATTGCCGGTGACCTGGCGCCAGGAATGGCGAAGGATAGCGGTGGCCTTGGCGAACACGGTGCCTCTCTTGCTGCGATTGCGGCGATATGCGGGGTTTTGCCAGCCCCGCGGGGCATTGGCCAGCCCGGGCCGCTGGGCGATGATGGACCAGCCCCTTGTGACGCCCGGCGAATGCGCCTATTCCCTGCCGAAATTTCACTGGGGGTCATCCGCATGTCCGACGCGCCGAAGAAAGTCGTCCTTGCCTATTCGGGCGGGCTCGACACCTCGATCATCCTGAAATGGCTGCAGACCGAATACGGCTGCGAGGTCATCACCTTCACCGCCGACCTCGGCCAGGGTGAGGAGCTGGAGCCGGCGCGCCAGAAGGCCGAGCTGCTCGGCATCACGCCGGAAAACATCCATATCGTCGATGTGCGCGAGGAATTCGTGCGCGATTTCGTGTTTCCGATGTTCCGCGCCAACGCGCTCTACGAGGGGCTCTATCTGCTCGGCACCTCGATCGCCCGGCCGCTGATCTCCAAGCACCTGGTCGAGATCGCGCATCAGCACGGCGCCGATGCCGTGGCCCATGGCGCGACCGGCAAGGGCAACGACCAGGTCCGCTTCGAGCTGTCGGCCTATGCGCTCGATCCGTCGATCAGGGTGATCGCGCCCTGGCGGGAATGGGATCTGACCTCGCGTACCCGGCTGATCGAATTCGCCGAACAGAACCAGATCCCGATCGCCAAGGACAAGCGCGGCGAGGCGCCGTTCTCGGTCGATGCCAACCTGCTGCACACCAGCAGCGAGGGCAAGGCGCTGGAAAACCCGGCCGAGGAAGCGCCCGACTACGTCTATCAGCGCACCGTCAGCCCCGAAGAGGCGCCCGACCAGCCCGAATATCTCGAGATCGGCTTCGAGCGCGGCGATGCGGTGTCGATCAACGGCGAGGCGCTGTCGCCCGCCACCATCCTGACCCGGCTGAACGAATACGGCCGCAAGCACGGCATCGGCCGGCTGGACTTCGTGGAAAACCGCTTCGTCGGCATGAAGTCGCGCGGCATCTACGAGACCCCCGGCGGCACCATCCTGCTGGAGGCGCATCGCGGCATCGAGCAGATCACGCTCGACAGCGGCGCCGGCCATCTCAAGGATTCGATCATGCCGCGCTATGCCGAGCTGATCTATAACGGCTTCTGGTATTCGCCCGAGCGCGAGATGTTGCAGGCCCTGATCGACAAGAGCCAGGAGCATGTGACCGGCACCGTGCGGCTGAAGCTCTACAAGGGCAGCGCCCATACGGTCGGCCGCTGGTCGGACCATTCGCTCTACAGCGAAAAGCACGTCACCTTCGAGGACGATGCCGGCGCCTATGACCAGAAGGACGCGGCGGGCTTCATCCGCCTGAACGCGCTGCGGCTGAAGCTGGTGGCGAACCGCAACGCCCGGTTCAAGTAACCGCACCGGCAGCGCAGGCCAAAGGCCGCGGACAGGTTCCGCGGCCTTTTTTCTGGCCGCGCCGGCTCGCGCGCGCAATCGACGCGCCGGCCCGGCTTCCTTCGTTTCCGCAAATGCTCTCGCCGGAGGCGGCCCGGCGCCTCTCATTCACCGTTTTCCAAATACCCGCCGTTCGGCGGAACCGGGGAACCGTGGCCGCCATGGCGCGTTCGCCCGCAGGCAACGGCCCAGGGAGGAACCGGAAATGACCATGGCCAAGAACACCATCTGCCTCTGGTACGACAAGGATGCCGAGGCGGCCGCCCGTTTCTATGCCGAGACCTTTCCCGACAGCGCGGTCACCGCGGTGCGCCACGCGCCCAGCGACTTTCCCTCGGGCAAGGCGGGCGATGTGCTGCTGGTCGAATTCACCGTCGCGGGCATTCCCTGCGTCGGCCTGAACGGCGGCCCGACCTTTCGGCACAACGAGGCCTTCTCGTTCCAGATCGCCACCGACGACCAGAAGGAAACCGACCGCTACTGGGATGCGATCATCGGCAATGGCGGCCAGGAAAGCGCCTGCGGCTGGTGCAAGGACAGGTGGGGGATTTCCTGGCAGATCACGCCGCGCGTGCTGACCGATGCGCTGGCCGCCGGCGGCGACGAGGCGAAGCGCGCTTTCGAGGCGATGATGCAGATGACCCGGATCGACGTTGCGGCCATCGAGGCGGCGCGGCGCGGCTGAGCCGCGCTTCCCTTCCCACGCCGCCTGCGGCAGGATGCGGGCATGACCCAGAACCCCGACCGCCCCGCCCATATCGCCATCGTCACCGTCTCGGACCGCGCCGCCCGCGGCGAATATCAGGACAAGGGCGGGCCGGGGGCCGAGGACTGGCTGCGCGCCACCATCACCTCGCCCATGGACATCACCCGCCGCATCATCCCGGACGGGCGCGAGATGGTCGCGGATTGTCTGCGCGACCTGGCCGACGACCAGGGCGCCGACCTGATCCTGATCACCGGCGGCACCGGGCCGGCGCCGCGCGACCAGACGCCCGAGGCCATGGCGGATGTGATCGAAAAGGAACTGCCGGGTTTTGGCGAGGAAATGCGCCGCGCCAGCCTGCGCGAGGTGCCGACCGCCATCCTGTCGCGGCAAAGCGCGGGCATCCGCGGCGCCACGCTGATGATCACCATCCCCGGCAAGCCCTCGGCCATCGCCACCTGCCTCGATGCGGTCTTTGCGGCGGTGCCCTATTGCCTCGACCTGATCGGCGCGGCCTATGTGGAAACCGACCCCGCCCGCATCAAGGCGTTCCGGCCGAAGCCGTAGGCGCGGGCCGAACCAGAAGATCGGCCGGCAGCGATTCGCGCAGCACCAGTTCGGCATTGCCGAGATCGTTCTCCAGATGCGCCATCACCTCGGCCGGCGAGCGGCCGAGGCCCTGCCAGCGCGCGGTCAGGCGGCGGTGCAGCTCCTCCATCGGCACATCCAGCATGATCGACAAGTCCCAGAGTCCGGCCAGTTTGCGCCAGGGCGTCCGATCCAGCAGCAGGTAATTGCCCTCGACCACCACCAGCCGGTGGCCGGCCTCGACCCGGCCGGCGCCGGCGACAGAGAGGTCCAGCGCGCGGTCGAAGATCGGATAGACCAACTCGCCGCCGGCCTTCAGCCGCTGCATCAGCGCCACGAAACCGGCGGCGTCGAAGGTCTGCGGCGCGCCCTTGCAGCCGCGCAGCCCGTCCGCCTCCAGCAGCCGGTTGTCCAGGTGGAACCCGTCCATCGGCACCAGAACCGCATCCTCCAGCCCGGCCACCAGCCGTGCGGCCAGGGTGGATTTTCCCGATCCCGGCGCCCCGACGATGGCGACGATCCGCCGTCCGGGCCCCAGCCGCGCAATCCGGTCCAGTATCTCATCCATGCAGACCATCCCGAGGGAAGAATAGCGGCGGCGGGGGCTGCGGTTCAAGCCGCCGTCGCCGCCTCGTCCGGCAGCTTGGCCCCGGTCATGAAGGCCACCGCGTCCGACATGGAATAGTCCTGCGGCCGGATCACGCAAAGCCGCCGGCCCAGCCGATGGATATGGATGCGGTCCGCCACCTCGAAGACATGCGGCATATTGTGGGAAATCAGGATGATCGGGATGCCGCGCGAGCGCACGTCGCGGATCAGCTCCAGCACCCGGCGGCTTTCCTTGACGCCAAGCGCCGCCGTCGGCTCGTCCAGGATCACCACCTTCGAGCCGAAGGCGGCGGCGCGCGCCACGGCCACGCCCTGGCGCTGGCCGCCCGACAGCGTCTCGACCGCCTGATTGATGTTCTGGATCGTCATCAGCCCCAGCTCGGTCAGCTTCTCGCGGGCGAATTTCTCCATCGCCGGGCGGTCGAGCTGGCGGAACAGGCTGCCCATGATGCCGGGCTTGCGCAGCTCGCGGCCCATGAACATGTTATCGGCGATCGACAGCGCCGGCGACATGGCCAGCGTCTGATAGACGCATTCGATGCCACAGCCGCGCGCATCCAGCGGGCTGGCGAAGTTCACCGGCTTGCCCTCCAGCGTGATCTCGCCCTCGTCGGGCTGGACCGCGCCGGACAGCGCCTTGATCAGCGAGGACTTGCCCGCGCCGTTGTCGCCGATGACCGCCAGGATCTCGCCCGGCATCAGCTCGAAGTCGCAATGGTCCAGCGCCGTGACCTTGCCATAGCGCTTGACCAGACCGCGCGCCTTCAGAAGCGGTTCTGCGGAAATGTTGGCGTTCATGCCGATGCCTTTCTGATCCATTGGTCCACCGCCACGGCGAGGATGATGAGCAGGCCGATGAGGAAGAAGGTCCATTGCGGATCGGTGCCGACCATTTTCAGCCCCATTTCGAACACGCCGACGATCAGCGCCCCGAAGAACATGCCGACGATCGAGCCGCGGCCGCCGAACAGGCTGATCCCGCCGATCACCACCGCCGTGATGGACTGGATATTGCCCAGTTGCCCGGTCGAGGCCGAGGGCGAGACCGAGCCGAAGCGGCCGATCATCACCCAGCCGGCCACGGCGCAGAACAGGCCCGCCAGGGCATAGACCTGGATCAGCACCCGCCTGGTGCGCACGCCGGCCAGTTCCGCCGCCTCCGGGTCGTCGCCCACGGCATAGACATGCCGGCCCCAGGCGGTATGGCGCAGCACATAGGCCAGAAGCGCGACCAGCGCGATCAGCAGGAACACCGCGTAAAGCACCTTGACCCCGCCGGGCTGGATGGAATTGCCCCAGAACTGCAGCGCGGGGGCGCTTTCCCCGATGGCCGAGGAACGGATGGTCTCATTCGCGGAATAGATGTAGTTCGCGGCCAGGATGATCTGCCAGGTGCCCAGCGTCACGATGAAAGGCGGCAGCCTGATGCGCGCGACCAGCCAGCCATTGGCAAAGCCCATGGCCGTGCCCGCCGCCAGCCCCAGCGCGATGGAAAGCGGCGCCGGGATGCCATAGCGGAAGGTGAACTGCCCCATCAGCACCGAGGAGAACACCGCGATGGCTCCGACCGACAGGTCGATCCCCGCGGTCAGCACCACCAGCGACTGCGCGCAGCCCAGGATGCCGACGATGGCGATCTGCTGCAGGATGGTGGACAGCGTCACCGCCTTGAAGAAGTTCGGCGATAGCAGGCCGAAGACGATGATCGCCGCGACCAGCACGATCATCGGCACCGCCGAGGGCGTCATGTGCAGCCAGTGCTGCAGGCGCTTCAGGGCGGTTTTCTGTTCCTGGAACTCGGCCACCTTGTCCGAGGCGCCCTGCAGGCCCTCCTCGTAGCCGGCGGCCGTCTTGGTGTCGGATGACATGGACGGTCTCCCCCCTTTTGCACGACGCCGCTTCCGGGCGTCGCTGCCTGTGGCCAGGGCGAGGCCGCAGCCCCGCCCCGCGGTTCAGTCGCGGCTCAGCCCCAGCAAAGCTCGGCGCCCTTGGCGCTGTCGATGGATTCGACGCCCTCGACCGGCTTGTCGGTGACCAGTTGCACGCCGGTATCGGTAAAGTCCTTGCCCTCGGTCGCGGCGGGCTTGGTGCCGTCCTTGGCGAAGGCGGCGATGGCCTCGATGCCTTTCGACGCCATGTCCAGCGGATATTGCTGCGAGGTGGCGCCGATCACGCCGTCCTTGACGTTCTGCACGCCCGGGCAGCCGCCATCGACCGAGACGATCAGCACGTCCTTTTCGCGTCCGACGGCCTTCAGCGCCTCATAGGCGCCGGCGGCGGCGGGCTCGTTGATCGTGTAGACCAGGTTGATGTCGGGATCCTGGGCCAGCAGCGTCTCCATGGCTTTCAGCCCGCCTTCCTCGTTGCCCGAGGTGACTTCGTGGCCGACGATGCGCGGGTCGGTCTCGTCGCCCCATTTCTGCGGATCGCCCAGCTCGACGCCGAAACCCTGCAGGAAGCCCTGGTCGCGCAGCACGTCCACCGAAGGCTGCGAGATCGCCAGGTCCAGCAGCGCGATCTTGGCCTCGGCCGCCTTGTCGCCCATGGTGGCCTTGGCCCATTGGCCGATCAGCTCGCCGGCCTTGAAATTGTCGGTGGCGAAGGTCGCGTCCGCCGCGTCGATCGGGTCCAGCGGCGTGTCCAGCGCGATGACCAGCAGCCCGGCGTCCCGCGCCGCCTGGACGGAATCGACGATGGCCTTGGTGTCCGAGGCGGTGATCAGGATGCCCTTGGCGCCGTCGGCGATGCAGGCCTCGATGGCCGAGACCTGGCTTTCGTGGTCGCCGTCGATGCGGCCGGCATAGGATTTCAGCTCCAGCCCCAGCTCGGCGGCCTTGACCTCGGCGCCTTCCTTCATCTTCACGAAGAAGGGGTTGGTGTCGGTCTTGGTGATCAGACAGGCGCTGTCGGCCTGCGCCATGCCGGCGATCAGGGTCAGGGCCGTGCCCGCCAGCGCTGCGCGCAGCAGTGTCGTCTTGGTCATGATGTCCTTCCTCCTCTGGGCGGGTCTGACCGCCGCCTCCGCCAAAAGGCTGCCGAAGAAATGGGGGCTTGTCAATAAATCAATTTCGTTGATTTATAGGAGGAGGGAGGACGCAGCCATGCCGAACACCATGCCGGCGGCGGTGACGCCGCAGGGGGTCCGCAGCCAGAACGAGCGCCTGATCCTGTGGCTGATTCGCCGCAACGGGCCGATGCCGCGCGCCGCGCTGGCGCAGGCCACCGGCCTGTCGGCGCAGGCCGTGACCAACATCACCCGCGAGCTGATCGTCGCCGGCCTGCTGGATGCCGGGGGCGAGCGGCGGCGCGGCAAGGTCGGCCAGCCGCTGCTGCCGCTGGCGCTGGCGCCGGACGGGGCGCTGTTCCTGGGCCTCAAGGTCGGGCGGCGGGTGGCCGAACTGGTGCTGGTCGATTTCGCCGGCCGGACCCGGCAGATCCGGGTGCTGCCCCATGCCTATCCGCATCCCGACGCGATCCGGGATTTCGCCGTCGCCGGCACCGCCGCGATCCTGGCCGAGCTGACCGAGACGCAGCGGGCGCGGCTGTCGGGCATGGGCATCGCCAGCCCCTTCTACCTGTGGGACTGGGCCGAGGAGATGGCGCCCTGGCGCGGCCGCGACCTGCGCGCCGAACTGGCGCAGGCGCTGGACCTGCCGGTCTGGCTGGAAAACGACGGCTCCTGCGCCTGCGGGGCCGAGATGATGTTCGGCACCGACGAATTGCCCGAGGATTTCCTGTATTTCTACCTGGCGCATTTCGCCGGCGGCGGCGTGGTGCTGGACGGCAGGCTGCGGCTGGGGCCGTCGCGCAACGCCGGGGCGATGGGCTCATATCCGGTGCCGGGCGGCCGGCAGGTGCTGGACCTGGCCTCGGTCTCGGTGCTGGAGGCAGCGCTGGGATGCGACCTGCCGCTGGACGATGCCGACTGGCGGCTGCCGCCGGCCATCGCCCGGCAATGGCTGGACGAATCGGCGCGGGTGCTGTCCCATGCGGCGCTGGGGGCGGTCGCGGTGCTGGACCTGCCGCTGGTGGTGATCGACGGCGCCATGCCGGCGGCGCTGCGCGAGGCGCTGGTGCAGGCGACGGCCGCCGGGCTGGCGGCGATGCGCCATCACGGCGTCACCTTGCCCGAGGTGCGCGCCGGAACCCTGGGCCGCCGGGCCCGCACGCTGGGGGCGGCGGCGCTGCCGCTCAGCGCCGGTTTCATGCCGGGCGGCAGTTTCACCGCCCCGCGACCGGGACGGAACGGGCAGGAAACCCCGGACGCGTCCGCGCGTTTCCGGGACGACAGGTGAAGAAAGGAAGCCGCGGCCATGGCCGACGATCCATACAAGGCGCTGGGGCTGAACAGGAATGCCAGCCAGGACGAGATCAAGAAGGCCTATCGCCGGATCGCCAAGACCGACCACCCGGACCTGAACCCCGACCCGGCGGCGCATGAGCGCTTCAAGGCGGCGTCCTCGGCCTATGACCTGCTCAAGGAGCCCGAGCAGCGCGCCCGTTTCGACCGGGGCGAGATCGACGCCTCGGGGCAGGAGCGGCCGCAGCGGCATTACTACCGCGAATATGCCGAGCAGGGCGACAATCCCTATCGCCAGAGCCACGGGTTCGAGGATTTCTCGGACGTGTTCTCGGACCTGTTCGGCCAGCGCGCGCAGGCCCGGCGCGGCGGTGGCGGCGGGGCGAGGAGTTTCGACATGCGCGGCCCCGACCAGCGCTTCACGCTGGAGATCGACTTCATGACCGCCGCCCGCGGCGGCTCGACCCGGATCACCATGCCCGACGGCAGCGTGCTGGAGGTCAGGATCCCCGAGGGCGCGCATGACGGCCAGGTCATCCGCCTGCGCGGCAAGGGCGGCCCCGGCATGGGCGAGGGCGAGCCGGGCGATGCGCTGCTGACCCTGATCGTCGCCGAGGACCCCGACTGGAAGCGCGACGGCGACGATGTCGAAACCACGCTGCCGATCACCATCGACCAGGCGGTTCTGGGCGGCAAGGTCGAGGCGCAGACCATCGACGGTCCGGTCATGCTGACCGTTCCGCGTGGCGCCAGTTCCGGCCAGAAGCTGCGGCTGAAGGGGCGCGGCATCAAGGGCGCCGACGGCCGGCGCGGCGATCAGCATGTCGCGCTGAAGATCGTCATGCCGTCCAAGGTCGATGACGAGCTGGCGCATTTCATGGAGCAATGGCGCCAGAGCCACGCCTATGATCCGAGGAGGGGCAAATGACCCAGCGCCATTACACCCTGGCCGAGGCGCTGCAGGCGGTCGGCGAGCTGAGCGCCGAACAGCTCGACCGCTACATCCGCGCCGGCGTGGTGATCCCGGTGCAGTCCGAGCACGGGCCGCTGTTTCGCGAACTGGACCTGGCGCGGCTGAACCTGGTGGTGGACCTGGCCGAGGGCTATCACCTGGACGAGGAAGCGTTGGCCATGGTGCTGTCGCTGGTCGACCAGCTGCACGGGCTGCGTGGCGACATGCGGGCGATGCTGGACGCCGTGGCGCGCGAGCCGGTCGAGACGCGGGTGCGGCTCAAGGCCGCGATCCGCGAGGTGCGGGTGGTGACGCGGGATTGATCGTCACCAAATCGTCACCGGCCTGACAAGGCCCTGTCACGCAAGGCCGCCAAATCCCCGGGGGAGCCAACCCCCGAGGGAACCATGACATTCCGCCTGACCTTCTGTTCGTTGATCGCGCTGGCCGCGGCCTCGCCCGCCCTGGCCGAGCCGGTCTTCAACCGTATCGCCAGCTTCGCCACCCTGGACAACATGGCCGGGGACGAGGACCGGACGCGCGCCACCTCGGCCGAGATCATGACCGCGACGCCCGATGGCAAGCGGCTGATCTATTCCGACAGCCCGCTGGGCGCGATCGGCCTGATCGACATTGCCGACCCGCGCGCGCCGAAGCCGCTGGGCAACATCGCCATGGACGGCGAGCCGACGACCACGGTGGTGCTGGGTGACACCGCCTTTGTGGGCGTGAACACCTCGGAAAGCTATGCCAAGCCCTCGGGCGTGCTGCGCTCGGTCGATCTGGCCGGCGGGCAGGTGGTGGCGAATTGCGACCTGGGCGGCCAGCCCGATTCGGTCGCGCTGTCGCCGAAGGGGGACATGATCGCCGTCGCCATCGAGAACGAGCGCGACGAGGAGGTGAATGACGGCGCCATCCCGCAGCTGCCCGCCGGCTTCGTGCTGCGCCTGCCGGTCAAGGACGGCCAGGTCGATTGCGCCGGAAAGCAGGTCATCGAACTGACCGGCCTGGCCGGCATCGCGCCCGAAGACCCCGAGCCGGAATATGTCGATTTCAACGCCCAGGGCGACCTGGTCGTCACCATGCAGGAAAACAACCACATCGTGGTGATCGGCGCCGATGGCGCCGTTGCGTCGCATTTCAGCGCCGGCAGCGTCGACCTGGACGGCATCGACACCGACAAGGACGGCAAGCTGGACTTTACCGGCAGCCTGAAGGCGGTCCCGCGCGAGCCGGACACCGTCGCCTGGCTGGACAATGACCATTTCGCCACCGCGAACGAGGGCGACTGGCAGGGCGGCTCGCGCGGCTTCACCATCTGGAACCGCGACGGCTCGGTGGTTCACGAATCCGGCCCGGCCTTCGAACATGCGCTGGTCCGCATCGGCCATTATCCCGAGGGGCGTTCCGGCAAGAAGGGCGCCGAACCCGAGGCGGTGAAATATGCCGAATTCGACGGCGCGCGGCTGCTGTTCGTCGGTTCCGAGCGCGGCAGCGCCATCGGCGTCTATGACGTGGCCGACCCGTCCGCGCCGGTGCTGCGGCAGATCCTGCCCTCGGGCATCGGTCCCGAGGGGCTGGTGGCGATCCCCGGCCGCAACCTGTTCGCCAGCGCCAACGAGACCGACCTGGGCGAGGATGGCGGCGCCCGCGCCCATGTGATGATCTATGAGCGGGCCGAGGGCACCCCGGCCTATCCGACCATCGCGTCGCAGGATCTGCTGGGCTGGGGCGCGCTGTCGGGTCTGACGCTCGATCCGGCCGATTCCTCGGTGCTGTTCGCGGTCAGCGACAGCGCCTACAAGAATCAGCCGGCGATCTATCGCATCCAGGCCGGCAGCCCGGCGACGATCACCGACAAGATCGTGATCAGCAAGGACGGAAAACCGGCCGAGACAATCGACCTGGAAGGCATTGCCGCGGACGGCAAGGGCGGGTTCTGGCTGGCCTCGGAAGGCAATCCCGAGAAAGAGATCCCGCACCAGATCCTGCATGTCGACGGCAAGGGTGCCGTGCAGCAACAGGTGGCGCTGCCCGAGGATCTGACCGCCGGCTCGACCCGGTTCGGGCTGGAAGGCATCGCCATGGCCGGCGATGGCACGCTGTGGATGGCGGTGCAGCGCGAATGGAAGGACGATCCCAAGGGCCAGACCAAGCTGCTGTCTTTCGACCCCGCCACCGGCGAGTGGTCCGGCGTCCGCTATCCGCTGGAATCGGGCGAGGGCTGGGTCGGCTTGTCGGAACTGGCGATCCATGACGACCGCCTCTACCTGATCGAGCGCGACAACCTGATCGGCCCGGCGGCGAAGCTGAAGCAGGTGACTTCGGTGGCGCTGCAGGGCCTGAAGCCCGCGCCGCTTGGCGGTGCTCTGCCGCTGGTCGAGAAGCGGGTCGAGCGCGACCTGATCCCCGACCTGCAGCAGTGGAACGGCTATGTGCAGGACAAGGTCGAGGGCATGGCGATCGCGCCGGACGGCACGGTCTGGACCGTGACCGACAATGATGGCGTGGACGATGCCTCGGGCGAGACCTTCCTGTGGTCCTTCACGCTGGGGACGCAGACGGCGGCGAAGTGAAGCGCGCCTTGCGCTCGGGCAGGCTGGCCATGACGGCCAGCCTTTCCGCCTCCGTCATCCCGCCCCAGGCCGCGATCTCGTCCAGAAAGCGCCAGCAGCCGGTGCAGAGCCGGCTTTCCGCGTCGATGCGGCAGATCTTGATGCAGGGGGTCGAGACGGTCATGACCCCAGATGCCGCAGCCGGTCCAGCGCGCCCTGCAGGATATAGCCGGCCGCCACCTGGTCGATGACCTCGGCCCGGCGCTTGCGCGAGGTGTCGCCTTCCAGCAGCGCCCGTTCGGCGGCGACCGTGGACAGCCGCTCGTCCCAGAAGGCGATGGGCAGCGGCGTCAGCCGTTCCAGGTTGCGGGCGAAGGCGCGGGTGGATTGCGCCCGCGGCCCCTCGCTGCCGTCCATGTTGCGCGGCAGGCCCAGAACCAGCCCGACCAGCGCCCGGTCGGTGGCGATCTTCAGCAGCGCCTGCGCGTCCAGGGTGAACTTCTCGCGCCGGATCACCGTCAGGGGCGAGGCGACGCCGCGCAGCCCGTCGCTGACCGCGACGCCGATGGTCTTGGTGCCCAGATCCAGCCCGGCCAGGGCGCCGGTGCGGGGCAGGGCGGCGGCGAAGGTCTCGATGTCGTTGCAGATCATTCCAGCCCCGCCTTTTGCGCCGCCGCCTCGATCGCCGCACGGGCGGTCGGGTCGGCCGAGAAACGCTGCCGCGCCTCGTCCAGGATGTCGGCAGCATGGTCTTTCTGTCCGATCACCACCAGCGAGGAAATCAGCCGCGCCCATTCCTCGGGCGTGCCGCCCTGGGCGGCCAGCCGGGTTTCCAGCCCTTTCACCATGCCCTCGATCATCTGCTGGCGCTGCTCGGGCGTCATGTCCCCGGCTGCGGCCATGGCGTCGGCATCGGGTCCGGGCAACGCCGGCGCGGCGCTTGCCGGTTCGGGCGGGGTATAGTCCGGCCGGCCGGCGAACCAGGCCAGATCGGGGATGGCGGCGCGGATCGGCGCGATCCAGGGCGCGCTTTCCGGCCCCTCGGCCAGCAGCCCGGCCCAGATCGGGAAGGCCCGGTCGGGCCGGCCGTTCTGCAGGTGCAGCAGCCCGGCCATGAACCGCGCCTGCGGATTGTGCGGGTCGCGCTGCAGCGCGCCGGCCACCGCCTGCTCGGCCTCGCTGGTGATGAGGCCGCCGGCGGCTTCGATGGTCAGGCCGGCCAGCCGAGCCAGGTCTTCGGCGCCGGCCGTGTCGCCCTTCAGCGCCACCAGACGGCGCTGCGCCTCCTTGGCGGCGACGACATTGCCCAGCTTTTCCTCGTGCTCGGCCAGCAGCTCCAGGCCGCGCGGATCGTCGGGGTTCTTGGCCACCGCCTCGCGCAGCCGCTCGATCAGCGCGACATAGTCGGCGTCCGGCGCGGGGCGTTGCGGCTTCGGCGCCTTGGCCTCGGCCTCGGCCTGGCTGGGGCGGTCCTCGTAAAGCGCCTGGGACTCGGCGATACGCCGGGCGATGGGCGCGTCCGGGCGTTCGGGCTGGCCGACGCGCTGATAAAGCAGGAAGGCCCCGGCCAGCAGCAGCGCCAGCACCACCAGCGCCGCCCACCCGCCCGGCGCCCGGCGGGCGCCGCCGGCGCGCTCCAGAGCCCGGTCGGCGGCCAGAACCTTGCGGCCGATCTCGATCCGCAACCGCTCGGCATCGGCCTGGTCGATCACGCCGCGTTCCAGATCGCGCCCGACCTCGCGCAGTTGGTCGCGATAGACCCGCAGGTCATAGGCGGCGGCGGGCTCGGCCCCCGCGCCCTGCCGGCGCAGAAGCGGCGCGGCGATGGCGATGGCCACCACCCCCGCCAGTGCGGCGCAGATCATCCAGAACATCGGCTTCCCCTTTTGGCTGCCGTCGGTGATAGCCGGTTTCGGCGCGGTGAAAAAGTCAAAGCCATGCGACAAATGCGCGGCCGGAGGTTCGGGACATCTGCGCCCGCCTCTGACGCAATTCGACGATCACGCCGTCGCAAGCAGGCTTGCTCGAAAACCGCCCCGGCTTCACTCTGCACGGGTCGAGTCGCAAGAGGTTCCGCCATGCCCGCATCTGCAAGTTCCAGCACCGGCCGCTATTCGGTCTTTGCCATCGCCCGAGAGGCGATGCGGCTGCATACCGGCTGGAAACGCGCCTGGACCAGCCCCGCGCCGAAGAAGAAATACCAGGTGGTCATCGTCGGGGCCGGCGGCCACGGCCTTGCCACCGCCTATTACCTGGGCAAGAATTTCGGCATCACCGATGTCGCCATCATCGAGAAGGGCTGGCTGGGCGGCGGCAATACCGGCCGCAACACCACCATCATCCGCAGCAACTATTTGCAGGATCCTTCGGCGGCGATCTATGACAAGGCGCTGAAACTTTACGAGAATCTGTCGCAGGATCTGAATTACAACATCATGTTCAGCCCGCGCGGCCTGCTGATGCTGGCCCAGACCGAGCATGAGGTGCGCGGCTACAAGCGCACCGTCTATGCCAACCAGCTGCAGGGCGTGGCGACCGAATGGGTTAGCCCCAAGCGCATCAAGGACATGCTGCCGATCATCAATATCGACGGGCCGCGTTATCCGGTCCTGGGCGGGCTTTACCAGGAGCGCGGCGGCACCGCCCGCCACGACGCCGTGGCCTGGGGCTATGCCCGCGCCTGCTCGGCCATGGGCATGCACATCATCCAGAACTGCGAGGTCACCGGCATCGAGACCGCCAATGGCCAGGTCAGGGCGGTGAACACCGGCAAGGGCCGGATCGAATGCGACAAGCTGGCGCTGATCGCCGCCGGCCACAGCTCGGTCCTGGCCGAGATGGCCGGTTTCCGCCTGCCCATCGAATCGCTGGCGCTGCAGGCGCTGGTTTCCGAGCCGATCAAGCCGTGCTGCGACATCGTCATCATGGCCAACACCGTGCATGGCTATCTGTCGCAATCCGACAAGGGCGAGATGGTGATCGGCGGCGGCACCGACGGGTTCAACAACTATACCCAGCGCGGCTCGTGGCAGCATGTCGAGGAGACCGTGCGGGCGCTGATCGAGACCTTCCCGATGCTGTCGCGGCTGAAGATGCTGCGGCAATGGGGCGGCATCGTCGACATGACCGGCGACCGCTCGCCGATCCTGTCGACCACGCCGGTCGGCAACATCTTCGTCAATTGCGGCTGGGGCACCGGGGGGTTCAAGGCCATCCCCGGCTCGGGCTGGGCGATGGCGGAACTGCTGGCCAGGGGCCAGCCGGGGGCGCTGGCCAAGGACTTCGGCCTGAACCGGTTCATCGAGGGCCGCTTCATCGACGAGAGCGTCGCCGCGGGGGTGGCGCACTGATGGCGAAAGCGCGCGGGATCCTGCCTGCGCCCGGCCGCCATTGGCCGGTTTCCGCCCATCCTGCGCTGGCGGCGGAAAATTTCGCGCAACCCATGGGAAACTCTTGCTGCACTTGCGAATTTAGGTTGCACGTCACCATGACCAAGGAGTTTTCTTCATGGCCGAACAGAACAAGAGCAACCTCTGGCTCATCGCCGGCGTCATCGTCGTCGTGCTGGTGGTCATTTACTGGTTCATGTCATCGGGCACCGAGCCCGCAGCGACGACCGAACCGACCGACGCACCGGCCGCGGCAACCGAGCCGGCGCCTGTCGATGACGGGGCCGTCTCTGTCGAACCCACTGCTCCCGCCGAGCCCGCAACCCCGGCTCCGGCCGAGCCTGCGACTCCGGCTCCGGCCGAACCCGCGGCGCCTTCCACCAACTAAGGCGACCGCCCAGGCGCCGCAAGGCGCCTTCCCTGCCAAGGACCGGGGGGCCTTCCGCCCCTCGGTTCCCGGTCATGTCCGGCCTGCGACGATGATGCGCCGCGCCGGTCTGTCCGGCGTCCGGCCCGGCCTTGCCGCAGCCAGCCTCGGCAGCCTGCTTTCCTTTTCCGTCCGCAGCCTCCACACCGGCCAACCGTGCCGTGCCATGGATCCTGCCGCCGGCATCCGCCCGATCCCCGCGCCCAAGGCGCCTGCCTTGCCCGTGTCTCATGACCGGGCGCGCGTGTCGGGCCATGCCGACCGATCCCCGTTTCCCGATCTCGCCACGCGCGCCCGGCCGACCGTCCGGGCCAAGGACCGCGTGCGCCATTTGCCGCCGAAGGAGTGACCCGATGCTGATCCTGACCTGTCCCTATTGCGGCGTCGCGGCCGAGGAAACCGAGCTGCAGCCGGGTGGCGAAGCCCATCTGAAGCGCTTCGGCCCCGGTTCGACGGACGAGGAATTCGAGACCTATCTGTTCGCCCGCAAGAACCCCAAGGGCGTGCATTTCGAACGCTGGCGCCATGCCTATGGCTGCGGCAAGTGGTTCCTGGCGGCGCGCGACACCGCCACGCTGCAGGTCTTCGGCACCTATAGCGCCCAGACCCCGCATCCGACGCCCGGGATCGTCGCCGCGATCCGGGCGGCACGCCCCGACTGGCAGCCCGACTGGACCGAGACCGCCGCCGCAAACCCCGGCGAAACGCCCGCTGACACCACCGCCGAAAGCCTGAACGCATGACCGAGACCGGACCCTTCCGCCTGCCGCGCGGCGGCCGCCTGATCGACCGCGCCTATCAACTGCCCTTCCGCTTCGACGGCCGCCAGATGCGCGGCCTGGTGGGCGATACCCTGGCCTCGGCCCTGCTGGCGAACGGCCAGCTGATGATGGGCCGCAGCTTCAAGTATCACCGGCCGCGCGGCCCCATCGCCTCGGGGGCCGAGGAACCGAACGCGCTGCTGGGCCTGGGCCAGGGCGGCCGGTTCGAGCCGAACCAGCGCGCCACCACCACGCCGCTGGTCGGCGGCATGGTCACCACGGCGCAGAACTGCTGGCCCAGCCTGAACGCCGATATCGGCGCGATCAACAACTGGATGTATCGCTTTTTTCCGGCGGGCTTCTATTACAAGACCTTCATGCATCCGCGCCCGTTCTGGAAGCATGTGTTCGAGCCGATCATCCGCCGCTCGGCCGGTCTGGGCAAGGCCCCGACCGAGGCCGATCCGGACAAGTACGAACAGGCCTATGCGCATGTGGATGTGGTCGTGGTCGGCGGCGGCATCGCCGGCCTGACCGCCGCCCGTGACGCGGCCCGCGACGGCAAGTCGGTCTGGCTGGTCGAGCAGACGCCGCATTTCGGCGGCCGCACCCCCACCGACCATGCCGAGGGCCAGGCCCGTCTTGATGCGCTGCTGGCCGAACTGCGCGGCATGGCCAACGTCACCCTGCGCCGCTCGACCCAGGCGACCGGGCTATACGACCACGGCTATCTGCTGGCCCGGGAATCGCTGGCCGATCACGACCCGAACGCCGGCATTCCGCGCCAGCGCCTGTGGCGCATCCGCGCCGGCCATGTCATCGTCGCCACGGGCGCGCTGGAGCGGCCGCTGAGCTTTGCCGGCAACGACGTGCCGGGCGTGATCCTGGCCTCGGCCGTGCGCGATTATATCGACAATTACGGCGTGGCGCCCGGCCGCCGCATCGTCATCGTCACCAATAACGACGACGCCTATCGCACCGCGCTGGCGGCGCTGGATGTGGGGCTGGAGGTGCCGGTGGTGATCGACGCCCGCAGCTCGGCCGGCGGCGCGCTGCCCGCGGCGGTTCGCGCCCGTGGCGTGCGCATCCTGACCGGCAGCGCCATCGCCGGCATCAAGGGCGGCCAGGGCGTCGAAGCGGTCAAGATCTGCGCCCATTCCGGCTCGGGCGAGGTGACCGAGACGGTGGCTGCCGATTGCGTCGCCATGTCCGGCGGCTGGTCGCCGGTCGTGCATCTGTGGAGCCATTGCGGCGGCAAGCTGAATTGGTCGGATGCGCAGTCGATGTTCGCCCCCGACCCGAACCGGCCGCCGACCGGCGCCGACGGCAAGGCGATGGCCAGCTGCGTCGGTGCGGCGGCGGGCGATCTGCTGGTCCCCGAACTGACCGGCGCGGCGGCGGAAGCCGCGACCATGCCGGTCTGGGTCATGCCGGCCCACGCCACCCGCAAGATGAAGTTCAAGATGTGGCTCGACTTCCAGAACGACGTGAAGGTCTCGGATGTCGAACTGGCCGCGCAGGAAGGCTATCACAGCGTCGAGCATACCAAGCGCTATACCACCCTTGGCATGGCGACCGACCAGGGCAAGGTCAGCAACATCAACGGCCTTGCGGTGCTGTCCAATGCGCTGAACCAGCCGATCCCGGCCACCGGCACCACGACCTTCCGCCCGCCCTATACGCCGCTGACGCTGGGCGCCATCGCCGGCGAGGCGCGGGGCGAGGTGTTCCAGCCGCTGCGCAAGACCCCGATGCATGGCTGGCACGAAAGCCGCGGTGCCTTTTTCGAGCCGGTCGGCCATTGGCGCCGCCCCTATTGCTATCCGAAATCCGGCGAAAGCCATGGCGACGCGGTGGCGCGCGAGATCCGCGCGGTGCGGGCCAGCGTCGGCACGCTCGACGCCTCGACGCTGGGCAAGATCATCGTCAAGGGCCCGGATGCGGGCAGGTTCCTCGATATGATGTATACCGGCATGATGTCGACGCTGCCGGTCGGCAAGTGCCGCTATGGCCTGATCTGCAACGAGAACGGCTTCCTGGTGGACGACGGCGTCGCCGCGCGCCTGTCCGAGGACACCTGGCTGGTGCACACCACCACCGGCGGCGCCGACCGCATGCACGGCCATATGGAAGACTGGCTGCAATGCGAATGGTGGGACTGGAAGGTTTATACCGCCAACGTCACCGAGCAATGGGCGCAGGTCGCCGTGGTCGGCCCCAAAGCCCGCGTGCTGCTGGAACGGCTGGGCGGCATGGACCTGTCGGCCGAGGCGCTGCCCTTCATGGGCTGGGCCGAGGGCGAGATCGCCGGCATCCCCGCCCGGGTCTATCGCATCAGCTTCTCGGGCGAGCTGTCCTTCGAGGTGGCGGTGCCCGCGAACCGGGGGCTGGAGCTTTGGGAAAAGCTGCATGAGGCCGGCCGCGACCTGGATGTCACCCCCTACGGCACCGAGGCCATGCACGTCATGCGCGCCGAAAAAGGGTTCATCATGATCGGCGACGAATCCGACGGCACGGTGATCCCGCAGGATCTGGGCCTGACCTGGGCGATCAGCAAGAAGAAGGCCGACTATATCGGCAAGCGGGCCCAGGAACGCAGCCACATGACCGATCCCCGGCGCTGGAAGCTGGTGGGACTGGAAAGCGTCGACGGCCGGGTGCTGCCCGATGGCGTCTATGCGGTGGCCGATGGCGTCAACCCGAACGGCCAGCGCAACACCCAGGGCCGCGTGACCTCGACCTATATGTCGCCGACGCTGTCGAAGCCCATCGCCATGGGCCTGGTGCAGAACGGCCCCGAGCGCATGGGCGAGGTGCTGGAATTCCCGGTCGCGGGTCAGGAAAGCTACAAGGCGCGGATCTGCGATCCGGTCTTCTACGACAAGGAAGGGAGCCGGGCGAATGGCTGAGGCACTGGCAAAGATCTCTCAGGTGCAGGACTGGGGCATGATCCAGATCCGCGCCGACCTGGCGCGCGCGGGCGAGGCCATCGCCGCGGCCGCCGGGGTGGCGCTGCCCGAACGGGGCCGCATCACCACCGATGG
Organism: Paracoccus sp. TOH; assembly: GCF_030388245.1. Classification (NCBI taxonomy): domain Bacteria; kingdom Pseudomonadati; phylum Pseudomonadota; class Alphaproteobacteria; order Rhodobacterales; family Paracoccaceae; genus Paracoccus; species Paracoccus sp. TOH. Next base: position 1,341,398 of record NZ_CP098360.1, read on the forward strand.
CCGCCGGTCGCTGGGCTGGATGTCGCCGGACGAGCTGCTGCTGGTGCTGCCGCGGGCCGAGACGGCCGAGGCGCTGGCGGCGCTGCAGGACGCGCTGTCCACCGAACACGCGCTGGTGCTGGACGTCAGCGACATGCGCGCCGCGTTCCGCATCCAGGGCGCCAGGGCGCTGGACGTGCTGGCGAAGCTTTGCCCGACCGACCTGGCGGCCATGCCCGAGGACGGGCTGCGCCGCACCCGCGCCGCCCAGGTCGCCTGCGGCATCTGGCGCGAGCCGGGCGGCTATGTGCTGATCGGCTTCCGTTCGGTGGCCGACTACCTGCGCGGCATCCTGACCGGCGCCGCGGCGCCGGGCACGCAGCTCGACCCGCGCTAGTTCCGCGCCGCGGGTCCGGACGGGGGCTTGTGGCGGCGGCAGGGCGGCGTATGGATGGGAGGCAAAAGCCATCCGGTTGATTCCATGCGTCCCGCCCTGATCCTGCCCGCCCTTTTTCTTGCCGGCCTGCTGCTGCCGGCCCCGGCCCTGCGGGCGCAGGATCTCGCGCAGGAACCGCCGGTGGTGATGATGTGCCAGATCCTTGACGAAAGCGGCACCGGCTGGGTGCCGGAATTCATCATGCTGACCCGCCAGACCTCCGGCCCGCGCCAAGGCCGGATCGAGGTCTTCGACCCGATCCTGCAGAACCTGCTTGGCCACCCGATCGAGGCAAGGATCACCGCCGACGACCGCCGCAGCCGCAGCTATGGCTGGGCGCTGGCCGGGGTGCGCAACGCCTCGGGCCAGCGGACCGAGCGGCTGGACTACCGGCTGACGGTGCGCAAATCCGACGGCACGGCCTCGGTCACCGCCGTCGCGCAGGGCTATGACAACGTCATGACCGGCAGCGGCGTCTGCGGCTCGCCCGGCGACGGCTAGGGCCGGAACCCGCGCCGCGTTGAAGGCGTTTAGCGGCCGACAGGGCTTTTCCCCGACTGGCTCCTGTGCCAGAACACAATCCGAAACCGTTGGAAAGGAAATCGAAAATGGCCTTCACGCTTCCCGATCTTCCCTATGCTCACGACGCGCTGGCCGCTGGCGGCATGTCCAAGGAGACGCTGGAATACCACCACGACAAGCACCACAAAGCCTATGTCGACAAGCTGAACGAGCTGGTGGCCGGCACCGAGTGGGAAGGCAAGAGCCTCGAGGACATCGTCAAGGGCACCTACCAGTCGGGCGCGGTGGCGCAGAACGGTATCTTCAACAATGCCAGCCAGCACTGGAACCACGCGCAGTTCTGGGAAATGATGGGCCCGAATCCGGGCGCCATCCCGGGTGCGCTGGAAAAGGCCCTGACCGAAGCCTTCGGTTCGGTGGACGAGTTCAAGAAGAAATTCGCCGAGGCCGGCGCCGGGCAGTTCGGCTCGGGCTGGGCCTGGCTGGTCAAGGACAAGGACGGCAGCCTGAAGGTCACCAAGACCGAGAACGGCGTGAACCCGCTTTGCTTCGGCCAGACCGCGCTTCTGGGCTGCGACGTGTGGGAGCACAGCTATTACATCGACTTCCGCAACGCCCGGCCGAAATATCTGGAGAACTTCCTGAGCAATCTGGTGAACTGGGAAAACGTGGCCTCGCGCCTCTGATCCCCGTCGGGACACCGCATCAAGGCCCGCCCGCCCGGCGGGCCTTTTTCGTTGCTTGAGCCCCATCACCGCCGGAAGCGGCCCCCTTGCCCCGGCCGCGAATCGGCCGCATGGCTGGGCGGATGGAAAGGGGCTGCGCATGAGCGAATGGAGCAAGGGTTTCTGGGCGATGATCGGGGTCTGCGTGACCTGGGGCCTGTCGCCGATCTTCTACCGCGCCTTGTCCGAGGTGCCGGTGGTCGAGGTGCTGGCGCATCGGACCCTGTGGTCGCTGCTGCTGTTCCTGGCGGTGCTGGCCGTGCAGGGCCGGCTGCGCGAGCTGCGCGGGGCGCTGACCGGCCCGCATGTCGGGCGCATCGTGCTGGCGGCGCTGACCGTGTCGCTGAACTGGGGGCTGTTCATCTGGGCGGTGCAGGCCGGCCATGTCGTGCAAAGCTCGCTGGGCTATTACATCTTTCCGCTGATGGCTGTGGTCGCCGGCGTGCTGATGTTCGGCGAGGCGCTGAGCCGGGCGCAGGCCATGGCCGTGCTGCTGGCGGGCTTCGCCGTGGCGCTGCTGACCTGGGGCCTGGGCGTGGCGCCCTGGATCAGCCTGGGACTCGCCGTCACCTTCGTGCTTTACGGCGCGATCAAGAAATCGCTGCCATTGGGCCCGGTGCTGTCGGTGGCGGCCGAAGTGGCGCTGCTGACGCCGCTGGCCGCGGGCTGGCTGGTCCTGCAGGCGTTGGGGCTGCTGCCGGCCGGGGTGGCCGAACCGATGCGGTTCGGCGCCGATCTGTCCGTCTCGCTGCTGCTGGCCGCCTCGGGGGTGATCACGGCGGTGCCGCTGATCCTGTTCAGCTATGCCGCGCGCCGGGTCGGCATGGCGACGCTGGGGCTGATGTTCTACCTGAACCCGACGCTGCAGTTCCTTTGCGCGGTGCTGCTGTTCGGCGAGGCGTTCACCCGCTGGCACATGATCGCCTTCGCGATGATCTGGGCGGCGCTGGCGATCTACAGCGCCTCGGCCTTCCGGCAGGCCCGGCGCGTCCCGCCATTGGCAAACGGGTGAAACCGCGTATAGAACAGCGCCAAAGAACTTCCCGGGGGCGACATGGCCAATCAGAACGACAGCTTCATCGACGAGGTCACCGAGGATCTGCGCCGCGACCGGCTGTTCGGATTGTTCCGCCGCTATGGCTGGATCGCCATCCTGGTGATCCTGGGCATCGTCGGCGGCGCCGCCTGGCGCGAATATGCGCGCAACCAGGACGAGGCGAAGGCCCAGAGCTGGGGCGACGCCATCCTGACCGCGCGCGAGGCCGAGGACCGGGTGGCGGCGCTGTCCGCCGTCGATCCGCAGGGCTCTGCCAGCCGCAAGCTGCTGTCCGAGATGCTGGCCGCCGGGGCCGAGGCCGAGGCCGGGCTGACCCAGCAGGCGGCCGAGCGGCTCAAGGCCGCGGCCAAGGGCGTCGAGGGGGATGCGGTGCTGCATGACCTGGCCATGCTCAAGGCGGTGATGGCCGCCGGCCCGGCGATGGACGCGGCCGAGCGCGACCGCGTCCTGGCCGAGCTGTCCAAGCCCGGCGCGCCCTTCGAGCTGCTGGCACTGGAACAGAAGGCCGTGGCGCTGATCGGCGCCGGCCGCAAGGAGGACGCGGTGATGCTGATCGGCCAGATCCAGCAAAAGGACGGGCTGTCCGAACCCTTGCGCCGCCGTCTTTCCGAGATGATGATCACCCTGGGCGCCGAGCCCGACCGCGCCGAGGGCCCCGGCCCGCAGACCATGCCGGCCCCCGGCGCCAACTGAAGCCCGGCACCGCCGGCAAGACAAGAAACTGCGCCCGCGGCCGGGTTTCCGACCTCACGCCCGGCCCGGATAGAGGAGAGAGCGATGACGAGGCTGCCCCTGATCGCCGCTTTGGCCGGGCTGACCGCCCTTTCGGCCTGCCAGCAACGCGAAACCGTCCTGTCGGGCGAACGGCTGGACCCGCGCGCGGTGCTGTCGCCCGACGGCCCCGTGGTCGAGGGCACCGCCGCGCCCACCACCACCGCCCTGTCGCTGCCGGCGGTGCGCGGCAACAGCGACTGGCCGCAGCGCGCCGGCAACGCGGCCCATGTCTCGGGCAACATGGCGATCGGCGCCGGCACCAGCCGCATCTGGGCGACGAGCATCGGCCAGCCTTCGGATCGCCGCCACCGCGTCGCCGCCGCCCCGATCGTCGCGGCGGGCCTGGTCTTTGCCTTGGACAGCCAGTCCACGGTGACCGCCACCAGCACCGGCGGCGGCCGGGTCTGGAGCCGCGACCTGCGGCCCGGCGGCGAATCCGACCGCAGCGTCTCGGGCGGCGGCCTGGCCTTCGAGGGCAACCGCGTCTTTGCCACCACCGGCTATGGCGAGCTGGTGGCGCTGGACGCCCGCACCGGCGGCGTGGTCTGGCGGCAAAAGGTCGATGCGCCGATCAGCGGCGCGCCCACGGTGCAGGACGGTGTCGTCTATGTGCTGGGCCGCGACGCCACCGGCTGGGCGGTGCGCGCCAATGACGGCAAGGTGCTGTGGCGGGCCTTCGGCAATGACGGCATGGCCGGGGTGATGGGCGTCGCGGCGCCGGCCGTCTCGGGCTCGACCGTCGTCTTCCCCTTCGCGACGGGCGAGCTGATGGGCGTGGACGGCGCCAGCGGCAGCCAGATCTGGACCGCCAATGTCGCCGGCCAGCGCCTGGGCCGTGCGGTGGGCTATTTCCGCGACGTGACCGGCGATCCGGTGATCGCGGGCGGCACGGTCTATGCCGGCACCAGCTCGGGCCGGGTCGCCGCCTTCGACCTGGCCACCGGCGCGATGAAATGGGAGGCGCGCGAGGGCGCATCGAGCCCGGTGGTGCCGGCCGGGAACTCGGTCTTCCTGGTGAACGACCAGGCGCAGCTGTTGCGGCTCGACGCCGCCAACGGCGCACGGGTCTGGGCGCAGAAGCTGCCCTATTTCACCAAGCAGATCATCCGCAAGCAGGACAAGGTCTGGAACCATTACGGCCCGGTGCTGGCGGGATCGAAGCTTTACCTCGCCTCGTCGGACGGCTATCTGCGCGTCTTCGATCCCGCCTCGGGCGCGCTGATCGGCACCGCCGAGATCCCGGGCGGCGCCGCCGCGGCGCCGGCCGTCGCGGGCCAGACCCTTTACGTCGTCACCCATGACGGCCAGTTGATCGCATACAGATGAGCTTCACCCTCGCCATTGTCGGGCGTCCCAATGTCGGCAAGTCCACGCTGTTCAACCGTCTTGTCGGCAAGCGCCTGGCCCTGGTCGACGACCAGCCCGGCGTGACCCGCGACCTGCGCGAGGGGGCGGGGCGGCTGGGCGACCTGCGCTTCATCGTCGTCGATTCGGCCGGGCTCGAGATTGCCGAGGACGACAGCCTGCAAGGCCGGATGCGCCGCCTGACCGAGCGCGCGGTCGATGAGGCCGATGTCTGCCTGTTCGTGATCGACGCCCGGGTGGGCGTGACGGCGGCCGACGAATATTTCGCCGATATCCTGCGCAAGCGAGCCAAGCACGTCATCCTGGCCGCCAACAAGGCCGAGGGCCGGGCGGGCGAGGCGGGGGCGATGGAAGCCTATGCGCTTGGCCTGGGCGAGCCCCTGCGCATCTCGGCCGAGCATGGCGAGGGGATGGACGATCTTTATCGCGCCTTGCAGCCGCTGGCCGAAGCCTTCGAGGCGCAGAACGTCCAGCAGGCGCCCGAGACCGACGTTGCCGTCGAGGATGGCGACGAGGAGATCGAGGATTGGCGTCCCTCGGCCGCGAAGCCCCTGCAGATTGCGGTGATCGGCCGGCCGAATGCCGGGAAATCGACGCTGATCAACAAGATCCTGGGCGAGGACCGCCTGCTGACCGGCCCCGAGGCCGGCATCACCCGCGATTCGATCAGCGTCAGCGCCGATTTCATGGGCACGCCGGTCCGCATCTTCGACACCGCCGGGATGCGCAAGAAGGCGCGCGTCACCGACAAGGTGGAAAAACTTTCCGTCGCTGACGGCCTGCGCGCCGTGCGCTTCGCCGAGGTGGTGGTGGTGCTTCTGGACGTGGGTATCCCCTTCGAGCAGCAGGACCTGCGCATCGCCGATTTCGCCGAAACCGAGGGCCGCGCCGTCGTCGTGGCCGCGAACAAATGGGACCTGGAAGAGGACAAGCCCGAGAAGCTCAAGGAACTGCGCGAGGCTTTCGAGCGGCTGTTGCCGCAGCTAAAGGGCGCGCCCTTGGTCACGGTCTCGGCCCGCACCGGCAAGGGGCTGGACCGGCTGCACAACGCCATCCTGAAGGCGCATGAAGTCTGGAACCGCCGCGTCCCCACCGCGCGGCTGAACCAGTGGCTGGGCGCGATGACCGAGGCGCATCCGCCACCCGCGCCGGGCGGCCGCCGCATCCGGCTGCGCTATATCACCCAGGTCAAGACCCGGCCGCCGGCCTTCGTGGTCATGGCGACCCATACCGACAAGCTGCCCGACAGCTATCAGCGCTATCTGGTGAACGGGCTGCGGGCCGATTTCGACATGCCCGGCACGCCGATCCGGCTGACCTTCCGCGATCAGGGCAGCAAGAACCCTTACAAGGACAAGGCCAGCAAGATCAGCCAGTCCGGCGCGCTGTCCAAGCACAAGCACCGGCAGAAGCCGAAGGGCAGCGCCTAGGTCGTCACCCGCACCAGCGCCACGGCGATGATGGCGATGGCGATCACCGTCACCGTGGCGATGGCGGCATCGGTGGTGACGGTGTTGGCGGCAATGCCGATCAGCCCCCAGATCAGCGCCACGCTGAAGCCGATCCGCTTCGGCATCCGCAACTGCACGCTGACCGCCGCGACCGAGCCGATCAGCATGGCGATCACCGCCGCCACCTCTTGCGGGGCGCCCAGCCGGTCGCGCAGCAGCGAGGTGAAGGCGGCGAAGCAGACCAGCAGCCCCCAGCCCGCCACGAAACCCAGCGCGGAACTGCGATGCACCAGCAGCCCCTCGCGCACGCCGCGCAGGGCTGCGGCCAGGAAACAGGCCAGCATCAATGCCGAAAACAGAAAGGCGGTCAGCGGATAGGCCCCCAGCAGCCAGGGCCAGAGCGCGCCGGCCAGCAGGCCCAGGATCAGCGGCCCATGCTCTTGCAGGGTGTCATCGCGGCCGTGCAGTTGCAGCATGTCGCGCGGTAGCGGCGGGCCGACCTCCGGCGGCGCCTCGCTGGCTTCGTCAAGGGGCGACAGCCGGGCCTGCCGCATCCGCTCCGCCTTGGCCAGGCGCCGGGCCGCGTGAAAGCCGAGCGCCGCCCAGGTCAAGCCCAGCAGCGCCATCATCCCGGGATTCTTGGGCTGCAGGAACAGGCCGGGCAGGTCCACCGCCTGACGGCCAGAGGGAAGCCCGTGCAGCAGCGCGGCGGCATCGCCGCCGCCCGGGACGGCCGGGGCAGGGGGCGACGGTGCCAGCGCATAGGCCAGCGAACTGGCCAAGAAGACCAGCACCGCCAGCAGCAGAAGGATCGGGCCCGCGCGAGACATGGTTGGAAACGCCGCCCGCTCGCAGCGGGTTTCGCGCGATTTATCTTTTGTTAAGTCACGCCAGCGTGCCGTCGGCGCCCAGCCGGGTCTTGCCGCGCAGATAGGGGTGCAGCGCCTCGGGCAGCAGGACCGAGCCGTCGGCCTGCTGGCCGTTTTCCAGCACCGCGATCAGCGTGCGCCCCACCGCCAGGCCCGAGCCGTTCAGCGTATGCACGAATTCCGGCTTGCCGCCGCCCTCGGGGCGATAGCGGGCATTCATGCGCCGGGCCTGGAAATCGCCGCAATAGCTGACGCTGGAAATCTCGCGATAACGGTCCTGCCCGGGCAGCCAGACTTCCAGGTCATGGGTGATGCGGGCGCCGAAGCCCATGTCGCCGCCGCACAGCACGATGGTGCGATAGGGCAGGCCCAGCCGCTCCAGCACCGTCTCGGCGCAGCGGGTCATGCGGGCATGTTCCGCGACCCCCGATTCCGCATCGGTGATCGAGACCATCTCGACCTTCTCGAACTGGTGCTGGCGCAGCATTCCGGAAGTGTCGCGGCCGGCGCTGCCGGCTTCCGAACGGAAGCACTGGCTATGCGCCACCATGCGCCGCGGCAGGCTGGCATGATCGACCAGATCGCCGTTCACGGTATTGGTCAGCGTCACCTCGGCGGTCGGGATCAGCCACCAGCCCTCGCGGGTCTGATAGCTGTCCTCGCCGAATTTCGGCAGCTGGCCGGTGCCCTCCATCATCTCCGAAAGCACCAGCACCGGGGTCCAGGTCTCGGCCAGCCCGTGTTCCTCGCTGTGCAGGTCCAGCATGAACTGCGCCAGCGCCCGGTGGATGCGGGCGACGCCGCCCGAAAGCAGCACGAAACGAGCGCCCGACAGCTTCGCCGCGGTTTCGAAATCCATGCCGGGCCTGACGCCCTCGATCTCGAAATGCTCGCGCGGGGCGAAGTCGAATTGGCGCGGCTCGCCCCAGCGGCGGATCTCGACATTGTCGTTCTCGTCCGCGCCCGGCGGCACGCTGTCCAGCGGCAGGTTCGGAATGGTCAGCAGCAGCTCGCGCAGCTTGGCGTCAAGCGCGCCGGCCTCGGCTTGCAGGCGGGCGGTCTCGTCCTTCTTGGCGGTGACCAGGGCGCGCAGGCGCTGGAACTCGGCCTCGTCGCCGCGGCCCTTGGCGGCACCGGCCTCCTTGCTGGCGCGGTTCTGCTCGGCCTGCGCGGTTTCTGCCGCACTGATGCGGGAGCGGCGGTCGGCATCCAGCGACAGGATCTCGGGCGAAACCGGGGCCATGTTGCGCATTGCAAGCGCGGTGTCGAATGCGGCGGGGTTTTCGCGGATGGCGCGGATGTCGTGCATGGCTGACCCGTGTATAGGAAGTCCTTACTGTAAGCCCGGATAACCCAAAGCGGCGCAAGGCGAAAGCCTTGGCCGGCCATCTTAAGCCGCCGCCTGGGCCAGCATGTCGCGCAACACGTCGAAGAACCGCTCGCGCCCCGGATAGCCCTCGAATCGCGCCCGTTCGACCCCGCCCTGCAGCAGGATGAAGGTGGGCGTCAGCCAGGGCCGCCGCGCCAGCGCCAGGCCGTCGGGATAGGGGCCGTCCAGGTCCACCGTCAGCAGCGGTGCGGCGCGGCCTTCGGGGTGGCGGGCATAGACCGGGGCGATCTCGCGGTCCCATTGCGCACAATAGACGCAGCCCTTGCGCCGGACCATCAGCAATTGCAGCGCCGGGGCCGCCATGCCGGGCGCCGCCGCCATCGCCGCCATCCCGGCCAGAATCGCCCGCCGTGTCAGCATCGTCCCGCTCCGTTTCCGGGGCCAGACTTACCGCCCGCGCCGATCCGCCACAACCGTCGGCGTTTACATGACGGGCCTGTACCCATATCCACGGGGATGCGGGGCAGTCGGCGCCCGCGTCGCAAGGATGCTGCCGGGATGGCCATGGACGAACTGACCGAACCCCTGATGCAGGGCAATCGCCGCGCGCTGTCCCGCGCGATCACGCTGATCGAAAGCACCCGCCCCGACCACCGCGCCCGCGCCGTGGCGCTGCTTGCCGAACTGCCCGAGCGGCAGGCGCTGCGCATCGGTCTGTCGGGCACGCCGGGGGTCGGAAAGTCCACCTTCATCGAGGCCTTCGGCAAGCTGCTGACCGGGCAGGGCCTCAAGGTCGCGGTGCTGGCCGTCGATCCCAGCTCGGCGCGGTCGGGCGGCTCGATCCTGGGCGACAAGACCCGGATGGAGACGCTGTCGCGCGATCCCAACGCCTTCATCCGCCCCTCGCCCTCGCGCGCCGAACTGGGCGGCGTCGCGCGCCGCACCCGCGAAACCGTGCGGCTTTGCGAGGCGGCGGGCTTCGACGTGGTGCTGATCGAGACCGTGGGCGTCGGGCAATCCGAGACGCTGGTGGCCGAGATGTCCGACCTGTTCATCCTGCTGCTCGCCCCGGCGGGCGGCGACGAGCTGCAGGGCGTCAAGCGCGGCATCATGGAGATCGCCGATATCGTCCTGGTCAACAAGGCCGATGGCGAGCTGCGCGAGACCGCCATGCGCACCGTCGCCGATTATGCCGGGGCGTTGCGATTGCTGCGCAAGCGCCCCTACGACCCCGAGGGCTTCCCCAAGGCGCTGCCGGTCTCGGCCTATACTGGCGACGGGCTGGACAAGGCCTGGGCCAGCATGACCTGGCTTGCCGACTGGCGGCGCGAGCACGGGCATTTCGCCAGCCGCCGGGCCGAGCAGGCGCGGCACTGGTTCCTGTCGGAACTGCGCGCCGGGCTGCTGGCGCGGCTCGACCGGCCCGAGGTGCGCGCCCGCCTGCGCGAGCTGGGCGATGCCGTGGCGCGGGGCGAGAGCGATCCCGATTCGACGGCGGCGCGGATGCTCGACTGGCTGGGCGCCGCCGAATGCGATTCGCCGATCGCCGGGCGACAGGCGCATGAGCGCCGGGCCTGACCCGCAGGCGGATGCTGGCGCGATGCTGGCTGCGCTGCTGGGGCCGCCGCGCGGGGTGGCCGAGCTTGCGGCCGCTTGGATCGACACGCCGCTGGGCGGCATGATCGCGGTCGCCGACCGGGAGCGGCTGCACCTGCTGGAATTCCAGGAACGCGAGGCGCTTCCGGCCGAGCTGCGCCGCCTTGCCGCCAAAGGCGGCATCGCTTCCGGCCGCACCGCCGTCACCGACCGGACCGAGGCGCAGGTCGCCGGCTATTTTGCCGGCGAACGGTCGGCTTTCGATCTGCCGCTGGCCCTGCATGGTACGGATTTCCAGCGGCAGGTCTGGCAGGAATTGCAGCGCATTCCGCCCGGCACCACCATCCGCTATGCCGAACTGGCGCGACGCATCGGCCGGCCCTCGGCGATCCGTGCCGTGGCGCGGGCCAATGGCGCGAACCAGATCGCGGTGGTGATTCCCTGCCATCGGGTGATCGGCGCGGATGGCGGGCTGACCGGCTATGGCGGCGGGCTGTGGCGCAAGCAGGCGCTGATCCGCCACGAGGCGGTGCGCGTCGCCGCCGTGGACTGCGGCGGCAGGGCGGAAAACCGGGGCAAAAAGGCTTGACGCGCCGCCCGTCTGGCTTTATCCCCCGCAAACGGATTTCCGGGCGCTGCCACGCGGCGCCCTTTCATATTGCGGGCCCACGCCCGTGCAGGATCGAATCGAAGGAACAAGATCATGTCGCGCGTTTGCGAACTGACCGGCAAGGGCCCGATGAGCGGCAACAACGTCTCCCACGCCAACAACAAGACTCGTCGTCGGTTTCTGCCGAACCTGAACGAAGTCTCGCTGCTGTCGGAAAAGCTGGGCCGCAGCTACCAGCTGCGCATCTCGGCCGCGGCGCTGCGCTCGGTCGACCACCGCGGCGGCCTCGACGCCTTCCTGGCGAAAGCCAAGGATGCCGAGCTGTCGGACCGCGCCCTGAAGATCAAGCGCGAGCTGGCGAAAGCCTGATCCGCCGGTTCCGGGAAGGGGCCAGTCGATTCGAGGCCCCCTCTTGAGACCTCGTCGCGGAGGCGATGCGCCCTGCCTTCACCGGCGGGGCTTTTGCATATCCGGACCTGATCCGTCCCAGACCGGCTTGCGGGTGGGGGCGGGACCAGCGCCTGCGTCGGTCTGGCCCGCAATCGGAACGGAGCCGCCCTGTGGCTGGCGGCCGGCCCCAAGGGGTATCAACGCCGGGCTTCGGTCTCGGCGATCAGTTCCTCGACCTTCGGCCCCAGCGTCTCGACGATCAGCCTGACCCCTTGGGCCGAGGCATGCAGCCCATCGCTTTGCAGCAAGGACATATAGGCCTCGCCCGGACCGTCGTAGAGCGGCTGGTACAGGTTATCCAGCACCAGCGCCCCGTGCCGGGTGCCGAGGCGCGGCCAGATCCCGGCCCATTCCTCGCGCTGCGGGGCGTCCGCGTCGGGCAGGGCGATGCCGACCAGCAGCAGCGGCCTGCCGCCCTTGCCCGCCTGTTCGAGGATCGAATCGAGATTGTCCTCGGCCATGTCCGGGGTGAAGCCCAGCAGCAGGTCGTTGCCGCCCAGCTCGACGATCACCGCGTCGGGCTTGTGGCGGACCAGCGAATAGCCGATCCGCACCCGCCCGCCGGCGGTGGTGTCGCCGGACAGCCCGCCGTTCAGCACCACCGCGTCATGCCCCCGCGCCTTCAGCCAGGCCTGCAGTTGCGGCACCAGCCCGTCGCGGGCGGGCAGGCCGTAGCCCTCGGTCAGGCTGTCGCCGAAGGCGAGGATGCGCAACGGCGCGGCCGCGACGACCGGGGCGACGGCCAGCGCCAGGAACAGGACAAGGGCTCTCAGGATCATCCGGCACGCCTCAATCGCAACGCGTTACTGACCACGAAGACCGAGGAGAGTGCCATCGCCCCGGCCCCCAGCATGGGTGACAATTGCGGCCCGCCGAAGGGTACCAGCCCCCCCATGGCCACGGGAATCAGGGCGGCATTGTAGCCGAAGGCCCAGAACAGATTCTGCCGGATATTGCGCATGACGCTGCGTGACAAGCGGATCGCCCGCGCCACGCCCGCCGGATCGCCGCCGACCAGCACCACCTCGGCCGATTCGATGGCGACATCGGTGCCGGTGCCGATGGCGATGCCGGTCTCGGCCGCGGCCAGCGCCGGGGCGTCGTTGATGCCGTCGCCGACGAAGACCGTGCCCGGTCCCATCTCGCGGATGGCCTGCAGCTTGCCTTCCGGCAGGACGCCGGCGGTCACCCGGTCGATGCCCAGCTTGCGGCCCACCGCCTCGGCCGTGGCCTGCACGTCGCCCGAGATCATCGCGGTCTGCAGGCCCAGCCCGTGCAGCTCGGCGATGGCCTCGGCCGCCTCGGGGCGGATCGGGTCGGCCAGCGCCATGGCGGCGGCGTGGCGGCCGTCCACCGCCAGATGCACCGGCGTCGCACCTTGCGCGGCCCAGTCCTCGGCCGCGGCGATCAGGGCGGGCGAGGCACTGACGCCGGCCTCGGCCAGCGCGGCGGCATTGCCGATCAGCAGCGCGCGCCCCTCGACCCGGGCGGAAAGCCCGCGTCCGGCGGTGGCCGCGACCGCCTCGGCCGCCGGCAGGTCCAGCCCCTTGTCGCGCGCGGCGGCCAGGATGGCGGCGGCCAGCGGATGCTCGGAGCGCGCCTCGGCCGCGGCGGCAAGGCGCAATGCCTCGAGCGGCGCGATGTCCTCGGTTTCCAGCGCGGTCAGGGCGGGCGCGCCTTGCGTCAGGGTGCCGGTCTTGTCGAAGCCGACGACGCGGGCATCGGCCAGCCTTTGTAGCGCGTCGCCGCGCCGGAACAGCACCCCCAGCTCGGCGCCGCGTCCGGTGCCGACCATGATCGAGACCGGCACCGCCAGTCCCATGGCGCAGGGGCAGGCGATGATCAGCACCGAGATTGCCGCGACCAGCGCCTGGCCCAGCGAGCCGGTCAGGATCATCCACAGCGCAAAGCTCAGCAGCGCCAGTCCGATCACCACCGGCACGAAGACCGCGGTGATGCGGTCCACCAGCGCCTGCACCGGCAATTTGGCGGCCTGCGCGTCCTCGACCATGCGGATGATGCGGGCCAGAACCGTGTCGCCGCCGGTCGCGGTGACGCGATAGGCCAGCGCGGCATTGCCGTTCACCGTGCCGCCCGTCACCGGATCGCCGGGGTTCTTGGTGACCGGCACCGGTTCGCCCGTCAGCATGGATTCGTCGATGGCGCCGCTGCCCTCGGTCAGCACGCCGTCCACCGCCACCCGCTCGCCCGGTTTCAGGTGCACGATGTCGCCGGAGCGCAGTTCGGCCACCGGGATCTCGACGATGCGGCCGTCGCGCTCGACATGGGCGCTGTCGGGCGCCAGTTCGATCAGCCGGCGGATGGCGTCGCCGGCCCGGCCCTTGGCGCGCGCCTCGAGCCAGCGACCCAGCAGGATCAGCGTCACGATGACGGCGGCGGCCTCGAAATAGACATGCACCGAATCCGCCGGCAAGAGGCCCGGCGCGAAGGTCGCCACCGTCGAATAGAGCCAAGCCGCCGAGGCCCCCAGCGCGACGAGGCTGTTCATCTCGGGGGCGCGGCGCAGAAGCGCGGGGATGCCGATGCGGAAGAACATCCGGCCCGGCCCGGCCAGAACCGCACTGGTCAGCAGAAATTCCAGCACCCAGAGCGTGCGCTGGCCGATCGCCATATGCAGCCAGTTATGGAAGGCCGGGAAGGCATGGCCGCCCATCTCGGCGATGAAGACCGGCAGGGTCAGCGCCAGCGCGATCAGGAAGTTGCGCTTCAGCGTCGCCGCGTCGCCGCCATGGTCGTGCATGTGATGGCCGGCCTCGGCCTGCACCTGCGCGGGATAACCCTTGGCGCTTACGGTATCGGCCAGCGCCTGCGGCGCGACGGCGGGCGAATGGTGGATGGTGGCGGTGCCGGTGGCCAGATTCACCTGCGCCGCACTCACGCCCGGCATGGCGGCCAGGGCCTTTTCGACCCGGCCCACGCAAGAGGCGCAGCTCATGCCCTCGACGGCCAGCCGGGTCTGCCGGGACTCGGCCGGGTAGCCGGCTTTGGCCAGCGCCTCGACCGCGCGGGGCAGGGCCTCGGGGGTGTCGATGTGGAAATGCGCCCGGCCGGTAGCCAGGTTGACCTGCGGGTTCTGGATGCCCGGCACGGCGGCCAGGGCCTTTTCGACGCGCCCTACGCAAGAGGCGCAGCTCATGCCGGTGACGGTCAGCTCGGCGTCGTTCGTGTGAGGTTTCATGGTTTTGTCCTGTCAGAATGGCGGAAAAGACGCGATTCAGACAGGATGGGGCGGGGCCTGCGGATGCTGGGGCAGATGGTGCAGAACCTGGTGCCGCGGCGGCGTTTCCGCCGCGTCGGGGCACCAGCGCAGGGCATGGCCGTTCCCGGCCAGAACCGGCCGGGACAGCCGCAGGCGGGCCGCGACATGACAGCGGCAGCCGCGCCCGCCCCGGCCCCGGCACAGATGCGGGACGCGGGTCGCCGCCCGGCGGGGCCGGGGGGTGGGGCAGCAGGCTGTGGCGGTCGCGCTGGTCATGGCGGGCGATCCTTTCCCGATGCAAGCTAGGCACGCTGGCGGCGCGTTTCAACCGCGTCACGGCGCTTTGAGTTGATCCCGCGCGCCCGAGCGGTTAGGCGGAGACCAAGGATTCCAAGGATTCAGGACGTAAACATGAACCGCAGACAGATGCTGTTGGCTACGCTGCCGCTGGTCGCCGCGCCGACGCTGCTTCTTGCGCAGGGCAAGGCGATGCCGGCCGCGCCCAAGGCCGAACCCCGGCGCGACCCCTATGCCCCGACCGAGGTTTCGATCCGCAACGATTTCGAGGTCGGCAGCATCGTCGTCGTCTCGAAGGATTTCTTCCTTTACCATGTCGTCGCGCCGGGCCGGGCGGTCCGCTACGGCGTCGCCGTCGGCAAGGCCGAGCTGGTCTGGAAGGGCCGCGCCACCGTCGGCCGCAAGACCGAATGGCCGAGCTGGAGGCCGACCCCGGCGATGATCAAGCGCAAGCCCGAGCAATACGGCAAATGGGCGGACGGCATGCCGGGCGGCCCGACCAACCCGCTGGGCGCGCGCGCGCTATATCTTTACGACGCGCGGGGCAACGATACCTCGATCCGCATCCATGGCACGACCGAGCCGGGCTCGATCGGCCGCGCCGTCTCGAATGGTTGCATCCGCATGCGCAACGAGGCGGTGATGGCGCTGTACGAGCAGATCCCGGTCGGCACGCCGGTCTATGTCTATTAAGTGGACATCCGCCTGACATCGCTGTCGGATCCGGCGCTGTCCGGGTTCGACACCCTGATCGACACGCGCTCGCCCCTCGAATTCGCCGAGGATCACCTGCCGGGCGCCATCAACCTGCCGGTGCTTTCGGACGAGGAACGCGCCCAGGTCGGCACCATCTACAAGCAGGTCTCGCCCTTCGACGCCCGCAAGCTGGGCGGCGCCACGGTCGCCGCCAATGCCGCGCGCCACATCGCCGGGCCGCTTGCGGGGTTCGGCGGCGGCTGGCGGCCGCTGGTCTATTGCTGGCGCGGCGGCCAGCGTTCGGGCGCTTTCGCCACCATCCTGCAGCAGATCGGCTGGCGCGTCGGCCGCATCGAGGGCGGCTACAAGGCCTGGCGGGCGCTGGTGGTGGCGCGGGTCACGGCACCCGTGACGGCGCCGGTCGTGGTGCTGGATGGCAATACCGGCAGCGCCAAGACCGAGATCCTGGCGCGGCTTGCGGCGCGCGGCTATCAGGTCATCGACCTGGAAGGGCTGGCGAACCATCGCGGCAGCCTGTTCGGCGCCATGCCCGGCGGCCAGCCCGGCCAGAAACTGTTCGAGAGCCGGCTGGCCATGGCGCTGGAGGCGCTGGACCCCGCCCGGCTGCTGCTGGTCGAGGCGGAAAGCTCGCGCATCGGCGATCTGAACCTGCCGCGCGGCATCTGGCAGGCGATCGTCGCCGCGCCGCGCATCCGTCTGGCCGTTCCGGTCGAGGCCCGCGCCGCCTATACGGCGCAAAGCTATGCCGAGGCCTGTGCCGATCCGGAAACGCTGGCGCGGATCGTCAACGGCCTGCGCCCGCTGCACCCGGCCGAACGGATCGAGGACTGGCTGCGCATGATCGACGCCGCCGACTGGCGCGGCTTGGCGGCGGGGCTGATGCGCGACCATTACGACCCGCGCTATGAGAAACACCGCGCCCGCCATGACGACGGGCGGGGACCGGTGGTGGCGCTGGAGAGCCTCGACGATCTGGACGGCGCCGCGGTCCGGGTCGAGGCGGTGTTGGCGGGGCTGGCCTAGCGCCGGTGGCGCGGTCCTTTGCCTCCGGCGGGGGTATTTGGCAACGGTGAATGGGGGGCGTCAGGCGCCCTGGCCAAGAAAGCGGCGCAGGATGCGTTCCAGCTTGGCCGCGCCCAGGGGTGCCATGGCCTTGGTGTGGTCGTGGCTGATCGCTTCGTCCGAGAGACCCGCGCCCATGTTGGTGATGACCGAGACGGCGGCGCAGTGCAGGCCCAGGAAACGCGCCAGGATCACCTCGGGCACGGTGGACATGCCGACGGCGTCGGCGCCCAGGATGCGGGCGGCGCGGATTTCGGCCGCGGTCTCGAAGGAAGGCCCCGAGAACCAGCAATAGACCCCCTCGGGCAGCGGGATGTGCTCGGCCGCGGCGGCGGCCTGCAGCGCGGCGCGGATTTCGGGATCATGCGCATCGGTCATCGGCACGAAGCGCGCCTCGGACGGTTCGCCGATCAGCGGGTTGGTGCCGGCGAAGGCGATGTGATCCGAAAGCAGCATCAGCGCCCCGGGCGGCATGTCGGCGCGCAGGCTGCCGGCCGCATTGGTCAGGATCAGCCGCTTGCATCCCAGCGCCTGCAACACCTCCAGCGGCAGGCGCATGACATCGGCGCGGCCGGATTCGTAGTAATGCGCCCGCCCGCCCAGGACCGCGACCCGGCGTCCCTGCAGCCGTCCGACGACCAGTTGCGGCACATGGCCCGACACCCCGGCATGCGGAAAGCCCGGCAGGTCGGAATAGGGGATCGCCACGCCCTCGACCGCCGCCGCCAGATGCCCGAGGCCCGAGCCGAGGATCAGCCCGTATTCCGGCGGCGCGTCCCCGGCGCGGTCGCGGATCAGGCGGGCAAGCTCAGCGCTCCTTGACATAAGGCTCTCCTCCGGCGCGGGGCGGGATGGCGCGGCCGACGAAGCCGGCCAGGATGATGACGGTCAGGATATAGGGCAGGGCGTTCATGAACATCGAGGGCACGGTGATGATCCCCAGGTCGAGATCGGGGAAGCGGTTCGCTACCGCCTCCATCAGCCCGAACAGGAAAGTGGCGAACAGCGCGCTCCACGGCCGCCACTTGGCGAAGATCAGCGCCGCCAGCGCGATGAAGCCGCGCCCGGCGGTCATCTCCTTGACGAAGCCGGCCGAGATGCCGGTGGCGAGATAGGCCCCGGCGATGCCGCACAGCACCCCGCAGATCATCACCGCGCCATAGCGCAGCCGGGTGACCGAGACGCCGGCGGTATCGACCGAGGCCGGGTTCTCGCCCACCGCGCGCAGCCTGAGGCCGAAGCGGGTGCGATAAAGCACCCACCAGGTCAGCGGCACCATGGCGAAGGCGACATAGACCAGCAGCGTGTGGCCCGAGACCAGTTCGGCATAGACCGGGCCGATCACCGGCACCGGGCGCAGGCTGTCGGCGAAGGGCAGGGTGATCTCGCCGAAGCGCGCCGCGCCGGAAAGCGAGGGCGTGCGGCCGCCCAGCCCGAAGATCTTCTGCCCCAGAAGCACCGTCAGCCCCGAGGCGAGGAAGTTGATCGCCACGCCCGAGATCAGCTGGTTGCCGCGAAAGCTGATCGAGGCGAGGCCATGCAGCCCGGCCATGGCCGCGGCGCCGGCGATCCCGGCCAGCAGGCCCAGCCAGGCGCTGCCGGTGGCATAGGCGACCGAGGCCGAGGTGAAGGCCGCCATCAGCATCTTGCCTTCCAGTCCGATGTCGAAGACCCCGGCGCGTTCGGAATACAGCCCGGCCAGGCAGGCCAGCAGCAGGGGCGTCATCAGCCGCACCGCCGAATCGAGGATCTGCAGGACCGTCGCGAAATCCATCACGCCCCCTTCCGGCGCAACGCCATGAACAGCCGTTCCAGCGGCATGCGCACCATGTTGTCCAGCGCCCCGGTGAACAGGATCACCAGCGCCTGGATGACCACGATCAGCTCGCGCGGGATGGTGGTCCACAGCGCCAGCTCGCCGCCGCCCTGGTAGAGGAAGCCGAACAGCAGCGCCGCCAGCAACACGCCGAACGGATGGTTGCGGCCCATCAGCGCCACGGCGATGCCGATGAAGCCGGCGCCCTCGACGGCGTTCAGCACCAGCCGCTCGGCCTCGCCCATGACGTTGTTCACCGCCATCAGCCCGGCCAGCCCGCCCGAGACCAGCATTGCCACCACGGTGATCCGCAGGGCCGAGATGCCGGCGTAAAGCGCGGCGGGTTCGGACTTGCCGAAGGCGCGGATCTCATAGCCCAGCCGGGTGCGCCAGATCAGCAGCCAGACCAGCAGACAGGCGGCCAGGGCGATGAAGAAGGCGATGTTCACCGGCGTGTTCTCGCCCCAGTTCAGCCCCAGCGCCTTGGCCATGCCCGACAGCTTCGGCAGATGCGTCGCCGGCGCGAAGTTGGCCGAGGCCGGGTCCATGCTGCCCACCGGGCGCAGCAGGTTGACCAGAACGTAGTTCAGCAGCGCCGCGGCGATGAAGTTGAACATGATGGTGGTGATGACGACATGGCTGCCGCGCCGGGCCTGCAGCCAGGCCGGGATCAGTGCCCAGGCCGCCCCGAACAGCGCCGCCCCCAGCATCGCCGCCGGCAGCGCGAGGGCCCAATGCGGCCAGGGCAGGGCCAGCAGCACCAGCGCCACGCCCAGGCCGCCCACCGCCGCCTGCCCTTCGCCGCCGATGTTGAACAGGCCGGCATGATAGGCGACCATCACCGCCAGCCCGGTGAAGATGAAATTCGTGGTATAGTACAAGGTGAAGCCCCAGCCATAGCTGGACCCCAGCGCCCCCTCGACCATGACCTTCAGCGCCTCGGCCGGGCTTTCCCCGATCGCCAGGATCACCAGCGCCGAGAGAACGAAGGCCAGCGCCAGCGAGATCAGCGGCGTCAGGATCACATCCGCCCATTTCGGCATTCGCTCCATCAGCCCGCCTCCCCCGGCTTTCTCTGTTTTCCAAATACCCCCGCCGGAGGCGAGCGGCCGATCATCCCGCGCCCCCGCCGGCATCGGAGCCCGGCGCCGCAGCCGGCGGAATCGCCGCCCCGGGCGGGGTGACGGCGGGGTCGACCCCGGCCATCAGGCAGCCCAGCTCGCCGGTCGTCGCCTCGCCGGGCAGCCGCTCGCCCATAATGCGGCCGTCGAACATCACCGCGATGCGGTCCGACAGCGCCGTGATCTCGTCCAGCTCGACCGAGACCAGCAGCACCGCCTTGCCGGCATCGCGCAGCGCCAGGATGCGCTTGTGGATGAACTCGATGGCGCCGATATCCACGCCGCGCGTCGGCTGGCCGATCAGCAGCAGGTCGGGATTGCGCTCGATCTCGCGCGCCACCACGATCTTCTGCTGGTTGCCACCCGAAAAGCTCTTGGCCGCCAGGTCGGGATCGGGCGGGCGCACGTCGAAACGCTCGATCTTGCCCATGGCGTCGGCGCGGATCGCGGCATTGTCCATCAACCAGCCCCGGTTGAACTCGGGCGCGTCGTGATAGCCGAAGGCCGCGTTCTCCCAGGCGGTGAAATCCATGATCAGCCCCTCGGCCTGCCGGTCTTCGGGAACATGGCCGATGCCGGCCTGCCTGCGCGAACGCCCGTCGGCGCCCTTGCCGCTCAGCGGCAGCGGCTTGCCGTTCAGCCGGATCTCGCCCGAGATGTGGCTGCCTGCTTCCGGAAAGCCGCCCAGGATCTCCAGCAGCTGGGTCTGGCCGTTGCCGGCCACGCCGGCGATGCCCAGGATCTCGCCGGCGCGGATCTCCAGGTCGATGCCGCGCAGCCGCTCGACCTTGTCGTGATCGACCATGCGCAGGCCGCGGATCTGCAGCACCGGGGCGCCGGGGATGGCGGGCGGCTTCTCCACCCGCAGCAGCACCTTGCGCCCGACCATCAGCTCGGCCAGTTGCGTCGGGCTGGTCTCGGCGGTGCGGACCGAGGCCACCATCTCGCCGCGCCGCATGACCGAGACATTGTCGGTGATCTCCATGATCTCGCGCAGCTTGTGGGTGATCAGGATGATGGTCTTGCCCTCGTCCTTCAGGCCGCGCAGGATGCGGAACAGGTGGTCGGCCTCGGCCGGGGTCAGGACGCCGGTCGGCTCGTCCAGGATCAGGATGTCGGCCTGGCGATACAGCGCCTTGAGGATCTCGACCCGCTGCTGGTGGCCGACCGACAGCTCCTCGACCAGGGCGTCGGGATCGACCTGCAATTCGTATTCCGCCGCCAGCCGCTTCAGCTCGCCGCGCGCCCGCGCCAGCGAGGGGCGCAGCAGCCGGCCGTCCTCGACCCCCAGGATGACGTTTTCCAGCACGGTGAAGTTCTGCACCAGCTTGAAATGCTGGAACACCATGCCGATGCCGGCACGGATGGCGGCCTGGCTGTCGGTGATGGCGATGGGCTGGCCGCCGACCAGGATCTCGCCGGCATCGGGCCGGTAGAAGCCGTAGAGGATCGACATCAGCGTCGACTTGCCGGCGCCGTTCTCGCCGATGATGCCGTGGATGGTGCCGCGCGGCACGCTCAGGTCGATGTTCCTGTTGGCCTGCACCGGCCCGAAGGCCTTGCAGATCCCCCGCAATTCGATTGCGGGGGCCGTGTCCGTCGCGCCAGCAAGCGCCATGTTACTCGACCGGGCAGGTATTGTCGGTCATGTAGTCATGCACCTTGATCTCGCCCCCGACGATGGCCTTGGTGGCGGCCTCGACGGCGGCGGTCATCTCATCGCTGATCAGCGGCTTGTTGTTCTCGTCCATGGCGACCGAGACCCCGCCCGAGGCCAGGTCCATCACCTTCACGCCGGGCTGGATCTCGGCCCCGGCCTTGAAGGCTTCATAGACGGAATTGTCCACGCCCTTGACCATCGAGGTCAGCACCTTGCCCGGGTGCAGGTGGTTCTGGTTGCTGTCGACGCCGATCGACAGGATGCCCGCATCGGCCGCCGCCTGCAGCACGCCGATGCCGGTGCCGCCGGCCGCCGCATAGATCACGTCGGCGCCCTGCGAGATCTGCGCCCTGACCAGCTCGCCGCCCTTGACCGGGTCGTTCCAGGCCGCGGGGGTGGTGCCGGTATAGTTGATGATGAGCTTGCCGTCCGGTTTCGCGGCCTTGAAGCCTTGGGCATAGCCGCATTCGAACTTGTGGATCAGCGGGATGTCCATGCCGCCGATGAAACCCACGGTGCCGGATTTCGACGCCTGCGCCGCCAGCACCCCGGCCAGATACGAACCCTGTTCCTCGGTGAAGACGATGGATTGCACGTTCGGCTGTTCGACCACCATGTCGATGATGACGAATTTCGTGTCCGGATAGTCGGGGGCGACCTTGTTCAGCACCTCGCCGAAGGCGAAGCCGGTCATGACGATGGGATTGGCCCCCGATTGCGCCAGCCGGCGCAGCGCCTGCTCGCGCATCGCCTCGGACTGCATCTCCAGTTCCTTGTAGCTGCCCCCGGTCTCGGCCTTCCAGCGCTCGGCGCCGTTATAGGCGGCCTCGTTGAAGGATTTGTCGAATTTCCCGCCCAGGTCGAAGATCAGCGCCGGATCCGCCAGCGCCGCCAGCGGCAGTAGGGTCAGGCAGGCGCCGGCCAGCAGGGATTTCATCAGGGACATGTCAGAACCTCAACCTGTTGCGGGCGATTCAGCCCGGGAATAGCCGGATTAGGGCGCAAGGGCCGGATTCCGTCAACCGTTTGTCTTGGCTGGCAGGGCGCAGCGCATCAGGATCGCGTCGAGGCCGGGGGCGTAGTAATTCCGCCGCCGGCCGGCCACTTCCCAACCCTGCCCGGCATAAAGCGCGATGGCGCCCGCATTGTCGGCCGCGACCTCCAGAAAGGCCTGCTCGGCGCCGCGTGCCCGTGACGCTGCGGCGAAATCCCCAAGCAGGCGCGAGGCGAGACCCTGCCGCCGCGCCTCGGGGGCGACGGCCAGGGTCAGCAGCTCGGCTTCGTCGGCGACGGCGCGGCCCAACAGGAAGCCCTGCGGCCGCGCCAGCAGGAAGTTCAGCGGGCTTTGCAGCAGATCCTCGAACTCGGCCGCCGACCAGGGTCGGGGATGCGCCCCGAAACAGCGCAGGTGCAGGGTGGCAAGCTGGTCGGGATTCATCTGGGGGTCATCGGGCCGTCAGGGCAGCATGACCGGGCCGCGGTCGCGGGCCGGCGCGGCATCGGCGGGACGCAGGTAGATCGGCGCCGGGCGCGGCAGGTCGGGCTGTGCCCGCCGGGCCATGGCGATGCGGGCGATGGCCTCGGCCAGCGGCATGGCCGGGGGCAGGGCGGGCGGGCCGGGCGGCAGGTCCTGCGCCGGCGCTTGGCGCGGCGCGGTTTCGGGGCCGTCGCCGGGGCCGAAATCCTGCCAGATGACCTCGCCCGAACGCGCGGGCAGCGCGACGCGGCAGGGGCGGGGCAGGCCGAAGGCCGCAGCTTCGGTCACGCCGACGCCGATGGCGGGGATGTCCAGAGACAGCGCCAGCCCGCGCGCCGCCGCCACCGCGATGCGGATGCCGGTGAAATTGCCCGGCCCGATGCCGCAGCCGATCACGTCGAGGTCGCGCCAGCCCAGGCCCGCCTGCGCCAGCACCTCGGCCAGCAGCGGCATCAGCCGCTCGGCCTGGCCGCGGGCCATGTCCTCGTGGCGCTGGGCCAGCACCCGGTCGCCTTGCAGCAAAGCGGCCGCGCAATGCGCGGCCGATGTGTCGAAGCCCAGCGAGAGCGCCTCAGCCAACGGGGCGGACCTCGGTCACTTCCGGGATGTAATGGCGCAGCAGGTTCTCGATGCCCATCTTCAGCGTCAGCGTGGAGGAGGGGCAGCCGGCGCAGGCGCCCTGCATGTGCAGGTAGACCACGCCGCGGTCGAAACCGTGGAAGGTGATGTCGCCGCCGTCCTGCGCCACGGCCGGACGGACGCGGGTGTCCAGCAGTTCCTTGATCTGGTTCACGATCTCGGCGTCGGGGCCGGCCTGATCGTTATGGCCGCTGGTGCTGGCCGGGCCCTCGATCGCCGGGGCGCCGGACTGGTAATGCTCCATGATCGCGCCTAGGACCGAGGGCTTCAGATGGTCCCAGACCGCGTCCTCGGCCTTGGTCACGGTGACGAAATCCGAGCCGAGGAACACGCCGGTCACGCCCGGCACCGCGAAGATGCGGCGGGCAAGCGGGCTGGTGGCGGCGGCATCGGCCTGCGGGAAATCCGCGGTGCCATTGCCCAGCACGGTTTCGCCCGGCAGGAACTTCAGCGTCGCGGGGTTCGGGGTGGTCTCGGTCTGGATGAACATGCGCGGGACTCCTTTGTGCCCGGATATGGGGATCGAAGGGGGGGCAAGTCAAGCTAGAGGGTGACGCCTTTGCCGGCGGCAAGCCCGGCGAAGATGAAGAAATTCACCAGCGCATGCGCCAGGGCGCCCGCGCCCGCCGTGCCCGAGGACAGCCGCGCCGCCATCATGAAGGGCGCGATCAGCGCCGCGCCGGCGATCATCGTCGCGGCACCCTGCCCGGAAAGCCGGGCGGCGCCCATTGCCGGCGCCAGGTGCCACAGCACGAACAGGGCCGCCGCCAGAACCTGCGCGGCTGGGCCCGGCCGCGGGATCAGGGCGCCGCGCCAGAACCCTTCCTCGAGCGTGCCGTTCAGCAGCGCCGCCAGCGCCACCGCCGCCAGCACATGCGGCGAAAGCCGGCCCGGCGCATCGCCCGACCACAGCGCGGCGGCCGCGACCAGAGCGGCCAGGGCCAGCACCGCCGGGGCCGAGGGACGGCGCAGGCGCAGCGACCATTCGCCGCAGCGGCGCAGCGCCAGGGCCAGCAGCGCCCAATAGACGGCCAGCCCGGCCAGATAGCCGTCGAGCGGCCGCAACCCGCTTTGCCCCAGCAGGTGGAACAGCCCCGCCAGCGCCGGAAACGCCAAAAGCGTCGCCGCCGCCAGCCGGCGGTTCATCAGGTGACCTGTTCCAGCCGCTCGCGCGAGATGTCGCCCGGCACGATGGTGATCGGGCAGGGCAGGCTAGCCATTTCGCGCAAAAGCCGGGTGACCAGCGGCCCCGGCCCGGCGCTTTCGGTCGAGGCGGCCAGCACCACCACGCCGATTTCGGGATCCTCGTGGATCTGCGCCAGCAGTTCGGTGCCCGGCTCGCCCTCGCGCACCACCAGCTCCGGTTCGATGCCGGGGCGGTCGCGCATCCATTTGGCAAAGACCTCGTAATGCGCCTCGATCCGCTCATAGGCTTCGGCGCGCATCACCTCGGCCACGCCCATGCCGTGCTGGATGGCATTGGCCGGAATCACCGCCAGCACCTGAACGCCGCCGCCGGTCTTGGCGGCACGCAGGGCGGCATAGCGGATGGCGTTCAGACATTCGCGCGAATCGTCCAGAACCACCAGAAATTTCCGCATCGTCCCCTACCGGCAGCCCCGATTTGAGCAAAGACTGGCCGAAAGGACACTGTTGCGCAAGTCTTGTGCTGTTTCCCTCTTGCGTCGGTTCCTAATTCACAGACCCTGTGTTACGCGAGATATGTTAGCCAAATCGCCGAACACGGGACGGAATCGTGACGATCCATCAAGACTGGGAAAAGACCGACATCGCGCGGCTTGCCACATTGCCCCAGCCCGAGATGTCGTGGTTCAAGGGCGAGGCGCATGGACGCGACGTGGCGGCCATGCCGGTCTCGAAACGGCTTTTCGACATCGCGCTGGCGCTGATCCTGCTGGTGCCGCTGTCAGTCGTCATGGCGGCCTTCGCGCTGCTGCTGGTGGTGGTGCAGGGGCGGCCGATCTTCTACACCGCGCCGCGGATGATCGCGCCGGGCCGGTCCTTCACCCATCTGAAGTTCCGCACCATGCTGCGCCAGGACGGCGATTTCGGCGTCACCGGCGCGCACAAGGCCTGGCGCATCACGCCGCTGGGCCATTTCATGCGCCGCACCCGCATCGACGAATTGCCGCAGCTTTTCAACATCCTGCGTGGCGACATGAGCTTCGTCGGCCCGCGTCCGACCATCCGCGAATACGTGGACCGCTACCCGGTCGTCTATGGCCAGGTGCTGAAAAGCCGCCCCGGCGTCACCGGTCTGGCGACGCTGATCTATCACCGGCACGAGGACAAGATCCTGCGTCGCTGCGACAGCGCCGAGGCGACCGAGGCCGCCTATGCGCAGCGCTGCCTGCCGACCAAGCTGAAGATCGACCTGATCTACCAGCGCAACCGCACCATCTGGCTGGATCTGTGGATCCTGTGGCGCACGGTGCTGATCGTCGTCTACAAGGACGAGCGCCCGCGCCGCCGCGGCCGCGACTGATCCCGCCTCCTGCCGCCTTTTCGCGATCGGCGCCCTTACCCATCTGGTCCAAGCCCGCATTGCAGCGTAAGAGCTGACCTGAAAGCGTAAGGGGAAGATCTTGCATCGAAAGATCCTGGTAACGGGCGGGGCAGGGTTCATCGGCAGCCATCTGGTCGAACGGCTTCTGGCCGCCGGCGACGAGGTGATCGTGCTCGACGACCTGTCGAGCGGCCGGCGCTGCAATCTGCCCGCCGGCCTGCGGCTGGTTCCGGGCGACGTGCTGGACGCAGAGCTGCTGGGATCGCTGCTCGTCGGCGTGGATTGCGTCATACACCTGGCGGCGCGGGTCTCGGTGCAGCTTTGCATCACCGACTGGATGGCGGCGCACCGGGTCAATCTGGGCGGCACCATCGCTGTCCTGCAAGCCGCGCAGCGGGCGGGCAATGTGCCCGTGGTCTATGCCTCGACGGCGGCCGTCTACGGCAACCGTTCGGGCACCGATTGCCGCGAAACCGACCTGCCGCTGCCGATCTCGCCTTATGCCGCGGACAAGCTCGCCTGCGAGCATCAGGCCCGGGCCATGGCCGAGGTGCATGGCCTTGCCTCGGTGGGGCTGCGGTTCTTCAACGTCTATGGTCCGCGCCAGGATGCGGCCTCGCCCTATGCCGGGGTGATCTCGAAATTCTGCGCCAACCGGCTGGCGGACCGCCCGCACCTGATCTTTGGCGACGGGCTGCAAAGCCGTGACTTCATCTATGTCGCCGATGTGGTCGACGGGCTGCTGCGCGCCGCGGATCATGTCGCGGGTCAGGGCGGCGCCGAGGTCTTCAACCTGTGCACCGGCACCGAGACGACGCTGCTGGAGCTTGCGGCGCAGATCGACCGGGTGGCGGGGCGCGGGACAAGCGCGATCGACCATGCCCCGGCGCGCGGCGGCGACATCCGCGCCTCGCGCGGCAATCCCGAGGCGGCGCGGGCCCGGCTGGGTTTCACCGCGCGCATCCAGGTTGCCGAAGGGCTGCTGCAGTTCTGGGCGGCTCAGGCGCCGAAGGGCCCCGGCGCGTAGCCCACGCCCGTCAGATACAGCCCCTGCGGCGGGCAGACCGGGCCGCAGGCGGCGCGGTCGCGCGCCTGCAGCGCCTCGGCCACGCGCGCGGGCGGCCATGCCCCGGCACCGACCCGTTCCAGCGTGCCGACGATCGAGCGGACCTGGTTGTGCAGGAAGGATCGCGCCCGCAGGTGAAAGCGGTATTCGCGGCCCTGCGGCACGGCCAGTTCCTCGATGCGGATCTCGTCCAGGGTCTTTACCGGGCTTTTCGACTGGCACATGGTCGAGCGGAAGCTGGTGAAGTCGTGCAGCCCGATCAGATGGGCGGCGCCGGCCCGCATCGCCCCGGCATCCAGCGGCTGCGACACCTGCCAGACCCGGCCGCGGTCATGGGTGGCGGGCGCGCGCCGCGCCAGCAGGCGGAAGGTATAGCGCCGCTCATGCGCCGAGAAGCGGGCGTGGAAATCCTCGGCCACCCGCGTCGCGGCAAGGATGGCGACCGGGGCAGGCTTCAGGTGCCAGTTCAGCGCCTCGGACAGCCGGAACGGATCCCAGTCGCGGACCAGGTCGGCATGGGCGACCTGGCCGGTGGCATGGACGCCGGCATCGGTGCGCCCCGCCGCGGCGATCCGGCTGCCTGCGGCGAAACCGGGATCGAGCCGGGCCAGCGCCGCCTCGACGGCGCCCTGCACGCTGGGCCGGTCGGCCTGGGCCTGCCAGCCGGCGAAGGGGCCGCCGTCATATTCGATCAGCAAGGCAAAACGGGGCATGTCTCTCAGCGGCGCTGCTTGTCCGCGTCGCGCGGGATCAGCAGGTCGTCCATGGTCATCGGTCGCTGCAACTCGGCAGGGTCCGATGCGGGGTCGGGCAGGGTGGCGGCGGGGCGCAGCCCCTCGCGCGCCAGGCGGTCGCGCAGCACGCTGATCTCGATGTCGAGGTCGGTGCGCCCGCCCTCGAGCAGCCTGGCGCTGCGGGCGGCAAATTCGGTTTCCAGGTCGTCGAGCAGGGTTTCGTAATCCTGCCGCGCCCGCGGGTCGCGGGACTGGGCGTAGAGATCGGCGAATTTCACCGTCGCGTCGCGGGCGCCCTGCAGATAGACGCCCAGATAGCGGCGCAGGGCGCCGATATTGTCGGGATTGTCCTCGACATGGCCGAAAAGCTCGCGCGCGGTGGCGGCGAACAGGCCGACCCGGGCCTCGAGCCGGCGGTCGCCGGTGCGCAGGATGGCGTCCTGCATGGCCTTGAGATGCGCCTCGCCCTCGGTGACGATGCGCTGGGCGCGGTCCTGCTGCACGCCGTCGATGCCTTCCATGCCCTTGTCGCGCAGGGGATCGGTGCCGAAGGCCAGCCAGTGCAGCACCGCGCCGGCGACGCCGATCACCCCGGCGCCGGCCTCGGCCCCCGGCACATAGGCGCCGACGGCAAGGCCGAGCCCGGTCAGGATGCCGCCGAACAGCTTGCGCGGGATCGCCGGACGGCGGGCGACGCGGCGGGCGTCATAGGCGGCCTCGGCCTGCAGCCCCTCGCGGGTCATCCACATGCCCGAGGCGAGGCTGCCGAAGCCGATGAGCTGCAGCGCGAGGCCGGTCGGATCCTGCCAGAAGGCGCTGATCAGCAGCGGCGTCGCCATGATCGTGACCCAGCGGGTGCGCGATTCCAGCGGGTGCCGGACCTCGCCCGGCGCCGGGCGCGCGGGCGGGCGCGGGTCGGTTCCGTCCAGCCGGGGCTGCGGCGAGAAGCGGCCGCCGAAACGCCTTGCCATCGCTGCCCCCTTTCAGCCCGCGCCCACGAAGGAGGCGTAGAGCGTCAGGCCCATCAGCAGGAAGAAGGACAGGCGCTGCATGGCTTTCTGGGACATGGGCTTCCTTTCGGTGCGTCGGGCTTTGGGTTCGGCGGAGGATCCGCAGGGGATTTGCCCGCAGGATATAGGGCTTGCCGGCCGCGAACGGAAGGGCGGGGGCGCGAGGGCTCTGCCCCCCGGCCTGATGCGCCCCGAGGCGGGACGCATCAGGCGCTCCCCCCGGGGTATTTGGGAAACGGCGAAAGCCGGTTCCGGGCCGGAGCGGATGCAAGCGGGGCAGGCCGGAGCGGGTGATGCGACGCGCCCTGGTTTCGACCACCGCAAACGAAGGGCGCAGAAAACCGCGGAGGCGTTCCCCGACCGCTTGCCCGGCGCCCCGAATTTCTTGCGATTTGCCTGGAATCATGGAGCGGGTGATGGGAATCGAACCCACGTATTCAGCTTGGAAGGCTGCTGCTCTACCATTGAGCTACACCCGCGTCGCGCCCTTCTATAGGGGCTGGCGGGGCGTCGCGCAAGCGTCGCGCGCTTGACGCCTGCGGGGCGGCGGGGCAAGCAGGGCGGCATGATCGATATCCGTCCCGTGGCCAATATCGTCGGCAAGGTCGTCGTCACGCTGGGGGCGGCGATGGCGCTGCCGATGCTGGTCGACTGGTGGCATGGCGACCCGCACTGGCTGATCTTCCTGGAATGCGGCATCCTGACCATGCTGGGCGGCGGGCTGGTGGCGCTGTCGACGCGGCAGGCCGACAAGTCGCTGACCATCCAGCAGGTGTTCCTGCTGACCGCGATGCTGTGGCTGGTGGTGCCGGTGGCGGGCGCGCTGCCCTTCATCCTGGGGGCGCCGCAGGTCGGCTTCACCGACGCCTATTTCGAGGCCATGTCGGGCCTGACCACCACCGGCACCACGGCCTTTCCCGATCTGGACGGGCTGCCCAAGGGCACCAACCTGTGGCGCGCCTTCCTGAACTGGTCCGGGGGGCTGGGGATCATCGTGGTCGCCATGATCTTCCTGCCGGTGATGAAGGTCGGCGGCATGCAGTTCTTCCGCTCGGAGGGCTTCGACACGCTGGGCAAGATCCTGCCCCGCGCCTTCGACATCGCCCGCGAGATGACCGGCGTCTACATCGCCATGACCGGGCTGTGCATGGTGGTCTACATCCTGCTGGGCATGAAGGGCTTCGACGCGCTGGTGCTGGCCCTGTCCACCTGCTCGACCGGCGGGTTTTCCAATTACGACGCCAGCTTCGCGCCCTTCATCGGGCCGGCGGAATATGCGGCGTCCTTCTTCATGATCCTGGCCTCGATTCCCTTCATCCGCATGGTGCAGCTGATCCGTGGCTCGGCCGAGCCGATCTGGAACGACACCCAGATCCGGGCCTATCTGCGCTGGACCTTCTATGCCATCGCGGTGATCGTGCTTTATCGGCTGTTGTGGCTCGAGACGCAGAATCCGTTCGACGTGATCCGCGAGACCGTCTTCAACGTGATCTCGACCTTTTCCGGCACCGGCTTCGCCTCGACCGACATGACGCAATGGGGGCATTTCCCGCTGGTCATCCTGATCATCGTCGGGCTGATCGGCGGCTGCACCGGCTCGACCTCGTGCTCGGTCAAGGTGTTCCGCTATCTGGTGCTGTTCCAGGCGGTCAAGGCGCAGCTGCGGCGGATGCAGTCGCCGCACCGGGTCTTCCCGCTGCTTTACGGCGGCCGACCGCTGGAGGAGGACGTGGTCGATTCGGTCATGGCCTTCTTCACCCTGTTCATCCTGTCCTTCGGCCTGCTGATCGTCGGGCTGGCGCTGACCGGGCTGCATTCGCGCACGGCGCTGACCGCGGCCTGGACCGCCATCGCCAATGTCGGCGTGGTCTGGGGGCCGGAGCTGACGCCCAGCGGTGCGGTGACGGATTTCCCCACCGCCGCGAAATGGCTGATGACCTTCGGCATGTATCTGGGCCGGCTCGAGCTGATCTCGGTGCTGGTGCTGTTCCTGCCGCGGTTCTGGCGCGCCTAGTTCCGGCTAGTCCTGCGCCACGGCCGGGGCGATGGCCGGGGTCTCGGGCCGGGTCTCGCCGGCGCCGGGGGCGAAGCGGCTCAGATTGTCCGAGATCTCGGCCGCCAGCCGGTGCTGGTCCTCGGGGTCCGAGATCGGCCAGATCAGCACGAAGCCCTGCACGCGGCCGTCCACCACCCGGCCCTCGGCATGGCCGATATGGGTCTGGTTGCGCCCGTCCAGCGTGACGCTGCCGCGTTCCACCCTGCGCTCGGGCGCCGGCACCCAGCCAAGCGCGGTGACCAGGCCGGCAAGGTCCAGCATCTCTTGCCGGCCGCCGGGCTGGCTGAACAGGATCAGCGCCGCGCCCGAGCCTTCCTTCGGCCCATAGATCGACAGCGCCCGCTCGGCGCGGTCGAATTGCAGCTTGTCCATCGGCGCCGGCAGCGCCAGCCCGGTATGGCTGTCCCGAAGCGCGGTCAGGCCCATCTCGGCGCGCCAGGCCTCGCGCCGCCGGATCAGCTCGGCCATGGCGGTGGCGGTGTCGGGCGAGGCGCGCAGGCGCACGATCTCCTCGGCGATGGCGGCGCGGGTCTTGGGGCCGTCCTTGCCGTCGATGCCGCCGTCGTAATGGCCCGCCCAACGCAGGGCGCGCTGAATGTCCTCGAGCGGCGGCATGGCCGCCGGGGTGGCGTCCGGGGCAGGGGGGGCGCCCAGCTCCGGCACCTTGCCGATGATCGCGATCTCGCCCATGTCCTCGGCGGCCGATAGGAATGCGTCCCTGGGCACGGCGCCGGCGGCCTTGAACGCCTTCAACCAGGCGGTGCCGGTCGCCTCGTCCAGCGGGCCGAAGGCGATGGCCGAACGGCCGTTGGGCAGGGTCCAGAGCCCGGCTTCGGGCAGGGTCTCGCGCCATTTCGCCAGCAGCTCCTCGGCACGGGCCCGGTCGGTGCTGGATTCGAGGCGCAGGAAGAATTGCGCCGGCGCGGGTTCGGCGGCGGGGGCCGGCTCGGCTGCCGCGGTTTCGGGTTCGGCCGCAGCCGCATCCGCAGTCGCCGGCTGACCCGCGCCCTGCGGGAAGGTCGAGGCATTGCCGGTCGCCGTCTCGGGCGCTGCCGGCGCGGCAGGCGCCGCCGCGGCCGCCGGGGTCAGATCGCGGCCCGCCGCGGCGGCCAGGAAGCTGTCGCCCGGCACCTTGCGTTCCTGTTTCAGTTGCTCCAGCCGCGCCGCCGCCTCGTCGCGCGGCATCGGACCAAGCGCGATGCCGACCCAGCCATCGGCCAGCGGGAAGGTCACGACATCGGAGAATTGCGCCCCCCAGCCTTCGGCACTGGCGCGAGCGGCTTCGGCGCCGCGCTTGGCCTCGATGCGGATCACCACATCCTCGGCCTGCGCCGCCGGGGCAAGAGCCAGCGGCAGAGCCGCGCCGATGACGAATGCAAAGCGCCGCATGGGCATGTCCCTCTTACATTGACCCTGCGCCGCCCTCTGCCTAGAAGGCGGCAGACATTTCCTGCCAGTTATGCCGAAGGAAGCCCCGATGACCAGCCCAAAGGACAATCAGACGGCGAAACCCGTCTGCTTCCAGGACGTGATCCTGCGCCTGCAATCCTATTGGGCGGCCCAGGGCTGCGCGGTGCTGCAACCCTATGACATGGAGGTCGGCGCCGGCACCTTCCACCCGGCGACCACGCTGCGCAGCCTGGGCGCCCGGTCCTGGGCCGCGGCCTATGTCCAACCCTCGCGCCGGCCGACCGACGGCCGCTATGGCGAGAACCCGAACCGGCTGCAGCACTACTATCAGTATCAGGTCATCATCAAACCCTCGCCGGCGAATCTGCAAGACCTGTATCTGGGCAGTCTCAAGGCCATCGGCCTCGACCCGATGATCCACGACGTGCGCTTCGTCGAGGACGACTGGGAAAGCCCGACGCTCGGCGCCTGGGGCCTGGGCTGGGAGGTCTGGTGCGACGGCATGGAGGTCAGCCAGTTCACCTATTTCCAGCAGGTCGGCGGCCATGACTGCAAGCCGGTCTCGGGCGAGCTGACCTATGGGCTTGAACGGCTGGCGATGTATGTGCTGGGGGTCGAGCATGTCATGGACATGCCCTTCAACCACCCCGACAGCCCGATCCCGCTGACCTATGGCGATGTCTTCCGCCAGGCCGAGCGCGAATATTCCCGCTGGAACTTCGAGCAAGCCGACACCGAGACGCTGCTGCAGCACTTCAAGGACGCCGAGGCGGAATGCGAGCGCATCCTGTCGGCCCCGGAAACCGACAGCGCCGGACGCCGGATCCCGATGGCGCATCCGGCCTATGACCAGGCGATCAAGGCCAGCCATCTGTTCAACCTGCTGGACGCGCGCGGCGTGATCTCGGTCACCGAGCGGCAGGCCTATATCGGCCGGGTCCGGGCGCTGGCCAAGCGCTGCGCCGACCTGTTCGTCACCACCTCGGCCGCCACCGGCGAACCCTTGCCCGCCTTCCCGGTCGGAGCCTGACACGGTGAGCGGCAAGGTCATCGCCATCTTCTTCGCGGTGCTGGCGCTGGTCGCCGGCATCGGCATGTATTACCTGCAGGTCTATCACTATTATCGCGAGGTCGAGGAGCCGCCGCGCAGCATCGCCCTGGCCGGCGGGCCGGTGCTGCCGGTTTCGGACTATCGCGGCATCTATTCGGTCAGCTCGCCGCTGGCCGACCGCGCCTGCTTCACCACCGACCCGGCGGCGGCGACTGGCGCGCAGGTCTATGCCACGCCGACGCCGCTGATCCCGCCGCGCTGGTTTCGCTGCTTCGACCCTGCCGCGCTGACCGAAGACCTGGCTGCCGGCCGGGCCACCGCCTATCTGGCGCAGCACGACGTGGCGCCCAAGATCGACAATGTCATCGCCGTCTATCCCGACGGGCGTGCCTATGAATGGCATCAACTGAACGAAGAAGCCGAAGAGAAAAGGACCATCGACTGATGCCCGATTTGCTGATCGAACTCTTTTCGGAAGAAATCCCGGCCCGGATGCAGGCCCGCGCCCGCGAGGACCTGAAGAAACTGGTCACCGACGGGCTGGTCGAGGCCGGCCTGACCTATCAATCCGCCGGTGCCTTTTCGACCCCCCGCCGCCTGGCGCTGGCCGTCGAGGGCCTGACCGCCCATAGCCCCACCACGCGCGAGGAGCGCAAGGGCCCGCGCACCGATGCGCCCGCGGCGGCGCTCGAAGGCTTCCTGCGCTCGACCGGACTGACGCGCGAGCAGCTGGAAGCGCGCGACGACAAGAAGGGCCAGGTCTGGTTCGCCAGCATCACCAAGCCCGGGCGCCCCGCCGCCGAGATCGTGGCCGAGGTGCTGGAAACCGCCATCCGCACCTTCCCCTGGCCCAAGTCGATGCGCTGGGGCGCGGGCAGCCTGCGCTGGGTGCGGCCGCTGCACTCGATCCTCTGCCTGCTCTCGGACGAAACCGGCGCCAATGCCGTGCCGCTGGAAATCGAGGGCATTCGCGCCGGCGCCACCACCCGCGGCCACCGCTTCATGGCCCCCGACGCCTTCACCGTCTCGGGTTTCGAGGATTACGCCGCGAAACTGCGCCGCGCCCGCGTCATGCTGGACCCTGCCGAGCGCGAGGCGGCGATCCGGCAGGAAGCCGCCAACCTCGCCTTCGCCCGCGGCTGGGAGATCGTGCCGGACGAAGGGCTGCTCTCCGAGGTCGCCGGTCTGGTCGAATGGCCGGTGGCCCTGATGGGCGCCATCGAGGACCGTTTCCTGACGCTGCCGCCCGAGGTGCTGCAAACCTCGATGAAAGAGCACCAGAAATTCTTCTCGGCCCGCAACCCCAAGACCGGCCGCATCGAGGGCTTCGTGACGGTCGCGAATATCGAGACCCCGGACCATGGCGAGACGATCCTGAAGGGCAACCAGCGCGTGCTGGCCGCCCGCCTGTCCGACGCCGCCTTCTTCTGGGAAAACGACCTGCGCGAGGCGCGCGCCGGCATGGCCGACTGGGCCGAGGGGCTGGCCCACGTCACCTTCCAGAGCAAACTCGGCTCGCAAGCCGACCGCATCGCCCGCATCGCGGCCTTGGCGCGCGAGATCGCGCCGCTGGTCGGCGCCGATGCCGGCCGGGCCGAGGAAGCCGCCCGGATCGCCAAGCTCGACCTGCGCTCGGCCATGGTCGGCGAGTTCCCCGAGCTGCAAGGCACTATGGGTCGCTATTACGCGCTCGAGGCGGGCAAGGACGCGGCGGTGGCCGACGCCGCCCGCGACCATTACTCGCCGCTGGGGCC
Organism: Paracoccus sp. TOH; assembly: GCF_030388245.1. Taxonomy (NCBI): domain Bacteria; kingdom Pseudomonadati; phylum Pseudomonadota; class Alphaproteobacteria; order Rhodobacterales; family Paracoccaceae; genus Paracoccus; species Paracoccus sp. TOH. Next base: position 1,376,179 of record NZ_CP098360.1, read on the forward strand.
ATCCGATGCCGTGCCCACGGCGCCGGTTTCGGTGGCGGTGGCGCTGGCCGACAAGCTCGACACGCTGACCGGCTTCTGGGCCATCGACGAAAAGCCCACCGGCTCGAAAGACCCCTTCGCGCTGCGCCGCGCCGCGCTGGGGGTGATCCGGCTGGTGCTGGGGAACGGGGTGCGCGCCAGTCTCGCCCGGACCATCGGCAAGGCCTATCCGGGCGCCGATGCCGCCGATCTTCTCGCCTTCTTCCACGACCGCCTGAAAGTCTTCCTCAAGGAACAGGGCATCCGCCACGACATCATCGACGCCGTGCTGGCCATGCCCGGCAACGACGACCTGGTGCTGCTGGTCAACCGCGCCACCGCCCTCAACGACGTGCTCAAGACCGGGGACGGCACCAACCTGCTGCAAGGACTCAAGCGCGCCGGCAATATCCTGACCCAGGCCGAGGAAAAGGACGGCGTCGAATACAGCTTCGGCGCCGACCCGAAATTCGCCGAGACCGACGCCGAACGCGCCCTGTTCGCCGCCCTCGACCAGGCCGAGCCCGCGATCCGCGAGGCCGTGCGGCTCGAGGATTTCCCGGCCGCGACCCAGGGCATCGCCAGCCTGCGCGCGCCCATCGACGCCTTCTTCGAGACGGTGCAGATCAACACCGACAACCAGATCACCCGCCGCAACCGGCTGAACCTGCTGTCTCGGATCCGCGAAGCCGGCCGGCTGATCGCGGATTTCGGCCGCATCGAGGGCTGACCGGCCCTTCACCGTTTCACAAATACCCACCGGGGGCGCGGGGGCGGTCGGCCCCCGCTCTTCGCACTTGCAGCAATGCACCGGCCATGCCTAATGTGACGGCACCATGACCGCGCTGACAGATCCCGGAGCCATCGTCGAAATCACCCCCTCGGCGGGGATCCAGACCGCACGCCACGGCTGGCGCGCCAAATGCCTGCAGCGCCTGATCCGCATGGAGCTGCCGGTGCCGGCCAGCTTCGCGCTCTCGGCCGAGGCGGTGCGCGCCATCTCCGCCGGACAGATGCCCGACCGCGCCCGCCTCGCCGCCATCATCGAGCGCGCCGACGGGCTGGTCAGCGTGCGGCCCTCGGCGATGAACCCGGCCTGGGGCGGACCGGGCACGGTGCTGAACGTGGGCATCAACCACGCATGCCATGCCCGGCTGGTGGAAAGCCGCGGCAAGGCGGCGGCCGACGCCATCTATCTGGGCTTCGTGCAATCCTACGCCATCCATGTCGCCCGGCTCGACCCCGACATGTTCTCGGACAGCGAGGGCGGGCTCGACGCCGCGCTGCGCGCCTATGAGGACGAGACCGACGAGGAATTCCCCCAGGATCCGGCCCGGCAGCTGGCCGAGGTGCTGCGCAGCATGGCGCGGGCCTGGGACGGGCCGACCGCACGGCTTCTGCGCCAGGCCAAGGGGGCGCCGGCCATCGCGCCGCTGGGGCTGGTGGTGCAGGATATGGCGCTGGCCATCGGGCCGGGCGTCACCGGCTCGGGCACCATCCAGTTCATCGACAGCGTGACCGGCGCGCCGCGCATCACCGGCCGCTTCCGCGGCCAGAGCCAGGGCCGCTCGAAGGGCGAGGGGGCCGAGACGCTCTACCTGACCTGCGATCCGCGCGGCCCTTCGCTGCAGGAAGCCGCGCCCGAGGTCTTTGCCGACCTGGTCCGCTTCGGCGTTGCCGCCCGCGAAAGGCTGCGCGAGGAGATGCAGATCGAATTCGTGGTTTCGGACAGCCGGCTCTCGATCATCGACGCGGTGCGGGTAAGCCGCAGCTCGCGGGCCAGCGTCCGCATCGCCGTGGCGCTGGCCCGCGACGGCATCATCCCGGCGGAAGAGGCGGTGATGCGGGTCGAGCCGCGGGCGCTTTCGGACCTGTTGCACCACCAGGTCGATCCGCGCGCGCCCCGCGACATCATTGCCCGCGGCATCAATGCCAGCCCCGGCGCCGCCACCGGCCGCGTCGTCTTCACCGCCGCCGCCGCCCAGGCCGCCGAGGCGCGGGGCGAGCGCTGCGTGCTGGTGCGCCGCGAGACGGTGCCCGAGGACATCCGCGGCATGCATGCCGCCGTCGCGGTGCTGACCGAGCGCGGCGGCATGACCAGCCACGCCGCGGTGATCGCGCGCGGCATCGGCCTGCCCTGCATCGTCGGGGTCAGCGGCATCTCGATCGACCCGCGCGCCCGCACCATGCTGGTCGGCGGCCGCATCTTCCGCGAGGGCGAGGAGCTGACCATCGACGGCACCTCGGGCGAGGTGCTGGCCGGCGCCGCCGAGATGCTGGAGCCGGCGCTGGACGAGAGCTTCACCCAGCTTCTGGAATGGGCCGACGCGCATTGCCGCATCAAGGTGCGCGCCAATGCCGACACGCCCGAGGATGCCCGCACCGCCCGCATGTTCAACGCGCAAGGCATCGGGCTCTGCCGCACCGAGCACATGTTCTTCGACGACGAGCGGCTGCCGGCCATGCGCGAGATGATCTTCGCCGGGAAGCCCGAGGACCGCCGCCTGTCGCTGGAGCGCCTGCTGCCCATGCAGCGCAGCGATTTCGCGGCGCTGTTCGAGATCATGGCCGGCCTGCCGGTCACCATCCGGCTGTTCGACCCGCCGCTGCACGAATTTTTGCCACATGACCGCGAGGGGATGCGGGAACTTGCCGAATCGCTTGACCTGCCCTTGTCGGACGTGACCCGCCGGGTCGAGGCGCTGTCGGAATTCAACCCGATGCTGGGCATGCGCGGCGTGCGGCTGGGCATCACCGTCCCCGAGATCTATGACATGCAGGCCCGCGCCATCTTCGAGGCCACCATCGAGGCCAGCCATAACGGCGACCCGGTGGTCCCGGAAATCATGATCCCGCTGGTCAGCGCCCGGCGCGAGGTCGAACTGGTCAAGACCCGCATCGACGCCGTCGCCGCCGCCGTCCGCAACGAGACCCGCAAGGACTTCACCTATCGCCTGGGCGTCATGGTCGAAACGCCGCGCGCCGCGCTACGCGCCGGCGACATCGCCGAGCATTCGGCGTTCTTGTCCTTCGGAACCAATGACTTGACCCAGATGACCTATGGGCTGTCGCGCGACGATGCCGGCCGCTTCATGGGCACCTATGTCAACCAGGGCGTCTATGCCGAGGATCCGTTCCACATCCTGGACCAGGACGGGGTGGGCGAGCTGGTCGCCATCGGCGCCGACCGCGCCCGCAGCCACAAGCCGGGCATCACCATCTCGGTCTGCGGCGAGCATGGCGGCAACCCCGAATCGATCGCCTTCTGCTTGCGCGCCGGGGTGAATTACGTCTCGTGTTCGCCCTTCCGGGTGCCGGTGGCGCGGCTTGCCGCGGCGCAGGAATCGATTCTCATGGCCCGCGAAGAGGCGGAATCGGCGGCCGGCGACAGGTCCTAAGACCAGTCGGTTTTGGCCGGAATTCGCCCGTTAACCTTTTCGCGGTCGGCGGGTTTCCGCCAGAATCCAGCAAATTCAATCGAATCCGGCCTCTCACGCGCATGTGGGCTGGATCGGTCTTGGCGGTTTCGGGCCTTTAACGGTCAGTTCACGGCCCGGAACGGGTCTTCCCGACGAAACTGACCGGGTCTGCTCCCCGGACCGAAAACAGGACCGACATGCTGCTCAACAAGTCATGGCTGGCGCGCGTTTCCGTGTGTGTTGCCGTCGCACTCTCGCCCTTCGCCGCCGCTCCGGTCCTGGCCGATGCCCAGCACCAGGTCGCCCACGAGACCAAGCAAGAGATCAAGACCGTCCGCACCGCGACCGGCCTGCACCAGATCAGCCAGCGCGATCTGCAATGCCTGTCCGAGGCGCTTTACTTCGAGGCCCGCGGCGAAGGCGTCAATGGCCAGCGCGCCGTGGCCGAGGTCATCCTGAACCGCGTCGATCATCCGCGCTTTCCCAAGACGGTCTGCGGCGTGGTCAACCAGCGCGGCCAGTTCACCTATAACAAGGGCGCCCGCATCCGCGAAAAGGGCACCTTCGCCCGGGTGCAGAAGGTCGCGATGGCGGCGCTGGCCGGCGCGCCGCGCACGCTGACCAATGGCGCGACCTATTTCCACGCCCGCGGCGTCCGGCCGTCCTGGTCCAAGCGCTTCGAGCGCACGATCCGCATCGGCAGCCACACCTTTTATCGCTCGGATCGCCGGTTCGCCTCGAACTAAGGTCGCAGGCTGACGCATTCCTTCCGTGGATTTCGCGATCCCGTCTCTTGCGGCGGGGCCATTTTCCTGAAAACACAGGCGGCATGGACCAGCCAGACCGCATCCACCTGCGCGACTACATCGTCTCGGCCGAGATCGGGGCGTTTCAGACCGAGCGGGGTCACCCGCAGCGGCTGCGCTTCAACATCGACGTCGACCTGGCGACCCATGTCGTCGGCGTGAACGACGAGGTGGACCGGATCCTCAGCTATGACATCCTGACCGGCGCCGTGGCGGCCGGGCTGGCGGATCGCCGCTATGACCTGCTGGAGACGCTGGCCGAGAAGATCGCCGCGCAGATCCTGGCGCATCCGCGCGCCGCGCAGGTCTCGGTCATGGTCGAAAAGCTGGACCGCATTCCCGGGGCGCTGGGCGTGACGCTGGTGCGTCGCCAGGCGCGGGTCGAGGCCGACGACATCGCGGCGCCGATCCGGGTGGTTTTCCACGGCCGCGACATGGTGCTGCCCGACGGCGCCGTGGCGCTGGTCCCCGACGCGCCGCGCCTGCCTCTGCCGCAGGGCGGCAACGCGCGCGAGATCGAGCTGCTGGCGCTGGACCAGGCCGCCTGGGCCCTGGCCGGCCATCTGGGACTGACCGTCGCCGACAGCCGCACCGAGCTCGACTGGGCGGCAAGCGAAGGCCGCGTCGTGGTCTGGGCCCCGGCCCGGATGGTGCGCGACGTGGCGGGTCTCGCGGCCGAGCCGCAGGCGCTGGCGCTGTGGCTGGCCGAACGGCTGGGGGCGAGCCGGCTCGACTGGGCTCTGCCCTCGGGCGCGGCGGAGCCTTCGGTGCCGGCGGGTTTTCGCGTTCCGACCGGACGGATCTGATCTTCGCGCTTGAATCGGCTGCCGGCCGGCGTAGAGACCCGAAGCATGACCGATTACTTCCGCCCCATCCCTTGCGAAACCGGCCGCTGGCAGCTTGCCGGTGGCTGGCTGCGCTTCTCTCGATTCGAGCTTTTGCGCCGCGGTCAGGCGCCGCGCGTGGTGGACAGCGCCCCCGACGCGGTGCTGGCGGCGCTGACCGCGCCCCGCGCGCCGCTCCTGGGCCTGTCGCTGGACCGGCCGCGCATCATGGGCATCGTCAATGCCACGCCCGACAGCTTCTCGGATGGCGGCGCCTATGACGGGGCGGCGCAGGCGCGGCGGCTGGCCGGGCAGGGGGCCGAGATCCTGGATATCGGCGGCGAATCGACCCGGCCCGGCGCGCAGGAGGTGCCCGCGGCCGAGGAAATCGCCCGCGTGACCCCTGCCATCGCTGCGGGCCGTGCACTGGCGGCGGTGTCGATCGACACCCGCAAGGCCGGGGTGGCGCGGGCCGCCATCGCCGCCGGGGCGGGACTGGTCAACGATGTCTCGGGCTTCGATTTCGACCCGGCGATGGCGGCGACGGTGGCGGCGGCGGGCGTGCCGGTCTGCCTGATGCACGCCCAGGGCATCCCCCAGACGATGCAGGACAACCCGACCTATGGCGACGTGCTGCTGGACGTCTATGACGCGCTGGCCGAGCGCATCGCGCGGGCCGAGGCGGCGGGCATGCGCCGCGACAGGATCGTGATCGATCCGGGCATTGGTTTCGGCAAGACGCAGGCGCATAATCTGGCGATCCTGCGGCGGATCTCGGTCTATCACGGGCTGGGCTGCGCCGTGCTGCTGGGGGTGTCGCGCAAGCGGTTCATCGGCAGCATCGGTGGCGCCGACGAGCCGGCCGAGCGGATGGCGGGCACGCTGGCGGTGACGCTGGCCGGGGTCGCGCAGGGCATACAGATCCACCGCGTCCATGACGTGGCGGAAACACGGCAGGGCCTCGCCCTTTGGCGGGCCGTGACCACAGAAACGAGTTGAGCGGGGCAAGATGAGCAGGAAACTTTTCGGCACCGACGGCGTCAGGGGCCGCGCCAATACCCATCCGATGACGGCCGAGATGGCGCTGCGCCTGGGTGCCGCCGCCGGCCGCTATTTCCGCCGCAACGGCGAGGATCGCCACCGCGTCGTCATCGGCAAGGACACCCGCCTGTCGGGCTACATGCTGGAAAACGCGCTGACCGCCGGGCTGACCTCGACCGGCATGAACGTGTTGCTGCTGGGCCCGGTGCCGACCCCGGCGGTGGGCTATCTGACCCGCTCGATGCGGGCGGATGTGGGCATCATGATCTCGGCCAGCCACAACCCGGCGCATGACAACGGCATCAAGTTCTTCGGCCCGGACGGCTTCAAGCTCTCGGACGAGGCCGAGGCCGAGATCGAGGCCATCGTGGCAGGCGAGATCACCCCGGCGCAGCCACAGAACATCGGCCGCGCCAAGCGCATCGACGATGGACGCGGGCGCTATGTCGAATATGCCAAGACCACCTTCCCGGCCGGGCAGCGGCTCGAGGGGCTGAAGGTGGTGGTCGATTGCGCCAACGGCGCCGCCTATCGCGCCGCCCCGGACGTGCTGTGGGAACTGGGGGCCGAGGTGATCCCGCTGGGCGTGTCCCCGAACGGCCACAACATCAATGACGGGCTGGGCTCGACCCATCCCGAGGCTTGCGCCCGCGCGGTGCTGGAGCATGGCGCCGACATGGGCATCAGCCTGGATGGCGATGCCGACCGGGTGATGATCGTCGATGAAAGGGGCCAGGTGGCGGATGGCGACCAGATCATGGCGCTGCTGGCCGATCGCTGGGCGGCGCAGGGCCGGCTGCGCGGCGGGGCGCTGGTGGCAACGGTGATGTCGAACCTGGGGCTCGAACGGTTCCTGCAGGGCCGGGGATTGCGGCTGGAGCGGACCGCTGTCGGCGACCGCTACGTGGTCGAGCGGATGCGCGGCCAGGGCTTCAACCTGGGCGGCGAGCAGTCGGGCCATATCGTGATGACCGATTACGCCACCACCGGCGACGGGCTGATCGCCAGCCTGCAATTCCTGGCGGCGCTGGCGGATAGCGGCCGGCGCGCCTCGGATCTGGTGGCGCAATTCCAGCCGGTGCCGCAGTTGCTGAAGAACGTGCGCTATGCCGTCGGGGCCGATCCGCTGTCCCAGGAAAGCGTGCAGGCCGAGATCGCGCGGGCCGAGGCGCGGCTGGACGGCTGCGGCCGGGTGCTGATCCGCAAGTCCGGCACCGAGCCGTTGATCCGGGTCATGGCCGAAGCCGAGGACGAGACCGTGCTGCGCGAGGTGGTCGAGAATATCGTCGCGGCGGTGGAACGGGCGGCCTGACCGCGGGCGCGGGTCGCGCCGCTGGCGAGGTTTGCCGGGGTATTTGGAAAACGGTGAAACGGGGCACAGGCGTGCCATGGCGGTGCGGCGGCGCTTTCACCGTTTCACAAATACCCATGCGGCGGCGACGCGGGCGTTCCGCATGAGCGTTGCAGCAACAGGGACGCGTCAGAGCGCCGTCGGGTCGTAATCGTAGAGCCAGGCGAAGCGCTCGATCAGCCGGGTCGGGGCCAGGCGCGAGACGGCGCGCAGCCCGGCATGGGCGACGGCGCGGGTCGGGCCGCGCAGGTGGTAGTTGCGGGCATTGGCATTGGCCGCCTCGACGATCCGCTGGCAGCGCGGTTGGCGCAGGGCCTGGAAGCGCGCCAGGGCGGTCTGCTGGTCGGGGCCGGCGTCGAGGCAGGCGGCCAGTATCCAGGCATCCTCGATCGCCATGACCGCGCCCTGGGCCATGAAGGGCAGGGTCGGATGCGCCGCATCGCCGATCAGCGCCCGCCGGCCGTCCTGCCAATGCGCGGCGACCGGATGGCGAAAGAGACCCCAGATGCCGACCCGCTCGACCTGTTCCAGCCAGCCGGGTACCGGGCCGCCGAAGCGCGCGAAGGCGGCGCGCAGCTCGGCCGGATCGCCGGAGATGGACCAGCCTTCCTCGTGCCAGTCGGGACGTTCGACCACGGCGACGATATTGCGCTGGCCCTGGCCCAGCGGATAGCTGACCAGGTGCCGGCCCGGTCCCATGAACACCTGGGCCGCGGGCACGGCATCGGATTCGGCCGGGATCAGCGCCCGCCAGGCGGTCTGGCCGGTGAAGAACGGCGTCTCGGCGCCGTTCAGCGCCGGGCGCAGCCGGCTTTTCACCCCGTCGGCGCCGATCAGCAGCGGCACGTCGGGCAGGGCGGTGACCTCGTGGCCCAGCTCGATCCGGGCACCGGCCTCGCGCGCCGCCTGTTCCAGCAGCGTGACCAGCCGGGCGCGATGCACCAGCCGGAAGCGGTCCTGCGGGCGATGCCGGGCTAGGTCCAGCACCGCGACCGGCCGGCCGGCGGAATCGCGCAGTTCGACCCGCTGCGAGGGTGCCGAGATCGCCCGGAAGCGCGGCCACAGCCCCAACGCCTCGATCACCCGCACCGCATTGGGCGAGATCTGCAGGCCGGCACCGACCTCGCGCAGCGCGCCGGCGCGTTCCAGCACGGTGACAGCAAAACCGCGCTGCGCCAGCGCGCAGGCGGCGGTCAGGCCGGCGATGCCGGCGCCGATGATGGTGACGGGGGGCGGGCTCAGCGTCGCACCTCGGCGCTGGTGCCGGCGCGGACCTGGTCGAGCCGGTCCTGCGGCAGATCGGGGCGTCGCCGCCGCATCTCGGTCAGGTCGGGGGCCGCGGCGCCGGTCCAGCTTTCGCCGCCGCAAAGCACCACGACCTTATCCTCGCGGCGGATCGTGTTCCCGAGCCCGGTCACCATCGGCCTGCCGGTGGGGCGGACCGTGCCGCCGCCCGGCGCGGCGCGGCGGACCCCCAGCCCATGGAAATCCCGGCCGACGCCAGAGATCGGCGGGGTTCCCCGATCCGCGACCCGGTCGGGCGACAGGATCGTCACGGGTTTCAAGCTGTGGTCCGGCATGCTTGCTCCCTTCGGGTTGCGAGGCCGGGGCGGCTGCGGGCTCAGTCGTCGCGATGCACGCGCTCGCGCCGCTCGTGGCGCTCCTGCGCCTCCAGCGTCATGGTGGCGATGGGACGCGCGTCCAGCCGCTTGAGGCTGATCGGCTCGCCGGTCATCTCGCAATAGCCGTATTCGCCGGTCTCGATGCGGCGCAGCGCCGCGTCGATCTTGGCGACCAGCTTGCGCTGACGGTCGCGGGTGCGCAGCTCCAGCGAGCGGTCGGTTTCCTCGGAGGCGCGGTCGGCCAGGTCGGGCACGTTGCGGGCGCTATCCTGCAGACCTTCCAATGTCTCGGCGGACTGGTCCAGCAGCTCCTGTTTCCATGCAATCAGCTTGCGGCGGAAATATTCGAGTTGCCGCTCGTTCATGAAAGGTTCGTCTTCGGCGGGGCGATAATCTTCGGGCAGAAAGGTCTGGGCTTTCATCGTTCCTCCGGGAGCCGGGCGACTGGATGCCCGATCCTTGGCGCCCGCATAAAGTATGGCAGACCAATTGTCACTAGGCCATTCCGTCAGGTTTTGTCCGCCGCTTGCGAAGCCGGCGGCTGCTGGCTAGGGTCGCGCAGATTGCGCAAAGGACAGGCGGATGCAGTTTTCCTCGACCGAAACCTATGTGGCGCCCGCCGATCTGGCGATGGCCGTCAACGCGGCGATCACGCTGGAACGCCCCCTGCTGGTCAAGGGCGAGCCGGGCACCGGCAAGACCGAACTGGCGCGGCAGGTCGCCGCAAGCCTGAACCTGCCCATCGTCGAATGGAACGTGAAATCGACCACCCGCGCGCAGCAGGGGCTTTACGAATACGATGCCGTGTCGCGGCTGCGCGACAGCCAGCTGGGCGAGGCGCGGGTGCATGACATCGGCAATTACATCCGCAAGGGCAAGCTGTGGCAGGCCTTCGAGGCGCCGGGCAAGGTCGTGCTGCTGATCGACGAGATCGACAAGGCCGACATCGAGTTCCCGAACGACCTGCTGCAGGAACTCGACCGCATGGAGTTCCACGTCTACGAGACCGGCGCGACGGTGGTGGCCCGGCACCGGCCGGTGGTCATCGTCACCTCGAACAACGAGAAGGAATTGCCGGACGCCTTCCTGCGCCGCTGCTTCTTCCACTACATCCGCTTTCCCGATGCCGAGACGCTGAAGCGCATCGTCGAGGTGCATTATCCCGGGCTGAAGCGCCGCATCCTCGACGAGGCGCTGAGCCAGTTCCTGGAACTGCGCGAGGTGCAGGGGCTGAAGAAGAAGCCCTCGACCAGCGAGCTTCTGGACTGGCTCAAGCTGATCCTGGCCGAAGACCTGTCGCCCGAGGATCTGAAGCGCCCGGCCGGCGAGATGCTGCCCAAGCTGCACGGCGCGCTGCTGAAGAACGAGCAGGACGTGGCGCTGTTCGAGCGGCTGGCCTTCATGGCCCGGCGGCAGCGATGATCCGCGAACTGCGCCCCGAGGACCGCGCGCCCTGGCAACGCCTCTATGAGGGGTACCAGGCCTTCTATGGCTTCCACGACCGGCCGGCCGCATTCTACGACAAGGCCTTCGCCCGGCTGGTCTCGGGCGATGCGCGCGACTTTCACGGGCTGGTCTGGGACGAGGGCGGCCGGCTGCTGGGGCTGACGCATTACGTCTTTCACCCGAATCTTTGGCGCGACGAGGGGGTCTGCTATCTGCAGGACCTGTTCACCGCGCCCGAGGCGCGCGGCCGCGGCGTGGCGCGGGGGCTGATCGAGGCCGTCTATGCCGCCGCCGACCGGGCCGGCGTGCCCGCGGTCTATTGGCTGACGGCCGAGGACAACTATCCGGGGCGGATGCTTTACGACCGGGTGGCGGCGAAATCGCCGTTCATCCGCTACAACCGCAAGCTCTGAAACGGAGAAGGGCGGCCCAGGGCCGCCCTCTCGCATCACCGTCCCAAGTGATCAGCGCATGCCGGTGGCCTTCAGCAAGCCCTTCTTCTTGGCCTCGTAGTAATAGCCGCGCGCATACCATTTGACGGCGGCGTCCTTGTTGCCATCGGCGACCATATAGGCGCCGCGCAGGTATTTGACCCCATATTTGAGGTTGGTCTCGGCATCCAGAAGCCCCTGGGCGCTGCCCTGGTAGCCCATGCCGCGCGCCGTGGCCGGCAGGATCTGCATCAGCCCGTAATAGGGGCCGTTGCGGGCGCCGGGGCGATGGCGCGATTCGCGGATGATGACGCGATGCACCAGATCGGTCGGCACATCGTATTCGGCGGCGTATTTGTTGATCAGCCGCCGCAGTTCCGGGGTCTCGTTCGCGTGCAGGCCAACGGTCTCGGCGGCCGAGGCGCGCGGTTCAACCAGATAGCGGCGGTCGGGGTCAACCCGGTTATCGCCGCAGGCGCTGACGGCCAGCACACCGCTCAGCACCAACAGACCGATCATGGATTTCATGGCTGCCCTCGTGTTTTCATTGACCAAGGGATTAGCCACAGCCGCGAGAGTCGGGGAATTCAAAAGAAACGGCCGCCCCGGTCGGGACGGCCTGTCGGCGGAATTTCGCCGTAAGGTTGCGGCGGTTTCGGTGGCAATCCGCCGATATCGCCCGATCAGGCGTGGATCGCGCCGTCTCCGCAGGCCAGCGCCGCCTCGCGCACCGCTTCCGAGCAGGTCGGATGCGCGTGGCAGGTCAGGGCGATGTCCTGGGCCGAGGCGCCGAATTCCATCGCCACGCAGACCTCGTGGATCATTTCGCCGGCATTCGGGCCGATGATGTGGCAGCCCAGCACGCGGTCGGTCTCGGCATCGGCGATCAGCTTGACGAAACCGTCGGCCTGGAACAGCGCCTTGGCCCGGGCATTGCCCATGAAGGGGAACTTGCCGATCCTGACCTTGCGGCCGCCTTCCTTCGCCGCTTCCTCGGTCAAGCCGACCGAGGCGACCTCGGGCGTGGTGTAGATCACGCCGGGGATCACGTCGTAATTCACATGGCCATGCTTGCCGGCGATGACCTCGGCGACCGCCATGCCCTCGTCCTCGGCCTTGTGGGCCAGCATCGGGCCGGGCACCGCGTCGCCGATGGCATGGATGCCCGCCACATTGGTCTGCCAATGGCTGTCCACCTTGACGAAGCCGCGATCGGTCAGCGCCACCCCCAGCGTGTCGAGGCCCAGCCCGGCGAGATAGGGGCGGCGGCCGGTGGCGACCAGCACCGTCTCGGCCTCGATGGCATGTTCGCTGTCATCCTTGCGCAGCTTGTAGCTGACCTTGGCCTTGTTCCCCTCGACCGTGGCGCCCTGCACGGCGGCGCCGAGGACGAATTTCAGCCCCTGTTTCGCCAGGATCTTCTGGAACTGCTTCTGCACCTCGGCGTCCATGCCGGGGGTGATGGCGTCCAGGTATTCGACCACCGTCACCTGGGCGCCCAGCCGGGCATAGACCGAGCCCAGCTCCAGCCCGATCACGCCGGCGCCGATCACCACCATCGACTTGGGGATCTTCGGCAGCGCCAGCGCCCCGGTGGAATCGACCACCACGCCCGCCGCGTTGTCGACCTCGACCCCTTTCAGGCTGGCCGGCTCCGAGCCGGTGGCGATGACGATCTTTTTCGTCTCGTGGGTGGTGTCGCCGACCTTGACCTTGCCCGGCGCCTCGATGCTGGCCCAGCCCTTCAGCCAGTCGATCTTGTTCTTCTTGAACAGGAATTCGATGCCCTTGGTGTTGCCGCCGACCGTCTCGGCCTTGTAGCCCTGCATCTTTTGCCAGTCGACCTGCGGCGCGGCGCCGATCAGGCCCATCTTCTCGAAGTTCTCATGTGCCTCGTGCAGCATGTGGCTGGCATGCAGCAGCGCCTTCGAGGGGATGCAGCCGACGTTCAGGCAGGTTCCGCCCAGCGTCTCGCGGCCCTCGACGCAGGCGACCTTCAGGCCCAGCTGGGCGGCGCGGATCGCGCAGACATAGCCGCCGGGGCCGGCGCCGATCACGATCAGGTCATAGGTGGACATTCAGGACTCCTTGCATCAGCCGGTGCCGCTTGCGCCGGCGCGGTTCAGGTAAACAGGCTGGTGACGATCATCACCAGGGTGGCGAGAAATCCGACCGCCCAGATCAGCGAGCGCCAGGGCGACCAGCCAAGCGCATAGGCGGGGACATAGAGGATGCGCGCCAGCAGATAGAGCCAGGCGCAAAGCGTGGTCAGCGGGCTGCCGGCATCGGACAGCACCACCAGCACCACGGCGATGGTGAACAGGACCAGCCCCTCGAAATGGTTGTCCACCGCGCGGCGCAGCCGGCCGGTCAGGGCCGAGAATTCCGGCTGCCGGTCGCGCGGGCTGGCATTCCATTTCGCGCCCACGTCGCGGTTCATCGAGGCTGCGGCAAGGCCGATCTGCATGGCCTGCAGCAAGGCGGCCAGGGCCAGGGCGGTGGTCTCGGCGGCCATCAGGCGGTCTCGACGAAGTGGAACTCGGTGGCCGAAACGCCGGCCTGGCTGTTGAAGACCCCGGCCGCGCCCTCAAGATAGGCCCTGGCGGCCACGGCGTCACCGACCTGGAACAGCGCCCAGGCGCTCTGGTCGCTCTCGCGCCAAAGCTGCAACAGCGACAGGCCGTTATTGCCGCGATCCTCGGCATCCGCGTCGAAGGCGGTCTTGAAGGCGGCATAGCCGGCGACGGTGTAATGGGCGATCAACTGGGTCATGGGACAATCCTCCGTTGCGGCCCGGCTTCCCGTCAGGATGAGCGGCAAGGCGGCCCCGTGCGGGACAACGGAACAGGCCGGAAAGAGTTGCGCGAGACACGCATGGCGCGGATGCGCGCCCCGAGCGGGCCGGGGCGCGGCCGAAGCCGCACCCCGATGCGATCACAGATCCATCAGCAGCCGGCGCGGATCCTCCAGCGCCTCCTTGACGCGGACCAGGAAGGTCACGGCGCCCTTGCCGTCCACGATGCGGTGGTCGTAGCTCAGCGCCAGATACATCATCGGCCGGATGACGATCTGGCCGTCGACGACGACCGGCCGCTCCTGGATCTTGTGCATGCCCAGGATGCCCGATTGCGGCGGGTTCAGGATCGGCGAGGACATCAGCGAGCCATAGACGCCGCCGTTCGAGATGGTGAAGGTGCCGCCCTGCATCTCGGCCATGGTCAGCTTGCCGTCGCGGGCGCGCAGGCCCAGTTCGGCGATTTCCTTCTCGATCTGGGCGAAGCTCTTCTGATCGGCATCGCGCACCACCGGAACCACCAGACCGTTCGGCGTGCCCACGGCCACGCCCATATGGACGAAATGCTTGTAGACCACGTCGCTGCCGTCGATCTCGGCATTGACCTCGGGCACTTCCTTCAGGGCGTGGCAGCAGGCCTTCACGAAGAAGGACATGAAGCCCAGCTTGACCTTGTGCTTCTTCTCGAACTGGTCCTTGTAGGTGTTGCGCAGGTCCATGATGCCCTTCATGTCCACCTCGTTATAGGTGGTCAGCATCGCGGCGGTGTTCTGCGCGTCCTTCAGCCGGCGGGCGATGGTGGCGCGCAGGCGGGTCATCTTGACCCGCTCCTCGCGCGCCGCGTCATCGGCCGAGCTGGGCGCGCGCGGCGCCTGGGCCGGTGCCGGGGCGGGCGAGGCGGCGGCGGGCGCCGCGGCGGCGCGGGCCACGTCCTCTTTCATCACCCTGCCGTCGCGGCCGGTGCCGGTGACGGCATCGCGGGAAATCCCGGCCTCGGCCATGGCTTTCTTGGCCGCGGGCGCGTCCTCGACATCCTTGCGCTCTTTCGGCGTCTCCGGGCCGGCGCCGGGCGATTGCACGGCGGCCGCGGCGGCGGCAGGGGCCTCGGCCTTGGCCGCGGTTGCAGCGCCGGCCGCGCCTTCGGTGACGATGGCCAGCCGGGCGCTGGCCTCGACCGTCGCGCCCTCGGGGGCAAGGATCTCGGCCAGCACGCCGGCGGCGGGGCTAGGCACCTCGACCGAGACCTTGTCGGTTTCCAGCTCGCACAGCATCTCGTCCTGGGCGACCGTGTCGCCGACCTTCTTGAACCAGGTCGCCACCGTGGCCTCGGTCACGCTTTCGCCCAGGGTGGGCACCATCACGTCGACGGATTTTCCGCTCATCTTCTTCTGTCCTTCCTGGGCTTTCGTGCCCGCATCTGCCTTGGGCAACATTTCCTCGGGGCCCGCATCGCCCTCTTCCATGATCTGCGCGAGCAGGGCGTTGGGCGCGACCACCGCGCCCTCGGGGGCGACGATCTCGGCCAGCTTGCCGGCGACGGGCGAGGGCACCTCGACCGTCACCTTGTCGGTTTCCAGCTCGCACAGCATCTCATCGATGGCGACGCGGTCGCCCGGCTTCTTGAACCAGGTGGCCACGGTCGCCTCGGATACCGATTCCCCAAGCGCGGGGACGCGTAGTTCCACGGCCATCTCAGGCACCGATCGTGATGGCTTCGGTCACCAGCGCCTCCTGCTCGGCCTTGTGGCGCGAGGCGAGGCCCGTCGCCGGCGAGGCGGCGGCGGCGCGGCCGACATAGCGGGCGCGGCCGTGCTTGGCGCCGATGCGCGACAGCACCCATTCGATGTTCGGCTCGACGAAGGTCCAGCCGCCCATGTTCTTGGGTTCTTCCTGGCACCAGACGATCTCGGCATCCTTGAAGCGCTCCAGCTCCTTCGACATCGCCTGGGCCGGGAACGGGTAGAACTGCTCCAGGCGCATCAGGTAGACATCGTCGGTCCCGGCGGCATCGCGCGCCTGCAGCAGGTCGTAATAGACCTTGCCCGAGCAGATCACCACGCGGCGGATCTCATTGTCGGGCTTCAGCGCCAGCTGCGAATTGCCGCGTTCGGCATCGTCCCACAGCACGCGGTGGAAGCTCGATCCGGTGGTGAAGTCCTCGGTCGTCGAGATCGCCAGCGGATGGCGCAGCAGCGATTTCGGCGTCATCAGGATCAGCGGCTTGCGGAACGGCCGCTTGAGCTGGCGGCGCAGGATGTGGAAATAGTTCGCCGGGGTCGTGCAGTTCGCCACGATCCAGTTGTCCTCGGCGCACATCTGCAGCCAGCGCTCCAGCCGGGCCGAGCTGTGCTCGGGGCCCTGGCCCTCGTAGCCATGCGGCATCAGCACCACCAGGCCCGACATGCGCAGCCATTTCTTCTCGCCCGAGTTGATGAACTGGTCGAACATGATCTGCGCGCCGTTGGCGAAGTCGCCGAACTGCGCCTCCCACAGGGTCAGGGTGTTCGGCTCGGCCAGCGAATAGCCGTATTCGAAGCCCAGCACCGCATATTCCGACAGCATCGAGTCGGTCACCTCGTAACGCGCCTGCCCGCCGCGGATGTGGTTCAGCGGGTAGAAGCGTTCCTCGGTCGCCTGGTCGATGAAGGCGGAATGGCGTTGCGAGAAGGTGCCGCGGGTCGAATCCTGGCCCGACAGCCGCACCGGATGCCCCTCGACCAGCAGCGAGCCATAGGCCAGCGCCTCGCCGGTCGCCCAGTCGAAGCCCTTGCCGGTCTCGAACATCTGTTTCTTGGATTCCAGCAGCCGGCCGACGGTGCGGTGCAGGTCGAAGCCGTCCGGAACCCGGGTCAGCGCGGTGCCGATCTCGGCCATGGTCTCGGGGGCGATGCCGGTCTGGCCCGGGGCGTATTCCTCGGATTCCGCGGCCAGGCCCGACCACTTGCCGTCCAGCCAGTCGGCCTTGTTCGGCTTGAAGTTCTTGCCGACCTCGAACTCCTCGTTCAGATGCGCCTGGAAGGCGGCCTTCATCTCCTCGATCTCGCCCTCGGGCACCAACCCGTCGGCGACCAGCCGGTCGGTGTAAAGCTGCAGCGTGGTCTTGTGGCCCTTGATCGCCTTGTACATCGCGGGGTTGGTGAACATGGGCTCGTCGCCCTCGTTGTGACCGAAGCGGCGATAGCAGAAGATGTCGATGACCACGTCCTTGTGGAACTTCTGCCGGAACTCGGTCGCCACGCGGGCGGCATGCACCACCGCCTCGGGGTCGTCGCCGTTGACGTGGAAGATCGGCGCCTCGACCATCAGCGCGATGTCGGTCGGATAGGGCGAGGTGCGGCTGAAATGCGGCGCCGTGGTAAAGCCGATCTGGTTGTTCACCACGATATGGATGCAGCCGCCGGTGCGGTGGCCCTTGATGCCGGAAAGCTGGAAGCATTCCGCGACGATGCCCTGGCCGGCAAAGGCCGCGTCGCCATGCAGCAGGATCGGCAGCACCGCCATGCGATGCGTCTGGTCGGAGAGCTGGTCCTGCTTGGCGCGGACCTTGCCCAGCACCACCGGGTTCACCGCCTCCAGGTGGCTGGGGTTCGCGGTCAGCGACAGGTGCACGGTATTGTCGTCGAAGGTGCGGTCCGAGCTGGCGCCGAGGTGGTATTTCACGTCGCCCGAGCCGTCCACGTCTTCGGGCTTGTAGCTGCCGCCCTGGAACTCGTGGAAGATGGCGCGGTAGGGCTTGCCCATGACGTTGGCCAGCACCGACAGGCGGCCGCGGTGCGGCATGCCGATCACCACGTCCTTGACGCCAAGCGCGCCGCCACGCTTGATGATCTGCTCCATGGCCGGGATCAGCGCCTCGCCGCCGTCAAGGCCGAAGCGTTTGGTGCCCATGTACTTGACATGCAGGAACTTTTCGAAGCCCTCGGCCTCGACCAGCTTGTTCAGGATGGCGCGGCGGCCTTCGCGGGTGAAGGCGATCTCCTTGCCATAGCCCTCGATCCGCTCCTTCAGCCAGGCGGCTTCCTCGGGGTTCGAGATATGCATGAACTGGATGGCGAAGGTGCCGCAATAGGTGCGCTTCATCAGGTCGGTGATCTGGCGGATCGTGGCGATCTGCAGGCCGAGCACGTTGTCGATGAAGATCGGCCGGTCCAGGTCGGCGGCGGTGAAGCCGTAGGTCTCGGGCTTCAGTTCGCCGTGGTCGGGAACGTCGCGCATCCCCAGCGGATCCAGATCGGCATGCAGGTGGCCGCGGATGCGGAAGGCGCGGATCAGCATGATGGCGCGGACGCTGTCCAGCACGGCGCGCTTCAGCTGCTCGTCGGTCAGGCTGACGCCCTTTTCGCCGGCCTTGGCGGCGATCTTGTCCAGCGCCGCCTTGGCATCGGCCTTGGGCAGCATCGGCCATTCGCCGGTCAGCGCCGCGGTGTTGTCGTCCGACGGCAGCGGCGGCCAGTCGGTGCGGCGCCAGCTGGCGCCCTTGGCCTCGCGCGTGACCACGGCCTCTTCGTCGCCCAGGCTGCGGAAGAAGGCGTCCCAGGCCTGATCCACCGCCGCCGGGTTCTGCGCCCATTGGCCGTAGAGCTGCTCGACATAGGCGGCGTTGTGGCCTTGCAGGAAGCTTGAATCGTGGAAGGCCGAGTTGGGGGATTGATCGTTCATTGGATTGCCTCCGGGAAATTCTATCGGTTCCCGCCTTGATCAGGGGCGGTTGCATGGTTCCGGCCACGGCCGCGCGGCGCGCCGGTCATGAGCCTTGTCTGGTGGTCCTGATACCATTCGGGCAGGCCGGCGCGGGGCCGGCGCAGCAGGGCGGGCAGGCTGCGGCCGGCCAGCAGGGCGCCGCGCAGCTGCGGCAGATCCCAGCGGCCGCCGGCCAGATCCTTGGGCAGTTCGGCCAGCGTCATGCGCAGGTACCACAGCGCATAGCGGGCGAAGTCGCGGCCCTGCCGTTCTGACTGGCGGCGGACGAAATAGGCGATGTTGAGCAGCGCCAGCGCCGTGTTCACCCGGCGCCGGTCCCGGCCCGCCGCCGCTTGCAGATGCCGGATCGGCGCGTCGGCGGCAAAGGCCAGCAGGCCGTGCCGGCCGAAGCGATAGCTCGCGTCCAGATCCTCGGCGATGGCGCTGCCGACCAGCCCCTCGTCGAAGGGCTCGCGCAGGGCGACGGCGCGGCGGACGGTCAGAGCGAAGCCGACGATGAACGCGACCCGCACCAGATCCGGCGGCAGCGAGGCGTCGCCGGAATAGCGCCGCTCGGGCCGGTCATAGCCCAGGAACCGCTGATCGGCGGGGATCATCAGCAGGTGGCGCAGGGCAAAGTCGATGCCGCGTTGCAGCGCCGCCGGCCGGCCCGAGACCAGCGCCCCGGCCCGGTTGGTCTGCTTGAGCGCGCCGCCCGCGGCCGGCTCGTGCGGCAGGGGCGTATCGCAGGCCGAGATGGCGACGATGCGGCCCTGCGGATCGGCGCGGTAATGCGCCATGATCCGCCCGGCGCAGACGGGATGCAGCAGCGCATCGTCGTCGATCAGGAACAGGATGTCGGCCCGCGCCATGGCGATGGCCTGGTTGCGCTGGACGGTCAGCGAACGGCGCAGCGCCGGCGCATAGCTCAGCGGGCAACCGCCGGCCTCGGCGATCGCCGCCTCGACGCCCGAGCGGTTCGCCTGCCAGTCGGTGCTGGCATCGACGACGACGATCTCGGCCGGGGGTTCGTCCGAAGCCAGCGCGTGGCGGACGCATTCGCGCAGGATGTCGCCGCGATTGTAGGTCGCGACGCAAAGCGCCCAATCCCGTGCCTGGACCGGCGGCGCGTCGGGCAGGGCGGCGGCGGCAGGGGCGCTCATCTCGTCCCTCGCAGCGGCTGGCCGGCAGGTCGCCCGCGGCGAGGACAAGACGATGCCCCGGCGGGTCTGGCGACGATCTGGCGACGAAGGACGTCCAATCTGGCACCTGGCTTGCATGGGTTCGGCGAGGCCCCCTGAAGGTAGGCGGGGGCCAGGCCTAAGTCAAAAGTCTTGCGAAGACGTTACCGGCCGAGAGCCTTCAGCACCGCCTCGCCCAGGCCCGCCGGGCTGTCGGCGACCACGACCCCGGCCGATTTCATGGCCTCGATCTTGGATTCCGCGTCGCCCTTGCCGCCCGAGACGATGGCGCCGGCATGGCCCATGCGGCGGCCCTTCGGCGCGGTGCGGCCGGCGATGAAGCCAGCGGTCGGCTTCCACTTGCCCTTGCGCTTCTGCTCGGCCAGGAACTCGGCGGCCTCTTCCTCGGCCGAGCCGCCGATCTCGCCGATCATGATGATCGACTCGGTCTCGGGGTCGTCCAGGAACATGCGCAGCACGTCGATATGCTCCATGCCCTTGATCGGGTCGCCGCCGATGCCGACGGCCGAGGACTGGCCGAGGCCCACGTCCGAGGTCTGCTTGACCGCCTCATAGGTCAGCGTGCCGGAACGCGACACGACGCCGACCGAGCCGCGCTTGAAGATGCTGCCGGGCATGATGCCGATCTTGCATTCGTCCGGCGTCATGATGCCGGGGCAGTTCGGCCCGATCAGCAGCGATTTCGAGCCTTGCAGCGCGCGCTTGACCTTCATCATGTCAAGGACCGGGATGCCCTCGGTGATGGCGACGATCAGCGGGATCTCGGCGTCGATGGCTTCCAGGATCGAGTCGGCCGCGAAGGGCGGCGGGACATAGATCGCGGTCGCATTGGCGCCGGTCTTGGCCACGGCCTCGTGGACCGAGTTGAAGACCGGCAGGCCCAGATGCTCGGACCCGCCTTTGCCGGGGGTCACGCCGCCGACCATCTTGGTGCCGTAAGCGATCGCCTGTTCGGTGTGGAAGGTGCCTTGCGAGCCGGTGATGCCCTGGCAGATGACTTTGGTGTCTTTGTTGACGAGAACGGCCATCTTCTTATCCCTTCACCGCTTTCACGATCTTCTGCGCCGCGTCCGACAGGTCGTCGGCCGCGATCACGTTCAGGCCGGATTTCGAAATGATCTCTTTACCCAGCTCGACATTGGTGCCTTCCAGGCGCACGACCAGCGGGACCTGCAGGCCGACCTCTTTCACCGCGGCGATGATGCCTTCCGCGATGATGTCGCAGCGCATGATGCCGCCGAAGATGTTGACCAGGATGCCCTTCACGTTCGGGTCCGAGGTGATGATCTTGAACGCCTCGGTGACCTTTTCCTTGGTGGCGCCGCCGCCGACGTCAAGGAAGTTCGCCGGCTCGGCCCCGAACAGCTTGATGATGTCCATCGTGGCCATCGCCAGACCGGCGCCGTTCACCATGCAGCCGATCTCGCCGTCCAGCGCGATGTAGTTCAGGTCGAACTTCGAGGCGGCCAGTTCCTTGGGATCCTCCTCGGTCTCGTCGCGCAGCGCCAGCACGTCGGACTGGCGATAGAGGGCGTTGTTGTCGAAGCCCATCTTCGCGTCGAGGCATTTGAGGTTGCCGTCCTTCATCACGATCAGCGGGTTGATCTCCAGCATCTCCATGTCCTTCTCGATGAACATGCGATACAGGTTCTTGACCAGCTGGACGCATTGCTTGACCTGCGTGCCCTTCAGACCCAGGGCGAAGGCCACGCGGCGGCCGTGGAAATCCGACAGGCCCGAGGCCGGATCGACGCTGAAGCTGACGATCTTTTCGGGGGTCGAGGCAGCGACTTCCTCGATGTCCATGCCGCCCTCGGTCGAGGCGACGAAGCTGATGCGCGATGTGCCGCGATCGACCAGCAGCGCCAGATAGAGCTCACGCTCGATATCCGAGCCGTCCTCGATATAGATGCGGTTGACCTGCTTGCCGGTCTCGCCCGTCTGGTGGGTGACCAGGGTGCGGCCCAGCATCTGGCGGGTCAGCTCTTCGGCCTCGGCGACGGATTTCGCCAGGCGCACGCCGCCCTTCTCGCCGGCTTCCTTCTCCTTGAAGTGACCCTTGCCACGGCCGCCGGCATGGATCTGCGCCTTGACGACCCAGAGCGGACCGTCGAGTTCCCCCGCCGCCGCCTTGGCCTCATCGGCCTTCATCACCACCCGCCCGTCGGAGACCGGCGCGCCGTATTGGCGCAGCAACGCCTTGGCCTGGTATTCATGGATGTTCATGCTACTTCCCCGCAGTTATCGGTTGGCGGGCTTGTGCCACATCCGCCCCGGGCTCTAAAGCCCTATGCGCGGCGCCTTGCGGAAAATTGCGCGGTTTTGCGGTTTTGTGATCACAGCCTTCGACCCTGCGATCACAAAACCCAGGACAGAGGCTGCCGGCAAGGCCGGCGGGCTCCGGCGGGTGCCGGGTGGGGCGGCCGCGAAACGATTCCCGTGACCTGCGGAAAAGCCTGCCAAAACCCGGCCCCGGCGCGGCATTTCCCTTTGACAAGCGCGACGCGATGGGCGGTATTTCCCGCACCATTCCTTATTTGATTGAACGAGAGACTTCTCATGGCGACCATTAACGGAACCGACGCGGCGGATACCCTTGTGGGAACCGCGGATGCCGATGTCATAAATGCACTCGGCGGCAACGACACCATCACCGGCGGCAGCGGCAACGACACCATCACCGGCGGTAGCGGCAACGACACCATGCATGGCGGTTCTGGCAACGACACCTTCTATATCGTCGGCAGCGATTTCGGCCAGGACGTCTTTGACGGCGGCGACGGTGACGACCGCATCCGGCTGAGCGGCGATGTCACCGTCTCCAGCCTGCTCTTGAACGGCAACCATCTGACCAGCATCGAGACGCTGGACTTCTCGATCTACGATATCCGCGGCACCGGCGGCAACGATGTCTTCGACATCAGCGGCGTCACCTACACGGTGAGCTACGACTGGATCTATCTTTACGATGGCAACGACAGCTTCATCGGCTATGCCGGCAGCGACAAGGTCGATGGCGGCTCGGGGGCGGACACACTGAATGGCGGCGCCGACAACGACTATCTGACCGGCGGCGGCGGCAATGACCGGCTGATCGGCGGCACCGGCGACGATACCTTCTATATCGGCGGCACCGATTTCGGCCACGATGTCTATGACGGCGGCGAAGGCGCGGACCGGATCCGGCTGACCGGGGACGTGACCGTGGCCAGTCTGCAGCTGACCGCCGCCAACGTGATCGGCACCGAGACGCTGGATTTCTCGATCTACGACATCCGCGGCACCGGCGGCAACGATGCCTTCGATATCAGCGGCATCACCTACACCGTCAGCTATGACTGGATCCATCTGTCGGACGGCAACGACAGCTTCATCGGCTATGCCGGCAGCGACGAGGCCGATGGCGGCTCGGGGGCGGATACGCTGAATGGCGGGGCCGGCAGCGACTATCTGACCGGCGGCGGCGGCAATGACCGGCTGATCGGCGGCACCGGCGACGACACCTTCTATATCGGCGGCACCGATTTCGGGCTGGATGTCTATAATGGCGGCGAAGGCGCAGACCGGATCCGGATGACCGGCGATATCACCGTCTCGCGCCTGCAGCTGACCGCCGCCAACGTGATCGGCACCGAGACGCTGGATTTTTCGATCTACGACATCCAGGGCACTGGCGGCAACGATGTCTTCAATATCAGCGGCATCACCTACACCGTCAGCTACGACTGGATCCATCTGTCGGACGGCAACGACAGTTTCGTCGGCTATGCCGGCAGCGACGAGGTCAATGGCGGCTCGGGGGCGGATACGCTGAATGGCGGCGCCGGCAGCGACTACCTGACCGGCGGCACCGGCAATGACCGGCTGATCGGCGGCACCGGCGACGACACTTTCTATATCGGCGGCACCGATTTCGGGCAGGACGTCTATGATGGCGGCGCCGGCGCCGACCGGATCCGGCTGACCAGCGACGTGACCGTGGCCCGGCTGACCCTGACCGCCGCCCAGGTGATCGGCACCGAGACGCTGGACTTCTCGATCTACGATATCGCAGGCACCGGCGGCAACGATGTCTTCGACATCAGCGGCATCCGCCAGACCGTCAGCTATGACACGATCTATCTGCAGGACGGCAACGACATCTTCGTCGGCTATGCGGGCAGCGATTATGTCGATGCCGGGGCCGGGCGTGACCTGCTGTTCGGCGGTGCCGGCAACGACCGGCTGGACGGCGGCGCCGGCATCGACCTGGTCGGCTATGGCGCGGCCGGCGGCGGCGTGCGGGTGAACCTGTCGCTGACCTCGGCCCAGGTCATTGGCGGCGGGCAGGGCACCGATACGCTGACGAATATCGAGAACGTCAACGGCTCGCGCTTTGCCGATGCGATCACCGGCAGCGTGGCGGGCAACGTGCTGAACGGCGCTGCCGGCAACGACGTGCTCAACGGGCTGGGCGGCCATGACCAGCTGTTCGGCGGCCTTGGCAACGACCTGATGAACGGCGGGGTCGGCAACGACCGGCTGGACGGCGGCGCCGGTTTCGATACCGCCGGCTATGGCAATGCCACCGGCGGCATCCGCGTCGACCTGCGGCTGACCACGGCCCAGGCGATCGGCGGCGGCCATGGCAGCGACCTGCTGCTGGGGATCGAGGCGGTGAACGGCTCGAATTACGGCGACCGGCTGGTCGGCAATGGCGTGAACAACCGGCTGAACGGCGGCGGCGGCCATGACCGGCTGGAGGGCTTGGGGGGCAACGACGTGCTGCAGGGCGGCGCCGGCAGCGACACGCTTTTCGGCGGTGTCGGCAATGACGTGGTGACCGGCGGCACCGGCAACGATTTCATGGCCGGCGGCGCCGGGGCGGACGCTTTCGTCTTCGCGGTCGGCAACGGCGTCGACCGGATCACCGACTGGCAGGACGGGCTGGACCGGATCCGCATCGTCTCGGGCAACTGGCAGGGCCAGCGCTACGACGGTTTCGACGACCTGACCGTCACCCAGGCGGGCGGCAATGCCGTGGTCAGCTTCGGCGGCACCTCGATCACCCTGGCCGGGGTGCAGGCGGGGGCGCTGAACGCTTCGGACTTCGTCTTCATCTAAGGCGAGCGCGCAAGAAAAAACCCCGCGGGCGCGACCCGCGGGGTTGTCCGTTCCGGTGCGGTCCGGCTCAGGCCAGGGTGGCGTCGATGCCCTTGCAGGCGGCGACCAGGCCCTTCACCGCGTCGACCGACTTGTCAAACATCGCCTGTTCGTCCTTGTCGAGCTTGATGTCGATCACCTTCTCGATGCCCTTGGCGCCGATCACGGTCGGCACGCCGACATAAAGCCCGTCCAGCCCATAGGCGCCGTCCACATAGGCCGCGCAGGGCAGCACGCGCTTCTGGTCCTTGAGATAGGCTTCCGCCATCTCGATGGCCGAGGTGGCCGGGGCATAGAAGGCCGAGCCGGTCTTCAGCAGGCCGACGATCTCGGCGCCGCCGTCGCGGGTGCGCTGCACGATGGCGTCCAGCTTCTCCTGCGTGGTCCAGCCCATCTTGACCAGGTCGGGCAGCGGGATGCCGGCGACGGTCGAATAGCGGGCCAGCGGCACCATGGTGTCGCCATGGCCGCCCAGCACGAAGGCGGTCACGTCGCGCATCGAGACGCCGAATTCCAGCGACAGGAAGTGGCGGAAGCGCGCCGAATCGAGCACGCCGGCCATGCCGACGACCTTTTCATGCGGCAGGCCCGAGAACTGGCGCAGCGCCCAGACCATGGCGTCCAGCGGGTTGGTGATGCAGATCACGAACGCGTTGGGGGCGTGCTGCTTGATGCCCTCGCCCACGGATTTCATGACCTTGAGGTTGATGCCCAGAAGGTCGTCGCGGCTCATGCCCGGCTTGCGCGGCACACCGGCGGTGACGATGCAGACATCGGCGCCCGCGATGTCGGCATAGTCGTTGGTGCCTTTCAGCACGGCGTCGAAGCCCTCGGACGGGCCCGATTCCGCAATGTCCAGCGCCTTGCCCTGAGGGGTGCCCTCGGCGATGTCGAACAGGACGACGTCGCCCAGTTCCTTCATCGCGGCCAGATGCGCCAGCGTGCCGCCGATCTGCCCCGCGCCGATGAGTGCGATCTTGGGTCGGGCCATGGTAACCTCCGATTTCCATCATGGTTCGGGCGGTGGCCTAGTCCCTTGGAATGGGAATCGCAAGCCTTGCCTGCGGCGCGACGGATGAAATCGCCCCATGTCAAGCGCTAACAGGCAGACCCCTCCTGCGTTGCGGAGCCGCCCGCCCTGGCTTACTGCTGCGTGCAAAGGCCGAAGGAGCGCGCGCATGGACATGCTGGGCTGGGTGCTGGCGGTGGTCGCCGCCTTTTCCATCGGGCTGGCCAAGGGGGGGCTGTCCATGGTCGGCACCATCTCGGTGCCGCTGATGGCGCTGGTCATGTCGCCGGTGCAGGCGGCGGGGATCCTGCTGCCGGTCTATATCGTTTCGGATATCGGCGGGCTGATCGCCTTCCGGCGCGATTTCGACGCCCGGGTGCTGCGGACCGTGGTGCCGGGGGCGATCACCGGCATCGGGCTGGGCTGGGCCACCGCGCGTCACGTCAACGATGCGCAGGTCGGGCTGATCGTCGGGGTGATCGGCCTGGCTTTCGCGTTGAACGCCTTGCTGCGCAGCCATGTGAACGGCAGCGCCCGGCCGCCGCGCTGGGGGGCGGGCAGTCTTTGGGGCGTGGTCTCGGGCTATACCAGCTTCGTGTCGCATTCCGGGGCGGCGCCCTATCAGGTCTATGCCCAACCGCTGCGCATGACGCCGATGACCTATGCCGGGACCACGACCATCTTCTTTGCCATCTGCAATGCGGTGAAGCTGATTCCCTATGCGATGCTGGGCCAGCTTTCGGCGCATAACCTGGCGGTGGCGGCGGTGCTGATGCTGCCCGGCGTGCTGGGGGTGCTGGCCGGGCTGTGGCTGGTCAGGCGCATGTCGCCGCGCGTCTTCTACGGCTTCATCACCTGGGCGCTGATGCTGGTTTCGGCCAAGCTGATCTGGGACGGGATCTGATGCCGCAGCGCGGCAAATGAGTGCTTGCGATTCGGGTCGTTTCCGGGCAGTTTCGCGCAAGATTATTACGCGAGGCCCCGATGACCCGTCCCTACCGCTCCGTCCTCTATATTCCGGCCGCCAATCCGCGGGCCATGGAAAAGGCCCAGACGCTGGCGGCCGATGCGATCATCTTCGATCTCGAGGACGCGGTGGCGCCGTCGGGAAAGCTCGCCGCGCGTGAGCTTCTGGCCAAGGCGCTGCTGGCCGATTACGGCGGCCGGGCCCGGATCGTGCGTATCAATGGCCTGGACACCGAATGGGGCGAGGGCGATGCCCGCGCCTTTGCCGCCGGCGCCGATGCGGTGCTGGTGCCCAAGGTCAGCCGCGGCGCCGATCTGGACCGGGTGGCGGCGCTGGTGCCCGATACGCCGCTTTGGGCGATGATGGAGACGGCGGCAGGGATGCTCAACGCCGCCGAGATCGCCGCGCATCCGCGCCTGCAGGGCATGGTCATGGGCACCAATGACCTGGCCAAGGAACTGAACAGCCGCTTCCGTGCCGACCGGTTGCCGATGATGCCGGGGCTGGGCCTGTGCCTGCTTGCAGCGCGGGCGCATGGCCGGGTGATCGTCGACGGCGTCTTCAACGCCTTCAAGGACGAGGATGGCCTGCGCGCCGAATGCGAACAGGGCCGCGACATGGGTTTCGACGGCAAGACGCTGATCCACCCGGCGCAGCTGGCCATCGCCAACGAGGTTTTCGCGCCCTCGGCCTCGGAGGTGGCACTGGCCCGCCGTCAGATCGAGGCCTTCGACGAGGCCAGCGGGCAGGGCAGGGGCGTCGCGGTGGTGGACGGCAAGATCGTCGAGAACCTGCATGTCGAGACGGCGCGGGCCACATTGGCCAAGGCGGCGGCGATTGCCGAACTGGCAGGGTGATGGCAAAGTAAAGGCCATTAACATCCAGCGGAAAGGAATAGCCAGATGTTGATCCTGATCCTTGGCCTCGCCCTGTGGTGGGGTGCGCATCTGCTCAAGCGCCTGGCGCCGCAAGCCCGCGCCCGGCTGGGCCGTGGCGGCGTCGCGGGGCTGCTGCTGCTGTCGGTGGTGCTGATGGTGGTCGGCTATCGCATGACCGACGGGCCCTATTGGTGGGGTGCCTCGGCGCCGCTCAAGGGCGTCAACAACCTGCTGGTGCTGGCGGCGTTTTACCTGTTCGCCGCCAACGGCATGAAGACCCGCATCACCCGCCGCCTGCGGCATCCGCAACTGACCGGCTTCGCGCTCTGGGCCTTTGCGCATCTCGTGCCGAACGGCGACCTGCCCAGCTTCGTGCTGTTCGGCGGCCTGCTGCTTTGGGCGCTGGTCGAGATGGCGGTCATCAACCGCGCCGAGCCGCGCTGGACCCCGCCCGCCGGACCGTTCCCGGTCCGCAAGGAGGCGATGGCGGTGGTCGGCGCGCTGGTCGTCATGCTGGTCGTGGGGCTGATTCACGCCTGGCTGGGCTATAATCCCTTTGGAGGCTGACATGCCGAAGATCTATCGCCTGCTGACCGAGGACGACACCTCGGCCTTCTGCCACAAGGTCAGCGAGGCGCTGGCGAAAGGCTGGGCGCTGCATGGCGCCCCGGCCTATGCCTTCGACGCGGCGCGCGGCGTGATGCGCTGCGCCCAGGCCGTCACCAAGGAGATCGAGGCCGACTATCACCCCGAGATGAAACTGGGCCAACAGTAAGGGACCGTCATGAGCAAGACCAATCCGGGCCGCTTCTTCGAGGATTACCACATCGGCCAGGTGATCCGCCATGCCGTCCCCCGCACCGTGGCCGAGGGCGAGCGCGCGCTGTACCACGCGCTCTATCCGGCGCGGCACGCGCTTTATTCCTCGGACGAGTTCGCGGCGGCCTCGGGGCTGGAGGGCAGCCCGATGGACGACCTGATCGCTTTTCACATCGTCTTCGGCAAGACGGTGCCGGATATCAGCCTGAACGCCATCGCCAATCTGGGCTATGCCGAGGGCCGCTGGCTGAAGCCGGTCTGGCCGGGCGATACGCTGCGTTCGGAATCCGAGGTGATCGGCCTGCGCGAGAACTCGAACGGCAAGTCCGGCGTGGTCTATGTGCGCACGCGCGGGCTGAACCAGCTCGACGAGGTGGTGCTGGAATATGTGCGCTGGGTCATGGTGCGCAAGCGCGACGCCGCCGCCCCGGCGCCCGAGCCGGTGGTGCCGGAGCTGGCGAAGGCGGTCGCGCCCGCCGATCTGGTGGTGCCCGAGGGCATGGATTTCGCCCAATACGATTTCGATCTGGCCGGCGAGCCGCATCGCTGGGGCGACTACCAGGTCGGCGAGATCATCGACCATGTCGATGGCGTCACCGTCGAGGAGGCCGAACACATGCTGGCCACCCGGCTGTGGCAGAACACCGCCAAGGTGCATTTCGACGTGACGGCGCGCGAGGACGGCAAGCGGCTGATCTATGGCGGCCATGTCATCAGCATGGCCCGCGCGCTCAGCTTCAACGGGCTGGCCAATGCGCAGATGATCGTGGCGCTGAACGGCGGCGCCCATGCCAATCCCTGCTTTGCCGGCGACACCATCCGCGCCTGGTCCGAGGTGCTGGACAAGGCCGACACCCATGCGCCGGGCATCGGCGCGATCCGTCTGCGGCTGGTCGCCCACAAGGGCCCGGCCGGTGATCAGGTGCTGAAGACCGGGGACGGCAAATACCCGCCGCAGGTGCTGCTGGACCTGGATTACTGGGCCCTGATGCCGAAATGACCGGCCCGCAGCGCCACGTCCGACGGTTGACGAATCGGCCCGCTGCCCGGGCGGAACATGACAGAAACTCTCGGCCATCCGGGCGGACCGGCCGAGTCCGGCGTGAGACCGGCATCATTTCCGCTGTCGGGAAGGATCGTGTGATCACAGCCGGCGTTTGCGTGATCACAAAACCGGAAAATCTTCCGCATATCCGGCTTCGGTCTGGTTTCCGCCCGTGACAGATGCAACAAGACGGCTAAAAGCAAACCAAATTTCGGCCAGCCCTCGCCGCCAGCCGTCGCGTGCGGGGCCTGAACGCAGGAGAGCGCATCATGGCTGACGTCAACCGGGGCAACCGGCCACTGTCACCGCATCTGCAGGTCTATCGCCTGCCACTTGCCGCAATCACCTCGATCATGACCCGCATCACCGGACACGCCCTGGTCGCCGGGATCGTGCTGATCGTCTGGTGGCTGGTCGCCGCCGTGGCCTCGCCCGGCGCCTTCGCCTGCGCCGACTGGGTGGTGCGGTCCTGGCTCGGCTTCATCATCCTGACCGGCTCGATGTGGGCGCTGTGGTATCACCTGCTCGCCGGGCTGCGCCATCTGTTCTACGATGCCGGCTACGGGCTCGAGATCCGGCAGGCCGAGCGGTCCAGCCAGGCGCTGATCGCCGGTTCGGTCGTGCTGGCCGTGCTGACGCTGATCATCTTCTTCGCGTTCTGAGGAAAGGGCAGGGATCATGCGTTACATCACCCCCCGCAAAGCCGCCGAAGGCCTTGGCTCGGCCCATGAAGGCACCCAGCATCACTGGGCCATGACCGTCAGCGCCGTGGCGCTGACCGTGCTGACGCCATTGTTCATGATCGTCGTCGCCCGCGCCATCGGCCTGCCGCACGAGCAGTTCCTGGCCTATTTCGGCCGGCCCTTCCCGGCGCTCATCACCGCGCTGTTCGTGATCGTGGGCATGGTCCACTTCATCAAGGGCACGCGGATCATGATCGACGACTATTTCCAGGGTGGCACGCGCAAGGCGGCCATCATCTTTTCCGTCATCTTCGGCTGGGCG
Organism: Paracoccus sp. TOH; assembly: GCF_030388245.1. Classification (NCBI taxonomy): domain Bacteria; kingdom Pseudomonadati; phylum Pseudomonadota; class Alphaproteobacteria; order Rhodobacterales; family Paracoccaceae; genus Paracoccus; species Paracoccus sp. TOH. The sequence goes on from NZ_CP098360.1 coordinate 1,406,678, forward strand.
GTGATCGCCGCCGCCGTCTATGCGCTGGCCCGGATGGGTCTTGGCGCGATCGTCGTCGTCTGAGGTTCCGCCATGGCTGCTTACAAATACGAAACGCACGAATACGATGTCGTGGTCGTCGGAGCCGGCGGCGCGGGCCTGCGCGCGACGCTGGGCATGGCCGAACAGGGGTTGCGCACCGCCTGCGTGACCAAGGTGTTCCCGACCCGCTCGCACACGGTCGCGGCGCAGGGCGGCATCGCCGCCAGCCTGTCGAACATGGGCCCCGACAACTGGCAGTGGCACATGTATGACACCGTCAAGGGCTCGGACTGGCTGGGCGACACCGACGCCATGGAATATCTGGCGCGCGAGGCCCCGAAGGCGGTCTACGAGCTGGAGCATTACGGCGTGCCGTTCAGCCGCACCGAGGAGGGCAAGATCTATCAGCGTCCCTTCGGCGGCCACACCACCGAATTCGGCGAAGGCCCGCCGGTGCAGCGCACCTGCGCCGCCGCCGACCGCACCGGCCACGCCATCCTGCACACGCTCTATGGCCAGTCTCTGAAGGAAAAGGCCGAGTTCTTCATCGAATATTTCGCCCTCGACCTGATCATCACCGACGGCGCCTGCACCGGCGTGGTGTGCTGGAAGCTGGACGACGGCACCATCCATGTCTTCAACGCCAAGATGGTGGTGCTGGCGACCGGCGGCTATGGCCGCGCCTATTTCAGCGCCACCTCGGCCCATACCTGCACCGGCGACGGCGGCGGCATGGTGGCGCGCGCCGGCCTGCCGCTTCAGGACATGGAATTCGTGCAGTTCCACCCGACCGGCATCTACGGCTCGGGCTGCCTGATCACCGAGGGCGCGCGCGGCGAAGGCGGCTACCTGACCAACTCGGAAGGCGAGCGGTTCATGGAACGCTATGCCCCGACCTACAAAGATCTGGCGTCCCGCGACGTGGTCAGCCGCTGCATCACCATCGAGATCCGCGAAGGGCGCGGCGTCGGCCCGCACAAGGATCACATGTTCCTGAACCTGATGCACCTGCCGCCGGAAAGCCTGGCCGAACGGCTGCCGGGCATCAGCGAATCGGCGAAGATCTTCGCCGGCGTCGATGTCACGCGCGAGCCGATCCCGATCCTGCCGACCGTGCATTACAACATGGGCGGCATCCCCACCAACTATTGGGGCGAGGTGCTGAACCCGACCGAGGAGAGCCCCGACGCGGTGTTCCCCGGCCTGATGGCGGTGGGCGAGGCCGGCTGCGCCTCGGTCCATGGCGCGAACCGGCTGGGCTCGAACTCGCTGATCGACCTGGTGGTCTTCGGCCGCGCCGCGGCGATCCGCGCCGGCCAGGTGATCGACCGCAAGGCGGCGATCCCCTCGACCAACAAGGAACAGGTGGACAAGGCGCTGGACCGCTTCGACAGCATCCGCAACGCCAATGGCGCGGTGCCGACGGCCGAGCTGCGGCTGGAGATGCAGCGCACCATGCAGGCCGACGCCGCGGTGTTCCGCACCGACAAGACCCTGGCCGAGGGCGTCGAGAAGATGACGCGCATCGCCGCCAAGATGGACGATCTCAAGGTCACCGACCGCAGCCTGATCTGGAACAGCGACCTGATGGAATCGCTGGAACTGACCAACCTGATGCCCAACGCGCTGGCCACCATCGTCGGCGCCGAGGCGCGCAAGGAAAGCCGCGGCGCCCATGCCCACGAGGACTGGCCCGAGCGGGATGATGCCAACTGGCGCAAGCACTCGCTTGCCTGGGTCGAAGGCAACGATGTTAAACTGGCCTATCGGCCCGTTCATCTTGAACCCCTGACGACCCAGGACGAGGGCGGGATCGACCTGAAAAAGATCGCACCCAAAGCGAGGGTTTATTGATGCGTCTTCCCCTGATCCTGACCGCCGCCGCGCTGGCCCTTTCGGGCTGCGTGGTGCAGAATCCCGGCATGGCACCCGCCCCCGGGCCGGTTCCGCCGATCGCCACCCCGGCGCCCGATGCGGCCGTCCGCTCCTCGGCCCGGGTGGTCGTGAACCGCGAGATGGCCCGGCGCCTGCCCGGCGCCAATGTCGCGCCCTATACCGATTGCGTGATGCAGAACGCGACCACGGCCGAACTGGCCGGCATCGCCGACAGCGCCAATGCCAGCGGCGCCGTCGCGGCCATCGTCGGCCGTCCGGCGACCTCGCAATGCATCGCCGGCGCCGCCGCCGCGGCCAAGCGGGCGTGATGCCGGGGGCGCGGCGCGTTCTGATGGCTTTGGCCCCGGCGATGCTGGGCCTGGCCGCCTGCGCGCCGCTGCCCGTCGACCAGGCCGAGCGCATCTGCCGCGACAGCGCGCGCGACGCGCTTGGCCCCCGGACCCGGGCCGGCTTCGGCGTCGGCTCCGAAGGCGTGCGGGGCGACTTCATCGAGGTCGGCATCTCGTCCGACTATGTCATGGGTCGCGATCCGTCGCAGATTTTCCAGGAATGCGTGCAGCGCCGCTCGGGCCAGATGCCGACGCGGCCGCTCTACGAACAACCCGGCTGGAGGGCGCGCTGACGCCCCGGCCCAAGCCCACCGCATGACGGGCCGTCGCAAGGCGGCGCTCTGACCACCAGGAGTTACCCAATGGTCCAACTTACCCTTCCCAAGAACAGCCGCATGCGGGTCGGCAAGACCTGGCCGAAGCCGGCGGGCGCCAAGAATGTCCGCCGCTTCAATATCTATCGCTGGGACCCGGATACCGGGGAAAACCCGCGCATCGACACCTATTTCATCGACCTGGACACATGCGGGCCGATGGTGCTGGACGCGCTGATCAAGATCAAGAACGAGATCGACCCGACCCTGACCTTCCGCCGCTCCTGCCGCGAGGGGATCTGCGGTTCCTGCGCGATGAACATCGACGGCGGCAACCACCTCGCCTGCATCTTCGGCATCGACGAGGTCAAGGGCAAGGATGTGAACATCTATCCGCTGCCGCATATGCCGGTGGTCAAGGACCTGGTGCCGGACCTGACGCATTTCTATGCCCAGCACGCCTCGGTCCAGCCCTATCTGATCACCGAGACGCCGACCCCGGACAAGGAATGGCGCCAGTCGATCGAGGACCGCAAGAAGCTGGACGGTCTCTATGAATGCGTGATGTGCGCCTCGTGCTCGACCGCCTGCCCGAGCTACTGGTGGAACGGCGACCGCTATCTGGGCCCGGCGGCCTTGCTGCACGCCTATCGCTGGATCATCGACTCGCGCGACGAGGCCACGGGCGAGCGGCTGGACGCGCTCGAAGACCCGTTCAAGCTCTACCGCTGCCACACGATCATGAATTGCACCAATACCTGCCCCAAGGGCCTGAACCCGGCCAAGGCCATCGCCTCGATCAAGCATATGATGGTGGATCGGATCGTCTGATCTGCAGGCCGGTCATGGCCGGTATGCCATGACATACCGATTGACGCCGCGTCGCAGAACTGGATTTTTCTGCGTCGCGGCGTTATCTTTTCGGCGGGGAGAGCACAATGCGACCCGGAGATTCCCAGATGACATCCCAAGCCGAAACCCGGAAACCGACCGCCAACCTGACCATGCTGAAACCGGCCAAGGCCGAGAGCCGTGCCGCCCTGGCCGTTCTCGAGCAGATGTATGGCTATTTCAGCTTCGACCCGCTGCCGCTTGAAGCCGACATTCGCCGCGCCGCCTGAGGCCCGGTCACCCGCCCGCGTCTCGCGGGCCTTCCGGCGCGGCTTCCCGGCCGCGCTTTTGTTTTTTGGGTATTTGGACAACAGAGAAGCCGGCAAGGCGGCGCCTCGCTTCTCTGTTGTCCAAATACCCATGGGGCAGCGCGCGCTTGCGCTGCCGTGGACGCGCGCATAGCATCCGCGCCATGATCCGAACCATTCCCGAAGACGCCGCCGAGCGCCGAGCCGTCCGCCCGGTCATCTGTTATCCGAACCACACGCTTCCCGACCCGGACCTGCTCGGTTTGCAGGCGGTGCGCCTGACCGCCCGCAAATCCGGCGAATGCCTGGTGCCGCCGCGCGAGGCGCGCTGTTTCCATGTCCCGGCCGGGCATTTCTTCCGCATCACCAGCGTCGAGGGGCCGCAGGTCGGCGATCTGAACCTGTGGTCCGCCGCCGATCCGCGCGAGCGGTTCTATTCCGGCAAGACCCGGGCGCTGCATGGCACGCATCTGACGCGCGGCGACCGCATGTGGTCGAACTTTCCCAACCTGCGCCCGCTGGCCACCGTGACCGAGGACACGCTGGAATGGTACGGCATCGACGAATATGGCGGCTCGGTCCATGACGTGATCGGCACGCGCTGCGATCCCTATACCCATCGCCTGCTGCACGGGCAGGATTACCACCATTGCTGCCATTCCAACCTGGTCAACGCGCTGATGGCCGAACTGGGTCTGCCGCGCGCCGAGGCCGAGCCGCTGGTGCATGACGTGCTGAACGTCTTCATGTGCACCGGATTCACCCGCGACACCGGGCAGTATTTCATGAAGGCGAGCCCGGTGCGCCCCGGCGACCATATCGAGTTCTTCGCCGAGATCGACCTGATCGGCGGGCTGTCCGCCTGTCCGGGCGGCGATTGCGGCAGCGAGCATTCCAGCGACGCCGCCGCCTGCCATCCGCTGCTGGTCGAGATCTTCGCGCCGGCCCGGCCCGCGGCGCGCGCGCAGCCCCGCCCCAGCGGCTATCGCTGGCCCGAGTAGCGTTTCGGCCATGCGCCCGAAGGGCTGCAGCGGCTTGATCCCGCGCATGTCCGGGCGCAAAGCCCGCAGCGGCTTGCGCCGGAAACGCGTCAGAGCGTGATCGGCCGCATCACCTCGGGCTCGATCACCTGCACGCCGGGCAGGCCGGCCTTCAGCGGTTCGGCATCCTGCGCCAGCAGCGGGAAGGTCCGGTAGTGGCAGGGGATCACGGTCTTGAAGTCGAAATATTTCCGCGCCGCCCAGGCCGCGCGTTCCATGTCCATGGTGAAATGCCCGCCGGCGCAGAGAATGCCGATATCGGGCCGATGGTATTCGCCCATCCATTCCATGTCGGCCATGATGTCGGTATCGCCCGAGACATAGATCACATGCCCTTCGCCGGCGATCATGTAGCCGGATTCGTGACCGGCATAGACCGGCCCCTCGTTGCCGTCGAAGGACGAGCTATGGCTGGCATTGACCATCGTCACCTTGGCGCCGCCCAGATCGACGGTGCCGCCCTTGTTGAAGCCGATGCCCTCGATGTCCTGATGCGTCTGCCAGGTGTTGATCAGGTCGTAGATGCCGACCACCGGGATCTTCAGCTCGCGCGCGATCGACAGCGTGTCTCCGGTATGGTCGCCATGGCCATGAGTCAGCAGGACATGGGTGGCGCCGCGGATCGCCTCGTCCCGCCTGTCCTCGGGGAACATCGGGTTGCCGGAGAGCCAGGGGTCGATCAGGATCACCGCCTGTTCGATCTCCAGCCGGAAGCCGGAATGGCCAAGCCAGGTCAGTTTCATCGGAAGGCTCCTTTGCTTGCGTTGCCGCATCCTGCCAAGCCGGGCGGCGGGCGTAAAGTTCCGCCGCAAGTTCCGCCCGCGCGGTGCTTGCCCCGCCCCGGCCGCCCCGGTAAAACCCGGCGCAAGCGAAAGGAGCCTCTCATGGCGATCACCGAGGACGAAGCCCGCAAGGTCGCGCATCTGGCGCGGATTGCGGTCAAGGACGCCGACCTGCCCGCGCTGGCGCAGGAGCTGAACGGCATCCTGCATTTCATGGAACAGCTGAACGAGGTCGATGTCGAAGGCGTGGAGCCGATGACCGGCGTCGAACCGATGCGCCTCAAGCGCCGCCAGGACGTCGTCACCGATGGCGAGATGCAGGAGCTGATCCTGAAGAACGCGCCCGATGCGCGCGAGGGCTTCTTTGCCGTGCCGAAGGTGGTGGAATGAGCGATCTGAACAAACTGACCATCTCGGCCGCCCGCGACGGGTTGCGCAAGGCCGAGTTCACCAGCGCCGAGCTGACCGAAGCCTGTCTGGGCGCCATCGAGGCGGCGGGCGCGCTGAACGCCTATTCCCACAAGACCCCGGAAAAGGCGCGCCAGATGGCTGAGGCGGCCGACAAGCGCATCGCGGCCGGCGAGGCGCCGGCCATGTGCGGCATCCCGCTGGGCATCAAGGACCTGTTCTGCACCAGGGCAGTGCCCTCGCAGGCGGCCAGCCGGATCCTCGAAGGCTTCCTGCCGCAATATGAATCGACGGTGACGCAGAATCTGTGGGATGCGGGCGCGGTGATGCTGGGCAAGCTCAGCATGGACGAATTCGCCATGGGATCCTCGAACGAAAGCGCCTGCTACGGCCCGGTGGTGAACCCGTGGAAGGTGGACGAACGCCGGCTGACGCCGGGCGGCTCCTCGGGCGGTTCGGCGGCGGCGGTGGCCGCCGACCTGTGCCTGGCCGCGACCGGCACCGATACCGGCGGCTCGATCCGCCAGCCGGCGGCCTTCACCGGCACGGTGGGGCTGAAGCCGACCTATGGCCGGGTCAGCCGCTGGGGGGTGATCGCCTTCGCCAGCTCGCTGGACCAGGCCGGGCCGATGACGAAATCGGTGCGCGACGCCGCGATCATGCTGGGCGCCATGGCCTCGGTCGATCCCAAGGATTCGACCAGCGCCGAGCGCGCGGTGCCCGATTACGAGGCGGCGCTGACCGGCGACATCCGCGGCAAGCGCATCGGCATTCCGCGCGAATACCGCATGGAGGGCATGTCTGAGGAGATCGACGCGCTGTGGCACCAGGCGGCCGAGATGCTGCGCGATGCCGGCGCGGAAGTTGTAGATATCAGCCTGCCGCATACAAGATATGCGCTTCCGGCCTATTATGTCATCGCCCCGGCCGAGGCTTCCTCGAACCTGGCGCGCTATGACGGGGTGCGCTACGGCCGCCGCGCGAAGCTGGGTGCCGGCGACGGCGTCGTCGAGATGTATGAAAAGACCCGTGCCGAAGGCTTCGGCCCCGAGGTGCAGCGCCGGGTGATGATCGGCACCTATGTGCTGTCGGCGGGCTTCTACGACGCCTATTACAACCGCGCCCGCAAGGTGCGGGCGCTGATCAAGCGCGACTTCGACCAGGCCTATGCCGAGGGCATCGACGCGATCCTGACCCCGGCCACCCCCAGCGCCGCCTTCGGCCTGGGCGAGATGGCGGGCAAGGATCCGGTCGAGATGTATCTGAACGACGTCTTCACCGTGACCGTGAACCTTGCCGGGCTGCCGGGCATCTCGGTGCCGGTGGGGCTGGACAAGCAGGGCCTGCCGCTGGGCATGCAGCTGATCGGCCGCCCCTGGGACGAGGGCAACCTGTTGAACCTTGCGCAGGCCCTCGAATCTGCGGCAGGCTTCACGGCGAAACCCTCGCGCTGGTGGTGACCGGCTTCAAACGGGAGAGACCGATGCGGAACCTGGCGATCCTGGGCCTTGCCCCGCTGCTGGCGCTGGCGGCCTGCGGCGAGAATACCGGCTGGAACCCGAATTACAGCGCCATGCACAATGGCTCGCGCTATGCCGAATACCTTCAGCAGCGCGAGATCGCGCTGCAGGGCAGGGGACCGGTGCCGGCGGCAATTCCCGTGCAATTGCCGGTGCAGGCGCCGACCGCCGCCGATATCGCCGGCACGCCGGCGAAACGGGCGGGGACGACGACCGTGCGCGCCCCGGCCCCCGCGGCGGTTCCGGCCAATGCGCAGGTCGCCGCCACCGGCCCCTATCCCGGCTCGACCCCGGTGCTGGTGCGTTACGCGCATCAGGAAACCCAGGCGCGGGGCACGCGGAAATATCAGCGCAGCGGTGGCTCCGAATCGGCGGCGGCGCGGACTTGCCGCGGCTATGCCGGCGCCGATGCGGCGCAGACCGCCTTCATCGCGGCGGGCGGGCCGGTGATCGACCCGCGCGGACTGGACCCCGACGGCGACGGCTTCGTCTGCGGCTGGGATCCGCGCCCCTTCCGCCAGCCCCGGCTTTGAGCCTTTCGCCCAATCACGGCGACCGGCGCGGGCAGGTTCCGTCGCTGGTGGTGATCCATTACACCGGCATGGCGGACGCGGTCTCGGCCCGCGCCCGGCTCTGCGATCCCGGGGCCGAGGTCAGCGCGCATTGGCTGATCCACGAGGATGGCCGGACCGAGCCGCTGGTGCCCGAGCCGCGCCGTGCCTGGCATGCCGGGGCCGGATCCTGGCAGGGGCGCGAGGACGTGAATTCGCGCAGCATCGGCATCGAGCTGGCCAATCCCGGCGACCGACCCTTCCCCGAGCCGCAAATGGCGGCGCTGGAGGCGCTGTTGCGCGGCATCATGGCGCGCTGGCCGATCGGGCCCGCCGGCGTGATCGCGCATTCCGACCTGGCGCCGGGCCGCAAGATCGACCCCGGCCCGCGCTTCGACTGGCGGCGGCTGGCCTTGCAGCGGCTGGCGCTCTGGCCGGACGGCGCGGCCGAAGACCGGCCGCTGGCCGATAGCCTGACCCGCATCGGCTATCCCGAACACCCGGCGCGGCTCGCCGCCTTCCGCCTGCGCTTCCGCCCCTGGGCCTGCGGCCCCGAGGACGCCACCGATCGCCGGCTGGCCGCGGCGCTGGCCGACCATCCGCTTCTTCGTTGCCGAAATACCCCGCAGGGGAAGGCCGCCGCGCCAGCGGCGGACGGGGGACGCGCAGTCCTTTGCACCGTCATTCCCGTTCCTGCCTTCATCTGCAAATATACAGTTGTTTTTGCTTCATTTCTTTCAATGTCGTTGCGCATCATCTTTCGCCGCCTCTGACCTGTAGCCCACAGCGTGAGCCCACTTTCATGTTTCGTTTTTGTTTCGTTCGCGCTTGGTCTGCGCGCTGCGGGACAGCTTCTTCTTGTCAGCGAGCCTTCGGTAGTAGGCGACCGTCTTGGCCGACTGTCCCGTCACCGCTTGGATCTCCGCATCGCCAGCACCGCCTTCGGCCAACTCGATGCAGGCGAGCTTGCGCAGGCCGTGCAGGGTGTATTCCTGCGCCGCATCGCCCAGCGTCTTGCGCCAGGTCCTGAATGCCTTCTCAACAGAATCGTAACCCTTCCCCTCGGTCAGGTTCTTCGCCACCAGATGGGTGCCCTGCTTGCGCAGAGAGGCCACGAAAGCCCGTAGCCGGGGCGGGCAATACACCTCGAACCGATCCTTGCCCTTCTCGTCCCAAACCCACATCCATTCGCCCGAGAAATCGTCGTAGCGCATCATGATGGCAGCGTTGGGGCGCTGGCCGGTGCCAAGGATCAGTTCACAGGCCACCCGCACGTCATGGGGCGCCTCGGCCAGCTTCCCGACCAGCCATTCAGGCCAGGGCAGGAATTCTCGGGTGGTGCCGTAAAGCTCCAGCCCTTCTGCGGGGTTTTCTCCCAGCGGCCAGTCGAGCTTGTTCTTGGCATAGTTCCACAGCAGGCGAATGACCTGCAAATGATGATCGGCCTTCCGAGGTGTGGCCGACAACTTGTCGTGGAGCGCACGGACATGCGCGCGGGTGGTCTGGCGAACATCCTTGTCGGCGTTCTTCTCTAGCAGCGCATCCATCGTGCGGCGATAGCTGCGCTTCGTGCCATCGCTTAGACGATTCTGCACCCTAGGGTCGGAACGCCATGCAATGACCAGCGCTCGCCAGCTGGTGGCCGGTGCCGGGGGCTTCTGCCGGGGATGCTGCCCGCGCTCGCACAGCCAATACAGACGGTCCAGCTCGGCCAGATCACCTTTCCAGTCCAGAGTAACGACACGCTCCCGGCGTTTGCCGTTCTCGGTCCACGTAATGCGATGGCGGGGCGTATCAACGCCCCGCACGTTCTTCCATTCCAAGCGCGGCTTTTCCGGTCGGCGCGTCACAGCTCAAGCCCTCCATCCGGTCGCGCCAGCCTGCCGGCCCGCAGGTTGCGCAGATGATCGGTTTCCCAGCGCATCACACCAGGGGCTATTTCCTCGCCCCTGGGCAGGTGTCCGGCTTTGACCAACTCTCGGAACTCTGCCGGCTTCATATCCAGCAGCGCTGCAGCCGTCTTTTCCGACGCGAGGAAGGGTGTAAGAGATTTCATATCTATACCTCCCTGCGCCGCAACGGTTCGCCACGCCGCCATGCCGTCGCCGGCTCAAACAGGTAATTCAGATTGAACCCAAGGCGAACCGCCGCGCGAGCAATGATCACGCGGAGAGGCATTCCGAACCCTCCTCGCTAGTTGCCGGCTTGTCGCGCCAGATGCCGCGCTTAGCCTCACGCTGCAACGCATCCACGCCGGCATAAGCTCGCACCACGCAGGCGTTCAGGATTTCCAGCACCGTCGCCACCTCATTGGCAATGCGCTCGGCATTGTTTCCGTCCGCATCCATGAGGGCACAATGGGCAGCCGAGAGCAGGTCCAGCATGCGGTCAAGGATCGACGTAGCATTGTCAGCCGGATCATCCCTGCAAAGCAGATCAGCAAAATCCCTCATGCCGCCACCTCGAACCGTTGGGGCGTATCGAGGCCATGCGCGATAGCGCTGGTGATCGAGGAAAGCGTTTGTGCGATCTCCATGCTGGTTTCCCGAAATTCGGCATCGTCCGCCAGCGCGTTCAGCGCATCGGCCAGCGCCTGCGCCTTCACCGCAAAGGAGTGCAGGCGGGCGAGGTGGGCTTCCAGAGCCGGGCTCATGGCAGCACCTCCTGCGCAAGATCAAGGCGGCCGCCGGCCACACCAAGGGACGACAGGGCAACGCCGATCACCTCGGCCACCGCGTCCGCTTCCCGTGTTTTCATACCCTCCATGAGAAGATGAGCCGCGAACAGCAGGTTCGAAACCTGTTGCATATCGTCCCGGGCGTCAGTGATATGCGCGCTCGCTCTCAGCATGGGCGAGGGATTGATTTTCGTCTCGGGTTGCGCCATGGTCATGGGCAAGATCCTTTCTGCTATGTTTGGATTTTCAGAGACCGTCAGGGTGGCCGCCCAGGCGGTCTCGCTCGTTTCAGGTTTGGGCATCAGAATCTTCCAGCGCCCGCTGCAGGATCATCACGACATGGGTGTTGAATGAACGCCCGGCCCTGATCGCCTGGATCTTCACCTCATCGCGCACAGCGCGGGGAAGACGTAGTGACGTCGCAGCCACATCTCCCTCATTTCGCCGTTGGATCGTGGTCATGTGGCTCCTCACAGTGTATCGCCTAGTGCGATAGTGCAGTTATCGCCTGATGATATCATTGCGTCAACGCCTATTTATCGCCTATTGCGATCATAAGGCATGAAGGAAGCTCAAATGGTGCAAGACTCCCCGAGCCGGAAGATGGATCAGTTCATCGTCCGTCTGCCGGACGGCATGCGCGACCGGATCAAGGCTGCCGCGGAGACGAACAACCGCAGCATGAATGCCGAGATCGTTGCCGCGCTTGAAGCGGCATATCCGGCCCCGCCTACAGAGAACTTTGCTATCTGGCTTAGCCTTGAGAAAGAAAGAATAAAAACGGTCCTAGAGGCGGATGAGCTCTGGCATCTAGCTCAAGACGCCAAGGATTCCCCAGACTACTTCGACATGACTCAGCGCGTGTTTCAAATCCACAAGAAAATTGATGCATTGAGAGATCGTCAAGCAGAGATTCTTGACCCCGAAATGGTGGCATTACTTGAGAGATTGTACAAAGCTGGCACCCTGGAAAAGCTGATCGAACAAGCATCGCCCATCATAGACTGAGCCATGACTCTGATCCCCAACGAGCGTACGAAGCTGCTGGCGAACGCGCTGGACCGCGCCTCGACGGCATGCATTGCCGTGGGCTTGATCGGCCCGACCGTTGCGACCACCAACGACGGGAACCCTCTGCACCTGTCCTGGGTTGCCATCCTGTCGAGCGGCGCTTGGATTCTAGCCGCTGTTGCCCTACATTTGGGGGCGAGGCATGTTCTCGGGAGGCTGAAATGAACGGCGCTGCCATCTTCTTCTTCTTCGGCCTGCCCGCGCTGATCGCTGCGGCGGGTTGGGGTGCCGTGCTGCTGAACGACTGGAACGAGCGCCGGCGGGCGCATCATCCGGCCGAGTAAATCGCCCGCCAGGCCCTTGAAATTGAACAGATACAATTCCTAGCTGTGATCAAGGCGGGCAATGTTGCTCGCTTTGTCAGAGATGGAGAGGAAATTGGCGGATAAAACCGTTGCGGTTAAAGAAGAAAACGTCGCAAAAGTTGCATACGACATGGCAAGGGACCTTTGGTTGAACGAGTATCAGGAAGTGCCAAAGGCCTCGGACTCCACCTTTATTGGACTCGTTGCTGCATGCGCCGGCGCACTCAAGGCGCATACCAGTCCCTACGAAAGCTTGGTCAATTACATCGCCAAGAACTTCCCCAAGAACTGACCTTTTTACATATCTCCAAGAGGGGCGCGCCCTGCGCCTCTCACCCGAACATCGCGTCGAACCGCGGGGCCGTCAGCTTGCGGACGCGTAGGCCGGGGGCTCTGCCGGCATCATAGTTGAACCTGCTGAAACACGACTGCGAACAGAACTGCCCGCGTTTTCCCCACCGATTCCGGAAGATCTTGCCGCAGCCCCGGCAGGGGATCATCTGGCGCGCCCGCTTGGCCGCGTTCTTGCAAGCCCGGCTGCAATGCACCTGGTCTGCCCGCAGCGGAGAAAACAGCGCTTGGCAATGCGGGCAGACCTTTCCATTCGTGAGCCGCCGCCGATCCCGCCGGCTTCTGTCCCGGCAGGCGACGCTGCAAAACAGCGCGCTCGCTTTCATGGCAACGGGGATCAGTCCCGCACAGAAGGTGCAGGAACGGGCGGCCCGCTCCTCCTCGCGCGCCTGCCGTTCCATTTGTCGGTAATGAGCATTGTAGCAGGATCTGCTGCACCACCCCCGCCGCGCTGTCGAGCCCGCCGGCAAAGGCTTTCCGCAGCCTTCGCACCGCGCCGTCAGATCGAGCGGACCGCCATCATCACGGCCAGATCCTCGCCCGCAGCCTTCAGCCGGCCGAGGCGGTGCGCATGGTTTGACTGGCAGAGCTTCCCGCAGAACTTGAAATGCCCCTCGGGCAAGGGCGCGTGACAGCGGATGCAGCGGGTCCGCTCGATCAGGGTTCCGCCTTCGATTGTCCATTCCGGTTGTCCTTCGTTCCAGTCCGGGCGCAGCCGCGCGCCCGCAGCCCGCAAGGCATCGTCGAGAAGATCGCGGGCCAGCAGATCGGCCGTGAGCCAGCCCCAGCCCTGAAGACAAAGATCTGCCCTAACGCCAGCCCGCAAAGGGCCTTCCATTCCCCAGAGCGAGCCTGTCACGCCCTCCTCGAAAGCGAGCCGAATGACGCGCGCCAGTTCTTTGGTCAGTGCGCTTGCGTGACCCGGCCCGAGGCGGCCGCGCCGGGCATCGCGTTCCTGCCGCGCCTGCTTGCGCTTGCTGGCCTCGGTCTCCGCAAAATCCGAATGCCGCACCTTCACCCCATCACCGCGTCGAGGAGCGCCGCGCTGATCGGGTGCGCCGAAACCGGAGGCAACGCCTTGACGCCCTCGGGCGCCCGCGCCTTGGCATAGGCTTGGTCGAGCCAGGCCTGATCCATCGCCAGCAGGATATTGACGTGATGCGGGGCGAGCGGCAGGCGGTGCAGCTGGCACCACGCGGCAATCTCGCTGGGCTGGATCGAATTCGGCCCGGCTGGGTGATAGGTTCGCGTGGCGGATAGGCCCTGAAAGGCGTTCCACAGCAGCAGACCAGCCTCGGGGGGACAGCCTCTCTTGCCGCGCAGGGCGGCTACCACGGCGGCGCACAGGCGCTTTTTCAGACGTTCAGTCATCAGCGCTTCCTCGGGTTGCGTTGATACTGCTGGATGCGGCCAGGGATCGAGGCGCTGACAGTCTTGCCCATGGCCTGCGCAGCCGCGCCGGCGCGCTCATCCACAAAGGCGGTCAGGTTGCCGCTGTTCGGGTCCACCCCGACCGTGACATGCACCGCCTGCGGTCCCGAGGATGCGCTCGGCACCTGCTGCCCCTTGTGGTGGTCAGTGATGGTCTCGCGCGGGTGGACCATGGCGAGCCGGCCGCCCTTGCCGTCAAGCCCGCCGGTGCGCGGCCCGTCGCCGGTATAGCCGCCGCTGTCGAAGGACAGCATGCTGCCCAAACCCTGGAAGAACCCCGTGTTGCCCGTGAATGCATCCAGAAGTCCCATGACGCCCTTGAGGAGCTGGACCTTACCGATCTCGGCCAGCATCTGGGCAAAAGCCTCCTTGCCCGACATCGAACCGTCGATGATCGCGCCGAACATGTCCTGCAAGGCGTCCCTGCCGCGCTGCGAATGGTCCTGAATGGTTTGCAGCTTCTCTGCGGCATCCTCTGCATTGAGGCCGGCCGTGACATAGGCCTGCGCCAGCTTGTCGATTTCGGCTTCCAGTTGGGGCGTGATCGCCTTGCCCTCCTGCTGTGCCGCGTGCAGAAGCTCGGCCTTCTTGCGGGCGAATTCGAGGGCGTCGCCATAGTCCTTGCCGCTGGTGGCGACAGCCGCCATGACCAGCGCCTCAGCCTCAAGCGCGGCGGTCTGTTCCCGGATCTGTTCCGCGCCGCGCGTGAACTCGTCCTGCCGGCCGGCGCCGCCCCGGCCACGCTTCGACTTGGAGGAACCACCGCCCTTGCCCGTCGATGCCCGCGCCGCATCGCCGGCAAGCGAGGCCTCCGCAAAGCCGCGCACCTGGTCGTCGGACAGCACCGCGCCGGCATCCTTGGCGCGCTTGCGCACCTCGGCCATCTCGCGTTCCAGCGCGATCTGTTCCCTGGTCGCAGTATTGCGCGCGGTCTCGGATGCGGTGAAACGGTCGTTGGCCTCGGCCAGGGCCGTGGCGCTGTCCATCGAGGCCTTTTCCGCCGCCTGGCGCTGGCGCATGGCATCGAGGTTCGCCTTGTCGGCCGAGGTGCCGGCCGCAGCGGCCAAGGCGCCCTTGAGACTGTTCGCCAGCGAAATCACCCCGGCGATGGTGCCGCCGAGACTGCCCAGCTGGCCGATGACCGCCGCGAAGGAAATGCCGTCGATCTCCCCGAGGCCCTGCACCGCACTGTCGGCGCGGTCGCGCACGTCCACCAGCTTGGCGGTAAAGTCTTCGGCGCTGGTTTCGCCGTTCTGGAACTCGGCCACGGCGCGCTGCATCTCATCGGCCAGCGACTGCAAGGCATCGGCCGCGCCGGTCTCACCCATCATGCGCAGCTGCGCCGCCGTTTCCAGCAGCACCGGCACCGTCATGCCGGCCGCATCGGCCAGGCCGTCATACTGCGCGTTCAGCCCTTGCAGGGAACCGGCCAGTTCCTCGGCCGCAGCCATGTTCTGTTCAAGGGTCTCATAGCCTTCATCGCCGATGAGCTGCCGGCCCCGGCCCTCGTTCGGGAACAGCGCATCGAGATGCGCCTCGAAATCCGCAAGCACCCCGAGCGAGGTGGCGACATCGACAACCACCTGCTTGAAGAAATTGCCGGCCGAGGTCTGCAACTTGCGGAAGCGCCGATCCAGATCCTGCGCCTTGGCGATCATCTCGTCATCGAGGACGGCGCCGGCTTCGTGGGCGCGGGCGATGGTGTCGCGCAAGGCGTTCTCGCCCTGCCCCAGCAGTTGCACGAACTGCTCGCCGCCGGTGCCGCCGAACAGCTCATCAGCGATGCGGATCTGCGCCGCCTTGTCCATGCCTTCCAGGCGCTGCATGATTTCCAGCATCAGCGCCGAGGGGTCTTTCAGCTTCTTCTTCAGATCCTCGGCCCGATAGCCCAGCCGGCCGAAGGCCTCGGCCGCCGGCCCGGCCCCCGTGCTGATCAACTCGTCGGCCCGCAGCGACAGTTCCTTGAACCCATCGACCAGCGCATCGATGCTGATCCGGTTCGAGTCAGCCACGAACTTCCATTCCTGGAAGGCCTGCATCGAAAGGCCGGCGCGTTTGGCCTCGTCCCCGATCTCGGCAATGCCGGCCACCACCTGGCGCGAGCTGCTGATCAGCTCAGTCATGCCCCCGATTGCCACGCCACCAAGGAAGCCGCCGGCCAGTGCCTTACCCATGGAGCCGATGCTGCCGGTCACGCTGGCGACCGACTGGCGCACACTGCTGGCGGATCGCGCCATGTCCTGTTCCATCTGCCGGGTGGCCGAGCGCGAGCCGCGCCGCAGGCCCTGATAGGTCCGAGTGCCGGTGCCTTCGGCCTGCCGCATCCGCTTCTCGAAATCTGAAATCCGGGCTTCCAGCATCACCACAAGGCGTTCGTCCGCCCCCACGCTCGCGTTCATTGCGGCCCCCTATGCCATCCACATGTCTTCGGTGAACCAGCTCGCGGCGCTGGTGAATTGCTCCTCGCCCGCCGCCGCTCGGGCCACGGCCATGGCCGCCGCGACGGCGCCATCGATCTTGTTGCCGGACTTGCCCTTGTGGAACATGCGGTTGCCGGCCTTGTCGGTCTCGACCTGAATGTTCGAGAAGTTCCAGCGAAGAACCGGGTGCCCGCCATGCGCCAGCCCGCCCGACAGGATGGCGCGTTCCAGTTCCTTCACTGCCGGCGCCATGCTGACCCAGCCTTGCCGGAACTCGACCGCCGGCAAGCCGTCCTCGTTCAGGCTCGCCATCATCGACCGGCCGAATGTCGGGTCGAAAGCCGATTCCTTGACGTTGAACCGGGCATAGAGCTCGCGGATATGATCTTCGACCATGCGCAGATCGACGGTATTGCCCGGCGTCGGGATGATGAAGCTATCCTCTGCCCATTGCAGGTAATCGACACCGTGCAGCTCGCCCCGGGCCCGCAGGTTGTCCTCTGGGCAGAAGAACCACGGCCATACCTGATAGCCATTGCCGTCGCGCCAGGCGGCGACAACCACAGTCAGATCCTCGTTCTTGGAAAGGTCGACCCCGAGCCAGCAAGGCGCCTGGGTGATTTCCATCTCCTCCAGATCGACCTCGCGCGCGCCGGCATCGTAAACCTGCATCTCGACAAAGGGCGAGGTGGACTGGTCGAGCCAGCGGTTCAGGTTGAATTGCAGGAAGCTGTCGCGGTCGAAAGGCGAATGCAGGGCCTTCCTGGCCTTGTCCCGATAGGCGTCGATGTCGGGGTAGCCATGCGGCAGGCCGGGATTGACCGCGAACCAGAGATCCTCGTCCTGCCAATCGTCCTCGGGCTCGGCCATGAAGATCACCGGCAGGGTGGCCGGGTCGTCGATCTCGCCCTTCTGCACCTTCATGGCATATTCGACGGTCTTCCAGGCGAGGTTCTCCTGGCCGCGCCCCGAGGTGCTGGCGACGATCATCAGGGTTCCGGGCACCTTGACCAGCGCCGAATCCAGCGCCTCCCACTGCTTCAGGCCCGGCCGGCCTTCCCAGGCGTGAAGTTCGTCGGCGATGACCACGTTCGGGGTCTTGCCGTGCTGGGTCTTGCCATCCGAGGCGATGGCGACATAGCGCGTCCCGGCCTTCTGGCAGGAAATGCGCGAGACATATTCCCGGACCTGCAAATGCTTCTCCAGGCGCTTGTCGTTGTTGATGATCAACGCGGCCTCGTTGAACAGTTCCATCGCCTGTTCATGAGCCGATGCCGCCGAGATGGTCAGCCCGCCCGCCTCGCGCTCGGTGCCCAGCAGGTGCAGAAGCGTCATCGCCGCACACAGCGAGGTCTTGCGGTTGCCGCGCGGCAGCAGAAGCACCACCCGCCGCACCACGCGGGTGCCATCGGGATGGCGTGGGCCATAGATGCGACGAATGATCCGTTCCTGCCACGGATCGAGCTGAAAGGCCCGGCCCGGAAGCTTACTTTTCGGGTGCTTGAGCATCCGCAGCCATTTCACCGCGGCCTCGCCCCGGCCCATGGGATCAGGGATTTCATCGTCGTTGTCGATCCAGGACGGTCGCAGCATCAGCCCAGCAACCCCGCAGAGAACAGATCATCGTTGCCCTCGCTGTCCTCGACCATCGGACGCGAGCGCGAGACCGGGGTGCAGCCGAGCTCGGCCGCCAGAAGCCTGGCGCGGGTCATGGCGTCGGACTGAATGGAGACAGCCGGGTTCTTGCGGATGCCGATCAGTAGCGAATTGCCATCCTTGTCCAGCTTGTAGACCTTCTGGACGTGGCCGAGCTTGCGGATTTCCCGCTCCATCTCGCGCACCGTGCCCTGCGCCACGCAATAGTTCTCGAAGGTGCCGAGGTCCGCCTCGGTCAGGATGCGGCGCTGCGCCAGCATCGGCAGGATGCGCCGCCATTCCTCCTTGGCATCCTCGGAAAACCACTCTGGCGCCGGCATGTCCTCCAGCGCGTCCAGGTCGGTCTTGATGTTCGGCTTTGCGCCCCTCATCTGTCGATCCTCATGCATTCGAGGTCCAAGCCCTTGCGCCGGCCGATAGGCTCGACCCGCGTGATCTCGAACAGCTGGTTGTTCCATGCCAGCCGATCCGAGACCTTCACCTGGTCGCTGAACCGCACCCGGAAAACGACCGTCAGTTCCACCCTCGCGCCGTCCGGGCCGGGACGGTCCACCAGCCCTTGGGAAACACGCTCGGCCCGCAGCGTGGCGACCTCGTAGGGATCGCCCGCCACTGGGGTGCCGGCATCGTTCACCGAGAAGCCGCGCCGCTCGATCACCACGATCTCGACCAGCCGACCGGACTTCATGACAGCACCTCGCAAACCAGGGCCTCGACCACGACGACGCCATGGGCGAACTCGCCGTTGGGATCGCGCAGGAAGCGCATCGAGGACACGCGCGCGTCGGCGCAGTGATAGGGCGCGGCAAGGACCAGGCGGCCGGCGTGAACGGCGCGGCGCAGCTCGCCGGCGATGGTCTTGACGCCCTCCAGCGAGATTTCCTTCTTCCAGACATGCAGGCTGTGATAGATGCGCGTATGCGCACGCCGCAGGCTGGTGCCGGCATCGACGGCCTGGCTGTCGCCCAGGATGATCGCCGGCTGTTCCGGGGCGCGCGACACATCGGTGGACCCGTAGTTCACCGGCAAAGGCCCGGCCGGGAAAAGGTCCGCCAGCGCCACATGGGTGTCGATGATCCTGTTCGGCCGAACCCCCAGCGCGGCCCAGGTGGTCAGGCGCGCCCGCAGCCCCTTTTGCAATTCCAGATCCGCGCTCATTTCGCCTCCCGGATCGCTTTGCCAACAGCGCGCTTGATGCGGTTCAGCGCGCGCTTTCGCGTCAGCCGGAAGGACGGCCAGAAGAACGGATGCGGCGGGACCGTGGTGCCCCCGAAGCCGTTGCCATGTCCGTATTCGACCAGGTGCGCATAGCGCACATCCGCATTGCCGGCAGTGATTGCCGCCGTGAGCTCGGGAACCACCATGCTGCCGCCGGGCTGGGAATAGGGCGGCGTGGACAGGCCGGGGCCGGTGACCTTGATCGAATCCCGCAGGTCGCCATCATCCACCGGCACGGTGGCGCGCATCACGTCCGCGACCTCATCGGCGGATTTCACCAGCGCCGGCACCACGGCACGGCGCGCCGCCTCGGGCACGGCGCGCATGTGGCGCTGGAACTTCGCAAGGCCACCGTCATCCGACATCAGAAGGTCCACTCCCTGAAACCGTCCACGATATCCCGGACGCCGAAAGGCAGTTCCCGGCCCATGTCGGTCGCCGACTCGCGGTTCTCGAACCACCAGGCCACGAGTTGCAGAACCGCCTCCTTGAGCGCAGGCGGGACGGGCCGCAGCGATTCGTCGTCGAAACGCTGTTCGATGCGGAAACCGAGCATCCGCTCGATATGGTTCTGCGCGGCATCGATCTTTCCGGCGATCAGCCAATCATCCTCGTCATGCGATGGGGTCAGCCCGAGTTGTTCCTTTGCATCCTGAAGCGTGACAATCGGCATATCAGGCATCCTCGCTGCGGATCGTTTGCGAACTGGGCAGGATATCGGCTTGCAGCTTCATGATGCTGTTCGCCGTGTCGAAGACCTCGGACAGCCCCACCACCAGCCCGAACCACGCCCGCCAGCGGGCACCGCCCGGAAAGACCAGGCGGACAGGGTAATGCTCACGGGCGCGTGATGCCTGCCACAGGATCGCCTGTCCGACATCCCCCGGGTCTTGCCCGAAGATGATCTGCACGGGCGGCCGGCGCACCAGGCCCTTCATCAGTTCCTCGGCACCGCCCGGCGATTCCAGATGCGTAGCATCGACGATGTCCCACGCCACACCCAGCATGCCGATCGCCTCGGCCTCGCCGATCTCGACCCAGCCGGAAGCCGGCACCGTCCCCGGCGTCTCGGTCGGAGCATCGGCGATGAAGATCCGGCTTCCGGCGGTCGGGTAGAGCATGGGTCAGGCCTCGTCCGCGTCCACCTTGACCACGTTCGAGTTCACCCACAGCGTGGCGTTCAGCTTCATGACGCTGTTCGCGCTGTCGAGCGCCTCGACCGCGCTCGCGACCTTCGCCACAAAATAGCGCATGGACGGCGTGCCGCCGGGCGGGGCGTCGTTCAGCACCAGGCGGAAGGCGTAATCATGCGGGGTCTTCTCCGCTGCGATCACCGCGATCTGCCCCGCGTCGGCATAGTCGATGCCGCAAACCACCTCCATGGAGCCGGCGTTGCGGGTGCCCTTCAGGCGCCGGGTGCGAGAAGCCGCGATGCTGTCGAAGGTGATTTCCGCCGAACTGTCGCCCACCGAGCCGAGCCCCTCGGTCTCGCCGATCTCGACCCAGGTCTGCGAGGTGAAATCCGCCGCCACGAAGTCGGCGGACTTCGCCGCCAGTGCGGCGCCGATATAGAGCTTGGCGCCATTGGTCGCGTAGATGGTCATTGCTGATCCTTTCGGGTGCTGCGCCGTTCCAGCCGTTGCTTGGCGCTGTTGTGATGATGGGCGCAAAGGCCCTGCCAGTTGCCGGGATCGTCCCGCAGCTTCGCATCGCCCTTGTGCGGAATGACGTGATCCACATGGGTGGCGAGTGCCGGCCCTCCCTTGTGCCCAAGATCGCAGCCCGGCCATTTGCAGAAGCGGTTCTCGGGCCGGCCGAGGAAGGCCTTGCGGGCCTTCTCCCATGACCGGCCATAGCCGCGCTGGCTGCTGTTCGGCCGGGTCTTGTCGAATCGGGCCTTGCGCATGGCGTCGAGCGTCGCCTGGCACGGGCACCGCATCCCGAAGGGAACACGGCGCCCGCAGGGGCAGAGGCGAGGCGCGCGCACCGGCATCAGGCCACCGGGCGGCTGTCGGGGACGATGATCGCCGTGGCGCCGGCCGCGATGCTGGTGCCGCTGGCACGGGTCAGCGACAGGCGCACGAACCGCTTGTAGCCGCGATAGCCCAGCCGGTAGACGCTGGACGCCGCCAGTGCCGCCGGGGCGTTGCTGTCCATCTCCTCCGCCGCGACATTGGTCCAGCCGCTGGCGCCGGTATCGCTTTCCTGCAAGGTCACGCCGAAGACGCCCGAGCCGGCGATCTCGCCGGTGTTCACGACGAAGGCCGCGCGGCCAGCGCCCTTGAGGTCGATCGCCGCGCCTTGCGCCGCCGCCGTCTGCACCGCGGGCGCCAGCGCCTGGATGGCGGCGATGTTCGAGTAAAGGTCACGCATCGTTTCATGCTCCTCAGCTGGTCGCCATGCGAAGTTTGCGGAAGCGCGCGGCCTGCAAGACGCCGCCGCCCACGCGCCGGGTGGCGTGGATGCGGGTGATGCCGTTGGTCGCGCGGGTGTAGGGATCGACCAGGACCGACATCGAGGTGCGGTCGATGATCCGATAGGCCGAGAAATCGCCGTAGATGATCGGGAAGGCGTTGGCCGCGATATCGGGCATGTCCACCATCTCGATCACCGGACGGCCGAGGATGGTCTCGGGCTGGCCGGCCTGGAAGCTCGGCTGCCACAGGAACCGGCCGTCGCCATCCTTCAGCAGGCGCAGCTTGCCCAGGGTGGTGCCGTTCATCGCCCAGGCGCCGCGATTGCGATAGGTCGCCGGCAGGGCGTAAAGCAGGCCGATCAGCGCATCCGCCGACAGGGTGGTGGCGTGGCCGTTCGCGGTCGAGGCGATACCCTCGTGGACCATGAAGCCTTCGGGTTCGAGGACGCCCTGCCCCAGGACGAAGGCGCGGGCCTCTTTCTGGCCGAAGTCCTCGGACAGCGCCGTGCGCACCTCGGTCTCGGCCTGCGGGGCGTCGGCCAGCAGGCGGTTCGAGATATCCACGAAGGTCGCCAGCTCCTTCGGCTCCATCTCCTTCTGGCCGAAGCTGATGTCCGATTCCGTGCGGGTCTGGGTCTCGCCAGCCCAACGGGCATTGGTGATATCGCCACGCGTCGGATAGAGCACCGAGGGAGCCGAGGTCGAGCGCACCGAGGCGAACTGGCGGATCGGGCTGATCTCGACCAGATCGCGGATGATCTCGGCCGAGAGTTCGGGCGGGGCGAGATAGCCGCCCTGCGGATCGCTGGCAACGATCAGCGCCTTGCGCTCGGCCTCGGGGATCTGGTTGCCGAGGCGCAGGTAATGCGCGAAGGCCTTGCGCTCCTCGGTCGGCTCATCCTCGGCCTTGGTCTCGGTCGCCGGGCGGTTCATCTTGGCTTCCAGCTTGTCGAGCCGGGCCGTCAGGGCCGAGGTATCGGCCTTCTTCTCGAGGTCGGTCATCTTGGCTTCCAACGCCGCGATACCGCCCTCGTCCTTGTCTTCGGTCTTGTCCGTCATGGTCATGTCCTTTGCTGACGTGATGCGCGCGCCGGGATGCATCGGCACCGCGACCACGCTGATTTCGAGAAGATCGACGGCATGCAGATCGCGGCCGCCGCCGCGCCGCGCCGCCTTGCGGGTGGCGACATAGCCGATGGAAAGGCCTTGCAAGGCCTTGGCGAGGATCAGGTCGCGAACCTCGCGCGCCCGCTGCACGGTCAGGGTCAGGCGGCCCTTGACCCGCAGGCCCTCCATGGTCTCGGTGCCTTCCTCCCAGACGCCGATCACCTCGGCCTGGTCATGGCCGGCAAGCATCGGAATGGGGAAGCTCGCGCCCGAGAACGCGCCCTTGTGGACGATATCGCCACCCCGATCCGTGGTGCCGAAGACCGAGGCCAGACCCTCGATCCGGCCTTCTTCATCGACGCTGAACGCAGCCTTGCTTTCGATCCGATCCATCAGCCGCGCCTCCAGAAGGCCGCACGGTCGGAGGCGAAGCCATCGACCTGCTGTTGCACCCAGAGCGCGGCGCGCAGGAAGCGCACGACATTGGCTTGCGAGAAGGGCACCGGCGCACCGTCCTCCTTCACGTCCCAGCCCAGGACGCAGCGGGCCAGCGTGTTGAGGCGGGCCTTCTCGCGATCCGCCGCCGAAACCCGGCCATCGGCATCCGCCATCTCGGCCAGGTCATCGACCATTTGCACCCGGGCCCGCGCCTGGGTGGCACTGTCCGGGCCGGCGATGCGCAGGGTGATGCCCACCGGCTTCCCGGTCACGGGGTCCAGCAGATCGAAGTCGCGGCCCCGATCCTGATCCTGCGCATCGGCCAGAATGTCATTCAGTTGCATCGTCGTCCTCGGGTTGTTCCGGCGCCGGCTTTTCGGCCGGGGCAGCGGAAATGTTCGGGTTCAGGAACTCGTCGCCGCCCACGCGGGGCGGCAGGCCCAGCCATTGCCGGCCCTCGTTCGGGTTGATGGTGCGGCTGGAGATCAGGCTGTTGATGGTGGTGGCGCGGGTCGCCAGATCGGCGCGGGTCAGGTCGTCGCGGTCGAAGCGGATCACGTGATTCGCGCGCTCCTCGTCCGAGAACAGCGCCCGGCGCAGTGCGCCTTCCAACCCGCGCAGCCAGGGTTCCAGCGTGTAGGACAGGAACTCGCGGCCCTTCTGTTCCGAGTTCGACCAGGTGGCGCGCGACAGGTCGCCCACCATCGGCGCCGGGATGTTGAAGACCCGGGCGATCTCCTCGATCTGGAACCGGCGGTTTTCGAGGAACTGCGCATCCGTGCTGTTGAAGGTGAACGGCTCGAAGGTCATTCCGTCATAGAGCATCGCCGTGCGGCCCTGGTCCTCGCCTTCATGCGCGAGCCGCCACGCTGCCCGCGCCGCCTTGACGGCTTCTTCCTGCATGCCCTTGGGGATCAGCAGGGCGCCCGAGGGGCGGGCGCCACGGGTGAACAGCTTGCCGGCGTGGCGGTCGAGCGCGACAGCGATGCCGATGGCCTCTCGGGCCAGCGTCAGCGGCGAGCGGTCGAGGGGCGGCAGAAGGTGGACCACATCACGGGCCGGGATTGGCCGATTGGTCAGCCGGTAGCTGCGTTCGCCGGTCTCGGTATCGAGGTCGAATTGCAGCGAGGCCACGCGGTAGCGGATGATTTCGCGCGGCTCGCCGTTCACCCGGTTGACCCAGGCGAGACCGCCGGCGTCGTTCATCAGGGCGTCCCGGACAATCTGCCGGATCAGCTCAAAGCCCGTGGTCCAGTCGTTCGCCTCGTCACGCAGCAGGGACAGCAGCGGGTGGTCGGGCACGTCCACCTCGTCCTGCCCCTCGATCCGCTTCACGGTCACGTCGAGCGAGGCGACGGCTTCCGAGATCAGCTGGATCGCGTTCGCCACCACCGGCACCTTGAGCGCCTCGGCCTGGCTGACCACGATGCCCGTGGACGTGGTTTCCGTCAGCCCGAAGGCCGCCAGCAGCGCCGCATCGGGCGAGGCCAGCGACTTGCGCTCGGGCGCGAAGGCTTTGCGAAGATGGGTCCAGATGCTCATGGACCAGTTTATGCGG
Source organism: Paracoccus sp. TOH (assembly GCF_030388245.1). Lineage (NCBI taxonomy): Bacteria > Pseudomonadati > Pseudomonadota > Alphaproteobacteria > Rhodobacterales > Paracoccaceae > Paracoccus > Paracoccus sp. TOH. The sequence continues at coordinate 1,431,326 of NZ_CP098360.1, forward strand.
CTCGCCGCGCCGGTCTGATAAGCTCCAAGATCCTACAAAATCCTCCAAATTCCTACAAATCCATTTCAGGCCTTGCGCCGAAGCCAGGCCAAAAGCTCGGATCGGAACGCGAAATAGCTGCCCGACCCGGCCGGCTTGTAGATCGGAACCTCGGGCATCTGCGCCCAGGTGCGCGCCGTGTTGACGCTGACGCCGAGAACCTCGGCAATCTGGTTGAGGCCCCAGATCTTCCGCTCGGGGTCCAGCACGGCATCCACGCGCCACCGATCCAAAGGCGGTTGCTCCAATTTTTCCTGTTTCGCCATGGTGATTTCCTTCCGCCGCTCCTCTGTCATTCTTCCATCTATTTGAACTGAAATGAAAAAATCCTATTTCCCGCAAATGTTGCGCTTGCCACCCCGCGCCGGTCCCCGCCAAAGGGCCAAAATCGGGGACCACCCCCCGGGTCAGGTGACGCGGGTCCATTCGGCCGTCCGCCACAGGGTCAACCGCCCGAACAGGACCAATCGGCGCCGGGTCACCCGATATCGGCACCCGAACCCCTCGACGGTCTCGCTGCTGGTGATGATCTTCAGCATGCCGGCACCCTCACTCGACCACCCGGTCAACCACCGGCAGCCGGGCCTTCCGCGCCATGGTCTCGCCCATCAGGATTGCCGCCTCGTAGCTGCGCCCTTGCCAGACCATCTGCCTGCCCACTTCACCGCCGACGCCGAGGTCAGCCACCAGCACCACGAAGAAGAAGCTGTTGCCGGGGCAGGTAGCGATCTCGATACGGGCCGGCTCGGCCATCGCTGTCTCGGCCATGCTCATACTCGCACCCCCGCGCCCTGCAACTGCGCCACGGTCAGCAGCCGCTTGCCGAGGATGCAATCGAGAATGGCCGGGCTGAACGCCGACGACACGACAGGCGCACCGGCCCGCACCTTACCGGCCAGCATCTCCGCCGTCGCTTCGATGCCCCGCATCCGTTCATCCATCGACACGAACGCCTTTCCCGGCTCGCCCTCCCAGCGCCGTTGCTCCAGCCAACGGTCCGACGAAACCAGATACTGGGCATCCTTGCCCTGGTTGACCTGCCGATACCGCTGCGCCTCGCAGATGATGCGCTGCGGATCAGCCCCGCTTTTCTCAGCAGCCAGCCACAGCGCAAACGAGCGATCCCGCTGCCGGGCTTTCGGATGCACCTGCCAGAAGCGCTCGAAGGCCACGAGCGTGTCAGGATCGGGCACCGCCTCGCGCTCGCCCGCGCCCGTATGGTTCAAGGATGGTTCTAGGATGGTTTGTGTCGCGCTGTGCGACATCATGGTGTCGCGCTGTGCGACGGGTAGCGCTGTGCGACGGGTAGCGCAGCGCTACGGGTCGAGGCATTTCCGGCCTCGCGGGGCGCCGGTTCCGACCGGGGCAATTCCACTTCGGGAAGCCGCTCGACCGCTTCCAGCGAGATGTCATATTCGACAGTCGCGCCGTTGCGGTGCCGACGGTCACCGACGACGATCAGGATGCCTTCCGCGACCAGCTCGTTGATGGTCCTGATCACCGTCGCACGGTGCATTTCAAGCTCCGCCGCGATGGTGGTTTTCGAGGCCCAGATGCCTTCGCCGCCGTCGCTGGCCTTGTCCGCGAAATAGATCATCACGGACTTGCGCGTGGCTGAGCCGAACACCTTCTTATGAACCTTTGCCGAGACGAGGTTACTCATTGCGCACCCCCTGCCCAATCGCGGGATCCTCAATGAGCAACCGAAAAGACACGAGACCGCTGCCCCCACTTTTGGGGCCAGCGAAGCTCGGGCATTGGATCAGCAGCTTTCGCTCCAAGAGGTAGAGATGCTTTTCAAGGATAGGCCTGCTGATCTCGCAAAATTCGGCCAGATGGTCGAGATCGACCCAGCATCCGCTTGCAGGGCAGTGACGGTCGGCCAGCACGGCCAGAACCCGCCATGTCGCGGGCTTTAAGCCGCGCTGTTTGAAGGCCCAGGAGGTGGCGTCGTGGCTCATGCCGCACCTTTAAGCGGCAAGCCCATTTTCCCGATTCGTTCACGAAACGTCCATGGGCTGCAATCAGTGCTAACCGATTGCAGCCCATGTTTTTCGACCGAACGCGCAGTCCCCCCGCAACGATGTCCGGACCCGCGGCCCTAGAAAAGCGCCTCGATTCGCCGGGCTTCCTCGGCCAGCCCATGGGGCGGGTTCAGCACCGCCATGCCCGAGCCGATCATGCCGTGGCCGGGCCGGGCCGGCGGAAACCGCACCTCCGAGATCAGCGCCTGGGGATGGTCCCGGCGCAGCGCCTCGACCATGGGTGCATGGCGGCTGTCGGTCAGGATCGGATACCACAGCGCGATGACGCCCACGTTCCACTTGCGCGCCAGCTTGGCGATGTGACGCGGGATGGCGTCGTAATCGGTCTTGACCTCATAGCTCGGGTCGATCAGCAGCAGGCCCCGGCGCGGCAGCGGCGGGCAGAGCGCCTGCGCCATCTGAAACCCGTCCTGCCGGTGCAGATGCGCGAAACCGGCGACCTGCGCCAGCGCCGCGTGCTCGGCCGGGTGCAGTTCGGCCAGATGCGCCGCGTCGCCCGGCCGCAGGAAATGCCGCGCGATCAGCGGCGAGCCGGGATAGGCGGTCGCGCCGTGGCGGATGCGCACCGCGTCCAGCGCCAGCCGCAGCGGGTGGTCCCGCGGCAGCCAGCTTTCGGACAGCGCCCGGGTGATGCCGGCCGCCGCCTCGCCGGTCTTTGCCGCCACGGGCGCCGCCAGGTCGTAAAGCCCGCGCCCGGCATGGGTTTCCAGATAGGACAGCGGTTTCGGTTTGGCGGTCAGATAGGCCAGCATCCAAGCCAGCAGCGCGTGCTTGTGCAGGTCGGCCAGATTCCCGGCGTGATAGGCGTGCTGATAGGACAACATGTCCCGCGATTAACCCGATGGCCCGGAAATGAAAAGCGGCGGCGCCCAGGGAGGAGGAGGGGGCACCGCCGCGCAACGCTGGCCCAGGGAGGAGGAGGGGCCGCGTATGGGGTGCGGCAATGGCAGGGAGGAGGGAGCCATTACCGCGTGCTGACGATCCCAGGGAGGAGGAGAGGACCGTCGCATCTTGTTCCGCCTTGCGGCGGTATTTCTTGGCGGCACCCTCAGGGAGGAGGAGGGAGGGTGCCGCCGGAACCGGGAAGCCCAGGGAGGAGGAGGGGCTTCACCGTATCGGTTTGGCGGCGCCTCCGGGAGGAGGAGGGAGGCGGCCGCCGGAACCGCGAGACCCAGGGAGGAGGAGGGGTCTCGCCGTATGGGGTGCGGCAATGGCAGGGAGGAGGGAGCCATTACCGCGTGCTGACGATCCCAGGGAGGAGGAGAGGACCGTCGCATCTTGTTCCGCCTTGCGGCGGTATTTCTTGGCGGCACCCTCAGGGAGGAGGGAGGGTGCCGCCGGAACCGGGAAGCCCAGGGAGGAGGAGGGGCTTCACCGTATCAGAGCGGCGGCATCCTCAGGGAGGAGGAGGGAGGATGCCGCCTGAACCCGGACCCAAGGGAGGAGGAGTGGGTCGGGTGTTCTATGCCTTACTTGGCCCCCCAGGCGGCCTCATAGGCCACGCTGCGGATGCTGCCGCGGTTCAGGCCCAGATCGGCCAGGTCGCGGTTCGAGAGTTCACCCAGTTCGCGCAGGGTCTGGCGATAGACCGCGCGGCGGGCCATATTCTCACGGATATTGGCCACGAACTTCGCGATCCCGCCATTGCCGGCGACGTCGTTGCGGTGCATACCGCCATGGATCAGGTCGAGGACAGCCATTTCATACACTCTTCTTCGTCTTGCGGATGGCGCGGCGGGCGTTTCGTCTTCAGCCTGCCGTGCTGTTAGGGCGAACATGGGGCTTTTTCTGCGATTGCACAACGGCCGAAGGCGACATGCTGCTATGCAGAAACGGCATGGCTGTTCCAGGAACCCTGTTACAAATGCTTAATATTTCGCGAAATTTTCTGTCCCGATTCATGGCGGTCACGGTCATTTCCTATCTGATCGGTCGTATTTTACGCGGGGTCACAGCAACTTAGGCGCGCTGGACCTTTGCGCTTGCTTGCCGTTCCCGGCGCAAATTGCCATGCTGCCGCCGCTGCAAATCGGGGGAAGTCATGGCGATTTCACGGGAACGTGTGCTTGAGGAGCTGGCACGGATCGCGGTGCCGGGGGGTGGAACCCTGGTTTCGCGCGACCTGGTGCGGGCGCTGAACGTGGAATCGGGGGTGATCCGATTCGTCATCGAGGCCGAGGATGCCGGCGCCGCCCGCGCGCTCGGCCCGGTCGAGGCCGAGGCGCAGCGCCTGCTGTCCGCGCTGCCCGGGGTCGAGAAGGTGCAGATCGTCACCACCGCCCCGGCCGCGCCGCGTGGCGCCGCCCCGCCGCAGGTCGCGGCACGTTCGGGCGGCGAGGCGCCGCCCAGCCTGAAGATCGGCCGCCACCCGACACCCCAGGCCGGACCGGCCCCGGTCAGCGGCGTGGCGCGGATCCTCGCCATCGGCTCGGGCAAGGGCGGGGTGGGAAAATCCACCCTGACCTCGAATCTGGCGGTGGCGCTGGCGCGCAAGGGTCGCCGGGTCGGGCTGCTGGATGCCGATATATACGGTCCCTCGCAGCCGCGGATGCTGGGCCTGACCGGGCAGCGCCCGACCAGCGACGGCCAGATGATCGAGCCGCTGCACGCCCATGGCGTCACCGTCATGTCGCTGGGCCTGATGATGAAGGAAGGCGAGGCGGTGGTCTGGCGCGGCCCGATGCTGATGGGCGCGCTGCAGCAGATGCTCAACCAGGTGAAATGGGGCGAGCTGGATGTGCTGCTGGTCGACCTGCCGCCCGGCACCGGCGATGTGCAGCTGTCGCTGTGTCAGAAGGCGCAGGTCAGCGGGGCGCTGATCGTCTCGACCCCGCAGGACGTGGCGCTGATCGACGCGCGCCGCGCCATCGACATGTTCGACAAGCTCAAGACTCCGGTGCTGGGCCTGGTCGAAAACATGTCCACCTATATCTGTCCCAATTGCGGCCATGAGGCGCATCTGTTCGGCCATGGCGGCGTCGCGGCCGAGGCGCAAAAGCTGGGCCTGCCCTTCCTGGGCGAGATCCCGCTGAATCTGGAGGTGCGGCTGGCCGGGGACGAGGGCACCCCGGTCGCGGCCGGCGACGGTCCGGTGGCCCAGGCCTTCGCCCGGCTGGCCGATCGGCTGATCGCCGGCGGCATGGCCTGACGCCGCTTTCGGGAAAGCATGGGAATGGCGGCTGGGATTTCACGGGAATGCCGGCCGATCCCGAATCACCGCCGCGTGATTGCCCGTGAGCATGGGCGGATTTGCCTAGGGACAGCGGCTTCGACCGGGGCCGAACGGCGACCTTCGGGGCCGCCGCTGTCGATTTCGGGAATGCGTGGGATTTATTTGCCACAGCTGGGCTGACACCATATCTAGTGGTGGCGCCGCGTCAAACTCCGATACCTCGCATTGCTGTGAACTTGTTCGCTGGCTGTTCGCCGGCGGAGCTTTGCCTGCCTGGGGTTTGGCCCCGAATAAATCCATTGCGTCCCATAAATTCCCATGGCATCCCTTTCCTCACGGAACGGGCAGAAGGGGCAGCAAGACCCCATAAGGCGACAAGCAGCTTTCATACAGGCAACCCGCTTCCGAAACGACCTCTGCGGCGCGCGAGCAGCACCTCCCCCAGGTGGCGCGAAACGCAGGGCGCGATCCCCGAAACTACGGGGCCCAGAGATGGGAACGAGGGCGGCGGATCGGGCAGTGGCAGCAGCCCGGTCCGCCTTTCCTTTTCGGCAATGACCGAAAGGGTCGGGACAGTGAAAGGAGGGCGCGCCCTTGGCACGCCGTTTCAGAGGATCGGAAGAGGTCAAGGTGGACGCGAAGGGCCGCGTTTCCATCCCGGCCAAGTTCCGCCGGGTCTTTGAAGCCTCCGATCCCGACTGGCAGGCCGGCAAGCGCGCGCAACTGGTGATCGTCTACGGCACCCGCGACTGGAACTGGCTGCAGCTTTTCACCATCGACGCCATGGAAGAGATCGAGGACGGCATCGCCCGCATGCCGCGCGGCTCGGCCGCCCGCAACCTTCTGGAAAACATCTATCAGGGCCATGCCGACGAGGCCGAGATCGACGGCGACGGCCGTCTGGTCCTGGCCCAGAAGCTGCGCGAGAAGATCGGCCTGACCGACAGCGCCTTCTTCATCTCGGCCGGCGACAGCCTGAAGGTCTGGACCCCCGAAGCCTATGCCGAGGAAGAACGTGCGCTGGAGGCCCGCGTGCCCGAGCTGGAGCCGGGCGCCGATCCGCTGTCGTTGCTGGCCCCGGTCTCGAAGGACGAGGGATAGATGGCCGAGGATCCGCATATTCCCGTCCTGCTTGGCCCGCTGTTGCGGGCCGTTGCGCCTGTGAAGGGCACCTGGGTCGACGGCACCTTCGGCGCCGGCGGCTATGCGCGCGGCCTGCTGGAACAGGGCGCCGAGTGCGTGATCGGCATCGACCGCGACCCGGCCGTGTTCCGCATGGCCGCGGCCTGGGCCGGCGCATACGGCGACCGGCTGCGGCTGGTCGAGGGCACCTTCTCGGAACTCGACACGCTGGCCGGGGGGCCGGTCGACGGCGTGGTGCTGGACCTGGGCGTCAGCTCGATGCAGCTCGACCAGCCCGAGCGCGGCTTCTCGTTCCTGCGCGACGGCCCCCTGGACATGCGCATGGGCGGCGAGGGGCCGACGGCGGCCGACCTGCTGAACACCGCGCCCGAATCCGTCATCGCCGACGTGCTTTACCTTTACGGCGAGGAGCGTGCCTCGCGCCGCATCGCCAAGGCCATCGTGGCGGCGCGGCCGCTGTCGCGCACCGGCCAGCTTTCGGATGTCGTCGCCGGCTGCCTGCCGCGCGCGAAGCCGGGGCAGAGCCATCCCTCGACCCGCAGCTTTCAGGCGATCCGCATCTGGGTGAACGACGAGTTCGGCCAGCTCGTCGCCGGGCTGGCGGCGGCCGAGCGGGCGCTGCGGCCGGGCGGCAAGCTCGCGGTGGTGAGCTTCCATTCGCTCGAGGACCGCATCGTCAAGCGCTTCATGCAGGCGCGCTCGAACAGCGCCGGCGGCGGCAGCCGCTACGCGCCCGAGGCCGCGCGCGAGGAGCCTGCCTTCACGCTGCCCTTCCGCCGCGCCATCGGCCCGGACGATTCGGAACTGGCGACGAATCCGCGGGCGCGCTCGGCGCTCTTGCGCGTCGGCATCCGCACCGGGGCGCCGGCCGGCCGGGTCGACCCGGCGATGCTGGGCCTGCCGCAGCTGTCCGGAAGGGGGGCGTGATGCGATCCGTGCTGTACCTGCTGACCGCGCTGGTGGTGATGGGCCTGGCCTTCTGGGCCTATCGCGAGAATTACCGCACCCAGTCCGCGATCAGCGAGATGAGCGACATCCAGCGCCAGATCGGCCGGCTGCGCGAGGATCTGGGTGTCCTGCGCGCCGAATGGGCCTATCTGAACCGGCCCGAGCGGTTGCGCCAGCTGGTGAACCTGAATTTCGACAAGCTGAAGCTGGTGCCTTTCGGCTCGGACCAGTTCGTCGATGTGGGGCAGGTGGCCTTCCCGGCGCCCAAGGCCCCCGAGCCGCCGCCCGCCGCCGCAGGCATCCCGGCCGAACGCCCCGCCGGCTATCCGCCGCGCCGACCACAGGAGAGCACGCCATGATCCGCACCCCGCTGCGCCCGCTGGCCCGCATCCTTCGCGCCCGCGAAAAAGGCGAGAATCCCGACGCCATCGAGGCCGAGAACCGCGCCCAGAGGCATGCCGAGATCCAGGAACGGGCGCGCGGCAGCGCCCGCACGCGGCTGTTCTTCATGTCCTGCGCCTTCGCCGTCGCCTTTGGCACCGTCGGCGCCAAGATGGGCGTCCTGGCCTCGAGCCAGCCCAGCGAGCCGCGGGTGCAGACCACCGGGGCGCAGATCATCTCGCAGCGCGCCGACATCACCGACCGGCAGGGCCGGGTGCTGGCCACCAACCTGCTGACCCATTCGCTTTACGCCCACCCGCAGCAGATGGTCGAGCCGGAACGCGCCGCGCATGAGCTGAAGAAGATCTTCCCCGATCTGGACCTCGAGCGGATGCTAAAGGACTTCACCGGCAAGCGCACCTTCGTCTGGATCAAGAAGAAGATCAGCCCCGAGCAGATGCAGGCCGTCCACGACATCGGCGAGCCGGGACTGCTGTTCGGCCCGCGCGAGATGCGGCTTTATCCGAACGGCCGCATCGCCAGCCATATCCTGGGCGGCGCCACCTTCGGCAAGGAGGACGTGGCCAGCGCCGAGGTCGTCGGCGTGGCCGGGGTCGAGAAAGCCTTCGACCACTGGCTGCGCGACCCGGCCAATGACGGGGCGCCGCTGGTGCTGTCGCTGAACCTGACCGTGCAGGCGGCGATGGAGGAGGTGCTGTCGAACGGCATGAAGGTCATGAACGCCAAGGGCGCCACCGGCATCCTGATGGAGGTCAGGACCGGCGAGATCGTCGCCATGGCCAGCCTGCCGGATTTCGACCCCAATGACCGGCCGCGGCCGTTGCTCAAGGGCGATCCCTCGGACAGCCCGCTGTTCAACCGCGCGGTGCAGGGGCAATACGAGCTGGGCTCGACCTTCAAGATCTTTCCGGTGGCGCAGGCGATCGACCTGAAGCTGATCAGCCCCACCACCATGATCAACGCCAAGGCGCCGATGAAAATCGGCAAATACCTGATCAACGAATTCCGCGGCCACAATTACGGCACGCTTTCGGTGACCGATATCATCGTAAAATCCTCGAACGTCGGCACCGTCCGTGTCGCGCAGCTGCTGGGCGCCGAGCGGCAGAAGGAGTTCCTGGGAAAGCTGGGCTTCTTCGAGCCGACGCCGATCGAGATGAGCGAGGCGCCGACCGGCAAGCCGCTGGTGCCCAAGCGCTGGCCGGCGGTGACCTCGGCCACCGTGGCCTTCGGCCATGGCCTGGCCGCCAGCCCGCTGCATCTTGCCACCGCCTATGCGACGGTCGCGAATGGCGGCCGGCGCGTGGTGCCGACGCTGATCCACGACCGCAACCAGCAGCGCCCGGGAGAACAGGTGCTGTCGCCCGAGGCGGCGCGCATCGCGGTGCAGATGCTGCGCCAGGTGGTGATCCGCGGCAGCGGCCGCAGCGCCAATGTCGAGGGCTACGAGGTGGCGGGCAAGACCGGCACCGCCGACAAGCCGCGCCCGACCGGCGGCTATTACGGCAACAAGGTGGTGTCGAACTTCGCCTCGATCTTCCCGGCCAGCGATCCGCAATATGTGCTGGTGCTGTCCCTGGACGAGCCGTCGACCATGCGCGGGGGCGGCGAAACCCGCACCGCCGGCGCGACCTCGGCCCCGGTGGCGGCCGAGGTGATCCGCCGCGTCGCACCGCTGCTGGGCCTGCGCCCCGCCACCGAATCCGAACTGCCGATGGTTGAACGGCCTTTGCCCGATGGGCTAAAGCTCGTCTCGAACTGATGAGCGGAGGTTCCGTGACCGAACGGGTGATGCGGCTGTCCCTTCTGGGGCTTCGGGGGGACAAGGGGCGCGACCCCGGGGTGACGGGGCTGTCCGTCGATTCGCGGCAGGTCAGGCCCGGGCATCTGTTCGCGGCCCTGCCGGGCTCGGCCACACATGGCGGCGCATTCATCCAATACGCGTTGCGTCAGGGTGCGGGCGCGATCCTGACCGACCGCAAGGGCGCCGAGATCGCGGCGGCCGAACTGGCCGGATCGGACGCGGCGCTGGTGGTGGCCGAGGATCCGCGCGCCGCGCTGGCCGGGGCCGCCGCGCTGTGGTTCGCCGCCCAGCCCGAGACCATGGTCGCCGTCACCGGCACTTCGGGCAAGACTTCGGTCGCGACCTTCACCCGGCAGATCTGGCAGGCGCTGGGCCACAAGGCGATCAGCCTGGGCACCATGGGCGTGCAAGGCGACTACCAGGCCAAGCTGGCCCATACCACGCCCGAACCGATCACCCTGCACCGCGTGCTGGCCGAGGCGGCCGCGGCCGGCGTCACCCATGCGGCGATGGAGGCCAGCTCGCACGGGCTCGACCAGCGCCGGCTGGACGGCGTGCGGCTGAAGGCCGGCGCCTTCACCAATTTCAGCCAGGATCACCTGGATTATCACAAGGATTTCGACGAGTATTTCGCCGCCAAGGCGCTGCTTTTCGACCATATCCTGGACGAGGGCGCCGGGGCGGTGATCAACATCGACGACCCGCGCGGCCGGCAGATGGCGCAGATCGCGCGCGAGCGTGGCCTGGAACTGACCACCATCGGCAAGGATGAGCGCGCCGACCTGCGCATCCTCGGGCAGCGCTACGACGCCACCGGCCAGGATCTGCGTTTCAGCCTTTTCGGCCAGGCGCATCTGGTGCGGCTGGCGCTGATCGGCGGCTTCCAGGCCGAGAACGTGCTGGCCGCCGCCGGCCTCGCCATCGCCGCCGGCGACGATCCCGCCCGCGTGATCGGGACCCTGCCAGGTCTGACCACCGTGCGCGGTCGCATGGAACTGGCCGCGGTGCGCGAAAACGGCGCCGCGGTCTTTGTCGATTACAGCCACAAGCCCGGCGCGCTGGCCTCGGCCCTGCAATCGCTGCGCCCGCATGTCATGGGCCGCATCGTCGTGGTCTTCGGCGCCGGCGGCGATCGCGACCGCCTGAAACGCCCGCTGATGGGCGAGGCGGCGCGGCAATTCGCCGATGTGGTCTTTGTCACCGATGACAATCCCCGGTCCGAGGATCCGGCCGCGATCCGCGCCGAGGTCATCGCCGGTGCCGGTCCGGACGCCATCGAGGTCGGCGACCGCGCCGAGGCGATCCTGCGCGGCGTCGATGCGCTGCAGCCGGGCGACGCGCTGTTGATCGCCGGCAAGGGGCACGAGACCGGCCAGATCATCGGCAGCGACGTCTATCCCTTCGACGATGCCGAACAGGCCTCGGTCGCCGTCGCGGCGCTGGATGGCAAGATATGACGCTCTGGACCTCGCCGGATGCCGCCGCCGCGACCGGCGGCCGCGCCACCCGTGATTTCACCATCGGCGGCGTCTCCATCGACACCCGCACCATCCGACCGGGCGATCTGTTCGTCGCCCTGCAAGCGGCCCGCGACGGCCACGACTTCGTCGCCCAGGCCCTGCAGAAGGGGGCCGGCGCCGCGCTGGTCAGCCGCATCCCCGAGGGCGTGGCGGATGATGCGCCGCTGCTGGTCGTCCCCGACGTGCTGGCGGCGCTGGAGGCGCTTGGCCGCGCCGGCCGCGCCCGGATGCGCGGCAAGGTCGTCGCCATCACCGGCTCGGTCGGCAAGACCTCGACCAAGGAAATGGCGCGCATCGCCCTCTCCGGGCAGGGGCGAATCCACGCGGCCGAGGCCAGCTACAACAATCACTGGGGCGTGCCGCTGACGCTGGCGCGGATGCCCGCCGACACCGATTTCGCCATCATCGAGATCGGCATGAACCATCCCGGCGAGATCGAGCCGCTGGCGCGCCTCGCCCGCCCGCAGGTGGCGATGATCACCACCGTCGCGGCCGCGCATCTGGAAGCCTTCGGCGCCATCGAGGGCATCGCCCGCGAGAAGGGCGCGATCTTTGCCGGCCTTGAACCCGCCGGCCATGCCATCATCCCCGAGGACCTGGCGGTGACGCAGATCCTGCGCGACTGCGCGGATGCGGCGGGCGCGCTGGTGATCGGCTTCGGCCAGCATGGCATGGCCAAGCCGGTCAAGGCCGAGACCGTGGACGGCGCCACCCGGGTCCGCGCCCGCATCCTGGGGGAGACGGTGGATTTCACCCTCGCCACCGCCGGCACGCATTTCGTGATGAATGCGGTCGGCGTGCTGGCTGCGCTGTCGGCCGCCGGCGCCGATCTGGCCGCGGCGGCGAAGCATCTCTCGGACTGGAACCCGCCGCTGGGTCGCGGCGCGGTCGAGGAACTGGGCGGCATCCGGCTGATCGACGATGCTTATAACTCGAACCCGACCTCGCTCTCGGCCGGCCTTGCGACGCTGGCGCGGCTGACCGGCGGGCGGCGGGTGGCGATCCTGGGCGACATGCTGGAACTGGGGCCGGAGGAGATCGCCATGCATGCCGGCATGGCCGAGGATCCGGCGATGGCCGCCGTCGATCTGGTCCATACCGCCGGCCCGCGCATGCGCGCCCTGCACGAGGCGCTGCCGGAAACCCGCCGCGGGCTGCATGCCGAAACCGCCGCTGAACTGGCGGCGCGGGTGGGCGAGCTGGTCGCGCTCGGCGATATCGTGCTCGTGAAGGGCTCGAAGTCCTCGAAGGTCTCGACGGTGGTTGACGCGCTGCGGCGGACGCGCCAAAGCACGCCGCCTGGCGAAAGGACAGCGTAATGCTCTATTGGCTCACCAACCTCTCCGACGGCGGGGATTTCTTCAATCTTTTCAGATATATCACCTTTCGCGCCGGCGGCGCCTTCTTTACCGCGCTGATCTTCGGCTTTTTCTTCGGCCGGCCGCTGATCGACCTTCTGCGCCGCAAGCAGAAAAAGGGTCAGCCGATCCGCGACGACGGCCCGCAAAGCCACCTGTCCAAGGCCGGCACCCCGACCATGGGCGGGCTGCTGATCCTCGCGGCGCTGACGCTCGGCACGCTGCTTTGGGCGCGGCTCGACAACGGCTATGTCTGGATCGTGCTCCTGGTGACGCTGGGCTTTGCCGCCATCGGCTTCGCCGACGACTATGCCAAGGTCACCAAGCAGCACCACGCCGGGCTTTCGGGACGGGTCCGGCTGCTGATCGGCCTCTGCATCGCTGCCGCCGCCGGAGCCGCCGCCGCCTATCTGCACCCGGCCCCGCTCAGCGGCGAACTGGCGCTGCCCTTCTTCAAGAACGCGCTGATCAACCTGTCGCTGCTCTACGTGCCCTTCACCGTTATCGTGATCCTCGGGGCCGCCAATGCGGTGAACCTGACCGACGGGCTGGACGGGCTGGCGATCATGCCGGTGATGATCGCCGCCGCCACCTTCGCGGTGATCGCCTATATGGTCGGCAACGCGAATTTCGCCAATTACCTCGGCGTGCATTTCGTGCCCGGCACCGGCGAGCTGGCGGTCTTCGTCGCGGCGCTGATCGGCGGCGGCCTGGGCTTCCTGTGGTATAACGCGCCGCCCGCCGCCGTCTTCATGGGCGATACCGGCAGCCTCGCGCTCGGCGGCGCGCTCGGCGCCATCGCCGTGGTGACCAAGCACGAGATCGTCCTGGCCATCGTCGGCGGCCTCTTCGTGGTCGAGGCGCTTTCGGTGATCATCCAGGTGCTCTACTTCAAGCGCACCGGCAAGCGGGTGTTCCTGATGGCCCCCATCCACCACCATTTCGAGAAGAAGGGCTGGGGCGAGGCGCAGATCGTCATCCGCTTCTGGATCATCGCGCTGATCCTGGCGCTGATCGGGCTTGCCACGCTCAAGCTGCGCTGATCTTTCTCCGTTTGACAAATACCCTCGGGGGGTCCGGGGGGCGAAGCGCCCCCGGCCTTCCTCTACCGAAGGCAGAACCATGATCCCCGTCCAAGGCGTCGAAAACCAGACCATCGCCGTGCTCGGCCTCGGCCGCTCGGGCCGCGCCACCGCCGCCGCGCTCGCCGCCGGCGGCGCCCATGTCGTCGCCTGGGACGACGGCGCCGACACCCGCGAACAGGCCGAACAGCAGGGGCTGCGCATCCTCGACCTGACCCGCGACGCCCACTGGGAGGGCATCTCGGCCCTGATCACCAGCCCCGGCATCCCGCATCTCTACCCGAAACCGCATCCGGTCATCGCCAAGGCCTATGAACTGGGCATCCCCGTCGACAACGACATCGGGCTGTTCTTCCGCAGCTTCGCCACCCGCGACTGGGAAAGCTACGACACCACGCCGCGCGTCATCGCCATCACCGGCTCGAACGGCAAGTCCACCACCACGGCGCTGATCCACCACATCCTGCGCGAGGCCGGCCGGCCGACCCAGATCGGCGGCAATATCGGCACCGGGGTCCTGTCGCTCGACCCGGCCCATGACGGCGAGGTGGTGGTGCTGGAGCTTTCCAGCTACCAGACCGACCTCGCCCGCGCCCTGACCCCCGATATCGCGGTGTTCACCAACCTCTCGCCCGACCATCTCGACCGCCATGGCGGCCCGGGCGGCTATTTCGCCGCCAAGCGCCGGCTCTTCGCCGAGGGCGGCCCCGACCGGGCCGTGATCGGCGTCGACGAGATCGAGGGCCGCTATCTTGCCGACCAGCTTGCCATGGCGCCCTCGGACGACCGGGTGATCCGCATCTCCTCGGGTTTGAAACTCGAACGCTTCGGCTGGTCGGTCTTTGCCCGCAAGGGCTATCTCGCGGAATACCGCAAGGGCCGCCAGGTCGCATCGCTGGACCTGCGCGACATCAAGGGCCTGCCGGGCGAGCACAACCACCAGAACGCCTGCGCCGCCTATGCCGCGACCCGCGCCCTGGGCCTTGCCCCGCGCGAGATCGAGCGCGCCTTCCACAGTTTCGAAGGCTTGCCGCATCGCAGCCAGACCGTGGCCGAGATCGGCGGCGTGGCCTGGGTCAACGACAGCAAGGCCACCAATGCCGATGCCGCGGCCAAGGCGCTGACGGCGTTCAGGAACATCCGCTGGATCGCCGGCGGCCTTGGCAAAGAGGGCGGCATCGCCGCCCTGCAACCGCATCTGGGCCATGTCACCAAGGCTTATCTGATCGGCCATTCCGCCCGCGACTTCGCGCTGGAGATCGGCCAGACCCCCTACGAGATCGCCGAGACCATGGAACAGGCCGTGGCCCATGCCGCGGCCGAGGCGCAGCCGGGCGACACCGTGCTGCTCGCCCCCGCCGCCGCCAGTTTCGACCAATACCCGAACTTCGAGAAACGCGGCGAGCATTTCATCGCCCTGGTCCGGGCGCTGCAGGGCTGACCTTCACCGTTTTCCAAATACCCAAGGCGCGTGGACCCAGAGGTCGGCACCCGGCGCATCGTTCCCCCAATGCGCATGCAGCCGGGCCGCCTGGGGCAGGAAGCGCATGAAAAAGGCCCCGGGGCAGAGCCGCCGGGGCCTTGATCGTTGCCGCCCGGATCAGAAGGAATAGCCGATCCGCACGCCGATGCCCCAGGCCTCGCTGTCGTCCATCTTGGCGACCTCGCGCTTGGCGCCGCTCGGGCCGACGCCCAGGGTGGCGTCGCCCAGCTTGGTGTAGTTGATGCCGGTGGTGATCTTGATGTTGTCCATGGAGTAGATCGCCGCCAGCGTCACCGCCTTGCGGCCGTTCACCGGCGCCAGCGGCGACACCGTGTCGCCCTCGCTGGGCTCATAGAGGAACGAAACCGAGCCCGACCAGTTATCGGTGAACTTGCGCCCGACGCCGATGGTGTAGGTGGTGGTGTCCTCAAGTTCGACCAGCGGGATCTCTCCGGCGGGTGAAGCGATCGGGAACAGGAGGTTGTCCACATCGAACTCGGACCATTTCACCCAGCGGATCGAACCGAACAGCAAGGTATCCTTGGCAATGCCGGTCTGGCCCTCCAGCGTCCAGCTGCGCGGGGTTTTGACGGTATACTGGTCCTTGAAGGTGATCGGCAGCGGCCCGCCGCTTTCCGACATGTCGAAGTCGTGCTCGATGGGCGAGTTGTAGGTCAGCGAGACCCGCGCCGCGATCTCGGGCATCTCATAGGCGACGCCGGCGACCCAACCCACGCCCCAGGCGCCGTCGATGTCCAGATTGTAGCCCGAGGTGGTCGCATAGCCCGCGCCCTGCAGCCGGACGCCGCCATCGGCATGCGAGCCCCGGACACCGCCATGCACCGAGAAGTTGTTGTCGAACTTGTAGCGCAGCAGCGCGGTATAGGTGGTCGAGTTCACCTCGACCCGCGTGCCGCCCAGTACCGGCGAACTCGCTATCGGATAAAGGACATCCGCCCCGAAAGGCTGCTCGACGATGATCGCGCCGGAAAGGTTGTCGGTGAACTGGTGCTTGTAGGCGAGGCCGAAGAAGCCATAGCCCTGCGCGACATCGCCGGTCTCGAAGCCCGCGGCGTCGGTGCCGCGCACGCTGGGATTGACGCCGCCGAAGCTCAGCTCGGCATAGTTCCCGTTCTCGAACAGCGGCGCCAGCGATTGCGGCGCGCGTTCGATCCCGCCGGCCAGGACAGGCGCGGCCGTGGCCAGCAGAGCGCCGATGCCGGTGACGATCTTTTTCATGATTTCCTCCCATGGTCTGGCCCTTGCCGGGCCGCTGCATCCAGCCTGCGGCACGCTCCCCGGTTGCGTCAATCGGCTGGGCTCCATGACGCGGCGTTCTGACGCGCCCGGCCGCTCTGGCGTGGCCGGCCGGCAACGCTATGAGATGCGGGGCAGGAGGTCGCCATGCCGTTCACCCCGCCCCGTGCCCCGCTGCCCCGCCCCATGATGCCGCGCCCGGTGCTGCCCCGTCCGGTGATGGCCCGTCCCAGGCCGCCCGGACTCTGGCGCAGCGTCCCGCCCGCGATCTTTCCGCCGCTGCTGGGCGCGCTGGGGCTGGCGCTGGCCTGGCAGGCGGCGCTGCCGCTGGGTCTTGCGCCCGCGGTCCCGGGGCTGATGGCGGGCATGGCCATCGCGGCATGGGGCTTTGCCATGCTGGCCTATGGCAGCAAGCTGCTGCACCGTCCCGCGGTGCTGGCCGAGGAGCTGCGCATCCTGCCCGGCCGCGCCGGCATCGCTGCCGCCGTCGTCGGCATCTATGCCGCGGCGCATCTGCTGTCCCCGTTTGCGCCGGCGCTGGCCCGGGTGGTGCTGGCGACCGGCATGGCGGCGCAACTGGTGCTTTGGGTGGTGGCGATCCCGGTCATGACGCGGCTGCCGGGGCAGGGGCGGGTGACGCCGGTCTGGCAACTGACCTTCGTCGGCCCCATCGTCGCCGCGCAGGCGGCGGCGGGGCTTGGCTGGACCGCGCTCGCGCAGGGGTTGTGGTGGCCGATGGCGGCGACGGCCGGTCTGGTCTGGTTGCTCAGCCTGCGCCAGGCCCTGGCCGAGCGCGTGCCGGCGCCGCTGCGGCCGCTTCTGATGATCCATCTGGCGCCGGTTGCCATGCTGGGCCATGTCGCCGCCGCGCTGGGCTGGCCGCGGGTGGCGCTGGGCCTCGCCTTCGTCGCGGCGGCGGTGTTGGGGCTTGCCGTGCTGCGCGGGCGCTGGCTGACCGAGGCCGGTTTCTCGCCGCTCTGGGGCGCCTTCACCTTCCCGCTGGCGGCGACGGCGGGGCTGTGGAGCGCGGTCGCCGGCTTCGCGCCCGGCTGGGCGCTGCCGGCGCTGATCCTGCTGGTGATGGCCAGCCTGGTGGTGCTGTGGATCCTGTTCCGGATCTGGCGGGCCTGGGCGGCGGGCGGGCTGGCCGCGAAAACCAACGCGGCCGTCGCCTGACAGGCTGGACATTCCCGGCCGCGCGTGAAATGGGAAACTGCCAAACGAACCCCTGACAAGGATGCTCCCATGCAGATTCGTGAGGCTCTGACCTTCGACGATGTTCTTCTGGTTCCTGCGGCGTCCTCGGTGATGCCCTCGACCGCCGATGTGACGACCTATGTCACCAAGCAGATCCGGATGAACATTCCGCTGCTGTCCAGCGCCATGGATACCGTCACCGAAAGCCGCATGGCCATCGCCATGGCCCAGGCCGGCGGCATCGGCGTGATCCACCGCAACCTGACCGCCGAGCAGCAGGCCGACGAGGTCCGCCGCGTGAAGCGCTTCGAATCGGGCATCGTCTACGACCCGATCACCCTGACCCCCGACCAGACCATCGCCGATGCCAAGGCCCTGCAGGAACGCTACAACGTCACCGGCTTTCCGGTGGTGGACGCCGCCGGCCGGGTCGTCGGCATCATCACCAACCGCGACATGCGCTTCGCCAACAGCGACGACATGCCGGTGCGGGCCGTGATGACGGCCGAGAACCTTGCCATCCTGCGCGAGCCCGCCGACCGGGCCGAGGCCATCGACCTGATGAAGGCCCGCCGCATCGAGAAGCTGCTGATCACCAATGCCGATGGCAGGCTGACCGGCCTGCTGACGCTGAAGGATACCGAGAAATCGGTGCTGAACCCGCTGGCCTGCAAGGACGAGCTGGGCCGGCTGCGCGTCGCCGCCGCCTCGACCGTCGGCGACGAGGGTTATGAGCGCAGCCTGGCGCTGGTCGAGGCCGGGGTGGACCTGGTGGTCATCGACACCGCCCATGGCCATTCCGAGGGCGTGGCCCGCGCTGTCAGCCGCATCAAGGCGCATTCCAACCAGGTGCAGGTGGTGGCCGGCAACGTCGCCACCGCCGAGGCGGCCCGGGCGCTGGTCGATGCCGGCGCCGACGCGATCAAGGTCGGCATCGGTCCGGGCTCGATCTGCACCACCCGCATCGTCGCGGGCGTGGGCGTGCCGCAATTGACCGCGATCATGGACGCGGTGCGCGGCGCCGGCGAGGTGCCGGTGATCGCCGATGGCGGCATCAAGTTCTCGGGCGATTTCGCCAAGGCCATCGCGGCGGGGGCGTCCTGCGCCATGGTCGGCTCGGCCATCGCCGGCACCGATGAATCGCCGGGCGAGGTGATCCTCTATCAGGGCCGCAGCTTCAAATCCTATCGCGGCATGGGCAGCCTTGGCGCCATGGCGCGCGGTTCGGCCGACCGCTATTTCCAGAAGGACGCGGCCAGCGACAAGCTGGTCCCGGAAGGGATCGAGGGTCAGGTGCCCTACAAGGGCTCGGCCGCCGCGGTGATCCACCAGCTTGTCGGCGGCTTGCGCGCCGCCATGGGCTATACCGGCAACGCCACCGTGGCCGAGATGCGCGGCGGCTGCCAGTTCGTGCGCATCACCGGCGCCGGGCTCAAGGAAAGCCACGTCCATGACGTGCAGATCACCCGCGAAAGCCCGAACTACCGCATGGGCTGAGCCGTTTACCGAATCTTGACCGGATTGGCCTTAAGGTCGCGGGGGAACCACCTTCGCGGCCTTTCATGTTTCTTCGGGCTTTCCCTTGTCTTCTGGCGCTTTGCCTTGCGGTTTTCGGTCCCGGCCGGGCCCTGGCCCTGCCTTCGGCCGCAGTCTGCGAATGGGCGGCGCAGCAGGCGGCGCAGGAATATGGCGTGCCCATGGACATCATGGGCGCCCTGACCCTGACCGAGACGGGACGGCGGCTGGACGGCCTCGTCCGCCCCTGGGCCTGGAGCGCCAATGCCGAGGGCGAGGGGACATGGTTCGACGACCCCGCCAGCGCCGTCGCCTTTGCCGAGGATCGCGTGGCGCAGGGCCGCACCAATATCGACATCGGCTGCTTCCAGCTGAACTATCGCTGGCATGGCGGGAACTTCTCCTCGGTCGCGCAGATGTTCGATCCGTTGCAGAATGCCCGCTATGCCGCGCGTTTCGTGCGCGATCTGTATGGCGAGACCGGGGATTGGCGCCGCGCGGCCGGGGCATTCCACTCGCGCACGCAGGTTCACGCGCAAAAATACCTCGCCCGCTTCGACACGCTGCGCCAGATGCTGCGCGAGCGCGGCTTCCAGGGCCTGACCGGCGGGCCCGAGACCTATAACAGCTTCGCCTCCATCGCCTCGGGCCAGCGCCAGCGGGTGCGGGAACGGGTGATGCTGCTGGGCGCGCCCTTGGGCACCGGCGTCACCGGCACGCCCGGCTCGCTGGCTGCCATCGGCCAAGGGCGCGGCGCGGCGATCACCGCGCCGCGCGGACCGCTGCTGCTGGCCTCGCGCGGGCCGCCGCTGGCGGTGCCGGCGCGCGGGGCCGGGCCGCCCGACGCCTGGGATTGACATTCGCGGCCCCGCGGATTTTCTGCACCGCGGTTCAGCAACCTTCCGCGCCGGGGGCGCAGGCATCATGACTCCAGCCGCCCGCATCGATGCGGCGACCGCCATCCTCGACCAGATCCTTGCCGGCCAGCCTGCCGAAGCCGCGCTGCTGCGCTGGTCGCGCGCCAGCCGCTTTGCCGGGTCCGGCGACCGGACAGCGGTGCGCGACCTGGTGTTCGACAGCCTGCGCCGGCTGCGCTCGCGCGCGGCCTTGGGCGGCGGGCGTTCCGGCCGCGGGCTGATGCTGGGCCTGTGCCGCGAGGAGGGGATCGACCCCGACACGATCTTCACCGGCGACCGGCACGCCCCGCCGGCGCTTTCGGACGCCGAACGCGCCGGCGGCCAGGCGCCGGATGCCGAGGCGGCGCTGGATCTGCCCGGCTGGATCCTGCCGGCCTGGCGGGCGGCGCTGGGGCCGGATGCGGAAGCCGTGGCGTTGGCGCTGCGCGATCGCGCGCCGGTCTGGCTGCGCGTCAACCTGCATCGCGCCGAACCCGGGGCGGCCGTGGCCGCGCTGGCCGGCGAAGGCATCGCGGCTGAGCCGCATGCCGAACTGCCCTCGGCGCTGCGCGTCATCGACGGCGCCCGGCGGTTGGCGGGATCGCGCGCCTATCGCGACGGTCTGGTCGAGCTGCAGGACCTGTCGCCGCAGATGGCCTGCGCCCTGTTGCCGCCACGCGGCAGCCTGCTGGATTTCTGCGCCGGCGGCGGCGGCAAGGCGCTGGCCTTGGCGGCGCGCGGGGCGGGGCCGGTGACCGCGCATGACATCGACGCCGGGCGCATGGCCGACCTGCCGGCCCGGGCCGGCAGGGCCGGGCTGCGCATCCGCATCGCCGCGCCGGGGAAGGTCGCCGGGCAATACGATACGGTCGTCGCCGATGTGCCCTGTTCGGGCAGCGGCACCTGGCGGCGGACCCCCGATGCGAAATGGCGCCTGACGCCCGAGGATCTGCAGCGCCTGCTGGCGCTGCAGGCCCGCATCCTCGACCAGGCCGCCGGCTTCGTCGCGCCCGGCGGGCAGCTGGCCTATATGACCTGCTCGGTACTTGCCGCCGAGAACGAGGACCAGAGGACCGCGTTCCTGGCCCGCAATCCGCAATTCGACGAGATCCTGCAGCGCCGCTATTCGCCGCTGACCGCCTCGGACGGCTTTTACCTCGCGCTGATGCGGCGCCGTTAACCCTTCGTTAATGCCCATGCGCTATTCCCGGCGGAAACGGTCGCTGGCGAGGGGCTTGATGATTTCCGAACGGGCAGAGATCCTGCGTTCCGCGCAAATCCTGGTGCCTTTCCTGGCGCTGCCGGCGGTGATCGGCGCGCTCTGGCTGGCGCTGCGGCCGGCCGACGCGGAAGCCGGCATCGCGCTTCTGGGCTTCGGCGCGGCGGCGGCGTCCTGGTATCTGCTTGGCGGCGCCATCTCGGCCCGGCATCTGTGGCGGGGGCTGGCCATCCGCCGCGACCTGGCCCGGGTCGCGCCGGGGGTTCTGGGCCATGATCTTCCCGCCTTTGCCGTCGACCCCGACGGGTTGGTCCTGGCCCAGAATCAGCTGGCGCTGGACCGGCTGGGCGATCTGGTCGGCCGGCAGGTGCAGGACCGGCTGGGCCGCCGGCATGCCGATCCGCAGGCGAAATGGCGCGAGCTGGGTATCAGCCTGGCCCGGAACGGCCGCCTGCGCGCCGATCTGGGCGATTTCGGCGAATATGTCGTGACGCGCGAGGCCGGGGCGGCGGTGCAGCTCTGGCAGGCGGCGCTGGCCGAACGCCCGGCACCGCCGCAGGCCCCCTCCCGAACCGGGGGCGACGATTTCGACCTGCTGCCGGTCGCGGTGCTGGTGCTGGATCCCGCGGCCGGCATCCTGCGGGCCAATGCCGCCGCCTGCCAGTTGCTCGGCGGCGAGATTGCCGGCCAGAACCTGTCGGCCCTGTTGGACGGGCTGGGCCGCGAGCTCGGCGACTGGGTCGCGGATGTCTGCGCCGGCCGCACCCAGGGCGGCACCGAGGTGCTGCATGTCAAGGCCGAGGGGCCGCAGCGTTTCGTGCAGGTCTCGCTGACCCGGGGGCGGGGCGATTGCGTCACTGCGGTGCTGTCGGATGCCAGCGCGCTGAAAACGCTTGAGGCGCAGTTCGTGCAAAGCCAGAAGATGCAGGCGATCGGCCAGCTTGCCGGCGGAATCGCGCATGATTTCAACAACCTGCTGACGGCGATCACCGGCCATTGCGACCTGCTGATGCTGCGCCACGACAAGGGCGATCCCGATTACGCCGACCTGGACCAGATCAGCCAGAACGCCAACCGGGCGGCGGCACTGGTGCGGCAATTGCTGGCCTTTTCGCGCAAGCAGACGCTCAAGCCGCAGATCATGGACCTGCGCGACACCCTGTCCGAGCTGACGCATCTGCTGAACCGCCTGGTGGGCGAGCGGATCGTGCTGACCTTCGATCACGATCCCTCGCTGCGGATGATCCGCGCCGACCGGCGCCAGCTGGAACAGGTGATCATGAACCTGGTGGTGAATGCCCGCGATGCCATGCCGGATGGCGGCGACATCGCCATCGGCACCGACAATGTCCGGCTGGAGAGCTCGGCCGGATTCGGCCGCGCCACCCTGCCGGCCGGCGACTATGTGCGCGTGCAGGTCCGCGACCAGGGCTGCGGCATCGCCGCCGACGACCTGGCCAAGATCTTCGAGCCCTTCTTCACCACCAAGCGCACCGGCGAGGGGACGGGGCTCGGCCTCTCGACCGCCTATGGCATCGTGAAGCAGACCGGCGGCTACATTTTCTGCGACAGCACCCCGGGCGAGGGCAGCTGCTTTTCGCTGTTCTTTCCGGCGCATGATCGGGGCGAGGTGGCCGAGACGCCCGAATCGCCCGCCGCGGCCGGTGCGATCCGCGCCCGGCGCGAGGTCGAGGCCACCGTCCTGCTGGTCGAGGACGAGGCGCCGGTCCGCGCTTTCGCCAGCCGGGCGCTGAAACTGCAGGGCTTCAACGTGCTCGAGGCCGCCTGCGCCGAGGACGCGCTGTCGCTGCTGGCCGATCAGCGCCTTGTGGTGGATGTCTTCGTGACCGACGTGGTGATGCCGGGCATGGACGGTCCCGCCTGGGTGCGCACCGCGCTGCGCGACCGGCCGGACACCAGGGTGATCTTCATGTCGGGCTATGCCGAGGACATCTTCTCCGAGGGGCGGCCGCCGGTGCCGGGCGCGGCGTTCCTGTCGAAACCCTTTTCGCTGTCGGACCTGACGGCGCTGGTGACGCGGCAGCTTGAACGGGTCGAGCGCTAGCTAGGGATGTCGGCTGCCGGGACGGCGGTCAGAGCATGTCGTAAAGCCGGAAGTCGCGCGCCATCACGTCGCGCAGGTCCGCTTCCTGCTCGGGACTGAGGCTGACATCCACGGCCGGCGGCACGTTGACGCGCGGCAGGCTGATGGCGCAATCCAGCCGATCCTCGAGGAAATGGGTGAAGGTCTCCATGTCCTCGTAGCGGAAGATGCGGTCCACCCGATCCCCGGCCTCGGTCAGGAAATCGGCCTGGCTCCCCACCCGCGCGATCTGCGGGCCGTCGGGATCGGCATAGGCCCGGGCGAAATCCGCGAAGCTGACGCCCTGCATGACATGGTCGGGCGTCTCGCCGTCGTCGCGCAGGCGAAAGCGATACCAGCTGCGCAACCACCCCAGCGGCTCGCGCATCAGCGCCACGGTGGTGAAGCGGTCGCCGGTCGCCGAATGCAGCCAGGGCTCGACATGGCGGCGATAGCTGCACAGGTCGGCATGTTTCAGCGCCGCCGGGCGCCGGACCGCCAGTTCGGCCAGCGGCTCGAGCGCGGATTCGATGGCGGTGGATCCGGCTTTCGGCGTGGCGAGGAAGACCAGACGTCTTTCCCAGAATATCAGCATTCCCGACTCTTCAAGCCGTTGCGGCAGGCCGTGGATTAGCCATTCGCCTCACGGCTGTAAACCGTTTCTTAATCTTCCGCCGGCAGTCTGGCGTGGGGAAGGGCGCGGCCCGACCGATTCGCCAACCAGGACTTGCAATTCCGCGCTAGAGGGCGCAAATAAGAACAACCCGTGAACAAAATGGGCGGGCGGGCGCTGATTGCCCCGGATGGCGGGGTGTGAAATAAGCATGAGGACCGCATGGCAGGGGCAACACTTTTCGACATGAACGACAAGCGATCCGCAGACAAACAGAAGGCGCTGGACAGCGCCCTGGCCCAGATCGAACGGCAATTCGGCAAGGGCTCGATCATGAAGCTGGGCGCCGACAGCCCGGTGGCCGAGATCGAGGCGACCTCGACCGGCTCGCTGGGGCTCGACATCGCCCTGGGGATCGGCGGCCTGCCCAAGGGCCGGATCATTGAGATCTTCGGCCCGGAAAGCTCGGGCAAGACCACGCTGACGCTGCATGTCGTGGCCGAGGAGCAGAAGAAGGGCGGCGTCTGCGCCTTCGTCGATGCCGAACATGCGCTGGATCCGCAATATGCCAAGAAGCTGGGCGTGAACCTGGACGAGCTGCTGATCAGCCAGCCCGACACCGGCGAACAGGCACTGGAAATCGTGGATACGCTGGTGCGCTCGGGCGCGGTCAGCCTGGTCGTGGTCGATTCGGTGGCGGCACTGACCCCCAAGTCCGAGATCGAGGGCGACATGGGCGACATGCAGATGGGCAGCCAGGCCCGGCTGATGAGCCAGGCGATGCGCAAGCTGACCGCCAGCATCGGGCGCAGCAACTGCATGGTGATCTTCATCAACCAGATCCGCATGAAGATCGGCGTGATGTTCGGCAATCCGGAAACCACGACCGGCGGCAATGCGCTGAAATTCTATGCTTCGGTGCGCCTGGACATCCGCCGCACCGGCTCGATCAAGGACCGCGACGAGGTGGTCGGCAACGCCACCCGCGTCAAGGTGGTCAAGAACAAGGTCGCCCCGCCCTTCCGCCAGGTCGAATTCGACATCATGTATGGCGAGGGCATCTCGAAGGTCGGCGAACTGATCGATCTTGGCATCAAGGCCGGCGTGGTCGAGAAATCCGGCAGCTGGTATTCCTATGGTGACGAACGCATTGGCCAGGGCCGCGAGAATGCCAAGCAGTTCCTGCGCGACAATCCCGATGCCGCCTATGCCATCGAGGACAAGATCCGCGCCAGCCACGGCCTGGATTTCGGCGCCACGGACGATGGCGACGAGGCGTTGACCGAGGATTGATCGGAGGCTGCGCGGCTTCCCATGCGGCTCTCGCTTCCCGATGCGCGGGGCGCGACCCCCGCGCATTTCGCGTGCCCCGGGGGCTTTGCTTCAGCGTTTCGCGCGGCTCTCAACGGGGTGCGCGCCGCTTCGATGCTTTGCCGGCACGTCTCACCTTCTGTCCCCCGCTGGGTGCCGGAGGTGTCCTTCCCGCGATTTGCGTGTGAAGAAGCCGGGCCCGCGCCCGGCCGTGCGGGATTGCTGGACAGCCGCCATGGCTGGGGCTAGACCGGGCGGCGACCCGGTTCTGGCCGGAAAGACCGCTTTGCGATGAAGGCCCGATATGCCCAGCTTGAATGAGATCCGCTCAACCTTCCTGAACTATTTCGAACGCAACGGCCATCGCGTCGTCGACTCGAGCCCGCTGGTGCCGCGAAACGACCCGACCCTGATGTTCACCAATTCGGGCATGGTGCAGTTCAAGAACCTGTTCACCGGCGTCGAGACCCGCGATTACAAGCGCGCCACCACCGCGCAGAAATGCGTGCGTGCCGGCGGCAAGCACAACGACCTCGACAATGTCGGCTATACCGCGCGCCACCATACCTTCTTCGAGATGCTGGGGAATTTCAGCTTCGGCGACTATTTCAAGTCGGATGCCATCCCCTTTGCCTGGGAATTGCTGACCAAGGATTTCGGCATTCCCGGGGACAAGCTGCTGGTCACCGTCTATCACACCGACGACGAGGCCGCGACGATCTGGAAGAAGGTCGCGGGCCTGACCGACGACCGCATCATCCGCATCCCGACCGACGACAATTTCTGGCGCATGGGCCCCACCGGCCCCTGCGGCCCCTGCACCGAGATCTTCTACGACCACGGCGACCAGATCTGGGGCGGCCCGCCCGGCTCGGCCGATGAAGATGGCGACCGCTTCATCGAGATCTGGAACCTGGTCTTCATGCAGAACGAGCAGTTCGAGGACGGCTCGATGCGCGCGCTCGACATGCAGTCGATCGACACCGGCATGGGGCTGGAGCGGATCGGCGCGCTTCTGCAGGGCAAGCACGACAATTACGACACCGACCTGATGCGGTCGCTGATCGAGGCCAGCGCGCATGCGACCAGCGCCGAGCCGGACGGCCCCGGCAAGGTGCATCATCGGGTCATCGCCGACCATCTGCGTTCGACCAGCTTCCTGATCGCGGACGGGGTGATGCCCTCGAACGAGGGCCGCGGCTACGTGCTGCGCCGCATCATGCGCCGCGCCATGCGGCACGCGCATATGCTGGGCGCCAAGGATCCGGTGATGCATCGCCTGGTGCCGGCGCTGGTGCGCGAGATGGGCGCCGCCTATCCCGAACTCGGCCGCGCCCAGGCGCTGATCGAGGAGACGCTGAAGCTGGAGGAGACCCGCTTCAAGCAGACGCTCGACCGCGGCTTGCGGCTGCTGGACGACGAGCTGGCGAAGCTGCCCGAGAACGCGAACCTGCCGGGCGAGGCGGCGTTCAAGCTGTACGACACCTATGGCTTCCCGCTGGACCTGACCCAGGACGCGCTGCGCGAAAAGGGCCGCGCGGTCGATACCGCCGGCTTCGACGCCGCCATGGCCGAGCAGAAGGCCAAGGCCCGCGCCGCCTGGGCCGGCTCGGGCGAGACCAAGGATGCCGCGATCTGGTTCGACATCGCTGAACAGCACGGCGCCACCGAATTCCTCGGCTATGATACCGAGATCAGCGAGGGCCAGATCCTGGCGCTGGTGCAGGACGGTGCCGCGGTGGATGCGGCGGCCGAGGGCCAGACCGTGCAGATCGTGGTGAACCAGACGCCCTTTTACGGCGAATCCGGTGGCCAGGTCGGCGATACCGGCCTGATCAAGACCGAAACCGGCGCGGCGCGCGTCACCGATACCCGGAAGTCGGGCGGCGTCTTCATCCATATCGCCGAGGTGACGCTGGGCACGATCCAGCGCGGCCAGGGCGCGCAGCTTGCCGTCGATCACGACCGCCGCAGCGCCATCCGCGCCAACCATTCGGCCACGCATCTGCTGCACGAGGCGTTGCGCCGCGCCCTGGGCGAGCATGTCGCGCAGCGCGGCAGCCTGAACGCGCCGGACCGGCTGCGCTTCGACTTCAGCCATGCCAAGGCGATGACCGCCGAGGAACTGGCGCAGGTCGAACGCGAGGTGAACGACTTCATCCGCCAGAACAGCCCCGTCGAGACCCGGATCATGTCCCCCGACGATGCCCGCGCCCTAGGTGCGCAGGCGCTGTTCGGCGAGAAATACGGCGACGAGGTGCGCGTGGTCTCGATGGGCGAGCTGGCGGGCTCGGGCAAGGGCACCGGCGGCCAGACCTATTCGCTGGAGCTGTGCGGCGGCACCCATGTCGCGCGCACCGGCGATATCGGCATGTTCGCCCTGACCGCCGAAACCGCCTCGGCCGCCGGCATCCGCCGCATCGAGGCGCTGACCGGCCAGGCGGCGATGGAGCAATTGCGCCGCGTGGACGCCGAGCTTTCCGAGATCGCCGGCATCCTCAAGGCGCAATCGGGCGACGTGGTGAACAAGGTCCGCGCCCTGGCCGAGGAGCGCAAGGCGCTGGCCAACGAGATCGCGCAGCTCAAGCGCCAGCTGGCCATGGGCGGCGGCGGGTCCGAGGACGGGCCCAGAGAGATCAACGGCATCAAGCTGATCGCCCGCCGCGTCGAGGGCGTGACCGGCAAGGAACTGGGCCCGCTGGTCGACGAAATGAAGGCGCGGCTCGGCTCGGGCGCCGTGGTGGTGCTGGCCGAGGCGGATGGCAAGGCGACGGTGGCGGCGGGCGTGACCCCCGACCTGACCGGCCGGATCAGCGCCGTCGAACTGGTGCAGGCCGCGACCGCGGCGCTTGGCGGCAAGGGCGGCGGCGGCCGTCCCGACCGCGCCCAGGGCGGGGCGCCCAGCCTGGCCGCGGCGGACAACGCCATCTCGGCCGTCGAAACCCTGATCGGAGAGAAAGCATGACCGCTTTGTGGATCGCCCATGTGACCGTCACCGACCCCGAGGCCTATGGCGAATATGCCCGGCTGGCGGGGCCGGCGATCGCCGCGCATGGCGGCACCTTCCTGGCCCGCGGCTCGCGCTATGTGCAGCTCGAGGGCAAGGAGCGCGCCCGCAATGTCGTGGCGCGCTTCCCCAGCGTCGAGGATGCGGTGGCCTGCTACCGCTCGGCCGAATACCAGGCGGCGCTGGACCATGCCCGGGATGCGGCCGAGCGCGACCTTGTGATCGTGGAAGAGAATCCCGCCTGAGACTTTTTGGTGATTCGTCAGGCTTTTCGTGCTAGCTCTTGGAAAAAGCGCGGAAAGGGGCAGGATAATGTGCCGCTGGGCAGCCTATGTCGGCAGTCCGATCTATCTCGAGGACGTCATCTGCCGGCCCGGCCATTCGCTGGTCCGGCAAAGCCACGGGGCGACGCGCTGTCACACGCCGGTCAATGCCGACGGCTTCGGCATCGCCTGGTATGGCGAGCGCGACGAGCCCGGCCTTTACCGCGACATCATGCCGGCCTGGTCGGACAGCAACCTGCGCAGCCTGACCGCCACGGTGCAATCGCATCTGTTCTTGGCCCATGTGCGGGCCTCGACCGGCACGGCGACCAGCCGCAACAATTGCCATCCCTTCGTGGTCGGCCGCTGGAGCTTCATGCATAACGGCCAGTTCGGCGGCTATGACAGCTATCGCCGCCATGCCGAGGTGCTGATCCCGGATGAGCTTTACCCGCATCGCAAGGGCGCCACCGACAGCGAGGCGCTGTTCCTGATGGCCCTGGGCGAGGGGCTGGAGGACGACCCCGCCGGCGCCATGGCCCGCGCCACCGCGAAATTCGAGGCGCTGGCCCGACAAAGGGGCAGCGCCCCGCATGTGCGGCTGACGGCGGCCTTCTCGGACGGGCAAAGGCTTTATGCCCTGCGCTATGCCAGCGACGACCTCGCGCCGAGCCTGTTCCACCGCTGGTCCGATACGCGCGGCGGCCGGGCGGTGGTCTCGGAACCGCTGGAAAGCGACGAGACCGGCTGGCTGGAAGTGCCGGCGCAAAGTTTCTGTGTCTTCGACGGCGCCGAGTTGGCGATCACGCCCTTCCAGCCCGAGCCGCTGCGCAGCGTCGCCTGAATCGCCGGCGGGGTCGCGCAGATCCGGCCGCCGCCAGCGGATGGTTCCGCCGGCCGCAGCCGCCGCTCTGCGGGATCAGATGTAGAAGCGATCGGCAAAGACGTAAAGCGCGATCCGGTCGCGGGTCAGACCCATCCGGGCCAGTTCGGCGTCGGATTTCGCCTCCAGCGCCTCGATCTCGGCGCGGCGCGAACGACTGGCGATATAGGCCTCGGTGCCGCGCGACAGCCATTTCAGGAACGCGTCGAACAGCGCCGGCAGCCGGGGCGCGGAAGTGTTGGTCGAGATCGTAGCCATGGGAAACCCTTTCGGTATCGGCGAATGGTTTCCTCCCCTGCTGCCGAATTTAGGCCAGCCCTCCGGCCGCCGCCACCGCTTCTTTTGCAATGCAGCATTGCATTGGTGGCCCAGGCGGGCCTGCGCAAGGGAAATCCCGGCCCCTGGGCGGCCGGCGGCCGGCGCGTCTTGCGCATCCCCGGCATTTGGTGCCGCGGGCGGAATGCGCTTTCCCCCGCGCGGTTCGGCCATTATACCAGCCGCGGCATTCATGACCGCAAGGGGATAGCACTATGGCCAATGTGGTGGTCGTCGGCGCGCAATGGGGCGACGAGGGCAAGGGCAAGATCGTCGACTGGCTGTCGGAACGCGCCGATGTGATCGCGCGCTTCCAGGGCGGCCACAACGCCGGCCACACGCTGGTCATCGGCAACCAGGTCTTCAAGCTGTCGCTCTTGCCTTCGGGCATCGTGCGCAAGGGCAAGATGGCGGTCATCGGCAATGGCGTGGTGCTGGATCCCTGGTCGCTGTTCGCCGAAATCGACAAGCTGGCCGCCCAGGGCGTCGAGATCTCGCCGGAAAACCTGATGATCGCGGAAAACACCCCGCTGATCCTGCCGCTGCACCAGGATCTCGACAAGCTGCGCGAGGAAGCCGCCGGTGCCAGCAAGATCGGCACCACCGGCCGCGGCATCGGCCCGGCTTATGAGGACAAGGTCGGCCGCCGCAGCATCCGCGTCGCCGATCTGGGCGATGCCGAGACGCTGGAGTCCCGCCTTGACCGCCTGCTGGCGCATCACGACGCGCTGCGCCAGGGCCTGGGCGCCACGCCCATCGACCGGGCCGAGCTGCGCGCCAGGCTGCTGGACATCGCCCCGAAGCTCTTGCAATACGCCCAGCCGGTCTGGAAGGTGATGAACGACGCCCGCAAATCCGGCAAGCGCATCCTGTTCGAGGGCGCGCAGGGCAGCCTGCTGGACATCGACTTCGGCACCTATCCCTATGTGACCAGCTCGACCACCATGTCGGGCATGGCGGCCAGCGGCACCGGGCTCGGCCCCTCGGCCATCGGCTTCGTGCTGGGCATCGTCAAGGCCTATACCACCCGCGTCGGCGAAGGCCCGTTCCCGACCGAGCTGGACGATGCCGACGGCCAGCGCCTGGGCGAGCGCGGCCATGAATTCGGCACCGTCACCGGCCGCAAGCGCCGCTGCGGCTGGTTCGACGCGGTGCTGGTGCGCCAGACCTGCGCCATCTCGGGCGTGGACGGCATCGCGCTGACCAAGCTCGACGTGCTGGACGGCTTCAAGACCCTGAAGATCTGCACCGGCTACGATGTGGATGGCCAGCATTACGACCACCTGCCCACCGCCGCGGCGCTGCAGGCCCGCGCGAAACCCGTCTACGAGGAGATGGAGGGCTGGCAGGACTCGACGCAAGGCGCGCGCAGCTGGGCCGATCTGCCCGCCAATGCGATCAAATACGTCCGCCGCATCGAAGAGCTGATCCAGTGCCCCGTCGCGCTGCTCTCGACCTCGCCCGAGCGCGACGATACCATCCTGGTCACCGATCCCTTCGCGGACTGATAGGGACGCCATGGACCTCAAGACGCGCAAACGCTGGTCGCTGCTGATCCTGCTGGTCGGGCTGCCGCTTTATATCGTGGTGGCGGTAAGCCTGGTGAACTGGATGGACCGGAGCTGGGGCCGCCAGCCGATCCTGGTCGAGCTTGCGGTCTATGTGGTCCTCGGCATCCTCTGGGCGCTGCCGTTCCGCAAGGTGTTCACCGGCATCGGCAAGGGCGAATGAGGCTCGCCAGCGCCCGCCCGGTCACGCTGATCGGCGGCGCGCCGGCCGTCGCCCGGGCCGACCTGCAGCAGGCGCTGCGGCTTGCCCCGGTGGTGGCGGCCGCCGACAGCGGCGCCGACACCGCGCTGAGCCACGGGCTGATGCCGGCGGCGGTCTGGGGCGATTTCGACAGCATCTCGGCCCGTGCCCGGGCCGAGATCCCGGCCGAGAATCAGCACCCCATCGCCGAACAGGACAGCACCGATTTCGAGAAATGCCTGGCCCGGCTCGACACGCCCTTCGTCATCGCCTTGGGGTTCTCGGGCGCGCGCCACGACCATTTCCTCTCGGCGCTCGGCGTGCTCGCCCGCCGCATCGGCCCGCCCTGCCTGCTGATCGCCGGCGAGGACGTGATCACCCTTGCGCCGCCGCGCCTGACGCTGGACCTCGCGCCCGGCACGCGGGTCTCGCTTTTCCCGATGGGCCCGGCCTCGGGCCGCTCGACCGGGCTGAAATGGCCCATCGACGGGCTCGCCTTCGCGCCCACCGGCCGCAGCGGCACCTCGAACGAAGCCACCGGCCCGGTCACGCTGGAATGCGAGGGGCCGATGCTCCTGATCCTGCCGCGTTCCGAGCTTCCGGCGCTCGCAGGCGCTCTCTGACCGCCTTCACCGTTTTCCAAATACCCCGGCAGCCGCGCCGTTCAGCGCTTGCGGATCCGCGGGTCCATGGCATCGCGCAAGCCGTCGCCGATATAGTTCACCGACAGCACCGTCAGCGAGATCAGCAGCCCCGGCAGCACCACCCGCCAGGGATACATCTGCATCTGGTCCACCGCGTCGTAAAGCAGCCGGCCCCAGGTCGGGAAATCCGGCGGAAAGCCCAGCCCCAGGAAGGACAGCGCGCTTTCGGTGATGATCGCCGTGGCGATGCCCAGCGTCGCCGCCACCACGATGGGCGAGACCACGTTGGGCAGCACATGACGCAGGATCATCCGCGGCGCCGGCGTGCCGATGGATTTCGCCGCCAGGATGAACTCGCGCTCCTTCAGCCCCAGCACCTCGCCGCGCACGATGCGCGCGGTCTGCATCCACGAGGTGACGCCGATGGCGCCGACGATCAGCAGGAAGGTGCCGCCGGCCGGGCCCATCGCCTTGCCCAAAGGCTCGCGGAACAGCGTCACCATCAAAAGCAGCAGCGGCAGCAGCGGCAGGGCCAGGAACAGCTCGGTCAGCCGCATCAGCGGCGCGTCGAGCCGGCGGAAATAGCCCGAGCTGATGCCGATCAGGCTGCCCAGCGTCAGTGCGATCGCCATGGCGGTCAGCCCCACCGCCAGCGACACCCGCCCCCCGGCCATCAGCCGCGCCAGCAGGTCGCGGCCCAGCTGGTCGGTGCCCAGCGGATGCGCGACGCTGAAGCCCTGGTTGCGGGCACGGATGTCGACGAAGGTCGGCTCGATGGTCCAGACCAGCGGCCCGGCGGTCACGAACAGGATGATCGCCACGAACAGCACCAGTGCCACCATGGCGCCGCGATGGCTGCGGAACTGCCGCCAGATGTCGCGTCCCTGGCTGCGGGCCGGGGCCTCGGGCGGCGTCCCACCCCCGACAGGATCGGCGGGCGGCAGCGCCTCGGCCCCCGGCGCCGCGGCGTTGACCGCGCTTTCCTCGATCAGCAGCCGGTCAGTCATAGCGGATCCTCGGGTCCAGCACGCCGTAAAGCAGGTCGGCGATCAGGGTGAAACTGACGATCAGCACCGCGAAGATGAAGGTCAGCGTCATCACCATCGGGATGTCGTTGGCGTTGATCGCCAGGATCAGCAACTGCCCCAGCCCGTTCACCTTGAACACCTGCTCGGTGATGATGGCGCCGCCGAACACCGCCGGCAGCCCCAGCGCGATCACCGTCACCACCGGGATCAGGCTGTTGCGCAGCACATGCTTCAGCACCACGATGCGCTCGCTCAGGCCCTTGGCCCGCGCGGTGCGCACGTAATCCTGCCGCAGGTTGTCCAGCATGGATGCGCGCATGAAGCGGCTGATCTGCGCGGCATTGTAAAGCGCCAGCACCGTGACCGGCATCACCATCTGCCGCACCTGCTGGACGAAACTGTCCCAATCCGTCACCCGCAGCGTGGTGTCATAGATCGACGGGAACCATTGCAGCTTGATGCCGAAGACGATGATCAGCACCACCCCGGTGAAAAAGGTCGGCAGCGAGAAGCCGACCATCGACACGAAAGTGCCGATCTGGTCGAACCAGGAATATTGCCGATAGGCCGAGACGATGCCGATCGGGATCGCGATCAGCACCCCGATCAGGTAGGACATGCCGACGACGGTCAGCGTCTGCGGCAGCCGCTGCGCGATCACGTCGAAGACCGGGCTGCGGCTCTGGAAGCTGATGATGCGCTGCATGCCTGCGCTGAACCCGGTGCCGAAGGCGCGGTCGAACCAGTAAAGCGGCTCGACCCAGAAGAACTGCTTCAGCCACAGCACGTAGCGGATATACCAGGCCTGCCCAAGGCCAAGCGCCTCGCGCATCCGCTCCTTGACCTCGGGCGGCACGGTCAGCGGCACGTCGCCCAAGGGGTCGCCGGGCGAGGCTTCCAGCAGCAGGAAGATCACCAGCGAGATGAACAAGAGCGTCGGGATCGCCAGCATAAGCCGGCGCAGGGCGAAACTCAGCATGGCGATCCCCCGCCTTTCACTCGGCTCGGCTCCAGTCGGCGACGTTCCACAGCTGCCCCTCCCAGCCGTTCGGGGCGACGCCCGCAAGGCTGTTCGCATGGGCCGAGACCATGCCGCGATGCACCAGCGGCAGCAGGTAATGGCCCTCGGCGGTCAGCGTGTCGGTCAGGCGCTTGGCGATCTCCTGCCGCTTTTCCGGCTCGGCGCTGCCATGCAGCTCCTCGATGCCCGCGTCATAGGCCTTGTCGCAGAAGCGCACGGAATTGTTGCCCTGCCACTGGTTTGCCGCCGAGGGGATGCGCGAACAGACGAACTTGTTCAGGAACGAGGCCGGATCGGGGATATAGAAGGCATCGGTGAACATCTGCGCATCGGCATAGAATTTCTGCTGCGAATCGGGATTGCCGGGGTCGCCGCCGAAGAAGGCGGCGCCGTCCACCGCCTTCAGCTCGGTCTCGACGCCGATCTCGGACCACCATTGCTTGACCAGCGCCTGCACGTCCTGGCGCACCGGGTTCACCGTGGTCTGGAACACCAGCGACAGCCGATGCCCGTCCTTTTCGCGGATGCCGTCGCCGCCCGGCAGCCAGCCGGCCTGGTCCAGCGCCGCTTTGGCGCCCGCGATGTCCTGCGTCAGGCATTCGTCGCGGCCCGAGGCATAGGCGGCCGGCACCGGCACGATGGTGCAGGTCGGCTTGCCGGCCGGGCCATAGGTCAGCTCGGCCAGCAGCGGCCGGTCGATGGCCATGGACAGCGCCTGGCGCACCGCCGGATCGCTCAGCACCGGATGCGGATGCGCGGCCGTGGACCGCTCGCCCTCGGGCAGGTCCGAACTGGGGTCGGTCTGGTTCAGCTCGATCCGTTCGACCATCGAACCGAAGCTGGCGACCAGCTTGCCCTTGCCCTGCGCCTCCATCGCCGCCACCGTCTCGGGCGGCAGCTGCAGGTTCCAGGCGAAATCGTATTCGCCCGATTCCAGCACCGCGCGCGCCGCCGCCATGGCGTCGCCGCCGCCCTTGACCGTCACCCGGTCGAAGGCGGGCTTGGCGGGGTCGCGGTAATGCTGGTTGATCTCGAACACCGCCACGTCGCCGGGCCGGAAATCCGTCACCCGATAGGGGCCGGTGCCGATGGGGCCGAAATTCTGCGCCGTGCAGCTGGCGCCCGCCGCGCCCATGCAGGGCTGGAACTGTGCCTTTTGCAGCACCGGCGTGCGCCCGCCGACGAAGGCTTGCAGGGGCGCATAGCGCGGCGCGTCGAAATTCAGCCGCACCCTCTGCGCATCCAGCGCCTCGACCGAGGCGATGCCCTCGAACTCGGCCAGCACCGCGCAGCCAAAGGCGGGGTCCATGCAATATTCGGCGGTGAACTGCACGTCCTCGGCGGTGACCGGCGTGCCGTCCGACCAGACCAGCCCCGGCTTCAGCGTCCAGGTGACCGAGGTGAAATCCGCGGCGATGCCGCCATTCTCGCGGCTGGGGATCTCGGCCGCCAGCACCGGCAACAGGCTGCCGTCATCGGCGACCAGCGCCAGCGGCTCGACCACCATCGAGGCCGGGTCCACGTCCTTGGCGCCGGTGGACAGATAGGGGTTCAGCACCGTGGCGGCCTGCCAGTACAGCACGCGCAGCGCGCCGTCGCCGCCGCGTTCGGCCAGGGCGGGCGAGGCGACGGCCAGCGCAAGCGCCGAGACAATCAGTCGGGAAATCATCATGGTGTTTCAGCCTGTTGACGGGGTGGGGAACCGGCCCCGCGACGGGGGCCGGCCTTGCGCCAGCATGGCCTATTGCTGGATGCGGTGCCAGTCCGCGACGTTCCACAGCTCGCTGTCCCAGGCGTTCAGCTCGACCCCGCCCAGCGTGTTCGACACCGCCGAGGCGGTGCCGCGATAGACCAGCGGGATCACGGCGTTGCTGTCCCTGGTCAGCATCTCGTTCAGCGTCCTGCCCATGGCGCCGCGCTCGGCCGGGTCGACGATCTGCGTCATCTCGCCGATCAGCCGGTCGAATTCCGGGTCGCAATAGCGGCTGGTGTTCTCGCCCTGCCACTGGTTGTCGGGGCCGGGGATCTTGTCGCAGGTCTGCCGCGCCAGATAGGGCTCGGGGTTGTTGCCCTCGAAGTTGTTGGCATACATCTCGATATCGGCATAGAACTTCTGGAACGTGTCGGGCGAGCCGGCGTCGCCGCCGAAGAACACCGAAGGATCGACCGTCTTCAGTTCGGTCTCGACGCCGATCTCGGACCACCATTGCTTGATCAGCGCCTGGAAATCCTGCCGCACCGCGTTGACCGAGGACTGGAACACCAGCGTCAGCCGCTTGCCGTCCTTTTCGCGGATGCCGTCGCCCCCCGCGACCCAGCCGGCCTGGTCCAGCAGCGCCTTGGCGCCCGCGATATCCTGGGTCAGGCATTCGGTGTTCTCGGACGCCCAGGCGGCGGGCGCCGGCACCAGGTTGCAGGTCGGCTGGCCGGCGGGGCCGTAGCCCAGCTCGGTCAGCAGCTGGCGGTCGATGGCCATGGACAGCGCCTTGCGCACATTGGCATCGGTCAGGATCGGGTGCGGATGCTTGGCCGTCGAGCGTTCGCCCTCGGGCAGGTCGGAACTCGGATCGGTCAGGTTCACATGGATGCGCTCGACCAGGGAACCGAAGGCGGCGACGTTCTTGCCCTTGCCGGCCGCCTCCATGCCGGCGATCACGTCGGGGGCCAGTTGGGTGTTCCAGGCATAGTCGAACTCGCCCGTCTCCAGCACGGAACGCGCCGCCGCCGCCGCATCGCCGCCGCCCTTGACCACCAGCCGGGCGAAGGCGGGCTTTTCGGGGTCGCGATATTCCGGGTTCGCCTCGAAGGTGATGGTGTCGTTGGTGCGGAACTCGACCACCTTGAACGGGCCGGTGCCGATGGGGTTGAAATTCTGCTGGGTGCAGGTCGGGGCCCTCTCGCCGGTGCAATCCGCGAACTGCGCCTTTTGCAGCACCGGCGACTGCGCGCCCACGAAGGCCGAGAACGGGTCGGGCCGCGGCGAGACGAAGCTGATCTTCACCGTCAGCTCGTCCACCGCCTCGAC
This sequence comes from Paracoccus sp. TOH, assembly GCF_030388245.1. Taxonomy (NCBI): domain Bacteria; kingdom Pseudomonadati; phylum Pseudomonadota; class Alphaproteobacteria; order Rhodobacterales; family Paracoccaceae; genus Paracoccus; species Paracoccus sp. TOH. Next base: position 1,468,348 of record NZ_CP098360.1, read on the forward strand.
CGTCTCGACGCCCTCGAACTTCGCCAGCTGCGCGCAGCCGCCGGAAGGGTCCATGCAATAGGCGGCGGTAAAGGCCACGTCCGCGGCGGTGAACGGGCTGCCGTCGGCCCATTTGATCCCCGGCTTCAGCGTCCAGGTGACGCTTTTCAGGTCTTTGGCGATGCCGCCATTCTCGACCGTGGGCAGTTCGGCCGCCAGCCGCGGCGCGATGGTGCCCTCGGTGGTGAAGCTCGCCAGCGGCTCCAGCGCGATGGAACTGGCGATGATGTCCTTGGTGCCGGCCGAGAGATAGGGGTTCATCGTCGAGGGCGCCTGCCACATGATGACGCTCAGCTGCCCGTCGCTGCCCCGCGCGGCAAGGGCGGCCGGGGCCATGGTGGCGGCAAGGGCGGTGGTCGCCGCCGCGCCCAGCATCAGGGTTTCCAGTTTCATCGCTCTCTCCTGTCGGTGGATCTGCGCGGGACGTCTGGCACCGCCGGCCCCGGTGGCCGTCTGCCTGCTCTGCCGTTTCCCCGGTCCTGCTGTCCCTCGGTTGCGCCGAGTTTCAGACAGGTTCCGGATCAAAAGCAAGAAACAAGTTCCGCCCCGGTTTGCGGTTGCAATGTGACCGCGGGGCATTAGCCTGAATGCCGCAGCAATGGGCGGGTGATGGTCGGGGGTGCGGATGCTGGACGGAAAGCCGCTGGTCCGGGTCGAAGGATTGCGGGTCGAGTTCCAGACCCATGACGGCCCGGTCACCGGCGTCGAGTCGCTGTCCTTCGACATCCGGCCCGGCGAATGTCTTTGCGTGGTGGGCGAATCCGGCTCGGGCAAGTCGGTCAGCTCGCTGTCGCTGATGCGGCTGGTCGAGTTCGGCGGCGGCGAGATCGCCCAGGGCCGGCTGCTTTTCCAGCGCGACGGGGGCCAGGTCGATCTGGCCCGGGCCGCGCCCGCCGCCATGCGCGCCATCCGCGGCAACGAGATCGCGATGATCTTCCAGGAGCCGATGACGGCGCTCAATCCGGTCTTCACCGTGGGCGAACAACTCTCCGAAGGGCTGATCGCGCATCGCGGCCTGTCGCGGCGCGCGGCCCGCGCCCGGGCGCTGGAGCTTCTGGCCGAGGTGCGCATCCCCGAGCCCGAGCGGCGGCTGCGGCAATACCCGCACGAACTGTCCGGCGGCATGCGCCAGCGCGTCGTCATCGCCATGGCCATGGCCTGCCGCCCGCGCCTGTTGATCTGCGACGAGCCGACCACGGCGCTGGACGTCACCATCCAGGCCGAGATCCTGGCGCTGATCGACCGGCTGAAGCGCGAAACCGGCATGGCGGTGCTGTTCATCACCCATGACATGGCGGTGGTGGCGCAGATGGCCGACCGCGTCGTGGTCATGTTCCGCGGCAACAAGGTCGAGGAAGGCCCGGTCGAGCAGATCTTCGAGGCCCCGCGCCAGCCCTATACCCGGACGCTGCTCGCCGCCGTGCCGCGGCTGGGCGAGATGGCCGGCCGCGACGCGCCCGAGCCGATGCGGCTGATGCGCGACGGGCAGGCGGCCCGGCCCGAGCCGGTCGTCCCCCGCGCCGCCGCGCCGCTGCTGACGGTCCGCAACCTCAGCACCCGCTTCCCGGTCAAGGGCGGCGTCCTGCGCCGCACCGTCGCCCAGGTGCATGCGGTCGAGGATGTCAGTTTCACCGTCAATGCCGGCGAAACCCTGTCGCTGGTCGGCGAATCGGGCTGCGGCAAGTCCACCACCGGCCGCTCGATCCTGCGGCTGGTCGAGCCGGCATCGGGGCAGGTCGGGCTGGGCGGGCGCGACATCCTGGCGCTCGACGCCCGCGCGCTGCGCAAGGCGCGGCGCGACATGCAGATGATCTTTCAGGATCCCTTCGCCAGCCTCGACCCGCAGATGCGGCTTCTGGACCAGATCGAGGAGCCGATGCTGAATTACGGCATCGGCAACCGCGCCGAGCGCCGCGACCGCATCGCCCAGCTGTTCGACCGGGTGGAACTGCCGCGCGGCTTCATGAAGCGCTACCCGCACGAGATGTCGGGCGGCCAGCGCCAGCGCATCGCCATCGCCCGCGCCCTGGCGCTGAACCCGCGGCTGATCGTCGCCGACGAGGCGGTCTCGGCGCTGGATGTCTCGGTGCAGGCGCAGGTGCTGAACCTGCTGATGGAACTGCAGCGCGACCTGGGCATCGCCATGCTGTTCATCAGCCACGACATGGCGGTGGTCGAACGCGTCAGCCACCATGTCGCGGTCATGTATCTGGGCCGCATCGTCGAGATCGGCAGCCGCCGGCAGGTGTTCGAGACCCCGCAGCACAGCTATACCCGCCAGCTCATGGCCGCCGTCCCGGTGGCCGATCCGCGCCGCCGCAAGATCAGCGAGGATCTGCGCTTCCGGCCGATCCCCTCGCCGATCCACCCCATCGGTTACGTCCCGCCGCCCTCGACCTATGCCGAGGTGGCGCCGGGTCATCTGGTGCTGACCGATCCGGTGACGCATGGCTGAGCCGCCTGCTGACCGCTGGGCCCGAGACGGAGGCGCCCCGCGGCCTGTTGCGGTCGGGGTGCTTGCGTCCGGCGGTGGACGCCCTGTGTACGCCCGGTGTACGGCCGCTGCACGGCGATCACCGCCAAAACCCCGGCAATTGCCGGGGTTTTCGCGTTCCGGCCCCGGCGCGGTGCACGGCGCAACGCCCGCAGCCGTTGCGCGGCCTTGCGGCGCTGGGCGAAAGGCGTAACCTTCCCGGCGAAGGAGATTGTCACATGCCCGTCAAGAACCGCTTTGCCGACCTGCTGCCCGAGATCACCGCCTGGCGCCGCGACTTCCACCAGAACCCCGAACTGGATTACCAGGTCCACCGCACCGCCGGCCGCGTCGCCCAGCTCTTGCGCGAATTCGGCGTGGACGAGGTCGTCGAGGGCGTCGGCCGCACCGGCGTGGTCGGCGTCGTCAAGGGCCGCAGCGACAGCAGCGGCCGGGTGATCGGCCTGCGCGCCGACATGGACGCGCTGCCGATCCGGGAACAGACCGGCGTGGAATATGCCTCGAAAAATCCGGGGGTTATGCATGCTTGCGGCCATGACGGTCATACTGCCATGCTGCTCGGCGCGGCGAAATACCTGGCCGAGACGCGGAATTTCGACGGTCGTGCCGTGCTGATCTTCCAGCCCGCCGAGGAGGGTGGGGCAGGCGGCCTGGCCATGGTCCGGGACGGGCTGGTCGAGCGCTGGGGCATCCAGGAATTCTACGGCATGCACAACATGCCCGGCTATCCGGTGGGCAGTTTCGCCATCCGCGAAGGCGCGATGATGGCCGCCGCCGACCAGTTCGACATCCTGGTCACCGGCAAGGGCGGCCATGCCGCCAAGCCGCACGAGGCGATCGACACGCTGCTGGTGGCGGCGCAGATCATCGTGGCGCTGCAATCGGTGGTGTCGCGCAATGTCGATCCGCTGAAAAGCGGCGTGGTCTCGGTCTGCATGGTCGAAACCGACTCGACCGCCCACAATGTCATCCCCCAAGAGGTGAAGCTGAAAGGCACCGCCCGCAGCCTCGCCCCCGAGGTGCGCGACCAGCTGGAGGACGGCATCAAGCGCGTTGCGGCCAATGTCGCCGCCGCCTTCGGCGCCACCGCCGAACTGCATTACGAGCGCGGCTATCCGGTGACGGTGAACCACCCGGAAGCCACTGTTTTCGCGATGGAAGTGGCGCGTGAGATCGCCGGAGAGGTGAACACGGACATGCAGCCGCTGATGGCGGGCGAGGATTTCAGCTACATGCTGAACGAACGGCCCGGCGCCTATATCTTCGTCGGCAACGGCGACACGGCGATGATGCACCACCCGGCCTATAATTTCGACGACAATGCGATTCCGGCCGGGTCGAGCTGGTATGCCGGCATGGTCGAGGCGCGGATGCCGATCCCGGCGTGACGGCCGGGCCGGGGGCCGTCTGCCCCCGGACCCCCGAGGGTATTTGCGAAACGGAGAAAGCAGGGGCCGCGCGGCCCCCGCCGCGGAGCCGTTCAGAAATGGATGGCGCGGCCATAGGCCGAGAGCGTGGCCTCGTGCAGCATTTCCGACAGCGTCGGATGCGGGAACACCGTCTCCATCAGCTCGGCCTCGGTGGTTTCCAGCGTGCGGCCGACGACATAGCCCTGGATCAGTTCGGTGACTTCCGCGCCGACCATGTGGGCGCCCAGGAGTTCGCCGGTCTTGGCGTCGAACACGGTCTTGATCAGCCCCTCCGGCTCGCCAAGCGCGATGGCCTTGCCGTTGCCGATGAACGGGAAGCGGCCGACCTTGACCTCGTAACCCGCTGCTTTCGCTTTCTCTTCCGTCAGGCCGACCGAGGCGACCTGCGGGTTGCAATAGGTGCAGCCGGGGATCGAGTTCGGCTTGATCGGATGCGGGTGCCCGCCGGCGATCAGTTCCGCCACCATCACGCCTTCATGGCTGGCCTTGTGCGCCAGCCAGGGCGCGCCGGCCACGTCGCCAATGGCATAGAGCCCCTCGACGCCGGTGCGGCAATATTCGTCGGTGACGACATGGGTGCGGTCGATCTTGGCGCCCAGCTTTTCCAGGCCGAGATTTTGCACGTTGCCGACGATGCCGACGGCCGAGATCACCGTGTCGAATTCCTGGGTCTCGGTCTTGCCGCCGGTCTCGATATGGGCGGTGACCTTGCCGCCGCCTTTTCCATCGGGGGCGCGGTCGAGCTTCTTGACCGTGGCCTTTTCCAGGATCTTCATGCCCTGCTTGACGAACTGCTTTTTCGCCAGGGCCGAGATCTCGGCATCCTCGACCGGCAGCACGCGGTCCATGACCTCGACCACCGTGGTATCGGCGCCCAGCGTATTGAAGAAGCTGGCGAATTCGATGCCGATCGCGCCCGAGCCGATGACCAGCAGCTTTCCGGGCATACGCGGCGGCTGCAGCGCATGCTTGTAGTTCCAGACCAGGTCGCCGTCGGGCTCCAGCCCCGGCAGTTCGCGGGCGCGGGCGCCGGTGGCGAGCACGATGGATTTCGCGGTGACTTCCTCGGCGCCCTTGTCGGTCTTGACACTGATCTTGCCGGGGGCGGCCAGCGTGGCCTCGCCCATGATGACGGTGACCTTGTTCTTCTTGAGCAGGTGGCCGACGCCGCCGGCAAGCTGTTTGGCCACGCCGCGCGAACGCTGCACGACCGCGCCCAGGTCATAGCCGATCCCGTCGGCAGAGAGGCCGAATTCCTTGGCGCGGTGCATGAGGTGAAAGACCTCGGCCGAACGCAGCAGCGCCTTGGTCGGGATGCAGCCCCAGTTCAGGCAGATGCCGCCCAGATGCTCGCGCTCGATGCAGGCCACCTTCAGCCCCAGCTGCGCGCCGCGGATGGCGCAGACATAGCCGCCAGGGCCGGAACCGATCACCACCATGTCGAAGCTCTGCGCCATGGATGCTCCCCTCTCAGAAAAGATAGTTCAGCGTTAAACCATTTATTCCAGGTCAGCAAGCGACAGCTTGCCGGCGACCAGTGCGCCATAGCCGCCGGCCTCCATCACGCGGGTTTCCGCCGCCGTCGGCACGCGTTTCAGCGCCGCGTTGCGCCAGGGGAAGCGGCCGAATTTCGCGATGGTGTCGCGGTGCAGCTCGGCGTGGCGCAGGTTTTCGCCCGGCATGAACTCGGCGAACAGCGCGACCGCGCGTTCCTGGTCGGCCAGATCCTCGGCATGCTCGAAGGGCAGATAGAAGAACTGCCGGCCGGGCGGGGCGATGCGCAGGTGGAAGCCGTTCCCGATGGCCTCGCGGGCGAGGCTGCGGGCCAGCGGGTCGGTGTCGAAGGCGCGCGGATCATCCCGGAACATGTTGCGCGGAAACTGGTCGGTCAGGATCAGCGCCGCCAGCGCGCCCTCGGGCGTTCTGGCCCAGCCCGGCGCCAGGTCGGCAGCGCGTTCCCAGGCGGGCAGGAAGCGCTGGCGGATGGTTGCGTCCAATGCGTCCGAGCGGGCGTACCAGCCCGCCTCGCCGATTTCGTCCAGCCAGAAGCGGTTGATGCCTTCGGGTGTCATGGTTTCGGTCATGGCTGCGCCCTCCGTTTTCCGGGATGGTTGCAGAGCCGGCTGGTCGCCGCAACCCCGTCAGACGGGTTTGGCGGCGTCGTCGGAACTGGCGGTTTCCAGCGCCGCCTCGACCGCGACCGGGGTGGCCGAGGGGGCGATGACCGCGAAGTTCTGATCCAGCGCCGGGGTCGGGCGGCGGGTGCGCCGCCAGCCGGCATAGAAGGTCAGCGCCGCCAGCAGCGCGCCGATATAGATCCAGAACCCGTCCGGCCCCAAAAGCGACATCAGCCAGCCGGTGATCAGCGGCCCGGCCATGGCGCCGACGCCGTTGATGAACAGCAGCCCCGCCGAGGCCGCCGCCATGTCCGAGGCGTCGAGAAAGTCGTTGGTATAGGCCAGCAGCAGCGAATAGACCGGATTGGCGACGCCGCCGATCAGCGCGGCGGCCAGCAGCAGCCCCCAGATGCCCGGCTGCAGCGTCACCGTGGCGAGACAGACCAGGGCGCCAAGCGCGCTGAGTCCCAGCACGATGAAGCGGCGGTCGCCATGGTCCGACAGCCAGCCGATCGGATATTGCAGGAACAGCCCGCCGGCATAGATCGCGGCGACGAAGGCCGAGATCTCGCGCACCGACAGCCCCTTGGTCGAGCCCCAGACCGAGGCCATGCCGAACAGCGCCGAGAACACCCCGCCCATCAGGAAGAGGCCGATGCAGCCCAGCGGCGAGACGCGGAACAGGTCGCCGAAGCTCATGCGTTTCAGCGTGGCGAATTGCGGCGCGGGCTGGGTCGACAGCAGGATGGGCAGGAAGGACAGGCTGACCAGCACCGAGGGGATCACGAACAGCAGGTAGCCGGCCGGATCCGCCGTGTTCATCAGCAGCTGCGCCGAGATGATGCCCAGCATCTGCATGATCATATAGGCCGACATGGCCTGGCCGCGGGTCTGGTTCGTGGTGCCGGCGTTCAGCCAGCTTTCGGCGGTGATGTAGACGCCCGAGAAGCAGAAGCCGATCAGCAGCCGCATCAGCGACCAGGCGATCCAGTGCGGCGCCGCCGCGTAAAGGATCAGCACCGAGGAGATCAGCGAGCCGAGCGCCGCGAAGACCCGCACATGGCCGACATTGCGGATCAGCTTGGGCACCACGCGCGAGCCGAGCAGGAAGCCGCCGAAATAGGCCGACATCACCACCGACATCTGGGTGGTCGAGATGTCCTCGATCTTGCCGCGGATGCCCAGAAGCGTGCCCTGCATCCCGTTCCCGACCATCAAGAGCAGGATGCCCAGAAGCAGCGGCCAGGTGGTGCGGAGCACGGTAAGCATCACGGATCCTTCGGAATCAGCAGGGAGGCGTCGCCATAGCTGAAGAAGCGATAGCCTGATTCCACCGCATGGCGATAGATCCTGCGGATGCGATCCTGGCCCATCAGGGCGCTGACCAGCATCAGCAGGGTCGATTTCGGCAGGTGGAAATTGGTCATCAGCGCATCCGTCACCCGGAAACGATAGCCGGGATAGATGAAGATCTCGGTAACGCCGCTGAACGGGTGCACGCTGCCGTCCTCGGCCGCCGCCGATTCGATCAGCCGCAGCGCCGTGGTGCCGACCGGGATCACCCGTCCGCCTTCGGCGCGGGTGCGGTTGATCGCCGCGGCGGCCTCGGGCGTGACCTCGCCCCATTCGCCGTGCATCCGATGCGTGGTCACGTCCTCGACCTTGACCGGCAGGAAGGTGCCGGCGCCGACATGCAGGGTGACATGGGCGAAGCGCACGCCGCGCGCCGCCAGCCGCTCGAGCAGCGCGCGGTCGAAATGCAGGCTGGCGGTCGGCGCCGCCACCGCGCCCGAGCGGCGGGCCCAGACGGTCTGGTAATCCTCGCGGTCGGCCTCGTCCGGCGGGCGCAGCGCGGCGATATAGGGCGGCAGCGGCATGGCGCCGACCTGCGCCAGCGCGGCGTCGAACGCCTCGCCCGCGGCGTCGAAGCGCAGGGTCAGGGCGCCGTCCGAGATCGCCGCCACTTCGGCCGAGAGCGCCTCGGAAAAGCGGATCACCTCGCCGGGCCGCAGCTTGCGCAGCGGCTTGGCCAGCGCCCGCCAGCCGTCGGCGGCGGGCTCCAGCAGCGTGATCTCGACCTTCGCCACCGCCTCGCCCTGTGCGGTCCGGCGCGTGCGGGTGCCGGTCAGCCGGGCAGGGATCACCTTGGTGTCGTTCAGTACCAGCAGGTCGCCGGGCTCCAGAAGGTCGGTCAGGTCGCGCACATGCAGGTCGCGGAGCGAATCGCCCTGGGCCAGCAGCAGCCGCGCCGACGAACGCGGGCGCGCCGGGCGGGTCGCGATCAGCGTTTCGGGCAGGTGAAAGTCGAAATCGTCCAGCTTCATGAGCTTAGGTTCTGTCCGGCCGCTTCGGAGGCGTCAAGGCGGCGGTCATCACAAAGTGAAAAACTCAGGCTTTACTTCTCCGAGGATTTTGCTAAGTCTTGGGGCAATCAAGGTGAGCCCATGATCGTCTGCCATTGCACCCAGATTTCCGACCATGACATCCGAGCCGCCGTCGACTGGATGCGGGCCGCCGATCCCGAGACGATCATCACCCCCGGCAAGATCTATCACGCGCTTGGCAAGCGCGCGGATTGCGGCGGCTGTATGCCCTTGTTTCTGGACACCATGCGCGGATGCGATAATCTGGCGGTGCCTCCCATCCTGAGAGGATTGAGAGCCAACCGTACAGGGGTGAGCCATGAAGGGCGACGCAAAGGTCATCGACTATCTCAACGCAGCGCTACGGTCTGAACTGACCGCCGTCAGCCAATATTGGCTGCATTACCGTCTTCAGGAAGACTGGGGCTACGGCAAGGTCGCCGACAAGTCCCGGGCCGAATCGATCGAGGAAATGCATCACGCGGATCGGCTGATCCAGCGAATCATCTTCCTGGAAGGGCATCCGAACCTGCAGAAGCTGGATCCGCTGCGGATCGGCCAGAATCTCAAGGAAACGCTGGAATCCGATCTGGCGGCCGAATACGACGCCCGCAGCCTGTATATCGAGGCGCGGGAATATTGCGACAAGGTCGGCGATTACGTCAGCCGCAGCCTGTTCGATTCGCTGCTGGCGGATGAGGAAGGCCATATCGACTTCCTCGAAACCCAACTGGGTCTTTACGAGCAGATCGGCGCGCAGAACTACGGCCAGCTCAACGCCAAATCGGCGGACCAGGCCGAGTAACCGGCGGAGCATCTCGCGCATGGGGGGCCGCCGGCCCCCCTTGAAACGCTTTCAGCCCGCCAGCCATTCCTCGGCCAGTTCCGGCAGGTCGTCGTAATGCCGCAGCATCGCCTCGGGCGCCAGCCGGGCCAGTCCTGCCCCCTCGGGGCCGAAGGCCACCAGCGCCACCCTGACCCCCGCCGCAGTCGCGGTCTTGCGGTCGGTTTCCGTATCCCCCACCAGGAACGAACGCCCCAGCGCGCCGCCGGCGCCCTGCACCGCCGCCTGATAAGGCCGGGGATCGGGTTTGCGCACCGGCAGCGTATCGGCGCCGATCATCGCCGCGAAACGGTCGCGGATGCCGAGTTCGCGCAGCAGCGTTTCGGCCAGGGCGGCGGGCTTGTTGGTGCAGACCGCCAGCTGGTGGCCGGCATCGGCCAGCCGGTCCAGCGCCGCCTCGGCCCCCGGATAAAGCCGGGTGTGGATGGCGATGGCCTGACCGTAATGGCCCAGCAGGCGGGGATAATCCTCGTCCTCGGCGCCGGGGGGCAGGATGGTGTCGCCGGGCAGCCGCGCATAGCCGGCGCGCAGCATGGCCCGGCCGCCGTGAAAGGCGATCAGCGCGTCCTCGACGGGGTCCAGCAGCGCGCCCAGGCCGCGGGCATGGAAGCAGGCATTGGCCGCCGCGATGAGATCGCCCGAGGTATCGGCCAGCGTGCCGTCCAGATCGAAGACCACCGTTCCCGCCATGCTGTAACCTTCCGTCAAGATGTTTGATCCGCGGGGGCCTTTCCCCACCGCCGCCCTCTAGGTAGAACGCCCGGCAAGGATAAGGAACAGGCAAGAGGGCAGAGATGACCGAGAAACCCGTCGCGCTGATCGTGCTGGCCGCCGGACAGGGCAGCCGGATGCAGTCCGACCTGCCCAAGGTGCTGCATCGGCTGGGCGGCGTGCCGCTGGTCGGACACGCGCTCGCCACCGGCCGCCTGCTGGAGCCCGAGGCGGTGATCGTCGTCGCTGGCCATGGCGCCGAGGCGGTCGGCAAGGCGGTCGCCAAGCTCGACCCCGAGGCGCGCATCGCCCTGCAGGAGGAGCAGCTCGGCACCGCCCATGCCGTGCGCCAGGCCCTGCCGCTGCTGGACGGTTTCGAGGGCCGGGTGATCGTGCTTTACGGCGACACCCCCTTCATCGGCGAGGAGACGCTGGCCAATCTCGCCAGCCATGCCGCCGATGTGGTGGTGCTGGGCTTCGAGGCCGCCGATCCCGGCCGCTACGGCCGGCTGGTCACCGGACCCGAGGGGCTGGAGCGCATCGTCGAATACAAGGATGCCGACGCGGCGATCCGGGCGATCCGGCTGGTCAATTCCGGCGTGCTGGCGGCGGATGCGGCCTTGCTGCGCGAATTCCTGCCGCGGATCGGCAACCGCAATGCGGCCGGCGAATACTATCTGACCGACATTCCCGAACTGGCCCGCGCCGCCGGCCACCGCGTCGAGGTGGTGACCTGCGACGAGGCCGAGACGCTGGGCATCAACACCCGCGCCGAACTGGCGCAGGCCGAGGCCGCCTTCCAGGCCCGCGCCCGCGCCCGGGCGCTGGAGGATGGCGTGACGCTGTCCGATCCGGCGACGGTCTGGTTCGCGCTCGACACCTGCATCGGCCGCGATGCGGTGATCGGCCAGAACGTGGTCTTCGGCCCCGGCGTGACCGTCGAAAGCGGCGCCGAGATCCTGCCTTTCTGCCATCTCGAGGGCTGCCATGTCAGCGCCGGCGCCACGGTCGGCCCCTTCGCCCGGCTGCGCCCCGGCGCCGAACTGGGCGGCGACGTGCATGTCGGCAATTTCGTCGAGATCAAGAACAGCGTGCTGGACGAGGGCGTCAAGGTCGGCCACCTGACCTATCTGGGCGATGCCCATATCGGCGAAGCCACGAATATCGGCGCCGGCACCATCACCTGCAATTACGACGGCGTCGGCAAGCACCGGACCGAGATCGGTCCGCATGCCTTCATCGGTTCGGACACCATGCTGGTGGCGCCGGTGCGGGTGGGGGCGCGGGCGATGACCGGCTCGGGCTCGGTGATCACCGAGGATGTGCCCGACGATGCGCTGGCGCTGGGGCGCGCCAAGCAGGTGACCAAGCCCGGCCTTGCCACGCGGCTGATGCAGGTGCTGCGCCAGAAGAAGGGGAACTGAGCCATGTGCGGCATCATCGGAATCCTGGGCGATCACGAGGTTTCCCCGCAACTGGTCGAGGCGCTGAAGCGGCTGGAATATCGCGGCTATGACAGCGCCGGGGTGGCGACGGTGGATGCCTCGGGGCGGCTGGACCGGCGCCGGGCGGTGGGCAAGCTGGTGAACCTGTCCGACCGGCTGGTGCATGAGCCGCTGGCCGGCCATGCCGGCATCGGCCATACCCGCTGGGCCACCCATGGCGCCGCGACCGAGGCCAATGCCCATCCGCATCGCCGCGGCCCGGTGGCCGTGGTCCATAACGGCATCATCGAGAATTTCCGCGAGCTGCGCGACGAGGTGCTGGCGCTTGGCATGCAGCCGGAATCGCAGACCGATACCGAGACCGTGGCGCTGCTGACCGCCTGGCACATGGACCAGGGCCAAGGTCCGGTCGAGGCGGCGCGGGCGACGCTGGCGCGGCTGCACGGCGCCTTCGCCCTGGCCTTCCTGTTCGAGGGCGAGCCCGACCTGATGATCGCGGCGCGCAAGGGCAGCCCGCTGGCGGTGGGCCATGGCAAGGACGAGATGTTCATCGGCTCGGACGCGGTGGCCTTGGCGCCGTTCACCGACCGGATCACCTATCTGGAGGACGGCGACCACGCCGTCATCCGCCGCGCGGGCGCCGAGATCTTCGATGCCGAGGGCCGTCCGGCCAATCGCGAGATCCAGCAGATCGACGTCGGCGCCACCCAGATCGACAAGGGCGGCTATCGGCATTTCATGGCCAAGGAGATCGCGGAACAACCGGTTGTTTTGGGCGATGCGCTGAACCACTACATCAAGGGCGATCGCATCGTGCTGCCCGAGGCGCTGGATTTCCGCGAGGTGGACCGCCTGACGCTGGTCGGCTGCGGCACCGCCTTTTATGCCGCGCATGTGGCGCGCTATTGGTTCGAGAGCCTTGCCGGCCTGCCCTGCGACCTGGATGTGGCCTCCGAGTTCCGCTATCGCGAACCGCCCCTGTCGCCGCAAAGCTGGGCGATCTTCGTCAGCCAGTCGGGCGAGACGGCGGACACGCTGGCGGCGCTGCATTATGCCCGGGGCAAGGTGGCGCGCACGGTCGGGGTGGTGAATGTCGGCACCTCGGCCATCGCCCGGGATGCCGATATCGCCCTGCCGACTTTGGCCGGGATCGAGGTCGGCGTGGCTTCCTCGAAGGCCTTCACCTGCCAGTTGGCGGTGCTGGCGGTGCTGGCGCTGAAGGCGGCGCGGGATCGCGGCCGGCTCTCGGAGGCCGAGCTGGCGGGGCATCTCGCCGACCTGCGCAGCCTGCCGGGGCTGCTGAACCAGGCGCTGGCGGTGGGCGACGAATGCCGCCGCCTGGCCGGCTGGCTTTCCGAGGCGCAGGACGTGCTGTATCTGGGCCGCGGCGCGCTTTACCCGGTGGCGCTGGAGGGCGCGCTGAAGCTCAAGGAGCTGAGCTATATCCATGCCGAAGGCTATGCCTCGGGCGAACTGAAGCATGGCCCGATCGCGCTGATCGACCGCAACGTGCCGGTGGTGGTGCTGGCACCGCGCGACGGGCTGTTCGACAAGACCGTCTCGAACATGCAGGAGGTCATGGCGCGGCACGGCCAGGTGCTGCTGATCTCGGATGCCGAGGGGCTGGCGACCGGCGGCCATGGCGTGCGGGCCGGCCTGGCGATGCCGGCGGGCGGCGGGCTGTTCCAGCCGATCCTTTACGCGGTGCCGATGCAGTACCTGGCCTATTTCGCGGCGGTGGCCAAGGGCACCGACGTGGACCAGCCGCGCAATCTGGCGAAATCGGTGACGGTGGAGTAGCGGGCTCTCCCCCTACCGGCCGGCGGCTTCCCTTTGCCGATAGGGTGTGCTGCCGAAGGTTGCGCGGTAGCATTTTGAGAAATGGGCGGTGCTTGCGAAGCCGCAGGCGAGAGCGATCTCGATCATGCTCATCTCGGTCTGGACCAGCAGGTGGCGGGCGCGCTCCAGGCGCAGCTCCATGTAATAGCGCTTGGGCGAGCGGCCGAGATGGCGGGCGAAGAGCCGTTCGAGCTGGCGCGGCGACAGCCCGGCCTCGGCGGCCAGCAGCGCCGGGCTGATCGGGTCCTCGATATGCGCCTCCATCCGGGCCAGCACCTGGGCCAGCCGCGGGTGGCGGGCGGCGATGCGGGCGGGCGCGGCCAGGCGCTGGTCGTCCTGCTCGGAGCGGATGGCGGTGTGGATCATCTGGTCGGCCACCCGCCCGGCCAGGTCCTGGCCGTGGTCGCGGGCGATCTGGCGCAGCATCAGGTCGATGGCGGCGGTGCCGCCGGCGGCGGTCAGGCGGTTTCCGTCCTCGACGAAGACGGTGCGGATCAGGGTGGCGTCGGGGAATTTCTCGGCGAAACCGTCCTGGTTTTCCCAATGGATGGTGCAGCGGCGGCCGTGAAGCAGCCCGGCCTCGGCCAGCACCCAGGCCCCGGTGCACAGCGCGCCGATGCGGGTGCCGCGCCGGGCCTCGCGCCGGAGCCAGGCCAGCACCGGGCGGGTGGCGGCGCGGGTGATGTCGAGCCCGCCGCAGACCAGCACGGTATCGCCGCGCGCGGTGTCGGCAAGCCCGCCGTCAAGCATGACGCGGGCGCCGTTCGAGCAGGCGGCGGCGCCCTGTTCTGCGGCCTGTTCTCCGGCCTGTTCGCCCACCAGCCGCCAGTCGTAGAGCGTCCGTCCGGCCAGGCGGTTGGCCAGCCGCAGCGGCTCGATCGCCGCGGCGAAGGAGACCAGGGTGAAACGGTCCAGAAGCAGGAAGACATAGCGCTGCACAGCCGGCGCGGCAGGCGGTGGGGGCGGGGCGGGGGAAGGGGAGGCGGCGGACATTTCTGCACCAGGGTTGGGACGCGCTGCGCCGGTAGGTCGGAGCGGCACGTCCGGAAGCGGTTCAGCGTGGCCGTTCCTTCAGCCCGCCGGTATGCGGGTCGATCTCCTCGAAATGGCCATGCACCTCGATATCGTCCAGTAGCCCCTTCCAGAGCGAGCCGCAAAGTCCCACCATCACCACCAGGAAGGGCGCGGCCACGATGATCGAGGCGGTCTGCAACCCGTCCAGCCCGCCCATCACCAGCAGCACCGAGGCCGAGGCACCGGCCAGCAGCCCCCAGAGCACGACGATGCCGGCGCGCGGATGCGTGGTGCCATGGCAGGACAACATGCCCATGACCACCGAGGCGGCATCGGCGCCCGAGACGAAGAAGATCGCCACCAGGAACATCGCCACCACCGAGGTCAGCCCGGCCAGCGGATATTGCTCGAGCAGCGCGAAAAGCGAGACCGGGGCGCCCTGCTGGGCAATCGCCTCGACCAGGCCGCCGGGGCCGCTGAGTTCCGAGAACAGCGCGCTGCCGCCCATGACGGTGAACCAGACGAAGGTCACGGCGCTGGGGATCATCAGCACGCCCACGACGAATTCGCGGATGGTGCGGCCGCGCGAGATGCGGGCGATGAACACGCCGACAAAGGGCGCCCAGGAAATCCACCAGGCCCAGTAGAAGATCGTCCAGCTGGCCAGCCATTTGCTGTCGCTGAAGGCCGAGGTGCGGAACGACATCGACACCAGGTCGCCGAAGTAATAGCCCAGCGACTCGATCAGCGTGTCGAGGATGAAAACCGTCGGGCCGAGCAGCGCCAGGAACAGCAGCAGCAGCACCGCCACCACCATGTTCATGTTGCTGAGGAACTGCACGCCCTTGCCGACGCCCGAGACCGCCGACAGGATGAACAGCACCGACAGCACGGCGATGATGCCAAGCGCGATGCTGGGCGATTCCCCGGTCTGCCACAGGTAGTTCATGCCGCTGTTGATCTGCTGCGCCCCCAGTCCCAGCGAGGTGGCGGTGCCGAACAGCGTGGCGATGATCGCCAGCACGTCGATGGTGCGGCCGATGGGCCCGTGCACGCGGTCGCCCAGAAGCGGGTGGAAAGCGCTGGAAACCAGCGTCGGCAGGTCGCGGCGATAGCTGAAATAGGCCATGGCCAGCCCGGCCATCGCATAGATCGCCCAAGGATGCAGCGCCCAGTGGAAATAGGCGTATTGCATGGCGACCAGCGCGGCGTCCCTGGTCTGCGGCTCGGCCAGGCCGTGCGGCGGGGTGCCGAAATGGCTGATCGGCTCGGCGACGCCCCAGAACATCAGCCCGATGCCCATGCCGACGCTGAACATCATGCAGACCCAGGACCGGGTCGAGAATTCGGGCTTCTCGTCGTCATGGCCCAGCTTGATGCGGCCGAAGCGGCTGAAGGCCAGGAACAGGGCAAAGGCCAGGAAAAAGGCCGTGGAAATGACAAAACTCCATCCGAAGACCCGGATGATCCAATTCAATGTGGCCGTGGCGATGGCGGCCAGGCTGTCGGGGGCGAAAACGCCCCACATCACGAACCCCCCGGCAATGGCGATGGCAGGCCAGAAGACGCCGGTGTTGATTCCCCTCTCGGGTGTTGTCTGCATATGCGATCTCCTCCGCAGTCTCCTCCAAGACTCGTCAATGCTTCCGACGCTGTCGGCGGAAGCCCGTCCGGCTTGCGGCCGCGGCTCAGGGGCCGCGCAGGGTGGCCGGCGGCAGCCAGCCGGACGCGACCTGGCGCTTGTGCGCGGTCAGCGCATTGCGCATCAGCATGGCCACCGTCACCGGACCCACGCCGCCGGGGACCGGGGTGATCCAGCCCGCCACCTCGCGCACCCTGTCGGTGTCGACGTCGCCGAGGATCCGCAGCGTGCCGTCCGGCGCGCTGACCTGGTTGATGCCGATGTCGATGACCGCGGCGCCCGGCTTGATCATGTCCGGCCCGATCAGATGCGGCTTGCCCACCGCGACGACCACCACGTCGGCGCGCCGCGAATGCATGGCGACGGAACGGGTCATGTGGTGGCAGACGGTGACGGTGGCGCCCTCGGCCATCAGCAGGAAGGCGGCGGGCTTGCCGACGATCTCGGAATGGCCGATCATCACCACCTCGAGGCCGCGCAGGTTCAGCCCGGTCTCGCGCACCAGCTCCACCGCCGCCGCGGCGGTGCAGGGCGCCAGCGCCACATCGTTATAGACGATGTTGCCGATCGAGGCGGGGTTCATCCCCTCGACATCCTTCAGCGGATGGATCGCCGATTGCAGCGAGCGGACATGGATGTGCGCCGGCACCGGCCGCTGCAGGATGATGCCCAGCACCTCGGCATCGTCGTTCAGCGCCGCGATCCGGCGCTTGCATTCCTCTTGGGTGATGTCGGCGGGCCAGAGCTGTCGCTCGAAGGGCAGGCCGACCCGTTCGGCGCCGCGGGCCTGGTTGCGGACATAGACCTCGATCTCGGGCGAGGGACCGATCGAGACCGACAGCAGCCGGCCGACCGGGCGGATCGCCCTTTCGCGTTCCAGCTCGGCGCGCAGTTCGGTCAGGATGCGGGCCTGCACGGCCCGGCCGTCGATGAGGCGGTGATCGTGGCGATTGGTCATGAAGCGGGTTTCTTCCTGATCCTGATCTGGCTCTGGTTCGGCGGCTGCGAACAGCCATTCGGCTCAGGCGACGCCTTCCGGCACGAGGATGGGATAAGCGCGCGGCGGCGCAGTGCACTCAACCGACGTTTTGGGGAACAAAAGCGTCGTCATGCGACGTCGTGGGATCGGTCGGGCGGAATGTTCGCCGGTTTCTCCGGCATCGTCCGGGCGCTGCGCTGGCCAGTGGCAGGGCGGTGGCTGGTTGTCCCGGGCGGTTGGCCGGCCAGGCTGCGCGCGCCGCGCATTTCGATGCGCTGGCCCGAGGTATCCTCCCTTGCGCGATTCCTTGCCGCTTGTCACCGCAAGGCGTATGGATCGCGGCCGGCGCGCCATCCGGTCGCCGCGTGGCGCTTAGAGAATCGAGGGCACGAGACAGATGCGGGAACTGGACGAGTTGAAGGCGCGCGGCGATGCCGTCAAGGCGGCCGAGATGGCGGCCTATCACAAGGCGCCGCGGGTCTATCCGGGTGTTTCGGTGCCCGAGATCGACACGCTCGCCCGTGCCTGGCGCGAGGGCAGGGAAGTGCCGGCGCGGGTCGATCTGGCGCGGCGGCTCTGGGACAGCGACGTGCATGAGGCGCGGATCGCGGCGGCGAAGCTGCTGACCCAGGCCCGCATCCGGCCGGACGAGCCGGTCTGGCGGCTGATCGCCGGCTGGGTGCCGCAATTCGACGGCTGGGCAATCGCCGATCACGCCATGAAGGCCGGCGAGCGGCGGTTGCTGGCGGAACCTGCGCGACTCGACGAAGTGGCGCTGTGGCTGGATCATCCCAGCCTGTGGGTGCGGCGCGCCGCCCTGGTCGGAACCCTGCCCTGGACCCGCATCCGCAATCCCAAGCCGCAGGATCTGGCGCGGCGCGAACGGGTGCTGTCCTGGCTTGAACGGCTGGCCGATGACCGCGAATGGTTCATCCAGAAGGCCGTCGGCAGTTGGCTGCGCGACCTGTCCAAGCACGATCCGCAGCGCGTCCGCGACTGGCTGGCGGCGCATGGGCCGCGGCTGAAGCCCTTTGCCCGGCGCGAGGCGGGACGATGGCTGCCCGAGAACCGCAAGGATGCGCCCGGCAACGGCGATCAGCTGCCATAGACCTCGATGGTGGGCAGGTCGGTCAGGCTGACGCCGATCAGCTGCAGCGCCGGCAGAGAGACCTGGCTGCCGGCGCTGGCCGGGCCGCCCATCGGGATCAGCCGCACCTTGGCGGATTTGCCGTTCGCCGGGTTCACGATCCGGCCCTCCGATTCGGATTTTGCCAGCGGCGTCTTGATCCAGAAGCCCGGCTGCGACGGATCCCCCAGCGAGGCGATGGTGGTGCCGAGCCGGCGTTCGCCGCTGGCCGGCGCGGTGGCCGCCGCGGCCTTCTGCTCGCGCGTCGTGGTGTCGAATTCCGCCGCGGTGCGGGCCGCGGGCATGGGGGGCGGGGCGGTGCTGAGCGTCTTGCCCGGCGTACGCGGCGCCGTGCCGGTCAGGACCGGGCCCGAGATCACCGGCTGGCCGGTCGCGGGGTCGATCATGCCCTCCATCACCCGGCCGGCGGGCGCGTCCCCTGTCTGCGGGTTCTGGGTGCAGGCGGCCAGCGCCAGCAGCGCCAGCGCGCCCGGAAGGCGCAGGATCGGCTTGATCATTGGCGGTTCCCCTCGTCGTCCGCATGGTGGTCGGGGTCGAGGCTAGACCCGTCGGCGCCCGCCTGTCCACCCGAGCTTCCATTCGTGGTTACGACAGGATTAACGGATCGGCCGGCTTGTGCCGATGCCGGCCCCGCTCTATCTTTGCGGCATGGACGCGCAGGCCCCGCTGATAGACCCCTTTGCCAGGCCGATCACCTATCTTCGGGTATCGGTGACGGATCGCTGCGATTTTCGCTGCACCTATTGCATGGCCGAGCATATGCAGTTCCTGCCGAAGCGCGACCTGCTGACGCTGGAGGAGCTGGATCGGCTGTGCTCTGCCTTCATCGGCCTGGGGGTGCGCAAGCTGCGCGTCACCGGCGGCGAGCCCCTGGTGCGGCGCAACATCATGGAATTCTTCCGCGCCATGTCCCGGCATCTGGGCACCGGCCTGGACGGATTGACGCTGACCACCAATGGCAGCCAGCTGGCGCGATTCGCCGATGAACTGGCCGATTGCGGCGTGCGGCGGGTCAATGTCTCGCTGGATACGCTGGACGAGGAGCGTTTCGCCCGGATCACCCGCTGGGGCAGATTGCCGCAGGTCTTGCAGGGCATCGAAGCCGCCAAGGCTGCCGGCATGCGGGTCAAGATCAATGCCGTGGCGCTGAAGGGCTTCAACGAGGACGAGCTGTTCCGCCTGACCGACTGGTGCGCGGCGAATGGCCATGACCTGACCTTCATCGAGGTCATGCCCATGGGCGAGATGGGTGAGGAGCAGCGGCTGGACCAGTATTGGGCGCTGTCCGACCTGCGCGCCCGGCTTGCGGAACGCTTTACCCTGACGCCGCTGGCCGAGCGCACCGGCGGGCCGGCGCGCTATGTCCGGCTTGAGGAGACCGGGCAGAAAATCGGCTTCATCACGCCGCTGACGCATAATTTCTGCGAAAGCTGCAACCGGGTGCGCGTCACCTGCACGGGCGAGCTGTTCATGTGCCTGGGGCAGGAGGACCGCGCCGACCTGCGCGCGCCGCTGCGCGCCGGCCCGGATGACGCGCCCCTGCGCGCCGCCATCCGCGACGCCATCACCCGCAAGCCCAAGGGCCATGATTTCGACTATTCCCGCCGGCATGTCGCCGGCCAGGTCAGCCGCTTCATGAGCCATACCGGCGGCTAGTAGCTGGCCCCGTCCACCGCCTGGCTGGCCAGCCCGCGCGGATCGACCCCTTCCAGGCAATTCACGTTCACCGCCACCATCTCGGCCCCGTCCGGCCCGGTGCCGAAAGCATAGGATTCCACGCCGCAGGTCGGGCAGAAGCGGTGATGGATCTGCTTGCGGTTGAACAGGTATTCCGTCACCGGCCCGTCGCTGGTCAGGTGGAAATCCGCCCTGGGCACGAAGGCCAGCACGAAGCCCAGCCGCTGGCAGCGCGAACAGTTGCAGGTGAAGGTCTGGTCCAGATCGGCATCCACCTCATAGGCGACGCTGCCGCATTGGCAGCTGCCCTTGTAATGCTGTCGGGTCATTTCGCACCTCCGATTTCGCGATTCGGCCCGCATGGTGGGGCAGGGCGGCCGGGGTCGCAAGCAGAAATGTTCCCGAGTTGTTCCGTTCCGGGTTGCCATTTCGCCGCAGATGCCTATCTCATGCGCTTGGCGGAATCAGGACTGGCGCGATGGAACAGAAGTTCATCGAGGTTCGCGGCGCGCGCGAGCACAATCTGAAGAACGTGGACATGGACATTCCCCGCGACCAGCTGGTGGTGATCACCGGCCTGTCCGGCTCGGGCAAGTCCAGCCTCGCCTTCGACACCATCTATGCCGAGGGGCAGAGGCGCTATGTCGAAAGCCTGTCGGCCTATGCCCGGCAGTTCCTCGACATGATGGGCAAGCCGGACGTGGACCATATCACCGGCCTGTCGCCGGCGATTTCCATCGAGCAGAAGACCACCTCGAAGAACCCGCGCTCGACCGTCGGCACGGTGACCGAGATCTATGACTATCTGCGGCTCTTGTTCGCCCGCGCCGGCACGCCCTATTCGCCGGCGACCGGCCTACCCATCGAGGCGCAGCAGGTGCAGGACATGGTGGACCGGGTGATGGAGCTGCCCGAGGGCACGCGCGCCTATCTTCTGGCGCCCATCGTCCGCGACCGCAAGGGCGAATACAAAAAGGAATTCCTGGAGCTGCGCAAGCAGGGCTTCCAGCGCGTCAAGGTCAACGGCCAGTTCCACGAACTGGACGAACCACCGGTTCTGGACAAGAAATTCCGCCACAATATCGACGTGGTGGTGGACCGCATCGTCGTGCGCGAGGGCATGGAGACGCGGCTGGCCGACAGTTTCCGCACCGCGCTGGACCTGGCCGACGGTATCGCGGTGCTTGAAACCGCGCCGGCCGAGGGGGAGCCCGAACGCATCACCTTCAGCGAGAATTTCGCCTGCCCGGTCAGCGGCTTCACCATCCCCGAGATCGAGCCGCGGCTGTTTTCCTTTAACGCGCCCTTCGGCGCCTGCCCGGTCTGCGACGGGCTGGGGGTCGAGCTGTTCTTCGACGAGCGGCTGGTGGTGCCCGATTCGGCGCTGTCGGTGGCGCAGGGGGCCGTCGCGCCTTGGGCCAAGTCGAAATCGGCCTATCTGACCCAGACCATCAACGCGCTGGCCAAGTTCTATGGCTTCGACAAGAAGACGCCGTGGAAGGATCTGCCGGAATCGGTGCGGCAGATGTTCCTGCGCGGCTCGGGCCAGGACGAGATCCCGTTCCGCTTCGACGATGCCGGCCGGGTCTACGAGGTCACCCGCCAGTTCGAGGGCGTGATCCCGAACATGGAACGCCGCCTGCGCGAAAGCGACTCGGCCTGGGTGCGCGAGGAGTTCGAGAAATACCAGAACAACCGTCCCTGCGGCGCCTGCGAGGGCTACCGGCTGAAGCCCGAGGCGCTGGCGGTCAAGATCGCGGATACCCATATCGGCCAGGTCACCGAGCTGTCGATCCGCGAGGCGCTGGCCTGGGTCGAGGCCGCGCCCGCCCGTCTGACCAAGCAGAAGAACGAGATCGCCGCCGCGATCCTCAAGGAGATCCGCGAACGACTGGGCTTCCTGGTGAACGTGGGTCTGGATTACCTGACGCTGTCCCGCGCCGCGGGCACGCTGTCAGGTGGCGAAAGCCAGCGGATTCGCCTCGCCAGCCAGATCGGCTCGGGCCTGACCGGGGTGCTTTACGTTTTGGACGAGCCCTCGATCGGTCTGCACCAGCGCGACAACGACCGGCTGCTTTCGACGCTGAAAGGGTTGCGCGACCAGGGCAATTCGGTCGTGGTGGTCGAGCATGACGAGGATGCGATCCGCCATGCCGATTACGTCTTCGACATGGGGCCGGGCGCCGGCGTGCATGGCGGCCAGGTGGTCGCCCGCGGCACCCCGGCCGAGATCGCCGCCGATCCCTGCAGCCTGACGGGGCAATACCTGTCCGGCGCGCGCGAAATCGCGGTGCCCGCGCAGCGCCGCAAGGGCAATGGCAAGGCGATCAAGGTGGTCGGCGCCACCGGCAACAACCTCAAGGACGTCACCGCCGAGTTTCCCTTGGGCAAGTTCGTCTGCGTGACCGGCGTCTCGGGCGGCGGCAAATCCACGCTGACGATCGAGACCCTGTTCAAGACCGCCAGCCTGCGGCTGAACGGCGCCCGCCAGACGCCTGCGCCCTGCGAGACGATCAAGGGCCTGGAATTGCTGGACAAGGTCATCGACATCGACCAGCGGCCCATCGGGCGGACGCCGCGATCGAACCCCGCAACCTATACCGGCGCCTACACGCATATCCGCGACTGGTATGCCGGCCTGCCCGAGTCGAAGGCGCGCGGCTACAAGCCCGGCCGCTTCAGCTTCAACGTCAAGGGCGGCCGCTGCGAGGCCTGCCAGGGCGACGGCGTCATCAAGATCGAGATGCATTTCCTGCCCGACGTTTACGTCACCTGCGAGACCTGCAAGGGCAAGCGCTACAACCGCGAGACGCTCGAGGTGCAGTTCAAGGGCAAGTCCATCGCCGACGTGCTGGACATGACCGTCGAGGATGCGCAGGAATTCTTCAAGGCCGTGCCCTCGATCCGCGACAAGATGGACGCGCTGGTCGAGGTGGGCCTGGGCTATATCAAGGTCGGCCAGCAGGCCACGACGCTTTCGGGCGGCGAGGCGCAGCGGGTCAAGCTGTCCAAGGAACTGTCGCGCCGCGCGACCGGCAAGACGCTGTATATCCTGGACGAGCCGACCACCGGGCTGCATTTCGAAGATGTGCGCAAGCTGCTGGAAGTGCTGCATTCCCTGGTCGACCAGGGCAATACGGTGGTGGTGATCGAGCATAACCTTGATGTCATCAAGACCGCCGACTGGATCATCGACATCGGCCCCGAGGGCGGTGACGGCGGCGGCCGCATCGTCGCCACCGGCACCCCCGAGGCCGTGGCCGGGGTCGAGGCAAGCCATACCGGCCGCTATCTGGCGCCGCTGCTCGGCGCCGCGCGCAGCCGGGCGGCGGAATGAGTCCGATCCTCTGGCAGCGGCTGGAAGGCGCGGGGCTGGGGCTTGGCGGGCTGCTGGTCGCGGCGCTCGCCTCTCCCGGCTGGGGGGCGCTGGTCTGGCTGGCGATTCTGCTGGCGCCCGACCTGTCGATGCTGGGCTATCTGGCCGGACGGCGGATCGGCGCCGCGCTTTACAACCTGGTCCATCTCTATGCGCTGCCCTTCCTGATGGCGGCGGCCGGGGTGGCGCTGGGATCGACGGGGCTGATCGCCGGCGGCGGGCTGTGGCTGGCCCATATCGGCATCGACCGGGCGCTGGGATATGGGCTGAAACGGCCTACGGGCTTTCGCAATACGCATCTGGGTCGCATCGGCCGCGAAAGCTGAGTAAAGTACCTAGAAAGTCCGGTCCTGAAAGCTGTGCTTTTGTCGCCTCCCCGGCCTTGCAAAGGCAGTATGACGCGGGGTCCGACCGTTGACCATACCGGCGACCGGGGCTAAACGGGCGTCAGCCAAACCCATCGCGGGGCGCCAGTCGGGTTCCTGCGAGCGAAAGGGAGCCCAACCCAGTGGAATATCTGCTGCAAGAATACCTGCCGATCCTGGTTTTTCTGGGGATGGCCTCGGGCCTTGCCATCGTGCTGATTCTGGCCGCGGCGGTCCTGGCGGTCCGCAACCCGGATCCGGAAAAGGTCAGCGCCTATGAATGCGGCTTCAACGCCTTCGACGACGCCCGGATGAAGTTCGACGTGCGCTTCTACCTGGTGTCGATCCTGTTCATCATCTTCGACCTCGAGGTGGCCTTCCTGTTCCCCTGGGCGGTCAGCTTCGGCAGCCTGACGGACGTGGCCTTCTGGGGCATGATATTGTTCCTGGGGGTCCTGACCGTGGGCTTTGCCTATGAATGGAAGAAGGGGGCGCTGGAATGGGCGTGATGACCGGCCCGAACACCGCGGGCGCCGACCGTGATTTCGCCACGGCCGAGCTGAACCGCGAGCTGCAGGACAAGGGCTTCCTGCTGACCACGACCGAGGACATCATCAACTGGGCCCGCAACGGCAGCCTGCACTGGATGACCTTCGGCCTGGCCTGCTGCGCGGTCGAGATGATGCAGACCTCGATGCCGCGTTACGACCTCGAGCGTTTCGGCACCGCGCCGCGCGCCAGCCCGCGCCAGTCCGACCTGATGATCGTCGCCGGCACGCTGACCAACAAGATGGCGCCCGCCCTGCGCAAGGTCTATGACCAGATGCCCGAGCCGCGCTATGTCATCAGCATGGGAAGCTGCGCCAATGGCGGCGGCTATTACCATTATTCCTATTCGGTGGTGCGCGGCTGCGACCGCATCGTGCCGGTGGACATCTACGTTCCCGGCTGCCCCCCGACCGCCGAGGCGCTGCTCTACGGCATCCTGCAACTTCAGCGCCGCATCCGGCGCACCGGCACGCTGGTGAGGTAAGGCCATGTCCGACGACACCCTGCTGGAACTGGCCGAGCACATCACCCTGCGCCGCGAAAGCGACGTGATCTCGACCCGGGTCACCTTTGGCGAGCTGACGGTGAATGCCACGCTGTCCGGCGTGATCGGCCTGATCGAGTTCCTGCGCAACGATCCGAACTGCCGCTTTTCGACGCTGATCGACATCACCGCCGTCGACAATCCGGCCCGGCCGGCGCGCTTCGACCTGGTCTATCACCTGCTGTCGATGTACCAGAACCAGCGCATCCGCGTGAAGGTCCAGGTGCGCGAGGACGAGCTGGTCCCCAGCCTGACCGGCATCTTCCCCGGCGCCGACTGGTACGAGCGCGAGGTGTTCGACCTGTTCGGCATCCTGTTCTCGGGTCACCCGGACCTGCGCCGCATCGTGACCGATTACGGTTTCCGCGGCTATCCGCTGCGCAAGGATTTCCCGACCACCGGCTATGTCGAGGTGCGCTGGAACGATGTCGAGAAGCGCGTGGTCTACGAGCCGGTGAAGCTGGTGCAGGAATACCGCCAGTTCGATTTCCTGTCGCCGTGGGAGGGTGCGAAATACGTGCTGCCCGGCGACGAGAAAGCCCCGGAGGCGAAGAAGTGAAACCCGGCCTGACCCCCGGCGCCCGCGCCCGCTTCAGCATGACGGTTGCCGAGGACGATACCGTGCGGGCGCTGTTCGCGGATCGCGGCGCGTTTCCGCAGATGCCGGCGGTCTTCGCCACGGCCAAGATGGTCGGGCTGATGGAATGGGCCTGCGTCGAGCAGTTGCGCCCCTATTACGCGGAAGGCGAGGATTCGCTGGGCGTGCATGTGGACGTGGACCATACCGCCCCGACCCTGCCCGGCCAGGCGGTCACCGTCGAGACCGAGGTCGAGGAGATCGACGGGCGCTTCATCTGGTTCAAGGTCGTGGCCCATGACGGCATCGACCGCATCGGCGCCGGCCGGCACCGCCGCGCGCTGATCACTACCGCGAAATTCAACGACCGGCTGGCCGCCAAGCGCGCCATGGCCGGGCTGGAGGGATGACCATGGACGGCGACATCCGCAAGAGCAGCTATGACGACGGCTCGGTCGACGCCCTGACCGGCGAGCAGAGCATCCGCAATTTCAACATCAACTTCGGTCCGCAGCACCCGGCCGCGCATGGCGTGCTGCGCATGGTGCTGGAGCTGGACGGCGAGATCGTCGAACGCGCCGACCCGCATATCGGCCTGCTGCACCGCGGCACCGAGAAGCTGATGGAAAGCCGCACCTATCTGCAGAACCTGCCCTATCTGGACCGGCTCGATTACGTGGCGCCGATGAACCAGGAACATGCCTGGTGCCTGGCCATCGAGCGGCTGACCGGCACGCAGATCCCGCGCCGCGCCAGCCTGATCCGGGTGCTCTATTCCGAGATCGGCCGCATCCTGAACCACCTGATGGGCCTGACCACCGGCGCGCTGGACGTGGGCGCACTGACCCCGCCGCTTTGGGGCTTCGAGGCGCGCGAGGAGCTGATGGTGTTCTACGAACGCGCCTGCGGGGCGCGGCTGCACGCCGCCTATTTCCGCCCCGGCGGGGTGCACCAGGATCTGCCTCCGGACCTGCTGGACGACATCGAGGAATGGTGCGAGCGCTTCCCGAAGCTGGTCGACGACCTCGACACCCTGCTGGTCGAGAACCGGATCTTCAAGCAGCGCCTGGTCGGCATCGGCGTGGTGTCCGAGGAGGACGCGCTGGACTGGGGCTATACCGGGGTGATGGTGCGCGGCTCGGGCCTGGCCTGGGACCTGCGCCGCAGCCAGCCTTATGAATGCTACGACGAGTTCGATTTCCAGATCCCGGTCGGCACCAATGGCGATTGCTACGACCGCTTCCTGTGCCGCATGGCCGAGATGCGGGAATCGACCAAGATCATGCAGCAGGCCATCCAGAAGCTGCGGGCCGAACCGGCCGGCGACGTGCTGGCGCGTGGCAAGCTGGCGCCGCCGAAGCGCGCCGACATGAAGCGCGACATGGAAAGCCTGATCCATCACTTCAAGCTGTATACCGAGGGCTTCAAGGTTCCGGCGGGCGAAGTCTATGCCGCCGTCGAGGCGCCCAAGGGCGAGTTCGGCGTCTACCTGGTCGCCGACGGCACCAACAAGCCCTGGCGGGCCAAGCTGCGGGCGCCGGGATTTGCGCATCTGCAGTCGATCGACTGGATGTCCAAAGGCCACATGCTGGCCGACGTCCCGGCGATCATCGCCACGCTCGACATCGTTTTCGGAGAGGTTGACCGCTGATGCTGCGCCGTCTGTCCCCCATCCAGCCGGACTCGTTCGAGTTCACCCCAGCCAACCTGGAATGGGCCCGCGCCCAGATGACCAAATACCCGGAAGGCCGCCAGCAATCGGCGATCATCCCGGTGCTGTGGCGCGCGCAGGAACAGGAAGGCTGGCTGTCCCGTCCCGCCATCGAATACTGCGCCGACCTGCTGGGCATGCCCTATATCCGCGCGCTCGAGGTCGCGACCTTCTATTTCATGTTCCAGCTCTATCCGGTCGGCACCGTCGCCCATATCCAGATCTGCGGCACCACGACCTGCATGATCTGCGGCGCCGAGGAGCTGATCCGGGTCTGCAAGGAAAAGATCGCGCCGGCGCCGCATACGCTTTCGGCCGATGGCCGCTTCTCCTGGGAAGAGGTCGAATGCCTGGGCGCCTGCACCAATGCGCCCATGGCCCAGATCGGCAAGGATTTCTACGAGGATCTGACCGCCGAAAGACTTGCGGCGCTGATCGACCGCGTCGCGGCGGGCGAAGTGCCGCTGCCGGGCCCGCAGAACGGCCGTTTCTCGGCCGAGGCCCTGGGCGGCCCGACCGCGCTGGCCGATCTGAAGGGCGGCGAGCAGTATAACGGCAGCGTGGCGCTGGCGGTGCGGCTGGGCGACACGATCAAGCGCATCGACGGCACCGAGGTTCCGATCACCACGCCTTGGCTTGGCGCGGAAAAACACGCTTAGATCACGGGGGCGGAAAGAAGTCCGATCACGATGGAACGGGTTGAGTGCAACAGGAACTGCTGGATCTCGGCGGCCATCGCCGGGGTCTTGGTGCTGTTGTCCGCCTCGGGCATCGGTGATCTGCACTGGCTGGCCGGGCTGTTCCTGGGTGCGGTGACCTTCGCGCTGTTCGGCGCGCTGATGGTCTGGCTGATCTGCGAGGGGCAACCCGAGCCGCTGCCGCCCTTCGTGCCGGTGATGCCCGAGGATCTGCAGCGCCGCCAGCTGGACAGCCAGCCCGAGGCGCTGCTGGTCTCGGCCTTGCTGCCCGAGCAGCCGACGGCGGCGCAGATGCCCATGGACAAGGCCATGCCGGCCGGGGCAGCCGCGGCGACGGCCGACGACCTGCGGCGGATCAAGGGCATCGGCCCCAAGATCTCGGACTGGCTGCAGGAACATGGCGTGACGCGCTATGCGCAGATCGCCGCCTGGGACCGTGACGCGGCTGCGGGTTTCGCGCAGCGCATGGGCCGGATGGGCAGCCGGATCGAGGCCGACGACTGGGTCGGCCAGGCGAGACTGCTGGCGGCGGGGGGTGAGACGGCCCATTCGCGCCGCGTCGATACGGGCGAGGCCGGCTGATGGCCCGCCCCGCGAGACAGGACCCGGCGCAGAGCCCTCCGGCCGATGCGCGGCAGATGCGGCTGGTGGCGGTGGTGATCGCCGTCACCATGGCGCTGTGGCTTGGGGTGCAATGGCTGGGGGGCCAGCAGGACTGGCCCGCGAAATACGCCTTTCTCGCCGATCTGGCGGCGATTGGGGCCTTGATCTGGTCGCTTCTGGTGACCTGGCGGATCTGGCGGCGGCGCAATGCGTCCTCGCAGGGACAAGGATAAGACGATGCTGAACGATCAGGACCGGATCTTTACGAACATCTACGGCATGGGCGACCGCAGCCTGGCCGGCGCGCAGAAGCGCGGCTGCTGGGACGGCACCGCCGCCATCATCCAGCGCGGCCGCGACAAGATCATCGACGAGATGAAGGCCTCGGGCCTGCGCGGCCGTGGCGGCGCCGGTTTCCCGACCGGGATGAAATGGTCCTTCATGCCCAAGGAATCGGACGGCCGCCCGTCCTATCTGGTCATCAACGCCGACGAATCCGAACCCGCGACCTGCAAGGACCGCGAGATCATGCGCCACGATCCGCATACGCTGATCGAGGGCGCGCTGATCGCCAGCTTCGCCATGGGCGCCCATGCCGCCTATATCTACATTCGCGGCGAGTTCATCCGCGAGCGCGAGGCGCTGCAGGCCGCCATCGACGAATGCTATGACGCGGGGCTGCTGGGCCGCAACGCCGCCCAGTCGGGCTGGGATTTCGACCTTTACCTGCACCACGGCGCCGGCGCCTATATCTGCGGCGAGGAAACCGCGCTGCTGGAAAGCCTTGAGGGCAAGAAGGGCATGCCGCGCATGAAGCCGCCCTTCCCGGCGGGCGCGGGCCTCTATGGCTGCCCGACCACGGTGAACAACGTCGAATCGATTGCCGTGGTGCCGACCATCCTGCGCCGCGGCGCCGAATGGTTCGCCGGCTTCGGCCGCCCGAACAACGCGGGCGTGAAGCTGTTCGGCCTGACCGGTCATGTGAACACCCCCTGCGTGGTCGAGGAGGCCATGTCGATCCCCATGCGCGAGCTGATCGAGAAGCATGGCGGCGGCATCTGCGGCGGCTGGAAGAACCTCAAGGCGGTGATCCCCGGCGGTGCCTCCTGCCCGGTGCTGACCGCCGAGATGTGCGAGACCGCCATCATGGATTACGACGGCATGCGCGAGCTGAAATCCAGCTTCGGCACCGCCTGCATGATCGTCATGGATCAGGACACCGACGTGGTGAAGGCGATCTGGCGGCTGTCGAAATTCTTCAAGCACGAAAGCTGCGGCCAGTGCACGCCCTGCCGCGAAGGCACCGGCTGGATGATGCGGGTCATGGAGCGGCTGGTGCGCGGCGATGCCGAGGTCGAGGAGATCCACATGCTCTTCGACGTGACCAAGCAGGTCGAAGGGCACACCATCTGCGCCTTGGGCGATGCGGCCGCCTGGCCGATCCAGGGCCTGATCCGCAACTTCCGCGAGGAGATCGAGGACCGCATCAAGGCCAAGCGCACCGGGCGCATGGGCGCGATGGCGGCAGAGTAAGAGCCATGGCGCAGGTCCGGGACAATGCGGCGCGGCGGACCCCCTTGGGGGACGGCGCCGGCATGGCCGGGCAGCGCTCAAGACAAGGTGTCGAACCCATGGGGCGCGGCCGTGTTATGACCGGGTGTCATGACAGAAAGGCCAGAACCATGAAACTTCTGCCGCTTGCCCTGATGGGGGCCATGCTGGCGACGCCAGCTGCCGCGCTGGAGCCGTTGAGCAAGGAAAAATACGTCAACGACCGGCTGATCGCGGCGCGCATCGCCGACCGCATCCGCCGCACCTGTCCCAGCATCGACGGCCGGATCCTTTACGCCTATGGCGAGGCCCGCAAGCTCAAGCGCTATGCCGAGCGGAAGGGCTATTCGCGGGCGCAGATCGACGCCTTCCTTGACAGCAAGGACGACAAGAAGCGCATCTATGCCGTGGCCGAGGACTATCTGGTCCGCAACGGCGCCACGGCCGACGATCCCGAGAGCTTCTGCCGGATCGGCCGGCAGGAGATCCAGAAGAACACCGTGATTGGCAGCTTGCTGGTGGCGAAATGACGAAATGGCTCAACCGGATCGGACTGGGACTGATGGCCGCCGCGGCGGCGGCGATGATCGGGGCGGACGCCTTCGCGGGCGAGCCCTCGGACCCGTTCCAGCCGACGGCGCAGAAATTCTACCTGCAATTCTCGATCTTCGCGCCGGGCGACCTGCAATGCGACGCGACCGGACCGGGCGTGCGCACCAAGCTGACGCGCGGAATCACCGGCGCGCCGCTGCTGCGCATCACCGGCAATGCGGCCGGGGCCGAGATCGCCTGCTGGACCCGCGACGGCAGCCGCTATACCACCGATGTCAACCGCAGGGTGCGCTATAACACCGCCGGCGCGGTGCGGGCGACGGTGATCTTCCAGCCCGGCCAGGAAGCAGCCGCCGTGCTGGTCGCGCGCGACAATGAATCAGACAGAATGGTGCCGACCGTCTATCCGCGAGCCTTCGTGAAGGTGCAGCAATGACGGCGCACAGGACAACCGGGCCAGCCTTGGACCAGCATTTGAAACTCGCATCGGCCAGCCGCCGCCGCGGGGCATGAGGGAAGACGAAAGATGGCAGATCTTCGCAAGATCAAGATCGACGACGTGGTTATCGAGGTCGATCCGAACCTGACCCTGATCCAGGCCTGCGAGCAGGCGGGGATCGAGGTGCCGCGCTTCTGCTATCACGAGCGGCTGTCGATTGCCGGCAACTGCCGCATGTGCCTGGTCGAGGTGGTGGGCGGCCCGCCGAAGCCCGCCGCCTCTTGCGCCATGCAGGTCAAGGATCTGCGTCCCGGCCCGGACGGCGCGCCCTCGGAAGTCCGCACCAACTCGCCCATGGTCAAGAAGGCCCGCGAGGGGGTGATGGAGTTCCTGCTGATCAACCACCCGCTGGACTGCCCGATCTGCGATCAGGGCGGCGAATGCGACCTGCAGGACCAGGCCGTCGCCTATGGCGTCGATTTCAGCCGCTATCGCGAGCCGAAGCGCGCCAGCGAGGATCTGAACCTCGGCCCGCTGGTCGAGACGCACATGACCCGCTGCATCTCCTGCACCCGCTGCGTGCGCTTCACCACCG
The DNA here is from genome assembly GCF_030388245.1 of Paracoccus sp. TOH. NCBI lineage: Bacteria > Pseudomonadati > Pseudomonadota > Alphaproteobacteria > Rhodobacterales > Paracoccaceae > Paracoccus > Paracoccus sp. TOH. The sequence continues at coordinate 1,499,649 of NZ_CP098360.1, forward strand.
AGGTCGCCGGCATCACCCAGATGGGCCAGACCGGGCGGGGCGAGGACAGCGAGATCACCAGCTATCTGAACGAGACGCTGAACTCGAACCTGCAGGGCAATATCATCGACCTGTGCCCGGTCGGGGCGCTGGTGTCGAAACCCTATGCCTTCACCGCCCGGCCCTGGGAGCTGACCAAGACCGAATCCATCGACGTGATGGACGCGCTGGGGGCGAGCATCCGTGTGGATACCAAGGGCCGCGAAGTCATGCGCATCCTGCCGCGCAACAATGACGCGGTGAACGAGGAATGGATCAGCGACAAGACCCGCTTCGTCTGGGACGGGCTGCGCCGCCAGCGCCTGGACCGGCCCTATATCCGCGAAAACGGCAAGCTGCGCCCGGCCTCCTGGCCCGAGGCGCTGGAGGCCGCGGCGCAGGCGATGCAGGGCAGGAAAGTCGCGGGGCTGATCGGCGACCTGGTCCCGGCCGAAGCCGCCTTCAGCCTCAAGCAACTGGTCGAGGGGCTGGGCGGCACGGTGGAATGCCGCACCGACGGCGCGCGGCTGCCGGCCGGCAACCGCTCGGCCTATGTCGGCACGGCGAGGATCGAGGACATCGACAGCGCCAAGCGCATCCTGCTGATCGGCACCAACCCGCGCGACGAGGCGCCGGTGCTGAACGCCCGCATCCGCAAGGCCTGGGCGCAAGGCGCGCAGGTCGCCCTGATCGGCGAACCGGTGGACCTGACCTATGACTACCACCATTTCGGCAGCGACCGGGCCGCGCTGGCCAAGCTGCTGGACGAGGATCTGGCGAACAAGGACGGAACGTCCGGCATCGTGATCGTCGGCCAGGGCGCGCTGCGCGAGGCGGATGGCGAGGCGGTGCTGGCCAATGCCATGCGCATCTGCGAACTGGGCGATTGCAGGCTGCTGGTGCTGCACAGCGCCGCCGGTCGCGTCGGCGCCATGGATGTGGGCGCGGTGACCGATGGCGGCCTGCTTGCCGCCATCGACGGCGCGGAAGTGATCTACAACCTCGGCGCCGACGAGGTGGACATCGCTCCCGGTGCTTTCGTGATCTATCAGGGCAGCCATGGCGACCGCGGCGCGCATCGCGCCGATATCATCCTGCCCGGTGCCTGCTATACCGAGGAAAGCGGCCTGTTTGTGAACACCGAGGGCCGGCCGCAGCTTGCCGCCCGCGCCAATTTCGCGCCGGGCGAGGGCAAGGAGAACTGGGCCATCCTGCGCGCGCTTTCCGCCGAACTGGGCAAGACCCAGCCCTGGGACAGCCTGGCCGGGCTGCGCCGCAAGCTGGTCGAGGCGGTGCCGCATCTGGCGCAGATCGACCAGGTGCCGCAGAACGACTGGCAGCCGCTCGACCGTTTCGACCTGGGGCAGGCGAATTTCCGCTATGTGATCCAAGACTTCTACCTGACCAACCCCATCGCGCGCTCCTCGCCGCTGATGGGTGAGCTTTCGGCGATGGCGGCGGCGCGCAAGGCCGCGCCCCTGGCGGCGGAGTGAACAGGATGCGGTCCCGTCTGGCCCTGCTGATCGGAATGGGTGCGACGGCCCTGCTGGCCGGCTGCGGCGATTCGAAGACCGATTCGCGGCCCCAGCCCAAGCCGGCGGAGCTGGGCGTGGCGGTGCTGCAAAGCGATGGCGGCTCGCCCTACAAGAAGGTGCTGACCAAGGGCCGGATCTCGACCAAGTCGGGCGAGATCCTGATTCTGGAGCCCGACGGATCGGTCAGCGAGATGGCGCTGGACAGTCCCGAGGGCCGCGACGCCTTCGCGGTGACCGAGGCGGACTTGCTGGCGCTGAACGCCAATCTGGATCTGGACCTGTCGGGCCTGCCGGACATGGGCCCGGTGCGCAAGCGCGAACCCACGGCGCAGGAAAAGGCGCTGGCCGCATTCGCCGCCCGCACCCGGCCGCTGCGGCTGAACCTGCCGTCGAGCTTCGAGGCCGATCCCAAGGATTTCCAAGGCGCGCGGGTGACGGGTCTGGCGAATTCGCGCAAGGGCGCGGGCAGCCTGGTGGAAGTGACCGCGAACCTGCGAGGCGGGGTGGACGCCGACACGGCCTTCGCCTATGCCACATGCGCGCTGGCCAACTGGGCCGATGCGAAGGGGGCAGCTTACGCCCGCCACATCCGCACGCTCAGGGACAAGCGCAACGGCAAGATGGTCGTCGGCTCGGTGTTCACCCTGTCCGCGGAAAAACCGATGGGCCTGACGGTGATGACAACGAAAGAGACCTTGCAGGAATGCAAGGCACGCGGCATTCCCGCGGCGTGAGAGAAGGGACGAAAGATCATGGCTGAATTCTGGGCCTCGCCCTACGGTTTCGCGCTCAGCCTGCTCTTGCAGGGTCTGGCGGTCATCGCCTTTGTCATGGGCTCGCTGATCTTCATGGTCTATGGCGACCGCAAGATCTGGGCGGCGGTGCAGATGCGCCGCGGCCCGAACGTCGTCGGCCCCTGGGGCCTGCTGCAGACCTTTGCCGACGCGCTGAAATACGTCGTCAAGGAAATCGTCATCCCGGCCGGCGCCGACAAGTTCATCTTCTTCCTTGCGCCCTTCCTGTCGATGATGCTGGCGCTGTTCGCCTTCGTGGTGATCCCCTTCGACGACGGCTGGGTCATGGCGAACATCAATGTCGGCATCCTGTTCGTCTTTGCCGCCTCCTCGCTGGAAGTCTACGGCGCGATCATGGGCGGCTGGGCCTCGAACTCGAAATACCCGTTCCTGGCCTCGCTGCGCTCGGCCTCGCAGATGATCTCCTACGAGGTGTCGATGGGGCTGATCATCATCGGCATCATCATCTCCTCGGGCTCGATGAACCTCAGCGAGATCGTGCTGGCGCAAAAGGGCGATTACGGCCTGCTGAACTGGTACTGGCTGCCGCACCTGCCGATGGTGGTGCTGTTCTTCGTCTCGGCGCTGGCCGAGACCAACCGCCCGCCCTTCGACCTGGCCGAGGCCGAATCCGAGCTGGTCGCCGGCCACATGGTCGAATACTCGTCCACGCCCTACCTGCTGTTCATGGCCGGCGAATACATCGCCATCTACCTGATGTGCGCGCTGCTGTCCTTGCTGTTCTTCGGCGGCTGGCTGTCGCCGGTGCCCTTCATCGCCGATGGCTGGTGGTGGATGGTGATCAAGATGTGGTTCTGGTTCTACATGTTCGCCATGGTCAAGGCGATCGTGCCGCGCTACCGCTACGACCAGTTGATGCGGATCGGCTGGAAGGTGTTCCTGCCCCTGTCGCTGGGCTGGGTGGTGCTGGTGGCGATCCTGGCCCGTTACGAAGTGCTGGGCGGATTCTGGGCCCGCTTCGCGGTCGGAGGATAAACCATGTATTCCAACAAGCTCGCCGAGGCATTTGCCAAAGCCAGTGAGACCGACAAGGTGGAGCTGGCGCATTTCCTCGCCAACAACCTGGACACGGCGGAACATGCGCGTGACGGCGCCCGCGTCAGGGAATATGTCGCCGCGTTCGACCGTTTCGCGGCCCCGAAGCAAGGGGAACGTTTCTGATGGCCTTCGATTTCGCGCGGGCGACCAAGTATTTCCTGATGTGGGACTTCATCAAGGGCTTCGGCCTGGGCATGCGCTATTTCGTCTCGCCCAAGCCGACGCTGAACTACCCGCATGAGAAGGGCCCGCTGTCGCCGCGCTTCCGCGGCGAACACGCGCTGCGCCGCTATCCGAATGGCGAGGAACGCTGCATCGCCTGCAAGCTCTGCGAGGCGGTCTGCCCGGCCCAGGCCATCACCATCGACGCCGAACCGCGCGAGGACGGCAGCCGCCGCACCACGCGCTACGACATCGACATGACCAAGTGCATCTATTGCGGTTTCTGCCAGGAAGCCTGCCCGGTCGATGCCATCGTCGAGGGGCCGAATTTCGAATACGCCACCGAGACCCGCGAAGAGCTGTTCTACGACAAGCAGAAGCTGCTTGCGAACGGCGAGCGCTGGGAGGCCGAGATCGCCCGCAACCTGCAGATGGATGCGCCCTACAGATGACCGATGCGCTCACCAGGCTTTTCGCGCAGATGATGGCTTCCGGGCAGGAGATGGCGCGCGCCTTCAACCCGGCGCTGGAACATTTCGACATGCGCGCCATGGAAAAGCTGGTGCCGACGATCCCTGCCGACATGCTGGAAATGTGGTTCGGCAAGACCTTCAACCGCGAGGGGCTGGACGCCAAGACGCGCCTGCTTCTCACCATCGGCGCGATCACCGTGCAGGGCGCGCTGGCCGAGCCGCAATTGCGCCTGACCATTCGCCAGGCCATCGCGGCCGGCGCCACGAAACGCGAGATCGCCGAGACGATCTTTCAGATGAGCATGTTCGGCGGGCTGCCTGCGATGCAGAAGGCGCTTGAGATCGCCCAGAGCGTCTATGCCGAGGAGGACGAGGAATGATGACCTTCGCTTTCTACCTGTTCGCGATCTGCTGCTGCGTCGCGGGCTTCATGGTCGTGATCAGCCGCAACCCGGTGCATTCGGTCCTGTGGCTGATCCTCGCCTTCTTCTCGGCGGCCGGCCTGTTCGTGCTGCAGGGCGCGGAATTCGTCGCCATGCTGCTGGTCGTGGTCTATGTCGGCGCCGTCGCGGTGCTGTTCCTGTTCGTCGTGATGATGCTCGACGTGGATTTCGCCGAGCTCAAGGGCGAGCTGGCGCGCTACCTGCCGCTGGCGCTGGTGATCGGCGTGGTGCTGCTGGCGCAGCTCGGCATCGCCTTCTCGGGCTGGACGGCCTCGGAACAGGCCGAGGCGTTGCGCGCGGCCCCGGTGATCGAGGGGGTGCAGAACACCCGCGGCCTGGGCATGGTGCTTTACGACCGCTACGTGCTGATGTTCCAGCTGGCCGGGATGGTGCTGCTGGTCGCGATGATCGGGGCCATCGTGCTGACCATGCGCCACCGCCGCGACATCAAGCGCCAGAACGTGCTGGAGCAGATGTGGCGCGACCCGGCCAAGGCCATCGAGATGCGGGATGTGAAACCGGGCCAGGGGCTTTGACCGCGGCGGATCGGGCCGCGGCAGCCATCGGGACCGCCGCTGCGGCCCCAGTAGCAAACGGATATTTCAACGGGTGAACGACCCGGAGGGACCAGGACGATGATCGGATTGACACATTACCTTGTGGTGGGGGCGATACTTTTCGTCACCGGCATTTTCGGGATATTCGTGAACCGAAAGAACGTCATCGTCATCCTGATGTCGATCGAGCTGATGCTTCTGGCGGTGAACATCAATTTCGTCGCCTTCTCGACCCATCTGGGCGATCTGGCGGGGCAGGTCTTCACCATGTTCATCCTGACCGTGGCGGCGGCCGAAGCCGCCATCGGCCTGGCGATCCTGGTCGTCTTCTTCCGCAACCGCGGCACCATCGCGGTGGAAGACGTCAACGTGATGAAGGGATAAGGCGACATGGAAAAGATCGTCCTCTTTGCGCCCCTCGTCGGGTCGCTGATCGCCGGCTTCGGCTGGCGCGCGATCGGCGAGAAGGCCGCGCAGTACCTGACCACCGGCATCCTGTTCCTGTGCTGCCTCATCAGCTGGTATCTGTTCCTGTCCTTCGACGGCGTGCCGCGGCACATCTCGGTTCTGGACTGGGTGGTGGTCGGCGACTTCCACGCGGAATGGGCGATCCGGCTGGACCGGCTGACCGCGATCATGCTGGTCGTGGTGAACACGGTCTCGGCGCTGGTGCACATGTATTCGCTGGGCTACATGGCCCATGACGACAACTTCACCCATGACGAACATTACAAGGCGCGTTTCTTCGCCTATCTGTCGTTCTTCACCTTTGCCATGCTGATGCTGGTGACGGCGGACAACCTCTTGCAGATGTTCTTCGGCTGGGAGGGCGTCGGCGTCGCCTCCTACCTGCTGATCGGCTTCTATTACAAGAAGCAGTCGGCGGGCGCGGCGGCGATGAAGGCCTTCATCGTCAACCGCGTCGGCGATTTCGGCTTCCTCCTGGGCATCTTCGGCCTCTACTGGCTGACCGGGACGATCCAGTTCGACGAGATCTTCGCCCAGGTCCCCGAGATCGCCCAGACCCAGATGCATTTCCTGTGGCGGGACTGGAACGCGGCGAACCTGCTGGGCTTCCTGCTGTTCGTCGGCGCCATGGGCAAATCGGCGCAGCTCTTTCTGCACACCTGGCTTCCCGACGCGATGGAGGGTCCGACCCCGGTTTCGGCGCTGATCCATGCCGCGACCATGGTGACGGCCGGCGTGTTCCTGGTCTGCCGCATGTCGCCGCTTTACGAATTCGCGCCGGACGCCAAGAACTTCATCGTCATCATCGGCGCCACGACCGCCTTCTTCGCCGCGACCGTGGGCCTGGTGCAGAACGACATCAAGCGCGTCATCGCCTATTCGACCTGCTCGCAGCTGGGCTACATGTTCGTGGCGGCCGGGGTCGGCGTCTATTCGGCGGCGATGTTCCACCTGCTGACCCATGCCTTCTTCAAGGCCATGCTGTTCCTGGGCGCCGGCTCGGTGATCCATGCCATGCACCACGAACAGGACATGCGGAACTATGGCGGGCTGCGCAAGAAGATCCCGCTGACCTATTGGGCGATGATGATCGGCACCTTCGCCATCACCGGCGTCGGCATCCCGCTGACCCATATCGGCTTTGCCGGCTTCCTGTCCAAGGACGCGATCATCGAAAGCGCCTGGGCCGGCAGTGCCTATGCCTTCTGGCTGCTGGTCATCGCCGCCTGCTTCACCAGCTTCTATTCCTGGCGGCTGATCTTCCTGACCTTCTACGGCAAGCCGCGCGGCGACCATCATGCCCATGACCATGCGCATGAAAGCCCGCCGGTCATGACCATCCCGCTGGGGGTGCTGGCCATCGGCGCGGTCTTTGCCGGCATGGTCTGGTACGGCCCCTTCTTCGGCGACCATCACAAGGTCACGGAATATTTCCACATCGCCGGCACGCATGAAGCGGCCGAGGGCGAAGCGGCGGAACACGCGACCGCCGAGGCCCCGGTGGAACATGCCGCCGCCGATACCGCGACCGCCGAGGGCGAGGCAGCCGCCCCCGCTGCGCATGTCGCCGCGCCGGTCGGCGGTGCGATCTACATGCATCCCGACAACCACATCATGGACGAGGCGCACCATGCGCCCGCCTGGGTCAAGGTCTCGCCCTTCATCGCCATGGTGCTGGGGCTGGTCACCGCGTTCTTCTTCTACATCGCCAACCCGACGCTGCCGCGGCGGCTGGCGGCGCAGCAGCCGGCGCTGTATCAGTTCCTGCTCAACAAATGGTATTTCGACGAGATCTACGACTTCCTCATCGTCCGCCCGGCGAAATGGCTTGGCCGCGCGCTGTGGAAGGGCGGCGACGGCGCCGTCATCGACGGCACCATCAACGGGGTGGCCATGGGGCTGATCCCGCGGCTGACCCGCGCGGCGGTCCGGGTGCAATCGGGCTATCTGTTCCACTACGCCTTCGCGATGGTTCTGGGCATCGTGGGCTTGCTGATCTGGGTGATGATGCGGGGCGCGCACTGACATGACGAACCTTCTTTCCATCATCACCTTCCTGCCGATCGTCGCCGCGATCATCATGGCGCTGTTCCTGCGCGGCCAGGACGAGGCCGCGGCCCGCAACGCCAAGTGGCTGGCGCTGCTGACCACGACGGCGACCTTCGTGATCTCGCTCTTCGTGCTGTTCCGCTTCGACCCGGCCAATACCGGCTTCCAGTTCGTCGAGGATCACGCCTGGATCATGGGCCTGCGCTACAAGATGGGCGTGGACGGGATCTCGGTGCTGTTCGTGCTGCTGACCACTTTCATGATGCCGCTGACCATCCTCTCGACCTGGCAGGTCGAGGTGAAGGTCAAGGAATACATGATCGCCTTCCTGGTGCTGGAAGGGCTGATGATCGGCGTCTTCACCGCGCTGGATCTGGTGCTGTTCTACCTGTTCTTCGAGGCCGGCCTGATCCCGATGTTCCTGATCATCGGCATCTGGGGCGGCAAGGACCGCATCTATGCGTCCTTCAAGTTTTTCCTCTACACCTTCCTCGGCTCGGTGCTGATGCTGGTGGCGATGATCGCCATGTACCGCATGGCGGGCACCACCGACATTCCGACGCTGCTGGGTTTCGACTTCCCGTCCGAGACCTATCGCCTGCTGGGCATGACCGTGGTCGGCGGCACGCAGATGCTGCTGTTCCTGGCCTTCTTCGTCAGCTTCGCGGTCAAGATGCCGATGTGGCCGGTGCATACCTGGCTGCCCGACGCGCACGTTCAGGCGCCGACCGCCGGCTCGGTCCTGCTGGCGGCGGTGCTGCTGAAGATGGGCGGCTACGGCTTCCTGCGCTTCTCGCTGCCGATGTTCCCGGTCGCCAGCGGCGTGGCGCAGCCCTATGTCTTCTGGCTCTCGGCCATCGCCATCGTCTACACCTCGCTGGTGGCCTTGGCGCAGTCGGACATGAAGAAGGTCATCGCCTATTCCTCGGTCGCGCATATGGGCTACGTGACCATGGGCATCTTCGCGGCCAACCAGGTCGGCGTCGACGGCGCCATCTTCCAGATGCTGTCGCACGGTTTCATCTCGGGCGCGCTGTTCCTTTGCGTGGGCGTCATCTACGACCGCATGCACACGCGCGAGATCGACGCCTATGGCGGGCTGGTGAACCGGATGCCGGCCTATGCCGCGGTGTTCATGTTCTTCACCATGGCGAATGTGGGCCTGCCCGGCACCTCGGGCTTCGTGGGCGAGTTCCTGACCCTGCTCGGCACCTTCCGCGTCAACACCTGGGTGGCGCTGGTTGCGGCAACCGGGGTGATCTTCTCGGCCGCCTATGCGCTTTGGCTGTATCGCCGGGTGACCTTCGGCCAGCTGATCAAGGAAAGCCTGAAGTCGATCACCGACATGACCCCGCGTGAGCGCTGGATCTTCGTGCCGCTGATCGCCATGACGCTGATCCTGGGCGTCTATCCGCGGCTGGTGACCGACGTGACCGGACCGGCGGTGGAAAGCCTGCTCAATGACTACAACCAAAGCCAGCCGGCGGCGCCCGTCGCCACGGCCCAAGCCAGCCACTAGGGGGCAGACATGACCTCGCTCGACTTCTCGACCATTCTGCCCGAGGTGGTGCTGGCCGCTTACGCTTTGGCCGCGCTGATGGCCGGGGCCTATCTCGGCAAGGACAAGCTGGCGCGGACGCTGCTCTGGGCGACGGTCGTGGCCTTTCTGGTCATCGCCGCCATGATCGGCCTTGGCAGCCGCGCCGATCAGGCGGCGTTCCACGACATGTTCATCGACGACGGTTTCTCGCGCTTCGCCAAGGTGGTGACGCTGGTCGCCGCCGCCGCCGTCCTGGCGATGAGCGCCGACTACCTGCAGCGCCGCAACATGCTGCGCTTCGAATTCCCGGTTCTCGTCGCCCTGGCGGTGCTGGGCATGATGTTCATGGTCTCGGCCGGCGACCTGCTGACGCTCTACATGGGGCTGGAGCTGCAGTCGCTGGCGCTTTACGTGGTCGCCGCCATGCGCCGCGACTCGGTGCGCTCGTCCGAGGCCGGGCTGAAGTATTTCGTGCTGGGCTCGCTCAGCTCGGGGCTGCTGCTCTATGGCGCCTCGCTGGTCTACGGCTTTGCCGGCACCACGAACTTCTCGGGCATCATCACCGTGATCGAGGGCGGGCATCTGTCGCTGGGCGTGCTGTTCGGCCTGGTGTTCATGCTGGTGGGCCTGGCCTTCAAGGTCTCGGCCGTGCCCTTCCACATGTGGACGCCGGACGTCTATGAGGGCTCGCCGACGCCGGTGACCGCCTTCTTCGCCACCGCGCCCAAGGTCGCGGCCATGGCGCTGATCGCGCGGCTGGTCTTCGACGGTTTCGGCCATGTCATCGGCGACTGGAGCCAGATCGTCGCGGCGCTGGCGGTGATGTCGATGTTCCTGGGCTCGATCGCCGGGATCGGCCAGAGCAACATCAAGCGGCTGATGGCCTATTCCTCGATCGCGCATATGGGCTTCGCGCTGGTCGGCCTGGCCGCCGGCACCGCGCTCGGCGTGCAGTCCATGCTGCTTTACATGACCATCTATGCGGTGATGAACGTCGGCACCTTCGCCTTCATCCTGTCGATGGAGCGCGACGGCGTGCCGGTCACCGACCTGGCCTCGCTGAACCGCTTTGCCTGGAACGAGCCGGTCAAGGGGCTGGCCATGCTGGTGCTGCTGTTCAGCCTGGCCGGCGTGCCGCCGACCCTGGGCTTCTTCGCCAAGTTCGGCGTGCTGACCGCAGCCGTCGATGCTGGGCTGGGCTGGCTGGCGGTGCTGGGCGTCATCGCCTCGGTCATCGGCGCCTTCTACTACCTGCGCATCGTCTATTACATGTATTTCGGCGGCGAGAGCGAGGGCGTCACCTCGCGCATGGGCGCGGTGCAGTATCTGGGGCTGATGGTCCCGGCGCTGGCCATGCTGGTCGGAGCCATCAACATGTTCGGCGTCGATGCCGCCGCCGGCCGTGCCGCCGAAACGCTGGTGACGCCGACCCTGGCCGCCGGACAAGCCGCCGAACCCGTTCTGGCCACCGAGCCCGACCAAGGTGAGTGAGCCCTGGCCCACGGGCGTGGCCCGCCATGTGCTGGCCCGCACCGACAGCACCAATGCCGAGGCGCTGAGGCTGGCGCCCGGTCTTTCCGGCCCGGCCTGGGTGATGACCCGCGACCAGTTCGCGGGTCGCGGCCGTCGCGGCCGGGACTGGGTGATGCCGGCCGGGAACTTTGCCGGCACGCTGGTGACGCGGCCCAGGGGCGGGCCGCTGGGCGCGGCGCAACTCTCTTTCGTCGCGGCGCTGGCGCTTTACGACGCGCTTGCCGATGCCTGCGGCCCCTCGGTGCGGCTGGCGATCAAATGGCCCAATGACGTGCTGCTGAACGGCGGCAAGGTGGCCGGTATCCTGCTGGAAAGTTCCGGCTCGGGTTCGGGCGTGCAGGCCGTCGCGGTCGGCATCGGCGTCAACCTGGCCGCCGCACCGGATGCGGCGGCGGTCGAGCCCGGCGCCGTGCCGCCGGTTTCGGTGCGGGGCGAGACCGGCCATGCCGTCGACCCCGAGGATTTCCTCGACCTGCTGGCCCCGGCCTTCGCGCGCTGGCAGGCACAGCTCGACACCTACGGCTTCGCGCCGATTCGCAATGCCTGGCTGGCCCGCGCGGCGAAGCTGGGCGAGCCCATCACCGCCCGCACCGGGCGGCTGGAAAGCCACGGCATCTTCGAGGGCATCGACGACAGCGGCGCGCTGATCCTGCGCACGGCGGCCGGGCGGCAGGTTATTCCCGCCGCCGATGTCTATTTCGGGGGCTAGGGCCATGCTGCTTTGCATCGACACCGGCAACACCAACACGGTCTTTTCGGTCTGGGACGGCGAACGGTTCGTCGGCCTGTGGCGCATCTCGACCGACCATCGCCGCACGGCGGACGAGTACTTCGTCTGGCTGTCCACGCTGATCTCGTTGCAGAAGCTGGAACTGAACATCGACGCCTGCATCATCAGCTCGACCGCGCCGCGGGTGGTGTTCAACCTGCGGGTGCTCTGCAATCGCTATTTCGATACCCGTCCGCTGGTGGTGGGCAAGCCGGACTGCCTGCTGCCGGTGGCGCCGCGCGTCGATTTCGGCACCGTGGTCGGCCCCGACCGGCTGGTGAACACCGTCGGCGCCTTCGACCGGCACGGCCCGGACCTGATCGTGGTCGATTTCGGCACCGCCACCACCTTCGACGTGGTGGACACCGACGGCGCCTATGTCGGCGGCGTCATCGCGCCGGGGGTGAACCTGTCGCTCGAGGCGCTGCACATGGGCGCGGCGAGCCTGCCGCATGTCGACGTGACCATGCCCGTCAAGGTGATCGGCACCAATACGGTGGCCTGCATCCAGTCGGGGATCTTCTGGGGTTATATCGGCCTGGTGCAGGGCGTGGTGGACAAGATTCGCGAGGAACGCGGACGGCCGATGCAGGTTATAGCTACGGGCGGGCTGGCGCCGCTGTTCGACCAGGGATTTGATTTATTTGACGCGATCGAGGACGATCTGACCATGCATGGCCTGCGCCTGATCCACGATTACAACAAGGAGTTGGGCAATGGCTGAGCGCCTGATCTATCTGCCGCTGGGCGGCGCGGGCGAAATCGGCATGAACGCCTATGTCTACGGCTATGGTCAGCCGGGACGCGAGCGGCTGATCGTCGTCGATCTGGGCGTGACCTTCGGCGACATGGACAGCGCGCCGGGCATCGACCTGATCATGGCCGATGTGGCCTGGCTGGAAGCCAATCGCGACCGCATCGACGCGATCTTCATCACCCACGGGCACGAGGATCACGTCGGCGCGCTTGGCCTGCTCTGGCCCAAGCTGCAAAAGCCGGTGCATTGCCGCCGCTTCACCGGCGCGCTTGCGCGGTTGAAGCTCGAGGAGGCCGGCCAGCCCGTCGACCAGATCCACATCCATGCGCCGCGCCCCGACGTGGTGACGGCGGGTCCGTTCCGGGTGCAATTCGTCCCGGTCAGCCATTCGATCCCGGAAAGCTCGGCGCTGATCATCGACACGCCGGCGGGGCGGATCGTGCATACCGGCGATTTCAAGCTGGACGGCACCCCGGTGGTGGGCGAGGCCTTCGACCCGATCCTCTGGCACGAGATCGCGAACGAGGGGCAGGGGGTCAAGGTGCTGACCTGCGATTCGACCAACGTCTTCTCGCCCCATCCCGGCCGGTCCGAGGCGGTGCTGGCCAATCCGCTGCTGGATTTCGTCATGGCGCAGCGGCAGCTGGTGGTAGCGACGACCTTCGCCAGCAACATTGCCCGGCTCAAGACCCTGGCCGAGGCCGGCATCGCCGCCGGCCGCAAGATCTGCCTTTTGGGCCGGGCCATGCGCCGCATGGTCACCGTCGCGGTCGAGACCGGCATCCTGACCAGCTTCCCCCCGGTCATCAGCCCCGAGGAAGCCTCGGAACTGCCGCGCGACAAGGTGATGCTGATCGTCACCGGCAGCCAGGGCGAGCGCCGCGCCGCCAGCGCTCAGCTGTCGCGCGGCCGCTATCTGGGCATCCAGCTGAAGGACGGCGACAGCTTCCTGTTCAGCTCGCGCACCATCCCCGGCAACGAGCGCGGGGTGATCCGCATCATGAACGCGCTCTCGGAAATGGGCGTCGACCTGTATGACGCCGATGACGGGCTCTATCACGTCTCGGGCCATGCCAACCGCCCGGATATCGAGGCGGTGCATGACCTGCTGAAGCCGCAGATCGTCATCCCGATGCATGGCGAGCACATGCATCTGCGCGAACATGCCAAGCTGGCCGAGGCGCGCGGCATTCATGCGATGGTGGCGACCAACGGCACCATGCTGGACCTGTCGGGCGAAGCGCCGCGGGTGGTGGACCAGATCGACACCGGCCGGCTCTATCTCGACGGCACGGTGCTGATCGGCGCCATGGACGGGGTGGTGCGCGACCGCATCCGCATGGCGCTGAACGGCCATGCCATGGTCTCGGTGATCATCGACGAGGACGACACGCCGCTGCCCGACGCTTGGGTGGAACTGTCCGGTCTGCCGGAACAGGGCCGCGCCGGCGTGCCGCTGGCCCGCAACATCGAAAGCGAGTTGGCCGAGTTCCTGGAACGCGCCGATGACCGCACGGTCATGGACGACGACCGCCTGGAGGAAGGGATCCGCAAGATCACCCGGCAAGTCTCGATGGAGGAGATCGGCAAGAAGCCCGAGGTGACGGTGGTGATCTCGCGCCTGGCCGCGGAATGACTTGACCTCGACCCGCGCCCGGGGCATGGGCGCGGGCATGAGCGAATTCGATCCGAACCCTCCGCGCCGCAACTTCTACGGCCGCCGCCACGGCAAGACCCTGCGCCAGAGCCAGAAGGGCTACCTGTCCGAGGATCTGGGCAGCCTGCGCCCGCGCGGCATCACCGAGCAGGAGAACCCCGAGAGGACGCCCGTAGACCCGGCAGCCATCTTCGGCGACGCCCGCCCGGTCTGGCTCGAGATCGGCTTCGGCGGCGGCGAGCACATGGTGCACATGGCGGCGCGCTATCCCGAGATCGGTATCATCGGCTGCGAACCCTTCATCAACGGCGTCGCCATGCTGCTGGGCAAGATCCGCAATGCCGGGGTGCAGAATGTCAGCGTGCATCCCGGCGACGCGCGCGACCTGATGGACGTGCTGCCCGATGCCTCGATCAGCAAGGCGTTCCTGAACTATCCCGACCCCTGGCCCAAGGCACGCCATCACCGCCGCCGCTTCGTGACCCCCGAGCACCTGATCCCGCTCGCCCGCGTCATGAAGCCGGGCGCCGAGTTCCGCGTCGCCACCGACATTCCCGACTACGTGCGCCAGACGCTCGAGGAGGTGCCGCAGGCCGGCTTCGCACTGGTCGCCGAGGGGCCGCAGGCATGGGACGACTGGCCCAGCACCCGCTACGAACAGAAGGCGCTGCGCGAGGGCCGGGCGCCGCATTACGTCACCTTCCGCCGGCAGGCATGAATTTCCGCCGGGCTGATTGCGCCCGGTCGCCGTGACCGCTATCACCTTGCGCGACAAGCACGAGGGGGCCTTCATGTCACATTCCGCCGAACCGCTTCCGATGACCGCCCGCCGTTCGGGTCCCCTGACGGGCGAGGCCAAGGTGCCGGGCGACAAGTCGATCAGCCACCGCGCGCTGATCCTCGGCGCGCTGGCGGTGGGCGAGACGCATATCACCGGCCTGCTGGAAGGCCAGGACGTGCTGGACACCGCATCGGCGATGCGGGCCTTCGGCGCCCGGGTGGAACGGCTGGGCGAGGGGGAATGGCGCGTCGACGGCGTCGGCACCGGCGGCTTTGCCGAGCCCGAGGGCGTGATCGACTGCGGCAATTCCGGCACCGGCGTGCGGCTGATCATGGGCGCCATGGCCACGACGCCGATCACCGCCACCTTCACCGGCGATGCCAGCCTGTCGCGCCGCCCGATGGGCCGCGTCACCGACCCGCTGGAACTGTTCGGCTGCGCAGTGACAGCGCGCGAGGGCAAGTGCCTGCCGGTGACCATCAAGGGCGCCGCCGATCCGGTGCCGGTGCGCTACAGGACCCCGGTCGCCTCGGCGCAGATCAAGTCGGCCGTGCTGCTGGCGGGCCTGAATGCGCCGGGCGAAACCGTGGTGATCGAATCCGAGCCGACCCGCGACCATACCGAGCGGATGTTGGCCGGCTTCGGCGCCAGCATCCGCACCGAGACCACCGACGAGGGCCATGTCATCACCCTGCAGGGCCGGCCGGAACTGAAACCGC
Source organism: Paracoccus sp. TOH (assembly GCF_030388245.1). NCBI lineage: Bacteria > Pseudomonadati > Pseudomonadota > Alphaproteobacteria > Rhodobacterales > Paracoccaceae > Paracoccus > Paracoccus sp. TOH. The sequence continues at coordinate 1,514,963 of NZ_CP098360.1, forward strand.
AGCCGGTGGCGGTGCCGCGCGACCCGTCCAGCGCCGCCTTCCCGGTGGCGGCGGCGCTGATCGTGCCGGGCTCCGAGATCCGTGTGCCCGGCGTCAGCCGCAACCCGACCCGGGACGGGCTCTATGCGACGCTGCTGGAAATGGGCGCCGACATCACTTTCGAGAACCCGCGCGAAGAAGGCGGCGAGCCGGTGGCCGACCTGCTGGTGCGCCACGGCCCGCTGAAGGGCGTGACCGTGCCGCCGGACCGCGCCGCCAGCATGATCGACGAATTCCCCATCCTGTCGGTCATCGCCTGCTTCGCCGCGGGCGCGACCGTCATGCAGGGTGTCCATGAACTCCGGGTCAAGGAAAGCGACCGCATCGACGCCATGGCGGTCGGCCTGCGCGCCAATGGCGCCAAGGTCGAGGACAGCCCGGACAGCATGACCGTCCACGGCCAGGGCGGGCTGACCGGCGGCGCCACCTGCGCCACGCATCTCGACCACCGCATCGCCATGTCCTTCCTGGTCGCCGGCCTGGCCTCCGAGCAGCCGATCCGCGTGGACGACGGCGGCCCGATCACCACCTCCTTCCCGGATTTCCTGCCGCTGATGCGCGGCCTCGGCGCGCAGATCGACTAAGGCGCAGGGGCGCCCGTCACGGGTGGCGCCCTGCTTCTGCTTTCCCCGAATAGCCGAATCCCACCGCGAAACCGAACCGGGCCGCGCCGCCCTGCTGCGCCCCGGCCTTCACCGTTTCCCAAATACCCCGGCACCCGCGCCGCCGGGCGCGGCCTCAGCCCGTCTTGGCGGCGGCCAGCGGATAGCCGATCCCGGCCAGCGCCGCGCGGATCTCGTCCAGGATCGCCGGGTCGTCGATGGTGGCCGGGGCCTTGAACGGCGCGCCATCGGCGATCTTGGCCATGGTGGCGCGCAGGATCTTGCCCGAGCGGGTTTTGGGCAGCCGCTCGACCACGCAGGCCGACTTGAAGGCCGCCACCGGGCCGATCCTGTCGCGCACCAGCCGCACCACCTCCGCCACCACCTTGTCAGGGGGGGTCGCAACCCCGGCCTTCAGGCACAGGAATCCGACCGGAGACTGACCTTTCAGGCTGTCCGCCACGCCGATCACCGCGCATTCCGCCACGTCGGGATGCGACGCCAGCACCTCCTCCATCGCCCCGGTCGACAACCGGTGCCCGGCGACGTTGATCACGTCGTCGGTGCGGGCCATGATGTAGAGATAGCCGTCCTCGTCGATATAGCCCGCATCGCCGGTCTCGTAATAGCCGGGGAAATGCTCCAGATAGGACTTGCGAAAGCGGCTTTCCGCATGCCACAGCCCCGGCAAGGTGCCGGGTGGCAGCGGCAGCTTGATCGCGATGGCGCCCAGCGTGCCGGCAGGGACCGGATTGCCGCCCTCGTCCAGCACCTGCACGTCATAGCCGGGCATCGGCACCGAGGGGCTGCCCAGCTTGGTCGGCAGCATCTCGATGCCGATGGGATTGGCGGCGATGGCCCAGCCGGTCTCGGTCTGCCACCAGTGATCGACCACCGGCACGCCCAGATGCTCCTGCGCCCATTTCACCGTGTCGGGGTCGGCGCGCTCGCCGGCCAGGAACAGCGCCTGCAGGTCGTGCAGCTTGTAGCGCTTGATCCATTCGCCCTGCGGATCCTCGCGTCGGATGGCGCGCAAGGCGGTGGGGGCGGTGAAGAAGCTCTTGATGCGGTGGTTCTGGATGATGCGCCAGAACACGCCCGGATGCGGCGTGCCGACCGGCTTGCCCTCGAAGACCACGGTGGTGGCGCCGGCGATCAGCGGCCCGTAGCAGATATAGGAATGCCCGACGACCCAGCCCACGTCCGAGGCGGCCCAGAAGCGGTCGCCGGGATCGATGTTGTAGATGTTGGTCATCGACCATTGCAGCGCCACCAGATGCCCGGCGGTGTGGCGCACCACGCCCTTGGGCTGGCCGGTGGTGCCCGAGGTGTAAAGGATATAGGCTGGGTGGTTGCCCTCGACCGGCACGCATTCGGCGGGCTTCACGCCGTATTGGAAGCCGTGCCAGTTGAAGTCGCGGCCCTCGACCAGCTTCGCCACCTCCTGCTCGCGCTGGAAGATTACGCAGAACTCGGGCTTGTGCCCGGCCATGTCGATGGCGGCGTCGAGCAGCGGCTTGTAATGCACCACCCGGTTGGGTTCGAGCCCGCAGGAGGCGGCGATGATCGCCTTGGGCTGGCAGTCGTCGATGCGCACCGCCAGTTCGTTCGCCGCGAAGCCGCCGAAGACCACGGAATGGATGGCGCCCAGCCGGGCGCAGGCCAGCATGGCCTCCAGCGCCTCGGGGATCATCGGCATGTAGATGATGACCCGGTCGCCCTTTTCGACGCCGCGCATCCGCAGCGCCCCGGCCAGCGAGGCGACGCGATCCCGCAATTGCCGATAGGTGATGCCCTTGGACGACAGGGTGATCGGGCTTTCGTGCTGGATGGCGACCTGGTCGCCGCGCCCGGCCAGAACGTGGCGGTCCACGGCGTTCCAGCAGGTGTTGACCATGCCGTCCGAGAACCATTCGTAGATCGGGGCCTTGTCGTCGAAAAGCGCCTTCGAGGGTCTCTGCTGCCAGTCGATCGCCTCGGCGGCCTGCATCCAGAATCCATCGGGATCTGCCTGCCAGGCGGAATAGACGTCACGATATCCCATGAAACAACTCCTCCCCGAGCTATTCCGTGGTTGTTAGGCGAGCGAAAAGCGGTTGTGCAAGAATGTTAACGCCCACAGCCGGGGGTGCGACAAAAAGTTTTGCAGAATCCTGCCGCCAAACGGCGGATGGCTTTGCAAAGCCGGGGTTTCTTTGCGCATGGCTGAAAAATGCCCGGGCCTTTGCAAAATGGCCGCCGGGGAAACGGGCCGCGGCAGAATCACCGCGGCCCGCGCCGTTCATTTGTAATGGTCGACCGGGGTGCCGGCGATGGCGCTCATGTTCAGCAACCCGCGGGTGGTGATCGAGGGGGTGACGATATGGGCGAGGTTGCCCATGCCCATCAGGATCGGTCCGACCTCGAGCCCGTTCGCCTTGAGCTTCAGTGCGTTCCTGACCCCCGAGGCCGAGTCGGTGCCCGAGAAGACCAGCACGTTCGCCGCGCCCTCGATGCGGGAATTCGGCAGCAGCCGCTCGCGGATGGTCGGGTCCAGCGCCGAATCGACATGCATTTCGCCGTCGAAGATGAAATCGACGCCGCGCGCCTGCAGGATCTCCATCGCCGCGCGCATCTTGCGCCCGGAATCGGTGTCGAGATTGCCGAATTGCGAATGGCTGCACAGCGCCACCTTGGGCGAGATGCCGAAGCGGCGCACATGCCGGGCGGCGCCGATCGCCGTCTCGGCCACCTGTTCCGGGGTCGGCGAGTGGTTGACCTGGGTGTCGGCGATGAACAGCGGTCCGTCTTCCAGGATCATCAGCGACAGCGCGCCATGCGGGCGCAGCCCGTCGCGGGCCAGGACCTGGGTGATGTAGTTCAGGTGCCAGCTGTACTGGCCGAAGGTGCCGCAGATCAGGCTGTCGGCCTCGTTGCGGTGCACCATGACGGCGCCGATGGCGGTGGTGTTGGTGCGCATGATGGCGCGGGCGACCTCGGGGGTGACGCCGCGCCGGGCCATCAGCTCGTGATAGGTGCCCCAATAGTCGCGATAGCGCGGGTCGTTTTCCGGGTTCACGATCTCGAAGTCGCGGCCGGGGCGGATCGGCAGGCCGGCGCGCTCGGCGCGCATCTCGATCACCTCGGGGCGGCCGATCAGGATCGGCGCGTCGGTGGTTTCCTCCAGCATGGCGTTGGCGGCGCGCAGCACCCGTTCGTCCTCGCCCTCGGCGAAGACGATGCGGCGGTTGGCGGTCGCCGCCGCCTCGAAGACCGGGCGCATGATCAGCGCCGAGCGGAAGACCGAGCCGTCCAGCTTGCGCTTGTAGGCGGCGATATCCTCCAGCGGCCGGGTGGCGACGCCGGTTTCCATCGCCGCTCTGGCCACGGCGGTCGAGACGACGCCGATCAGCCGCGGGTCGAAGGGCTTCGGGATCAGGTAGTCCGGGCCGAAGCTCAGCGTCTCGCCGCGATAGGCTGACGCCGCCTCGGCCGAGGTGGTGGCGCGGGCCAGCGCCGCGATGCCCTCGATGCAGGCCAGCTGCATCTCGTCGTTGATCGTGGTCGCGCCCACGTCCAGCGCGCCGCGGAAGATGAAGGGGAAGCACAGGACGTTGTTGACCTGGTTCGGATAGTCGCTGCGGCCGGTGGCGATGATCGCGTCGGGGGCGACGGCGCGGGCGTCCTCGGGCAGGATCTCGGGCGTGGGGTTGGCGAGCGCAAAGATGATCGGGCGCTTGGCCATGCGGGCGACCATCTCGGGCTTCAGCACGCCGGGGCCGGACAGGCCCAGGAACAGGTCCGCGCCCTCGATCACCTGGTCCAGCGTCCGCAGGTCGGATTTCTGCGCGTATTCCGCCTTTTGCGGCGTCATCTCCTCGGTCCGGCCGTCGTGGACCAGGCCGGCGATGTCGCACAGCCAGACATTCTCGCGCTTGACGCCCAGCTTCAGCAGCATGTTCAGGCAGGCGATGCCGGCCGCGCCGCCGCCGGTCGAGACCACCTTGATGTCCTGGAACCGCTTGCCGGCGATGTGCAGCGCGTTGGTGGCGGCGGCGCCGACGACGATGGCGGTGCCGTGCTGGTCGTCGTGAAAGACCGGGATGTTCATCCGCTCGCGGCACAGCTTCTCGACGATGAAGCAGTCGGGGGCCTTGATGTCTTCCAGGTTGATGGCGCCGAAGGTCGGTTCCAGCGCGCAGACGATCTCGGCCATCTTTTCCGGGTCGGGCTGGTTCAGTTCGATGTCGAAGCAGTCGATATTGGCGAATTTCTTGAACAGGACCGCCTTGCCCTCCATCACCGGTTTCGAGGCGATGGCGCCGATATTGCCCAGCCCCAGCACGGCGGTGCCGTTCGAGACCACGGCGACCAGATTGCCGCGCGCGGTATAGCGGGCGGCGGTGGCGGGATCGGCCTTGATTTCCAGGCAGGCCTCGGCCACGCCGGGGGAATAGGCGCGGCTCAGGTCGCGGCCGTTGGCAAGCGGCTTGGTCGCGCGCACCTCGAGCTTACCCGGATGCGGGAATTCGTGATAATCCAGTGCCGCCTGCCTGGCGTTGTCCTGCCGGCGTTCTTCCATGGCCAGAAACCTCTCCTCTCAAGATGGTTCAGCGTTAAACTATTTTTTCGCGGGGGAACAGGGGGCATCGCCGGCCGGGCGGCCCTCTGCCGGTCTTGCATCGGGACGGGGGCGCGCGCAAAACTGGAAGCGGCAAGGCGGTGGCGAAAAAGGGGACCGGCATGACGCTTCTGGATGCGGCGCGCGAGGTGCGGGAGCGGGCCTATGCGCCCTATTCGAAATTCAAGGTCGGCGCGGCGGTGCGCGGCGCCTCGGGCCGGATCTATGCCGGCTGCAATGTCGAGAACGTCGCCTATCCCGAGGGTACCTGCGCCGAGGCCGGGGCCATCGCCCTGATGGTCGCCTCGGGCGAGACCGAGTTGGTCGAGGTCGCGGTGATGGCCGACAGCCCGACCCCGGTGCCGCCCTGCGGCGGCTGCCGGCAGAAGCTGGCCGAGTTCGGCCGCGCCGATACCCCGGTTCTGCTGGCCACCGTCCGCGGCGCCGAGCTGGCCACCACCATCGGCGAGCTGCTGCCCGGACGTTTCGACATCTCGCATCTCTCGGGCACCGAATGACGCCAGCCGATCCCCGTCTGGATCCGCGTCCGGTGATCGCCGCCGTCCGCGACGGGCGCGGGCTGGACGGGGCCGGCGCGGCGCTGATCGCCCGCGGCCTGGCCGAGGGCTGGGTCAGCGACGCCCAGGCCGGGGCCTTCGCCATGGCGGTGCTGATGCGCGGCCTGGACGCGGCGGGGCGGGTGGCGCTGACGCTGGCCATGCGCGATTCCGGCGACGTGCTGCGCTGGGACTTGCCGGGGCCGGTGGTGGACAAGCATTCGACCGGCGGCATCGGCGATACGGTCAGCCTGATCCTGGCGCCGCTGGCCGCCTGTTGCGGCGCCTATGTGCCGATGATCTCGGGTCGGGGGCTGGGCCATACCGGCGGCACGCTGGACAAGCTCGAGGCCATCCCCGGCTTCCGCACCGCGCTGGCCGAGGACGAGTTTCGCCGCGTGGTGGCCGGGACCGGCTGCGCCATCGTCGCGGCGGGGCCCGAGCTGGCGCCGGCGGATGCGCGGCTTTACGCGATTCGCGACGAAAGCGCGACGGTCGGCTCGCTGGACCTGATCACCGCCTCGATCCTGTCGAAGAAGCTGGCGGCGGGGCTCGATGCGCTGGTGCTGGACGTGAAGCAGGGCTCGGGCGCCTTCCTGCGCAATCCGCAGGCGGCGCTGGACCTGGCGCGCGCCCTGGTCTCGACCGCGCAGGGCGCCGGCTGCCGGGTCCGGGCGCTGGTGACCGACATGGACCAGCCGCTGGCCCGCGCCGCCGGCAACGCGCTGGAACTGCGCGAGGCCATCGCCGTCTTGACCGGCGCCCAGGGGCAGGGCGCGCTGCGCGAGCTGTCGCTGTCGCTGTCCGCGGCCTGCCTCGATCTGGTCGGGCTTTCCGGGGCCGGGGCGGCGCTGCAAGGCGGCGCGGCGGCCGAGCGTTTCGCCCGCATGGTGGTGGCGCAAGGCGGGCCGGCCGACCTGCTCGACCGTCCCGACCGCCACCTGCCGGCCGCGCCGGTGATCCGCCCCGTGCCCGGCCATGGCCGCGTCGCCGCCATCGACACCGAGGCGCTGGGGCACGCCGTGGTGGCGCTTGGCGGCGGCCGGCTGCATGCCGGCGACCGCATCGACCCGCGGGTGGGTCTTGCGGATCTGCTGCGCATCGGCGAAGAGGCCGGCGCGGGCCGCCCCCTGGCCTTCGTCCATGCCGCCTCGGAAGCGGCGGCCGAGGCGGCGGTCGCCACGGTGCAGGCCGCCTATCTGCTGGGCGACGGGCCGGGACCGGGCCCGCTGATCCGCTGCGAGGTATCGCCCGATGACTGACAGTCGCGCCTTCCTGATCGTCATGGATTCGGTCGGCATCGGCGGCGCCCCCGACGCGGCCGAGTTCTTCAACGACGGCCTGCCCGATAGCGGCGCCAATACCCTGGCCCATATCGCCCGGGCGTGCCCGCTGGCCATGCCCAATCTCGACGGGCTCGGCCTGGGCGCGGCGGTCCGGCTGGCCAGCGGCGAGGCGGCGCCCGGCCTCGATGCCCGGCCGCAGGGGCTTTGGGGCGCCGCGACCGAAGTGTCGCGCGGCAAGGACACCCCCTCGGGCCATTGGGAGATCGCCGGCGTGCCGGTGCCGTGGGAGTGGCATTATTTCCCCGATACCCGCCCGGCTTTTCCGCCCGAGCTGACCGCCCGCATCGCGCAGGCCGCCGGCACCGAAGGCATCCTCGGCAACGAGCACGCCTCGGGCACCGAGGTGATCGCGCGGCTGGGCGCCGAGCATCTGCGCGGCGGCTGGCCGATCTGCTACACCTCGGCCGACAGCGTGCTGCAGATCGCCGCGCATGAGCAGGCCTTCGGGCTCGAGCGGCTGTACCGGCTGTGCCGGGACGTGGCGGCCATGGTCCATCCCCTGCGCGTCGGCCGGGTCATCGCCCGGCCCTTCACCGGGGCCGAGGGGGCTTTCACCCGCACCGCCAACCGCCGCGACTATGCCATCGCGCCGCCCGGCCGGACCATCCTCGACGCGGCGCAGGCGGCCGGGCGCGTCACCCATGCCATCGGCAAGATCGGCGACATCTTCAGCCATCGCGGCATCGACCGGCTGCACAAGGGCCGGTCCGATGCCGATCTGGCCGAACACCTGCTGCGGCTCGCCGACGAGGCCGAGCCGGGCAGCCTGACCTTTGCCAATTTCGTCGAGTTCGACAGCCTCTACGGCCACCGCCGCGACATCAAGGGTTATGCCCGGGCGCTGGAATGGTTCGACGGCGTGGCCGGCGCGCTGATGCGGCGGCTGCGGCCCGGCGACCTGGCGCTGTTCACCGCCGACCATGGCAACGATCCCAGCTGGCACGGCACCGACCACACCCGCGAACGGGTGCCGGTTCTGGGCTGGGGCTATGGCGCGCGCGCGGTCGGGCTGGTGGGCTTTGCCGATATCGGTGCCTCGGTCGCCGCGCATCTGGGCCTGCCGCAGGTCAGGCCGGGGAGAGCCTTCCTGTGAAATCCGTGAAGAAGATCGAGCTGCACCTGCACCTGGAAGGCGCCGCGCCGCCGGGCTTCATCCGCGCGCTGGCGGCCGAGAAGCAGCGCGACATCGGCGGCATCTTCGACGCGCGCGGCGCCTATGCCTATCGCGGCTTCGACGAGTTCCTGCGCGTCTACGAGGCTGCGACCTCGGTCCTGACCGGTCCGCGCGACTATGCCCGGCTGCTGGCCGAGGTGCTGGCGGAATGCGCCGAACAGGGCGCGATCTATGCCGAGCTGTTCGTCTCGCCCGAGTTCTGCGGCGGCGCCGAGCTTTCGGCCTGGCGCGACTATCTCGCCGCGATGGAGGAGGTCGCCGCCGCGGCCGAGCGCGACGGCATCGCCAGCCGCGCCATCCTGACCGCGATCCGGCATTTCGGCCCGGAACGCGCCCGCCGGACGGCGCTTTGCGCCGCCGAGACCGCGGGCGGCTGGGTCGCCGGCTTCGGCATCGGCGGCGCCGAGAATGTCGGCGAACTGCGCGATTTCGCCTGGTCCTTCGATTGCGCGCGCGAGGCCGGGCTGGGCCTGACCGCCCATGCCGGCGAATGGCGCGGGCCGGAGTCGGTCCGCGATGCCCTGTCGCTGGGCGTTGCCCGCATCGGCCACGGCATCCGCGCCGTCGAGGACCCGGCGCTCCTCCGCGACCTGGCCGAGCGCGGCACCACGCTGGAGGTCTGTCCGGGTTCCAATGTCGCGCTCGGCATCGTGCCGTCCTGGTCCGCCCATCCCATCGCCCGGCTGGCCGATGCGGGCGTGCGGGTCACGGTCTCGACCGACGATCCGCCCTTCTTCCACACTTCGCTTTCCCGCGAATACCAGATGCTTGCCGATGCCTTCGGCTGGGCCGAAGATGAGTTCCGGCAGATGAACCTCTGGGCCGTCGATGCGGCATTCTGCGACGAGACCACCCGCACCCGCCTGCGAAAGGACCTGACATGACCCGGCACCTGACCATCGTCGACCACCCCCTGGTGCAGCACAAGCTGACGATCATGCGCCAGAAGGATGTTTCCACCGCGGGTTTCCGCCGCCTGCTGCGCGAGATCAGCCTGTTGCTGGCCTATGAGGTCACGCGCGAGCTGGAGCTGACCACGATCCGCATCGAGACGCCGCTTTGCGAGATGGAGGCGCCGACGCTCGAAGGCAAGAAGCTGGCGCTGATCTCGATCCTGCGGGCCGGGAACGGGCTTCTGGACGGCATTCTCGAGCTGATCCCGGGCGCGCGCGTGGGCTTTGTCGGCCTGTATCGCGACCCCGAGACGCTGCAGCCGGTGGAATATTACTGCAAGGTTCCGAAGGAATTGGACGCGCGCATGACCATCGTGGTCGATCCGATGCTGGCCACCGGCAACAGCTCGGTCGCGGCCATCGACATGCTGAAGGAACGCGGCGCGAAAAACCTGCGATTCCTGTGCCTTCTGGCCGCGCCCGAGGGGGTCGAGCGCATGCGGCAGGCCCATCCCGACGTGCCGATCTTTACCGCCGCGCTGGATGAGCGGCTGGACGATCACGGCTATATCGTGCCGGGCCTGGGCGATGCCGGAGACCGCATGTTCGGCACCAAATAGGCCGGCGTTAACCGCAGGTTCAGGGTTTTTGCCCTATCACCGTCCCAAAGGGCCGATTCGGGAACGGGACGATGCTGTGGATGCTGCGGATGATGCTGGCGCTGCTGCCGGGGCTGGCGCTGGCCCAGGATCTGCGCCCGGCCGAGGAACCGCCGGCGGATTTCTTTGCCCGGCAATATATCGACAGCCGGGGCTGCGTGTTCCTGCGCGACGATGCCGGGCTGTGGGCGCCGCGCCTGGCGCGCGACGGCTCGGCGACCTGCGGCTATCCGCCGACGCTGTCGGCGCGCGGGCTGGACGGCAAGCCGCGGCTGCGGGCGCTGGACCCCGATGCCGGGCGCAGCCATGCCGAGTTGCTGGAGGAAGCGCTGTCCCAGGCCGTCATCACCAACCTGCGGCCGGGCGAGCTGGCCAGCGACCCCCGGCCGATGGAGACCCTGCCCGACAGGGGCGGCGAGCCTGCCTCGGCCGGCCCGGCCGAGGCCTTGCGCGCGGCGCTGAGCGCGGCGCCGGCCCTGCGTCAGGGCATGGGCGGGGCGTTGCAGCCGAATCGCCGGCTGTGCGAACTGCTGGGCTATGACGGCGCGCCGGGCGCGGCCCGGCTGGGCGCGGACCCGTCGCAGGGCTATTGCGGCTCGCTGAACCCAGCGGACCTGTCGCGTCTCAGCTTCATGCGCCCGGCCGGCCATCCGGCCACCGCCACGGCCGCGCGGGTCGCGCCGCTGCCGCCAGCGGCGACAGCGCAAGCCGCGACGGTGCCGGGGCTGGGCCGCCAAACCGTTCCCGGGCCTGTGCCGGCCGCGAAGCCGGCCGCTGCGGCACGAGCGATCGTCCCCCAGGACAAGCCCGGGACCAGGCCGCAGCCGGCCGGCAAGAGCCACGGGGGTGCTGGCGCCGCGACCTCCGCCGTCGGCACCATCCCCGCGGGCGCGCGCTATGTGCAGCTTGGGACCTTCGGCAATCCCGACAATGCCGAGCGCGCGGCCCGGCGGCTGGCCGGGCTGGGCTATCCGGTGCTGCGTGGCAGGGACCGGGTGAACGGGCGCGAGGTGCAGTTCATCATGGCCGGCCCGTTCGACGACCGCGAATCCATCGTGCGCGCGCTGGATGCCATCCGCCGCGCCGGCTATCGCGATGCCTTCCCACGCTGACCCAAGCTGGCGGGCGGTCCTGGGGCGGATGGGCGGCTGGCTGCGGGCCGCCGCCGCCTGCCTGCGGCCCCGCCATCCGGCGTCACTGGTCGCAGATCTCCTGCAGGGCGATCCATTGCCGGTCGCTCAGCACCGGCTTGGGCGCGGCGGTGCGGAACGGGTCGGCCTCGATCAGGCCCAGCGTGGCCTCTCCGGTCGGGTCCAGCGAGCGGGCATAGGGCTCGCTCGAGAGGCCGGCACGGGTGAAATAGGCCAGCAACTGCTCGTCCTCGGGGCGTGGCACCGGATCGGCCAGCAGTTTCTCGCCATAGCCCGACAGCGAGGCTGCCGGCAGCGTTCCCGCCGTCAGCAGGTGGAAGGTCGCCCGCGGTCCGGCATAGCGCAGCGCGGCCAGCAGCGGGTCGTTCGCGACCGCCGCCGCCTGCGCGGCGAGGATATGGCCCGCCGCAACCTCGGGCGAGAGTTGGCCTTCGATCAGGTCCTCGCCCAGCAGGGTGATCGGGCCGGGCAGGCGAAGCGCCCCGCGCAGCGTGGCCGGGACCACGGCGATCTGCGCCTCGGGGCCCATCAGCCGCATCGCCAGCTTCTGGCGCACCATGTCGCCCGCGGGCCGCGAGCAGGGGCTGCCGGTGGTCTTGGCGATCTCGGCCAGCACCATGCGCCCGATTTCCGCGCGTTGCGCCGGCGGGGCGATGTCGGCGGCATGTCGCACCAGCGCCGGCGGCACCCAGAACAGCGCCAGCACCGCCATGACCGCGGCGGCGCCCAGCATCAGCCCGCCGCGCAACCGGCCGGGATGCGGCTTGCTGGCCTCGATCACCTGATGCACCTTGGAGATCGCCGCGATCATCAGCTCGTCGTCGATTTCCAGCTCTTCGCCGGCATCGGCGCCGCCCGGCGCGTAGCGGGCCGGCAGCTTGCCGGGGTTGAGCCGCGTCACCGCCGGCAGCGACCAATGCGCCAGCGGCATTTCCGAGCGCGGATCGGTCAGCACCAACGTCGCATCGCCGAACGAGACGATGACGTCGCGCAGCTGCGATTTCGGCGTCTCGCGCCAGATTCCCGCTGCCTCCAGCCGTTGATATTGGTTCAGCGCTGTCATTGCTGCGCGACCGGCCTCCGCTGCCTTTTCCCGACCATAAGCCAAGCCCGGCGCCGGTCAACGGCCCCTGTTGTCACGGAAATTCCGCGCCGGCGCCAGAGTGTCCGCGATGGGCCGCGACAAAATTCGCCATGCGCCCGAGGGCGGTCGCAGGGGCGCCCCCGGTCCCGCGCGAAACCCGCATGCAGCGCCTTCCGCATCCTGCCGGACCACCGTCACGGTCCCGGCCGGTTCGCGCCCTGCACAGGGGACGGGAACGAGGCGGACCAGCCGGGCTCAGGCGTTTTCGGGGACGGCCATGCCGCGCTCGCGCGCCAGTTCGCGGATGCGGTTCTGCAGCTTTTCAAAGGCGCGCACCTCGATCTGGCGGATGCGCTCGCGCGAGACGTCGTAGCGCGAGGACAGGTCCTCGAGCGTCATCGGATCGTCGCGCAGCCGGCGCTCCATCAGGATGTCCTTTTCGCGGTCGTTCAGCACGTCCATGGCGGCGATCAGCATCTCGCGCCGCGTCGACAGCTCGTCGGCCTCGGCGAAGGCCTCGGCTTGGTTGGCGTCCTCGTCCTCCAGCCAGTCCTGCCATTGCGCCGTCGATTCGCCGTCGCCCGAGCCCACCGTCGCGTTCAGCGAGGCATCGCCCCCCGACAGCCGGCGGTTCATGTCGATGACTTCCTGTTCGGAGACGTTCAGGTCGTTGGCGATCTGGGCGACGTTCTCGGGGCGCAGGTCGCCTTCCTCCAGCGCGCCCAGCTTGGACTTGGCCTTGCGCAGGTTGAAGAACAGCTTCTTCTGCGCGCTGGTCGTGCCCATCTTCACCAGCGACCAGGACCGCAAGATGTATTCCTGGATCGAGGCGCGGATCCACCACATCGCATAGGTGGCCAGCCGGAAGCCCTTTTCCGGATCGAAGCGCTTGACCGCCTGCATCAGGCCGACATTCGCCTCGGAGATCACCTCGGCCTGCGGCAGGCCGTAGCCGCGATAGCCCATGGCGATCTTGGCGGCGAGCCGCAGGTGGCTGGTCACCAGCTTCTGCGCCGCCTCGGGATCCTCGTGATCGGTCCAGCGCTTGGCCAGCATGTATTCCTCCTCCGGCTCCAGCAGGGGAAACTTGCGGATTTCCTGCAAGTAGCGGTTCAAGCCCTGTTCGGGGCTGGGGGCCGGAAGGTTCGTGTAGTTCGCCATCTGAAAAATCCCTGTCCCGCAGAGAAGCGGGCAATTGTGAACGCTATCAGCGCGGTCCGGGTTCCGTCAGCCCGGCGCGCCGCGCAGTTTGGCCAGCAACCCGGCCATGTCGGGCGGCAGCGGGCTGGCAAAGGTCAGCGTCTGGCCGCTGACCGGATGTTCGAAGCCCAGCTCGGCCGCATGCAGGGCCTGGCGGGGAAAGGCGGCGACGGCGCTTGCGGCCTCCGCCCCCAGCGCCCGGGCAGAAGCCCGCCTGTTTCCACCATAGACCGGGTCGCCGACAAGGCCCAATCCCGCATGGGCCATGTGCACGCGGATTTGATGGGTGCGGCCGGTCTCCAGCCGGCATTCGACCAGCATGGCGGCGGGCGGCGTGCCGAAGGTCTCGACCACCCTGGCCCGGGTCACGGCATGGCGGCCGTTGTGAAAGCTGACCGCCTGGCGCTGCCGGTCGCCGGGATGGCGGCCCAGCAGGGTGGTGATGCGCAGCACCCCGCCAGGTTCGAAGGCCAGGCCCGGCAGGCCGCGCAGCCGCGCATCCGCCGGGTCGATCATGCCATGCGCGATGGCGAGATAGCGGCGCTGCGCGCTGTGATCGGCGAATTGCCTTGCCAGGCCCTGATGGGCGCGGTCGGATTTCGCCACCACCAAGAGGCCCGAGGTTTCCTTGTCGATCCGGTGCACGATGCCCGGCCGCGCCGCGCCGCCGATGCCGGAAAGGCTGTCCGCGCAATGCGCCAGCAGCGCGTTGACCAGCGTGCCCGACGGGCTGCCGGGTGCCGGATGCACCACCATGCCGGCGGGCTTGTCCACCACGATCAGGTCTTCGTCCTCATAGGCGATGTTCAGCGGGATCGCCTCGGGCAGGGCGTCAAGCGGCTCGGGTTCGCCGATCTCGACGAAATAGTCGCCGGATTCGGCCCGCGCCTTGCCGTCGGTGACGGAACCCGAGGGGCCGGTCACCGCGCCCTCGGCGATCAGCCGGGCCAGCCGCGAACGCGACAGCACCGCCTGCTCTGGTGCGCAGAGGGCAAGCGCCTTATCAAGGCGCTCGGACAGACCTTCGGGAATGGTGATGAGGATTTCGGCCATGGCACGGGATGATAGGCTGGATGCGGGGCCAGAGGAAGCGCTGCCGATGCTGCGCTGGCTGCGCTTTCTGGTGACCGCGCTGGCGGCGGTGATGGGCCTGGGCGTCTTGGTGATCGCGGCGCTTCTGTGGCTGCGCCTGTCCGAGGCGCCGCTGCCGGAACTGCCCCAGCACATCGCCCTGCCCGAGGGCGCGACGCCCGCCGCCGTCACCTTTGCCCGCGACTGGATCGTGGTGGTGACGGAAGCGGGCGCGGTGCTGCTTTACGACCGCCAGGGGCGGCTGCGCGACCAGGTTCAGCCCTGAGCCGAGTCACCGGCCTTGCCGCCGTTGGTGCCGGCGGTGCCGGGGGCCTTGCCTTCCAGCGCATCCAGCCGGGCACGCAGTTCGGCATTCTCGGTCCTTGCCTTGATCGCCATTTCGCGCACCGCCTCGAATTCCTCGCGGGTGACGAAGTCGCGCTCGGCCAGCCAGCGGTCGATCCAGCTGTTGAAGGCGGTCTGCGCCTCGTCCTTGGCGCCCTGCGCCACGCCCATGGCGTTGGTCATCAATTTCGAGAGATCGTCGAGAAAGCGGTTGTTCGCGGTCATGGCGGGCCTTTCGGTTCAGCGTCGGCCCCTATATGGCCCTGCCGGGGCCGCTGTTCAATCGCCTGACGGCGGCGGTTGACACCGGGCCGCCCCCGCGTAGCCTGCCCGCGCCGAAACGAGGAGCCCATGATCCCCTTTCCCGACATTTCGCCCGAGATCTTCACCATCCATCTTTTCGGCATGGATTTCTCGCTGCGCTGGTATGCGCTGGCCTATCTGGCCGGGCTGCTGATCGGCTGGCGCATCATCGTGGCGCTGATGCGGCGGCCGCGGCTTTGGGGCGATGGCGCGCCGATGCGTCCCGAGCAGGTCGAGGAATTGCTGACCTGGGTGATCGTCGGCGTGGTTCTGGGCGGGCGGCTGGGCTTCGTGCTGTTCTACGAGCCGGGCTATTACCTGGCCAATCCCGGACAGATCCCGGTGATCTGGCGCGGCGGCATGTCCTTTCACGGCGGTTTCCTGGGCGTGGTGCTGGCCTCGTGGTGGTTCTGCCGGCGGCACGGCATTCCGGCGCTGCGGCTGGCCGATGCGCTGTCGGTGGCGACGCCCGTCGGGCTGGGCCTTGGCCGGGTGGCGAATTTCATCAATGCCGAGCTGTGGGGGCGGCCGACCGACGCGCCCTGGGGGGTGATCTTCCCGGGCGAGGCGGCGCAGGCCTGTCCCGGCGTCGCCGGCCCCTGCGCCCGGCATCCGAGCCAGCTTTACGAGGCCGGGCTGGAGGGGGTGCTGCTGGCGCTGGTGCTGGTGCTGCTGGTCCGCACTGGCGGCTTGCGGCGGCCGGGGCAGGCGCTGGGGGTCTTCGTGATGGGCTACGGGTTGTCGCGCTTTGTGGTCGAGTTCTTCCGCCAGGCCGATGCGCAATTCATCACCCCCGACAATCCGCTGGGCCATGTGCTGGGCGGGCCGGTCTGGGGCGTGACCATGGGGCAGGTGCTGTCGCTGCCGATGGTGCTGGTCGGGCTGGCCTTCCTGATCCGCGCCCGCGCGCGGCCGGCCATCGCCCCGCCCGCCGCATGACGCCGCTGGCGCGGACCATTGCCGCGCGCATCCGGCTGTCGGGGCCGATGCGGCTGGACGACTACATGCAGCTTTGCCTGCTGCATCCCCAGCATGGCTATTACGCGACCCGCGATCCCTTCGGCGTGGCGGGCGATTTCACCACCGCGCCCGAGATCAGCCAGATGTTCGGCGAGATGGTCGGGCTGGCGCTGGCGCAGGCCTGGCTGGACCAGGGCCGCCCGGCGCCCTTCACCCTGGCCGAGATCGGCCCGGGGCGCGGCACGCTGATGGCCGACATTCTGCGCGCCATCCGCGTGGTGCCGGGCATGGCCGCGGCGGCGCGGGTGGTGCTGGTCGAGGCCTCGCCGCATCTGCGCCGGGTGCAGCGCGAAAAGCTGGGCGAAATCAGTCATGTGGAGGATGTGTCCGGGCTGCCGGAAGCGCCGCTGTTCCTGGTCGCCAACGAGTTTTTCGACGCGCTGCCGATCCGCCAGTTCCAGATGGGCGGGCAGGGCTGGGCCGAGCGGGTGGTGGTCCTGGGGCCCGAGGGCGGGCTGGCGCTGGGGCTCGCCGCGGTGGCCGAACAGCCGCTGCCGCCTGCGCCCGAGGGCACGGTGCGCGAGCTTTGCCCGGCGGCCGGACCCATCGTCGCGACCCTGGCCGGGCGGATCGCGGCGCATGGCGGCTGCGCCATCGTCATCGACTATGGCGGCTGGGACGGGCAGGGCGACACCTTCCAGGCGCTGCGCCGGCACCGGCCCGAGGATCCGCTGGCCCATCCCGGCGAGGCCGATCTGACCGCGCATGTCGATTTCGCGCCGCTGGCCGGAACGGCGCGGGCCCTGGGCATCCGCGTCTCGGGCATGTTAAGCCAGGGCGAATGGCTGTTGCGGCTGGGCATCGCGCAACGGGCGCAGCGCCTGGCGGCGGCCGGGGACGGCGGCGCCATGGCAGCGCTTCATCGCTTGACCGCGCCCGGCGAAATGGGTCACCTGTTCAAGGTGCTGGCCTTCTGGGCTCGCCATGCGCCCGCGCCTCCTGGAATAGAGCCCCTGGACGATGATGCACACCACGCTTGAGATCCTGACCCATCCGCTGCTCGCCTCGGTGCGGCATGGCTTCTTCACCCGCCGCGGCGGCGCTTCCTCGGGGCTGTTTTCCGGGCTGAACTGCGGCTATGGCTCGAGCGATCAGGGCGAGATGGTGACCATCAACCGCGCCCGCGTCGCCGAGGCGATGGGCGTGCCGCCGGGCGGGCTTGCCACCGTGCATCAGGTCCATTCCGCCGATGTCGCCGTGCTGCGCGCCGGCGACGAAGCCGCTGATTTCGCGACGATTCGCGCCGACGGCATCGTCACCGACCAGCCGGGCGTGGCGCTGGCGGTGCTGACGGCGGATTGCCAGCCGATCCTGCTGGCCGACCCCGAGGCCGGGGTGATCGGCGCCGTCCATGCCGGCTGGCGCGGTGCGCTGTCGGGGGTGATCGAGGCGGCGGTGGGCGCCATGAACGACCTGGGCGCCCGGCGCATCCGCGCGGTGATCGGCCCGACGATCAGCCAGCGCGCCTATGAGGTCGGCGAGGATTTCATGGACGCGTTCCTGGCCGAGGATCCGGACTATCACCGCTTCTTCGCCGGTGGGCCGAACGGCCGGCCGATGTTCGACCTGCCCTCGTTCGGGCTGATGCGGCTGCGCGAGGCCGGGGCCGAGGCGGAATGGACCGGGCGCTGCACCTATTCCGACCCGGAGCGGTTCTTTTCCTATCGCCGCAGCACGCATCAGAACGAGGCGGATTACGGGCGGCTGATCTCGGCGATCGCGCTGTGAGGCAACGGGCGTGCGCGGGGCGCGCAACGCGGCTTTCAAAGCGTTGATCCTGCTGGAAATGCGGGCGTGACGGCCGTACACCGGGCGTACACAGGCCGTATGCCGGGGGGCGGACATTCCCAGCCGGGCCGAGGGGGCCTTGGGCGCTGTCAGCGTCGCGGGACGCAGCGGTCACAAGACCGTTGCGTCAGCTGGGCAGGGTGGTTTTCCGCGGCAGCCGACGGAATGTTGCGCCGTGCAATTGTCCCGGGGCGAAAAACCGACCATGATCGGGGCGCGTGCTTTGGCGCGGAATGTCAGCAGCGATAGGAATGTCCCGGTTGAACCCCCTGTTCTACAGCTTCGGGCTGATGCTGCTGGTTTTGGGCCCGATTTCCGGTGGCGCGGTTCGCGCCGAGAATGTCTCATTGCGGCCGGAGGACTTCATCCCGGTCATCCAAAGCCGGGCGATGACCGAGCGGCTGGATGAGCTGGCCGCAGTGTTCGAGAACGATCCGGAGGCCGTTGCATCCCTGGTCGACAATGAGATCGGCGGGCGCATCGCCATGCAGCGCTATGCGAGGGCGATGGTCGAGGCCGGGGCGGCGGCGCGGCTTGGCCAGCAATGGGCGTTGTTGATCGCCGACCCGGACAGCCTTGGGCGGCCGGTGTTTCAAGATGGCGGCGTCCGGTTCCCATTGGCGGCGAATGCGGGGTTTGCGACCGGGGCAATGATGACGGCGCTGAAGGATGATCAAGAGGCGGCCGAACGGTTTGCGCGCGGCGCAGGTATCTCCACGCCGGTGGCGGGTGAGGCCGCGTCGGAATGGCTCATGAAAGCCGCCGCGCCTTTGTCGCGGCCGGCAAGGGCCGCATTCGGCAGCGCCATGCGCGCCGGCGCCCACCAGGAATAGGCGGTCCGGTCCGCCGGGCCGGGAAAACCGGGTCACGATGGCGAAGGGGCCGGTCGAGACCGATCTTCGGAACGGGGCATTCAACCAGGGTGGCCCAGGTCAGTGAACGGGCCGTGTCGCCCGCCGCGGAAGCGCTGGACCAGCAAGTCGAACAGCAATCGGAGTAACGATATGCGGACATATGCGATGCTTTTGGCATTTTTGGGGCTGACGATTGCACCGCCCTCGGCGGGGCAGGATTTTCCGGTTCCGTTTGACGGGCTTGCCACAGACATGGCGATGAACGCTTTGCACAGCTCGATGCTCAACAGCATGTTGGAGCAGAATGACGACGAGCCGGCGACGGAAACACGAGCTGCCGTGGAAACCGGCTATGCGGCATCGGCAGCGGTAAGCGCGCAGGCGCAGCGCCAGTTCATCGCCTTTGTCCGCGAAACCTCCGGTGCGGCCGGCGCCGAGGCGGTCGAACTGGAATTCAGAAAAGCAAGCCCGTCCCAGATCTGGGCCGGGATGGTCGCAGGGGACGGGCTGCGGCCAGGCGATGCGGTGGACGCAGTTGCAGGATACTGGATGCTCAACTGGATCATCGCCAACAGGGCGCATGAGACGGATTTTGATACCCGCCCCATATTGATTCAGGCCCGGTTGGCGCTGTCGCAAAATGGCGGTTTCCGGGCGTTGACCGAGGCGCAACGCCAGGAGCTTTCAGAGGTGTTGATGATGAACTTTCTCATTCAACAGGCTGTTTACAGTGATGCTGTGGCGAAGGGGAACGAGCCGATGCAGGCGGCGCTTGCCGACGCAGCAGTCGCGCGTTTTCGGAATGAGGCCGGGGTGGACCTGCGCGCGATTACGGTAACGGATCGCGGCTTCGCATCCCGCTAGCTCGTGCCGGAGACCGCCATGCGACCGTCCCGGCCGACAAGCAGGCGATCATCCATCTTCAGATGGACCAAGCCTTCCGGCGCCGCCCTGTCGGCCGTCAGCAGCGACGCCGGGCGGCGTCGCGCGACCGTCCGCACCGGCCTCAGCCCCTTTATCCCACCGCCGCCGCGCGTTCCTCGACCACCGCGAAGGGCACGCCGGGTTCGTCCTTGGCGCAGCGGATCACCAGCGAGGTCTTGACCGAGGCCACGTTCGGCGCCGCCGTCAGGCTTTCGGTCAGGAAGCGCTGGAAGCTTGGCAGGTCGGGCGAGACGCATTTCAGGATGAAGTCGATCTCGCCGTTCAGCATGTGGCATTCGCGCACCAGCGGCCAGTCGCGGCACAGCGTCTCGAAGGCCGAAAGGTCGCGCTCGGACTGGCTGAGCAGGCGGACCATGGCGAAGACCTGCACCTCGAAGCCCAGCTCGCGGGCGTCGATATCGGCATGGTAGCCGCGGATATAGCCCATCTCCTCGAGCGCGCGGACCCGGCGCAGGCAGGGCGGGGCCGAGATGCCCACCCGTCGCGCCAGCTCGACATTGGTCATCCGACCGTCGCCCTGCAGTTCCGCCAGGATTTTTCGGTCGATCTCGTCAAGTCTGGCGCCGCTCATCTGTTCCTCTTGGGCCGTTCGCTCGGCCAAAATCATGCCGGAAGCTACCCCGCCGGGTGGCTTTGCGCAATATTCTTTCCGCCACCGCAGCCTGCCCGCAGGTGGATTGCATGAGGCGGCGGGGGTGATTACCTAGGCGGCGCAACGCAAAAGGTCCAGCTTCATGTCCCAAGATTCCGTCGATGCCGCCAGCCCCGCTGCCGATGCCGTCCTACCCGCCCATAGCCGGGTGCTGATCGTGGGCTCGGGTCCGGCGGGCTATACCGCCGCCGTCTATGCCTCGCGCGCCATGCTGAGCCCGGTGCTGATCCAGGGCATGCAGCCCGGCGGCCAGCTGACCATCACCACCGAGGTCGAGAACTGGCCCGGCGAGACCGAGATCCAGGGCCCCGAACTGATGGTGAAGATGGAGGCCCATGCCAAGGCGATGGGCGCGCGCATCTTCATCGACACGGTGACGAAGCTGGACCTGACGGTGCGGCCCTTTGTCGCGACGCTGGATTCCGGCGCCACCATCACCGCCGATGCGGTGATCCTGGCCACCGGGGCGCAGGCGCGCTGGCTGGGCCTGCCGAGCGAGGAGAAGTTCAAGGGTTTCGGCGTCTCGGCCTGCGCCACCTGCGACGGTTTCTTCTATCGCGGCCGCGAGGTGGTGGTGGTGGGCGGCGGCAATACCGCCGTCGAGGAGGCGCTGTTCCTGACCAATTTCGCCAGCAAGGTGACGCTGGTGCACCGCCGCGACAGCCTGCGGGCGGAAAAGATCTTGCAGGAGCGGCTGTTCCGCCATCCCAAGGTCGCGGTGCTGTGGGACCACGAACTGGCCGAGGTCGAGGGCACCGAGGCGCCGCTGGGCGTCACCGGCGTCAAGCTCCGCCACGTCGCGCAGGGAACCGAACAGGTGATCCCGGCGGATGGGGTGTTCATCGCCATCGGCCACGCCCCGGCATCCGAGCTGGTGCGGGATCAGCTGGAGCTGCACAATGGCGGCTATGTGAAGGTCGAGCCGGGCACCACCCGCACCTCGATCCCCGGCGTCTTCGCCGCCGGCGACCTGACCGACCACATCTATCGCCAGGCGGTGACCAGCGCCGGCATGGGCTGCATGGCGGCCTTGGATGCCGAGCGCTGGCTGGCCGAGCATGACATGGCCGGAGAGCCGAACCGCCACGCCGCCGAGATCCCGGCGTGACGGCCTTTGCCGCCTTGCCCGAGCTTTATGTCAGCCCCGCCGCCGGGCAGGGGCTGCGGGCGGATGCCGCGCGGCTGGCGGCCTGGGACCTGACCGCCGAGCAGACGGCCGAACTGGCGCTGATGATGGATGGCGGGCTGTTTCCGCTGCGCGGCTACCTGTCCCAGGCCGATCATCAGGCGGTGCTGGCCGACGGCCGGCTGGCCTCGGGCATGGTCTGGCCGCTGCCGCTGGCGCTGGCGGTCCCGGACGGCCTTGCCGCCGAGCTGGAGCCGGGCCAGGACATCGCGCTGCGGGAACCCGGCGGCGCCGTGCTGGCGATCATGTCGGTGACCGATATCTGGGGCGCCGGCCCGGCGCTGCTGGGCGGCCGCATCAAGGGGCTGGCGGCACCGCGCGGCCGCGACGCGGCGCTGACCCCGAATGCGCTGCGGGCGCGGTTCCGGGCGGCGGGCTGCCGGCAGGTGCTGGCCGAGCTTGGCGCGGGCGGGGTGATGCTGCGCCCGGACCGGGGCGAGCCGGTGGCGCTGCCGCTGGCCGTCCAGAGCGCCCTGGGCCAGGCGATCCTGGCGCGCAACCACGGCGCCACGCATCTGCTGCTGCCCGAGGACGCGGCGGCGCGGCGGCGGCTCTGCGCCCATGCGGACGGGCTGGGGCTCGACCCCGTCGGCTGACGGCGCGTTGACCGGCACGGCCGCATCGCCTATCGCAAGAGGCAGAGAGTGGGAGCGCAGATGACCGAGCCTGTCCTGATCCTGACCATGAAATGGGGCACGATCTACGGTGCAGAAGATGTGAACCGGCTTTATCGGCAGGTTCGGCGCCACCTGGCGCGGCCGCATCGCTTCATCTGCTTCACCGACGACGCCGAGGGCATCGACCCCGGCGTCGAGGCGCTGCCGCTGCCCGAGCTGGGCCTGCCCAAGGGCCATGGTGACACGCGCTGGCGCAAGCTGGCGCTGTTCCGCCGCGACCTGGGCGGCTTTGCCGGCATGACGGCGCTGTTTCTGGACCTGGATCTGGTGGTGGTGGACGACCTGACGCCGTTCTTCGACCTGCCGGGCGATTTCTTCATCATCCGCGACGACGACCTGTTTCGCGCCAAGCCGCTGCGCAAGGTCAATCCGGCCCGCGACCGTTTCCTGCATTCGGTCGGCAACAGCTCGGTCTTCCGCTACGAGGTGGGGGCGCATGGCTATGTCCTGGACGCCTATCTGGCCGATCCGCAGGCGGCGACCGCGCGATACGAGATCAGCCAGCAGTTCCAGAGCGCCCAGCTCGCCGCGCAGGGCAACCTGCATTACTGGCCGAAAGGCTGGTGCGTCAGCTTCAAGAACGATTGCGTGCCGCGGCATTTCCGCAGCTTCCTGGCCGATCCGGCCTTGCCCGAGGGCGCGAAGATCGTGCTGTTCGCCGGGGCGCCGAAGATGGAGGACGTGTTCGCCGGCCGCGGCCACAAATGGTATCGCCGCATCGGCAATATCGACTGGCTGAGAAAGGCCTGGCAGGGATGATCGCGGATGCCTTGCGGCGCCTGAAGCAGGCCCGGCGCATCAGGGCGGCCGAGGCCGAGATCCTGGCCCGCCGCGTCGCGCCGGCGCCGCATGGGCTGCGGGCGCCGCTGGTCGTCAGCCTGACCAGCTATCCGGCGCGTTTCGCCAGCCTGCATCTGGTGCTGCGCTCGCTGCTGACGCAGACGGTGGCGGCGGACCGGGTGATCCTGTGGCTGGACGCGGGCGACGAGGCGAAGCTGACCCCCGAGATCCGGACGCTGGGGGTCGAGACGCGGATCTGCCCGAACTGGCGCAGCTACAAGAAGATCGTGCCGGCGCTGCTGGAGGCGCCGGATGCCTTCATCGTCACCGCCGACGACGATGTCTATTACGGCGCCGACTGGCTGGCGCAGATGGTGCGCCGGGCCGGGGCGGGCGTGGTCTGCCACCGCGCGCATCGCGTGGCGCTGCGCGACGGCCGGCCCGCCGCCTATGGCGACTGGCAGCGCAACATCGGCCGGCCCGAGGCCGGGCCGCTGGTCTTTCCGACCGGGGTGGGGGGCGTGCTCTATGCGCCGGGGGTGTTCCACCCGGACGTGACCGATGCGGCGCTGTTCCAGCGGCTGGCGCCCTCGGCCGACGATGTCTGGCTTTACTGGATGCACCGGCTGGCGGGGTCGCGGCCGGAAAAGATCGGCGGCCGTTTCCGCATCACCGAATGGCCGGGCACCCAGGCGCAGAACCTGCGCGCCGGCAACCTGGCCGGCGACGGCAACGACCGCGCGCTGCGCGCCATGCTGGAGCATTACGGCTTTCCGGCCTGAACCGGCGTCCGTTACGGCGCCAGCCGCCGGGCGCTCAGCCGGCCGGGATCGCGCACGCGGATCAGGCCGCGGCGCTGCTCGATGATGCCTTCGGCGCGCAGCTCGGCCAGGGTGCGGTTGACGGTCTGGCGCGAGCAGCCGGCCAGCAGCGCCAGCTGCGACTGGCTGACCTGGACCTCGGGCCGCTCGGTCGTGGTCATGCGCAGCAGGTGCATGCAGATCCGCCCCTCGGCCGAGTAGAATTGCGCGATGGCCTGCAGCCGGTTGTCGCGCACCAGCCGGCCATGCAGGATGCCGGCGAAATTGCGCAGCAGCACCGCCAACGGCACATGCCGCATCAGCAGCGGCGCGGTGAAGCACAGCAGCCTGGTGTTCGGCAGGGTGCGGCAGGAGGCGGCGCAGGTCTTGCCGGACAGCAGTTCGATCTCGCCCATCACCTCGCCGGGGCCGGCGACATGGGCGATGACGGTGTTGCCGTCCACGTCGACGAAGCTGACCTCGATCTGGCCCTCGATGATCAGATAGGCGACGTCGGTTTCCTCGTCCTGGCTGAGGATCTCGGTGGGGGTGGGAAAGACCCGCGGCGTGCATTCGGCATAGAAGGCCAGCCGCGCCTCGACGCCCAGCCCCTCGATCAGGTCGGGCGACAGGCTTTCCCAGCGCCCCGGCTGCTGGAACCATGGCGGCAGGCCCGGCGCTTTTCGAACGGGGCCCGGCTGCGGGCTCCGGCGGATCGGGCTGTCATTGGTCAAGAGGCCGCCCCAGTTTGAATCATGCGCGTCAGGTGACGCGCATGATTTTACACGAACGGGGCAGGATCGGAACAGCAAAGAACCTGCCGCCGGGGCACCGGAAGCATTGCGCTGGGGGATCCGGCACTTGCAAAACCGGGCCGAGGAAACATGGATCCCCTAGCGTCACCACCATTTAGCGGATTCTTGCCGGTGTTTGTGTAAGATAGCCGACAGTTCGGAACGATTTCTTGCCGCTGGGCTGCGACAGACCGCCGCAGCAGCGCCCGCCGCCCCGCCGGACGGGGCGGCGCCGGCGGTCAGTGCACGCTGACCGGGCTGAGTTCGTTCTGGCGGGCCAGCATGAAGGCCAGGCTGCGGTCCTTGACCAGCGCCAGCCGCTCGCCATCGGGGCCGTGCACGGCATAGAGCGCCTCGGCATCCGGCACCTGGCGGCGCACCTCGTCGGGCAGCGTGTCCATGGCGACGCGGCGGATATAGACGGTGTTGCCCGTGATTTCCGGGCCGAAATCGAATTTCTCGTTCATCTGCGATCCCCTTTCACTTGCGGCTGATCGGTATGGTCTGCACGATGCTGTCGGGCACGGCCCGGCGCAGGTCGATGTTCAGCAGCCCGTTCTCCAGCCCGGCCGAGACCACCTCGACCCCGTCCGCCAGCACGAAGCTGCGCTGGAAGGCACGGGCGGCAATGCCGCGGTGCAGGAACACCCGCTCGTCCTCCGCCTCGGCCTGACGGCCGCGAATCACCAATTGGCGATCCTCCAGCGTGATGCTGAGATCGTCCTCCGAGAAGCCGGCCACGGCCAGCGTGATGCGGAAGCCGTTCTGCCCCTGGTGTTCGATATTGTAGGGCGGATAGCCCTCGGCGCCCTTGGCGGCGCGTTCGGCCAGCCGCTCCAACTGGTCGAACCCCAGCAGGAACGGATGAGCGGCCAGACTGATCTTGGTCATTCCCCCAAGCCCTTTACATCTAAAGCGACTGTCGGCCGGACCCCGGAATGGCGATCCGGCAAGACCAATATGTGAACGCGGGCGGCGCAGCGCAAGATGCCGATCCGTTAACCGAGATTGGCAAAGCCATTAACAGCGTTGTATCGGTGGGATATAAGAGGTCAGTCCAGCCCGAGGCCCGACATGAACGCCCATCACGAGATGTCCCATGAAGAGATCGCCCGCGCCAAGCTCGAGGTGCTGCGGCGCGAGCATCGGGATCTGGACGAGGCGATCGCGGCGCTGTCCGAGCAGAGCCTGACCCATTCGCTGACCCTGCAGCGGCTGAAAAAGCAGAAGCTGGCGCTGAAGGACCGCATCACCCGGCTCGAGGACGAGCTGACCCCCGACATCATCGCCTGATTGCATGATCCCGCCCGGCGCTGTAGGGCGGGGCGCAAAAGGGGGTCGAGCCATGGAAGAAGCCGCCGAAACACCCGCCGGCACGCCCGTCGGCATCATCATGGGCAGCCAGTCCGACTGGCCGACCATGCGCGAGGCCGCCGCCATCCTGGACGCGCTGGGCATCGCCTACGAGGCGCGGATCGTGTCCGCCCATCGCACGCCGGACCGGCTGTGGGACTATGGCAAGACGGCGGTGGCGCGCGGGCTGAAGGTGATCATCGCCGGGGCCGGCGGCGCTGCGCATCTGCCGGGCATGATGGCCAGCAAGACCCGGGTGCCGGTGATCGGCGTGCCGGTGCAGACCAAGGCGCTGTCGGGCGTCGATTCGCTTTACTCGATCCTGCAGATGCCCAAGGGCTATCCGGTCGCCACCATGGCCATCGGCGCGGCCGGCGCCGCCAATGCCGGGCTGATGGCGGCGGGGATCCTGGCGATTTCCGACCCCGGGCTGGCGGCGCGGCTGGAGGCCTGGCGCCAGGCGCTGAGCGATTCGATCCCCGAGGAGCCGAAGGATGAGTGAACTTGCCCCCGGATCGGTGATCGGCATCCTGGGCGGCGGCCAGCTGGGCCGCATGCTCTCGGTCGCGGCCAGCCGGCTGGGCTATCGCTGCCATGTCTACGAGCCGGGCGCCGCGCCGGCGGGCGACGTGGCGCATCGGCTGACCACCGCGCCCTATGAGGACCAGGCGGCGCTGCGCGCCTTCGCCGAATCGGTCGATGTCATCACCTATGAATTCGAGAACGTGCCGACGGCGGCGCTGGACCTGCTGGAATCGCTGCGCCCGATCCGGCCGAACCGCCGGGCGCTGGCGGTGTCGCAGGACCGGCTGAGCGAAAAGGACTTCCTGGCCGGCATCGGGCTCTGCACCGCGCCCTATCGCAATGTCGAGACCGAATCCGACCTGCCCGAGGCGCTGGCGGCGCTGGGCGTGCCCGCCATCCTCAAGACACGGCGGCTGGGCTACGACGGCAAGGGGCAGATCCGCCTGTCCGATGCCGGGCAGCGCGACTGGACCGGCGCCCCCTCGGTTTTGGAGGGGTTCGTCGAGTTCTCGGCCGAGATCAGCGTCATCGTCGCGCGCGGCGCCGACGGGCAGGTCGCGGCCTATGATCCAGGCCTGAACCTGCATCGCGAGGGCATCCTGCGCACCACCACCGTGCCCTGCGGCCTGCCGGCCGGCCTGCTGACCGATGCGGTGCTGATCGCGGCGCGCATCGTCAATGCGCTGGACTATGTCGGCGTCATGGGGGTCGAGCTGTTCGTCACCGCGGACGGGCTGGTGGTGAACGAGATCGCGCCGCGGGTGCACAATTCCGGGCACTGGACGCAGGCCGGCTGCGCCGTCGACCAGTTCGAGCAGCATATCCGCGCCGTGGCCGGCCTGCCCTTGGGCGACGGCCAGCGCTATGCCGATGTCGAGATGGAGAACCTGATCGGCGACGACATGCTGCGCCTGCCCGAACTGCTGACGCAGCCGCGCTGCCAGGTCCATCTTTACGGCAAGGGCGATGCGCGCCCCGGCCGCAAGATGGGCCATGTCAACCGGCTGCGGTAAAGGCCCCCGCCACCCGGTCGAATTCCTCCCGGTTGCCGGGAATGCCGAGGCGGATCCAGCGCGGGTGCCAGGGAAAGACCCGGCTCCAGATCCCGGCGCGGGCCAGCAGTGCATGCGCGACCGGCGCGTCGGGGGCGTCGTAGAGCCGGAACAGATGCGTGCCCCCGACCAGCGGCCAATGCGGGGCGACGATCTGGTCGAGATGCAGCGCCGCCTCGGACAGCCAGACCACGGTGTCGTCGATCCATGCCGCATCGGCCAGCGCCTGCGCGCCGATCTCCAGTGCCGGGCCGCTGACCGCCCAGGGGCCGGCGCGCTCGGCGAGGCGCGCCAGCAGATCGGGCGCGGCGATGGCGAAGCCCAGCCGCAGCCCGGCCAGGCCCCAGAACTTGCCGAAGCTGCGCAGCACCATCGCATTGTCCGGCCGCGCGCCTGCCACCGACAGGTCGGGGCGCGGATCGGCGAAACTCTCGTCCACCACCAGATGACCGACCGTGGCGGCGATGGCGGCGATCCGCGCGGGTGTGAATTCGCGCCCGTCGGGATTGTTCGGGTTCACGATCACCGCCAGATCGGCGCCGGCCAGGGCGTCCGGATCGGAGGGTTCGGCCACCTGCCAGCCGGCGGCGCGCAGGCTGGCGGCATGTTCGTTATAGGTCGGCGACAGCACCGCCGCCCGCCGGCCCGGCAGCACATGCGGCAGCAGCTGGATCGCCGCCGAGGCGCCGGCCAGTGGCAGCACCTGATCCTGCGGGCAGCCGAATCGGGCCGCGGCCGCCGCGCAAAGCCGCGCGGCATCGGCGCGGGTCGGCAGCGCGGTCAGGGCATGGGGTGAAAACACCGCCGCAGGCCAGGGCCGGCGGTTGATTCCCGTGGACAGGTCGATCCAGTCCGCCCGTCCGAAGCGGCTGGCCGCCTTGTCGATATCGCCGCCGTGGTCGCGCATGGCTAGCTCCTCCCTCGCGCGTCCTTGAACCTGCGCAAACGCCCGTGGTCAAGCGGCAGAGGCTGGCTGTCGCGAACCGGTAACGGAATTTTCGCTTTACACCCTCGTGGAACCGTCCCACGATATGTTGTAGGCACATTTCGGAAACTACGCCGAGTGTTGTCTGGGCCACCAAGAGTTGGGGCCAAGGGTTGGGGTTCGACCTTGCTCCGCTCTCAGACAGGCAGGGGGACAGGATATGGCACAGCTGGACTTCATCCATAGCGATGACATCCATCCCATCGACATCGTGGAAACCGTCGCGGCGCATCACGAATGGGACTTCGACCGTCTGGCCGAGGACCAGATCGCCATGGCGGTCGAGGGGCAATGGCGCAGCTATTCGATCACGCTGGCCTGGTCGCCGCGCGAGGAGGTGCTGCGGCTGATCTGCACCTTCGACATGGATCCTCCGGCCGAGAAGCTGCCGGCGCTTTACGAGGTGCTGAACCTGGCCAATGATCAGGTCTGGGACGGCGGCTTCACCTTCTGGTCGCCGCAGAAGCTGATGGTCTGGCGCTATGGGCTGGTGCTGTCGGGCGACGCCATCGCCAGTCCGGAACAGATCGACCAGATGATCGGCAACGCCATCCTGGCCTGCGAGCGCTTCTATCCCTGCTTCCAGCTGGCCTGCTGGGGCGACGCGACGCCCGATGCCGCCATGGACATCGCCCTGTCCGAGGCCTACGGTCGCGCCTAATTTTCGCCGCAGGGCAGGGACGGGGCATGGATTTTTCGGATGTGAACGCGCGCGGGCTGGTGCTGGTAGGCTGCGGCCGCATGGGCGGGGCATTGCTGGACGGCTGGCTGAGGAACGGGCTGGCGGCGGGCGCGGCGCATGTTCTTGACCCGCATCCCCGGGCGGAACTGGCGGATCTGGGTGTTTCGGTCAACGCAGAATTGCCGGACGACCCGGCGGTGCTGGTGATCGCCGTCAAGCCGCAGATGATGGCGGATGTGCTGCCGCGGCTGTCGGTCGGGGCGCGGACGCTGGTGGTCTCGGTCGCGGCGGGGGTGACGCTGGGCGCCTATCAGGCGGCCTTTCCGGCCGCGCCCATCGTCCGCGCCATGCCCAACACCCCGGCGGCCATCGGCCAGGGCATCACCGCCATCATCGGCAATGCCAGGGCCGGCGAGGCCGAGATGGCGCTGGCCGAGACGCTGATGTCCGCCGTCGGCCGCGTCGTGCGGCTGGAAAGCGAGGGCCAGATGGATGCGGTGACGGCGCTGTCCGGCTCGGGGCCCGCCTATGTGTTTCACCTGATCGAGGCCATGGCCGCGGCGGGCGCGGCCGAGGGGCTTTCGCCGGCGCTGGCGCTGGAGCTGGCGCGGGCGACCGTGGCCGGAGCGGGCGCGCTGGCCGTGCATGAGGATGCGGACCCGGCGAAGCTGCGCGAGGCCGTGACCTCGCCCGGCGGGACCACGGCGGCGGGGCTTCACGAGCTGATGGACCCCGAGACCGGCCTGCCGCCGCTGATGCGCCGCACCATAGCGGCCGCCGCGGCGCGGGGGCGGGAGCTGGGGCAATGACCGAGCCGATCGCCTGGGCGGATTTCGAGAAGCTCGAGATCCGCGTCGGCCGCATCACCCGCGCCGAGCCTTTCCCCGAGGCGCGGCGGCCGGCCTTGAAGCTGTGGCTGGATTTCGGGCCCGAGCTCGGCGAGCGCAAAAGCTCGGCCCAGATCACCCGGCATTACGCGCCGGACGGGCTGGTGGGCCGGCAGGTGCTGGCGGTGGTGAATTTTCCGCCGCGCCAGATCGGCCCCTTCATGTCCGAGGTGCTGGTGCTGGGCCTGCCGGACGAGGATGGCGAGGTGGTGCTGATCGGCCCGGACCAATCGGTGCCTCTGGGCGGAAGGATGTATTGATGAAACTTCTGGTGACGCGCCGCATGACCCAGGCGGCGGAACATGCGCTGTCGGCCCGGTTCGAGACCGAGATCCTGGACCGCAAGGACGGCTTGAGCGTCGACGAGGCGGCGCGGGCGCTGGCCGATTACGACGCGATCCTGCCGACGCTGGGCGACCGCTTCGCCGCCGAGGCCTTCCAGGGCCGGCCGCGCTGCCGCCTGCTGGCGAATTTCGGCGCCGGCTACAACCATATCGACGTGGCGGCCGCCGCGGCGGCCGGCATCGCCGTGACCAATACCCCCGATGCCGTGACCGAGGCCACCGCCGACATCGCGCTGACCCTGATCCTGATGACCGCGCGCCGGGCGGGCGAGGGCGAGCGGTTGTTGCGCCGCGGCGCCTGGACCGGCTGGGAGCCGACGCAGCTTCTGGGCCGCCATGTCACCGGCTGCACGGTCGGCATCCTCGGTATGGGCCGCATCGGCAAGGCCATCGCCCGGCGCTGCCATTTCGGCTTCGGCATGGATGTGATCTTCCACAACCGCTCGGTGGTGTCGTCGCTGGATTTCCCGGCCCGGCAGGTGACCGATCTGGACGAGCTGTTGACGCAGTCGGATTTCGCCGTCGTGGCCGTGCCCGGCGGCGCCGGAACCCGGCACATGATCGGTGCCGAGGCGCTGGAGCGGCTGGGGCCGCGGTCCTACCTGATCAACATCGCCCGTGGCGACGTGGTCGAGGAGGCGGCGCTGGTCGAGGCGCTGGCCCAGGGCCGGATCGCCGGGGCCGGGCTCGATGTCTACGAGTTCGAGCCCAGGGTCTCGCCGGCGCTGTGCGCCATGGAGAACGTCACCCTGCTGCCGCATCTGGGCACCGCCGCCGAGGAGGTGCGCACCGCCATGGCCATGCGGGCGATGAACAACCTCGTCGCCTTTGCCGAGGGGCAGGCGCTGCCGGACCGGGTGAACTGAGGCTTGCGCCGCCGGCGCCGCCGGCGCGGGTGACGGCAGGACGGGGCTGCGGTGGGGGCTTGACCCCGCCGGCTTGGGCTTTCAGGTTGGGGCCGGGACAGGCCGGGCGGGACAGGATGCTTTACAGCTATATCAGTCAGGGGGCCGGGCTGTTGCCGCTGCCCGAGGGCGGGGGGCTGGCCGAGGCGCTGTGGATCGACCTCTATCGCCCGCTGGATTCGCAGGTGAAGGCGGTGGCGGCGCTGGGATACGAAATCCCGACCCTGGCCGAGATGGAAGAGATCGAGATCTCGAACCGGCTCTATACCGATAACGGCACCCTCTACATGACCGGGGTGCTGCCGGGACAGTTGCCCGACGGCACCCCGGCCGCCATGCCGGTGACCTTCATCGTCAGCCCGCGCCAGCTGGTCACCGTGCGCCACCACGCCCCGCGCCCCTTCGAGACCTTCCCGCCGCGCGCCGACCGCTCCAGCAGCGGCTGCGGCTCGCCCGCGCGGGTATTCCTGGGGCTGGTCGAGGAGATCATCGGCCGCTTCGCCGATATTTCCGAAGGCGTGACCAAGGTGCTCGACACCACCGCCGGGCAGGTGCTGACCATGACCGCGGCCTCGGACGCGGCGTCGCTGCAACGCTCGCTGGTCACCATCGGCCAGCAGGCCGAGCTGATGAGCCGGGTGCGCATGGGGCTTTTGTCCATGGACCGCATTCTGGCCTATCACGCGGCCAATACCGGGCATCAGCCCGAGCATGGCCATATCCGCCCGCTCGGCACGGCGCTGCAACGCGACATCCAGGCGCTCGAGGTGCATGCCGATTTCCTGGGCTCGCGCATTGCCATGACCGTCGATGCCGCCATGGGCATGATCGGCCTGCAGCAGAACGACCGCGTGCGCATCCTGTCGGTGGTGGCGGCGCTGTTCCTGCCGCCGACGCTGATCGCCAGCATCTACGGCATGAACTTCACCCATATGCCCCAGCTGGAGCTGGAATGGGGGTTTCCCATGGCGCTGGGGCTGATGGTGGTCTCGGCCGTGGTCACCTTCCTGGTGCTGAAATGGCGGAAATGGCTTTAACCGCGCAGCGGCACTTCCTCGATCATGCGGAAGAAGCCGTCCTCGTCCTCGCCCATCAGCGCGACGGCTGCCACCGGCATGGGCGCGGCGATCAGCGGCGCCAGATGCGGGGCCAGCTTCTGGCGCAGCGCCTCGGCCAGCGGCGCCGGCAGCTGGCTGCTGAGCGTCAGGTGATAGCGGAACAGCTCCAGCACGAAGGGATAGCCCCAATGGTCCAGATGCGCGCGGGCCTGCGGCGGCAGGCCGTCGGGATTGCGCCGCTCGCGCTCGGCCGGGGTCAGCGGCGCGCGGAAGGCATCGAGCCGGGTCACCAGCGCGGCTTCCAGCGCCAGCAGCCCGGCCGGCTGCCGCTTCGGGCGCAGCGCGACGAACCCCCAGTCGCAGCGCGTCTCCAGCGCCAGCGCGAAGGGCGCAAGATGGTCGCAGATCAGCCGCAGCGCCAGCGCCAGTTCCTTCGGGCCGCGGCCCGGCGCCAGGCGGAAGGGTGCCTTCAGCGTGGCGTGGAACCCATAGCGGCGCGGCGTTTCGGTCAGCGCATCGGCATCGCCGGGCAGGCCGCCGGGGCGCAGATGCGCCATGCCGTGCCGGGCGTCCCAGCCCAGCCAGGCGCCGCCGAACTCGCCCAGGGCGCCCGTCGGCAGATGATAGATCGCGTAACGCCGAAACTGCATGGCCCCTCCTGCCGCAGGGCAGCCCTGCAGCGGGCCGCCTTGTCCGCCTTCCTAGCAAAGCCTATGACCGGAGGACCAGCCGCATGACCGAAGGACAGCGCATGAGATCGACGCTCAGCTACATGACCTGGCCCTTCATCCTGACCGGCGTGGGGCTGGCGCTGGCCGGCTTTCTCGGCTGGGAATATCACGGCACCGGCTCGGGGGCGCTGGCCTTCTTCCTGATCGCCGGCATCCTGGCGGTGCTGGAGATCTCGCTTTCCTTCGACAATGCCATCGTCAATGCGCAGAAGCTCAGGCAGATGACGCCGAAATGGCAGCGCCGCTTCCTGACCTGGGGCATCATCATCGCCGTGTTCGGCATGCGGGTGATCTTTCCGCTGCTGGTGGTGGTGATCGCCGCCCGCCTCGCGCCATGGGAGGCGGTGCGCCTGGCAGCCACCCAGCCGCAGGAATATTCCCGCATCATCCACGAGGCGCATCTGCCGATCGCCGCCTTCGGCGGGGCCTTCCTGATGCTGGTGGCGCTGAACTATTTCTTCGACGAGGCCAAGGACGTCGACTGGATCAAGGGCGTCGAGGCGGCCTTGCGCAAGCTGGGCGAGATCCGCGGCATGGAGGTCGGCTTCGTGCTGATCTGCATGCTGGTGATCGTCGGCCAATTGCCGGCGGAAAAGGAGCACGCCTTCATCATCGCCGCGATCTGGGGGGTGATCACCTATCTGCTGGTGGACATGCTGGGCCATGTGCTGGACCGTTGGGGCAGCGCGCCGAGCCATGCCGACATGGCGCGCGGCGGCTTCGGCGCCTTCCTCTATCTCGAGGTGCTGGACGCCTCCTTCAGCTTCGACGGGGTGATCGGCGCCTTCGCGCTGACGCAGAACCTGTTCCTGATCGCCATCGGCCTGGGCATCGGCGCGATGTATGTGCGCTCGATGACGGTGATGCTGGTCGAGCGCGGCACGCTCGCCGCCTTCCGCTATCTCGAGCATGGCGCCTTCTGGTCGATCTTCGTGCTGTCGGTGCTGATGTTCGTGCAGACCCTGCGCCCGATCCCGGAAGTGGTCACCGGGCTTCTGGGCGCCTGCTTCATCGGCATGGCCTTCCTCAGCTCGCTGGCCTGGCGCCGGCGCCATCCGCACGGCTGAGCGCGCCGCCCGGCGCCACGGGGCTTCTCTGTTTCCCAAATACCCATGCGACGGCGCCCCGGGGCGCGGTTGCCGGGGTATTTGGGAAACGGTGAAAGGCGCCGGATGTCAGGCGCCGCCGCCCAGCGGCCGCGTCGCCTGGTGAAGCCAGTCGCGCACCTCGCCCGCGACCAGCGGCGCGATCTTCTCCCGGACCCGGGCGTGGTAGGCGTCGAGCCAGGCGATCTCGGCCGGGGCCAGCAGGCCGGGCTCGATCAGCCGGCGGTCGATGGGGGCGAAGGTCAGGGTCTCGAAGCCCAGCATGGCGCGGCCGTCCGGGCTTTCGCGCGTCTCGACCACGATCAGGTTCTCGATGCGGATGCCGAAGACGCCCTCGCGGTAATAGCCGGGCTCGTTCGACAGGATCATGCCGGCAGCAAGCGGGATCTCCGAGATGCGCGAGATCCTGACCGGTCCCTCATGCACCGACAGGCCGGCGCCGACGCCGTGGCCGGTGCCGTGGTCGTAATCCATGCCCTCGGACCAGAGCGGCGCGCGGGCCAGCGCGTCGATATGGCAGCCGGCGACGCCCTGGGGGAACTGCACCTGCGACACCGCGATCATGCCCTGCAGCACCCGCGTATAGGGCCGGCGCACCGCCGGATCGACCGGACCCATCGGCAGGGTGCGGGTGATGTCGGTGGTGCCGTCCGGATATTGCCCGCCGGAATCGACCAGCAGCACATGACCGGGCAGGATGCGCAGGTTGCTTTGCCGGTCCACATGGTAATGCGGGATCGCGGCATGCGGGCCGGTGGCGGCGATGGTGTCGAAGCTGATGTCGAGGATGCCGCGCGCCACGCGCAATGCCTCGAGCTTTTGCGCCACGTCGATCTCGGTCAGCGGCTCGGCGTCCAGCTGTGCGGCGCGGCCGTCGAGCCAGCACAAGAGTTCCGTCACCGCCGCGCCGTCCTGCAGATGCGCGGCGCGCATGCCGGCGATCTCGGCCGGGTTCTTGCAGGCTTTCGGCAGGATCACCGGGTCCGGCGCCTCGGCGATCGGGGTGTTCATGCTTTCGATCAGCGCGAAGACCCGGTCGGGCGCGCTGGCGGGATCGACCCGCACCGGGCCGGCCAGGTTGGTCAGCGCCGGGGTCAGCGCGTCCAGCGGCAGCACCGAGACCTCGTTGCCAAGCGCCGCCCGCAGCTCTGCGTCGAACTTGGCCGGGTTGGTGAAAACGGTGACATGGCCGGTCTCCTCGATGATGGCGAAGCATTGCACCACCGGGTTCTTCGGCACGTCGGCGCCGCGGATGTTGAGCAGCCACGAGACCGAGTCGGGCAGCGTCAGCACCGCCGCCTGCTGCCCGGCTTCGCGCAGCGCCCGGGCGATGCGGGTGCGCTTCTCGGCCGCGGTCTCGCCGGCGATGCCGCCGGGCCAGAGCCGCACCGCGCCCGCCGGCGGCTCGGGCTGGTCGGGCCAGATCGCATCCACCGGGTTCGCGTCAAGCGCGATCAGCGCGATGCCCGAACCGGCCAGGCCCTTTTCCATCTCGCGGATCTCGCGCCGCGTCTGCAGCCAGGGGTCGTAGCCGATGCGGCCGCCCTCGGGCAGGGCCGCGCGCAGCCAGTCGGCGGGTCTGGTTTCCGGCCAGGGCACCGGGGTGAAATGCGCGGGATCCACCTCGGCCTTGACCTGTACGCGATAGCGGCCGTCGATGAACACCCCGGCGCGGTCGGGGGTGACGATGCAGAAGCCGGCGCTGCCGGTGAAGCCGCTGAGCCAGGCCAGCCGCGCGTCGCGGGTGGCGACATATTCGCCCTGATGCGCATCGGCGCGCGGCACCAGGAAGCCGTCGAGCTCGCGCGCCGCCAGTTCGCGGCGCAGCGCGGCCAGCCGGGGCGGATGCGCGGCGGGGTCGGAATGGCTGTCGTAATTCTGGAACATGCTCGCCTCCGGGTCTTGTTCTGGTTGTCAGGCGCGGGCCAGCGCCGCGCGCGCGCCGGGCAGGGTGCGCGCGAGGCCGTCGGCCACGGCTTCGGCGCTGCGGCGGTGGTGGAATTCGGCGGCGACGCGGGCGCGGGAGGCCTGCGCCAGCCGCTGCGCCTGCTCGGGATCGGCGTGCAGCCGGGCGATCTGCTCGGCCATGATCTCGGGTCGCTCGGGCGGCACCAGGATCGCGTCGCGGCCCGAGGTGATCAGCTCGTGATTGCCGCCGACATCGGTGACGACCACCGGCATTTCCATCGCCATCGCCTCCATGATCGCGACCGAGATGCCCTCGTTCAGGCTGGCCAGCGCAAAGACATGCGCGCGCTCCAGCCCCTCGCGCACCCGATCCTCGCTGACCGCGCCCAGCAGCGTGACCGCGTCGCCCAGCCCCTTTGCCGCGATCAGCGCGTCGAGCTGGCGGTGATAGCCCGAGCCGCCCTGCTCGTCCTCGCCGGCGATCTCCAGCCGGGCGTCGATGCCGCGGGCGCGCAGCAGGGCGACCGCCTCGATCAGGTGGTCATGGCCCTTGACCGCGTTCAGCCGGCCGCAGCTGAAAATGCGCAGGGCCTCGCCGGGGGCGGGGGGCTGCCAGGGCGTCCGGCGCCGGATCTGGTCGAGGTCCACGCCCATCGGTGCCACGTTGATCACGGCGGGGCGATCGGTGCCGATCTCGCGCTCGGCCACGCGCGTCAGCAATTGCGAGATGATGGTGGCGAAGCGGGCATGGCGCCATTTCTGCCGCTGGTTCGGGCCATAGCCCTCCAGCGTCGGCCCGTGCAGGGTCAGGCTGTAGCCGGGCCCGCCCAGCCGTTCGGCGAACATGGCGATATTGGCGCTGTCGGCGCAGCTGTGGACATGGATATGGTCCCAGCCCTGCTGGTGGGCGATGCGCTTCAGCCGCGCGCCCATGCCCAGCAGCGCCAGCATGCGCAGCCGGCCCTTCACGCCCTGCGCCTCGGCGCTCAGCGCCGCGCCCAGGCCGCGGGCCCAGCCGGACGGGCCCGAGCGCAGGAATTCCGCGACGATGCCGAAGCCCTCGCCGCCCAGCGGCATCAGATAGCGGGTCTGGGCCTGCGCCTCGGCCGCCCAGCTATGCGAGGCGACGGCGCGCGGCGGCGGCCGGGTCGAGATCAGCTCGGCCTCGATGCCGAGTTCCGCCAGCGCCTGCCTTTCGCGCCACAGGAAGATATGCGTCTGGCCCGGAAACTCGGGAATGAAAAAACCGATCTTCAACACGTCGAGCCCCTTGGCCTGCAAGGCGGAAAGCCGCCCCGATCCGGCGAAATTGGTCGCACGGGAGACGGGGCAGATCAAGCAGCCGGAATGGACAGGCCTATCCCGCCCGGCGCTGGTTCATGGCGCGGGCGCGCTTCCTTGGATCGGCCTCGAACAGCGCCGCGAGCTGTTCGGTGATGGCGCCGGCCAGCTGCTCGGCATCGGTGATCGTCACCGCGCGCT